>NZ_JALLIN010000043.1 GCF_023630175.1 Streptomyces cellostaticus | reverse complement strand
CCGGCTCCGGGGGGCGCCGGCGGCCCGGCCGGTGCCCGGGGATCCCGTGGTTCGCGGGACGGGACCGCGGTCACCGCGCGACCGCCTCTCCCGGCTCCGGGACGCGTTCGGCCGTGGCCGAGCCGGACAGCGCCCACCAGGCCGCCAGCCCCAGGCACACCGCGGTCAGCACGGTCGAGGGGCCGCCGATGTCCGCGTAGGCGAAGTCGACGAGCTGCCAGACCAGCAGTCCGCAGGCGACCAGCGCGCACTCCCGGCCGCCGGTTGACCGCCGGGTCCGCCGCACGTTCCGCAGCGCGCACACCAGCAGGGCCAGCCAGCCACCCGCCAGGCCCAGCAGTCCGATGAGCCCCTGCTCGCCGAGGACCAGCAGGTACATGTTGTGCGGGGAGAGCAGCGGCCGGCGGCGGAAGGCGGCGCCCGCGCCCGCCGTGTCGCTGCCCGAGGACAGCGCCAGCGAGGCGTGGCCGTCCCGGTACTCGGGGAAGCCCTTGAGACCGACGCCGGTCAGCGGGTGCTCCCGCCACATGCCGGTGGCCGCCGCCCACATGGTGTACCGGTCGGTGACGGACTGGTCGGGCGCGTCGGCGACCCGGGTGATGCTGTCGAACCGCTCCTGCAGCATCGCCGTACCCACCCCGAACCCGCCCAGCAGGACCACGCCCGCGGCCACCGCCGCCGCCCCCACCCGAAGGGCCCGGCGCGGCCCGGCCAGCGCGAGCTGGACGGTGACGGTCACGGCGGTGGCGATCCAGGCGCCCCGGCTGAAGGACAGCGCGAGCGGCGGCAGCAGCACCAGGGCGCAGGCGGCCGCGGCCCACCGCTCGCGCCCCGTGGCCCGGCCCAGCGCCAGGCCCACCGCGCAGACCAGCCCGAAGGACACCACCGTGGCCATGCCCATCACGTCCGACGCCCCGAAGGTGCCCACCGCGCGGACGTCCGCGCCCTCGTACGACGCCCCCGTGCCGGTGACGTACTGGCGCACCCCGAGGACCCCCTGCCACAGCGCGAGCGCCACGAGTGACCAGGCCAGCAGCCGGAAGTCGCGCCGGTCACGGATCAGCAGCAGCACGGCGGCGGGTACGAGGACGAAGACCTGCAGGTAGCGGCCGAGGCCGGTGATCCCGGCACCCGGTGACACCGCGCCCGCCGCGGCGAGCGCCAGGCCGGCGACCGGCAGTGCGAGCACGACGGCCGCGGTACGGGACAGCGGGCGCCGGCGCTCCCGCAGGAGCCGTACGGCGCAGTGGGCGACGGCCACGGCGGACATGGCGTCGGCCGGGCCCGCGCCGCTCTCGCCGCCGGGCCTGCCCGGCAGCGCGAGCAGCACGACCACGGCCACCACGGACAGCACCGGGGAGGTCCCGAACGGGCGCCGGAGCGGCAGGGTGAGGCTCATCGGTCAGCTCCCCGCCGACCGCACGAGCGCGACGGCGGTACGCAGCAGGATGCAGACGTCCTGCCACAGCGACCAGGTGTCGATGTAGGCGTTGTCGAAGCGGGCCCGGTCCTCGATGGAGGTGTCGCCCCGCAGGCCGTTGATCTGGGCGAGCCCGGTGATGCCGGTCCGCATCCGGTGGCGGTCCGCGTAGCCGGGGTGGGCCTGGCTGAACAGGGAGACGAAGTAGGGCCGTTCGGGGCGCGGCCCGACCAGGCTCATGTCGCCCCGGAACACGTTCCACAGCTGCGGCAGCTCGTCCAGCGAGGTCCGCCGCAGGAAGCGGCAGAAGCGGCTCATGCCGCGCTCGTCCGCCACGCTCCACCGGGTGGCCGCCTCGTGCCGGTCGACCGGGCGGTGGGTGCGGAACTTCAGCAGCGTGAAGGGGCGCCCGTCCTTGCCGACGCGCTCCTGCCGGAACAGCACCCCGGGTCCGCCGGTGAGCCGGAGCACCACCGCGCACACCAGCAGCGCGGGGGAGACCGGCACGAGCAGGGCCGCGGACACCAGCACGTCCAGCAGCCGCTTGCCGAGCCTCCCGCGCCGGCCGGAACCCGGGTCCAGGCGGCGCACGGCGAAACCGGCGAGATGGTCGGACCCGTGCGCCCGGCTCTCCGGGTCGACCTCCCACACCGTGCAGCCCGCCTCGAGCAGCGCCCGCAGCAGCGGCGCCCGCTCGGTGCGCACGGCCGGTGAGACGGTGAGGACGACCCGCACGCCGTTCTGGATGAGCGCGCGCCCCACCTCCTCGTCCGTGCTGAGCACGGGCAGCCCGCCCGGGTCGTCGAGGTGTTCGGCGACGACGCCCACCGGCCGCACCCCGCAGCGCGGATGCCGCAGCAGCGCGGCGGCCACCCGCTGCGCGGTCGCGGCGGGGCCGACGACCAGCGCTTGGCGCGGGTGGCCCGCCAGGACGGCACGGCGTCGCCAGTGCACCGCGCCGCGCCCCGCGCAGGCGGCCGCCGCGTGCAGTGTCCAGCCGAGCAGCAGACCGCGGGCGGACAGCGCCGCACCGGGGTCGTAGGCGGAGCGCACCGCTGCCAGGGCGAGCCAGGTGACCGCGATCCGGCCGCAGACGGCGGGCAGTTCGTCGAGCACGCCGAGCACCGGCCGCGGCGCGCGCGGGCGCAGCAGGAGAGTGCCGGCCACCAGCACCGCGACCAGTGACGGGCGGTGGACGGAGCCGTCCAGGACGAGCGCGCCCGCGGACGCGGCGAGCACGTCGGCGGCGAGCACGGGCATCGGTGAGGCGGGACGCGCGGGCGGCCGGCGCACCGGGAACCGGGGCCCGCCGGCGGCGGGGGCGGGCAGCACCGAGAGGGCCGAGAGTCCGCTGTCCCATGACTGGCCGCCGGTGGAGGGGACGGTACTTTCCGCGGTCACGATCGGATGGACTCCCTGCGCTCGGAGGACACGGGTGGCCGGGGTCCGAGGAGTTCGCGGTAGAGGTCCGCGACCCGCTCGGCGGTGGTCCGCACGTCGTGCGTGGACAGGACGTGACGGCGCCCGCGGTCCGCCAGGGCGGCACGCAGGGGCGCGTCGGCGAGCAGCGAGGTGACGGTCGCGGCCAGCGCCCCGGGATCCGCCGTGGGCACCAGGCAGCGGGGCGCGAGGGCCGGGGGCAGGCTCTCCCGGGCGCCGCCGACATCGGTGAGCACGACGGGCCGCGCGCAGGCCAGTGCCTCCAGCGGGGCGAGCGCCATGCCCTCCCAGCGTGAGGGCAGCACCACCAGGTCGGCGGCCCGGTACCAGGGCACGGTGTCGGCGACGGCGCCCGTGAAACGGACCGAGGGGTGCGCCCGCGCGCGCAGCGCGTCCCGGTCGGGACCGTCGCCGACCAGCACCAGACGGGCGTCCGGCGCCGCGTGCCGGACCTGCTCCCAGGCGCGCAGCAGCACGTCCTGGCCCTTCTGCCGGCACAGCCGTCCGACACAGACGACGAGCGGGGCGGACGGATCGAGGTCCGGCAGCAACTCGGCGCGGACGCCGGCGGCGGCGGCCGCGGCGGGCGCGGGGGAGAAGCGTGAGGTGTCGATGCCGTTGGGGATGACGGCGTATGAGGCGTGCACTCCGGCGCGTACGCCGGTCGCGCGCTCCGCCTCGCTGACGCACACCACCCGGTCGGCCCACCGGGCGCCGCGGCGCTCCCAGCACAGTGCGAGACCCGCGGCCACCCCGCCTACGGCTTCGAACGACCATGCGTGCGGCTGGAACACGGTCGGGATGCGGCCGCGTACGGCCAGTCGGGCGGCGAGTCCGGCCTTGGCGCTGTGCGCGTGCACCAGTTCGGGCCGCACCTCTTCGATGAGCCGTGCCAACCGCCGCACCTCACCGGCCAGTCCGGGCCCCGGCGACCGTGCGGCCCGCCAGGGGCGGAACTCGGCGCGGGACCCGCGCAGTTCCGAGCCCAGCGCGCCGCCGGGACAGCAGGCCGTGACCCGCGCGCCGGACGCGAGCTGAGCCCGTGCGAGGTCGAGCACGACACGGGCGACCCCTCCGTCGACGGGCTGCGCGAGATGCAGAACCCGTGGCCGAGGAGCGGGTGCCGGCTGGTCCATTCTCGGGTCCTCGCTCACGGGGGTGCTCGGGGCTGAGGGTGGTACGCGTGTCGTGCCGGTGCGTCCGCGGCCACCAGTTGTGCGCCGGTTCATGTCGCGTGCCGGTGGGCAACGAGCCGGACGCCCGGCTGGTCACCACCGCGCCACCGGGCCGGGCCGGCTTCGGGCACATCCGGGTGACGGTGGGAGGGGTAGGCCGTCCCCCTCCCGCACGTGGTGGAGAGGACAGCAACTCTATGAGGCATGTGGATCAATCATGCTAAATGAGACAAGTGTGTCGGAATGATGAAGAGGTACTTCCGTGGAGATCACCCCTTTGGCGGCGGAACCCCGGCGGTTGCCGCGCGTTGACACAGCGCTGGGCATCCCGCCCGGATGTTTGTGTCGATTTCAAGGAGTACTTCTCCATGTCGCGTATCGCGAAGGGTCTGGTTCTGACCTCCGCCGCCGTCGCGGCCGTCGCCGGCGGCGTCGGCGTGGCCGCCGCCGACTCCACTGCGGACGGCCTCGCCTCCAACTCCCCGGGCCTGCTGTCGGGCAACGTCGTCGAGGCCCCGGTCCACGTGCCGGTCAACGTCTGCGGCAACACCGTCGACGTCATCGGCCTGCTGAACCCCGCGTTCGGCAACGGCTGCGCAAACGTCTGACGCCGGGGCGCATCCCCTTCGCCGGCCGCCCGCCCGTGCATGACGCACGGACGGGCGGCCGGTGCGCGTTCCGCCCTGGTGCGGATGCTCCACATGGGCTCCGAGCGGTTGCGGTTCCCCAGCGGCGGTCCAACCGTGGGGCTGAAAGTTCGGCCCCACGAAAGGAACTCACATGCGCGTGCTTCCCCCACGGCGTATCGCGTCCGCCGCCCTCTGCGCCTCCTTCCTGGTCGGCATCGCCGGCTCCGCCGCCGTCGCCACCGACCTGGCCCGGCGGAGCCACCAGGCCGGTTCGCACGTGGCCGTCCCCGGCGCCGACGCGCTGCTCGCCCGGATCGAGGCGCTGAACGGCACCGGATCCGTACCCGCGCCCGTCAGGGAACTGCTCGAACAGTCGCTCCGCAAGGGCCGGCTGACCCCCGGCGAGGCCCACCGGCTCGGCGAGGCCGCCAAACGCGCCGTCACCGAGGTGGCCACCGGCCGTCCGGCGGACGCCGCCGCCCGCAAGGCCGGACCGGCCGCCCGGGACGCCTCGAGTGACGTGCTCGCCGCGCTCACCGCCGCGATCGACGCTCTGGTGCAGGCCGTCGTCTCCGGCCTCGACGACGTACTGTCGGCCGCCACCGGCGTGGTGAACGACCTGCTGGAACTGCTCGGTCAGGTCCTCTCCGGTATCGGGACGCCCCCGAGCACGCCTCTGCCCAGCGTGACGGCTCTGCCCAGCGTGACGGCCTTGCCCAGCGTGACGGCTCTGCCCAGTGGGACCGCCTTGCCCAGCGTGACGGCTCTGCCCAGTGGGACCGCCTTGCCCAGTGGGACCGCCTTGCCCAGCGTGACGGCTCTGCCCAGCGTGACGGCTCTGCCGACCTTGCCCACCCTGCCCAGCCTCCCGGCGGTCTCGGGGCTGCCGACACTCCCGGGGCTGCCGACACTCCCGGGGCTGCCGACGGGGTGACGGTCTCCCCACCACGCCTCCGGCCGTCGTGCGCGCGGGCGCACGACGGCCGGAGGCCTCGGCTCTCCGATGCACTTCCCGAAGGCATCTCGTATGCCTTTCTGTCGCGGGGTTTCCGGTCCGACGGCGACTCGTTAGGCACGGCGTCAGAATTCCCCGGGGTGACGTGAGTTGCCGAAGGAAGGAACACGATGAAGCCCCTCAAGGCCGCCGCCGTCGTTGCCGGTTCCCTGGTTCTCGCCGGCGCCGCCGCGCCCGCGTTCGCCCAGAACGCGGCCGACCTCAGGCCCGCCGGCCTCAACGGCGCCGTGGACGCGCTCGGCCGGCACCCCCTCACGGTGCGGGACGTGATGCCGCTCAAGCACCAGTCGGACGCGTTGAGCACCGAGAACAAGGACTCCGTCCTGCACACGGTGAAGGAAACCACCACCGCCGTGAACCAGCGGAACCCGCTGCTCGGCGGCGTCCCGCTGCAGGGCTGACGCACCGGCGAGGCGTAGAAGCAGGGCCGGTCCCGCATCGGGCGGGACCGGCCCCGGTGCGTTCGGGACCGCTTCCCTCGATCGTGTGGAGCGGTACCCGGCACTGGGCCGGAAGGGTGAGAGGCCGCGTCGGGCCGCGCCGCACCCCGTCGGTAGGGTCGCGCGGTGACCTCGGCCCCAAGCGCGCCCCCCGCCCGTCTCGCCGACCTCGGCACGCTCGTCGTCCTGGCCTGGAGCGGTGCGGCGCCCGACGGCACCGACATGCCCTGTCTGCTGGGCTACTCCCCAGGGGACGCCGAGGGCGGCCCGGAGGTGACGGCCGTCGCGGTCGAGCGGTTGCTGGTGGGCAACGGGCTTCCGGTCGGCGGCGAACTGGTGGACGGCACCAAACGGCCGAGCCTGCCCGTGACCCTGCGCGTCCGGGCAGGGCAGGCCGTCGTCCTGACCCTGCGCGTCCGGGCGGGGCAGACCGTCGTCGACATGCCGCAGTTCGTGGCGCGGGCCGACACCCCGCCGCAGTGGCTGGCCGCCGTCGCCGAACGCGGTTACGCCTATCTGGTCTTCACCACCCGTGCCTGGCCCGAGGGCGAGCCCGGCACGGCGGTGGAACCGGCCGCGCCGGCCGCCTTCGCCGGCGCCGAGGAGACCCTCAGGGCTGCCGCGCAGGTCGTCCTGCCGGTCCGCCGCCTGCGTGGCTGACGTCCGCCCGCGGTCCCGCGACCGGCCGACGGACGGGCAAGCCCGGGAGCGACCGCGGCTGCCCGGCTGCCCCGCTGGTGGGGCACCCGGCCGCATTCCGCGTGCCGCGTACCGCCGGATGGCCCTCGTCGGTGACTCGGCCGGGTCCCCGCCGGTTACCGATACGCACATCTGATCCCGATCGAGGAGTGAGAGATGGTCGTCGGTGCCGGAGGCGTCGCGGTGGGGGCGGATCAGCAGGCCGCGGCGGGCGGTCGCGGAGTCTCCCGCAGAGAGGCGGCCCGGGCCCTGCTGGGCACCGGCGCCGCCCTGGCGCTCGCCCCGGTGGTCGCAGCATCCCGCCCCCTGCCGACCGGGCACGGTCCCGGGGGCGGCTCCTTCGACGAGACCTACCGGGGTCGCCGTATCCAGGGCGCCCAGGTGCCGATCGCCGGGCGCCGCAAGGCCGAAGGCGACTGGGAGGTCACCGTCGACGGCCACCCGCTGCACCTCATGCGCCGGGCCGACGGCACCTGGCTGAGCATGGTCGACCACTACGGCTCGTACCCGACCGCGCTGGAGGCGACCCGCGCGGCGGTCGACCAGATCGGCCCCGGGCAGCAACTGCGCGACCTCGCCCCCGGCCCGGTCGTCGGCGAGATGGCCGGGCACCACAGGGGAGGGCGTCATGGCGTACGTGCGTAAGGACGTCAGCACGCTGACGCGTACCGAGCGCCGGCGGTTCGTCAACGCGCTGCTGGAACTGAAACGGCGCGGCGAGTACGACGAGTTCGTGCGCCTGCACATCGACCACTACACCGCCGACGGCGAGACCGGGCTGCGCTCGGCCCACATGGCCCCGTCCTTCCTGCCCTGGCACCGCAGGTTCCTGCTCGACCTGGAGCGGGCGCTGCGCCGGGTCGACTCCTCGGTGACGGTGCCGTACTGGGACTGGACCCGGAACCGGAGGAAGACGTCCGTGCCGTGGACGGCCGACGTGCTCGGCGGCAACGGGCGGCGCTCCGACCGGCAGGTGATGACCGGCCCCTTCGCCTACACCGCGGGACACTGGACCATCAGGGTGGGGGTCACGGACGGCAAGTTCCTCACCCGGGACCTGGGCCGGGCCGCCAACCCCATCGCGCTGCCCACCGGGAGCCAGCTCCAGTGGGCCCTCGACGACCCCGTCTACGACGCCCGGCCCTGGGACTCGACGGCCGCCACGGGATTCCGCAACAAGCTGGAGGGCTGGGGACCCGGCAGCGGCAGCGCCTCCTGGCGCAACCACAACCGGGTGCACCGCTGGGTCGGCGGAGCGATGCTCGGCGGCGCCTCCGTCAACGACCCGGTGTTCTGGCTGCACCACGCCTTCCTCGACATGCAGTGGCACCGGTGGCAGCTCGCCCACCGCAACCACCGCTACCTGCCCGCCGGCCCGCCCCCCGCGGGGGACCGGCAGCACGGGCGGATCATCGCCCGGTACCAGAGACTGCCGCCCTGGGACGTGACACCGGACCAGCTCGACGACGTGAGCGAGATCTACCGGTACGCGTGAGCGGTGAGCGGACCCGGACCCGGTGCCCGGGTGCCGGGGCCCTCGCCGTCCGTGCGGCCGGATCGGTCGCCGCGGGCGCCGGGTCCGGCCGCCCTGGCGGAAGCCGGACACCGGCCGCTGCGGCCCGGGCGCCTCAGGGCAGCCGGCGTACCGGCGATCCCGCCAGGTACGCCTGGATGTCCTCCACCGCCTGGCCGTAGTACGTCGCGTAGTTGGCCCGTGAGACATAGCCGAGGTGGGGCGTGGCGAGGAGACGGGGCGCGGAGCGCATCGGGTGGGACGCGGGCAGCGGTTCGAGGTCGAAGACGTCGATGCCGGCCCCGGCGATCCGGCCCTCGCGCAGCGCGGCCAGCAGGGCGTCCTGGTCCACGATCGCCGCGCGGGAGGTGTTGACCAGATAGGCGGTCGGTTTCATCAGGGCGAGCTCGGCGGCGCCGACCAGACCGCGGGTGCGTTCACCGAGGGCCAGGTGGACGGAGACGAAGTCGCTGACCGCCAGCAGGTCCTCCTTGCCCGCGGCCAGTTCCACGCCGACCTCCTCGGCCCGCTCCGCGGTCAGGTTCCGGCTCCAGGCGCTCACCCGCATGCCGAAGGCGAGCCCGACCCGTGCCACCCGGCTGCCGATCTTCCCGAGCCCGAGCAGACCGAGCCGGCGCCCGTGCAGATCGGCGCCGACGGTGGACTGCCAGGGGCCTCCCGAGCGCAGCGCGCCGCTCTCCTCGACGATCCCGCGGGCCAGACCCAGCAGCAGCGCCCAGGTCAGCTCCACGGGAGGCGCCGGCGAACTCGCCGTACCGCACACGGTGACCCCGTGCGCCTCGGCGGCGGCGTAGTCGATGACGCTGTTGCGCATCCCGGACGCGACGAGCAGCCGCAGCCGGGGCAGCCGGGCGATCAGCGAGCCGGGGAAGGGGACGCGCTCGCGCAGGGTGACGACGATGTCGTAGCCGGCGAGGGCCGCGGCGAGGGCGTCCTCGCCCTCCAGGTGCTCGCGCAGCGCGACGACCTCCACCCGGTCCCCGAGCACCGACCAGTCGGCTGAGGCGGTGGCCACCCCCTGGTGGTCGTCCAGCACCGCACAGCGAAGTCGCACGTGACCCTCCCTTCCCCACGGCGACCTTACCCGTCGGTGAAGGCCCGAACTCACCTCGTCACTCGGGTAAACGGAACCTGAACTGTCTCTTTCTGGTGGGTGTACAACTCTGCGTCCTCTTCCTGGGTCGAACTGATGAACAACGGCGTTTGCCCCCATCGTGCGCGCCTGCCCGAAAGAGGAAACCTTGCTCATGACGATCCGTCGGTTATGCGGTGCCCTGCGTGTGCGCGGGGCGACCGAGCTGCTTCTCGTGCTCCTGCTCGGCGCCGGTTTCGCCGCGCTGCCCGTCTTCGCGCTGCTGCCCGACTGGCGGGGCTTCGCCGCGGCATCGGCCGTGACGTACGCAGTGGACGAGGTACTGCACTCCAGGGCTCCGGGGTTCGTGCGCAGGCTCGCGACGCTGCAGCTCACCAGGCCGCTGCGGTTCGCGGTGCGCACGGTGATGCTGCTCGCGCTGGCCACCCGGATGGACGCGCCGGGAGCGCTCCTGGTGGCGGCGCTCGTCGTCTTCAGCGCCCACTTCGCGCTGATGATGCTCTTCACGGCGGTGCACCACGCGATCCGCCGGCGCCGGGTGCTGCCGCTGGTCGTGCGCAACCTGGACATGAGCGGACTGCCCATACCCGGGCAGCCACCCGCCCTGCTCTACCGGCGTTTCCTGCGCAAGCTCCTCCACCTCGACCTGCCGGCCCACGCGGGGCTCCTCGCCGCGCTGGCGGTCGGGGCCTGGCAGCCGGCGTACGCCGCGTTCGCCGTCACCGTCGGCGTGACCGCGGCGGCCGTCGTGGCACTGCTGGACCAGTACCGCCGGGTACGCGGCATGCCCGCGCGGGACGAGGTGTTCGCCGAGGTCAACCGGCAACTGGCCGGATACCGGCCCGAGGTGGCGCTGTACTTCAGCTTCGCGGCCGTCTCCCGTGACTTCATGTACCAGGTCAACATGTGGATCGAGACCCTGGAACAGCTCGACATGCGCCCGGTGATCATCCTCCGGGAGCGGGCCTCGTTCCGCCACCTCAGCCGCACCAGGATCCCGGTGGTCTGCGTTCCGAAGGCCGACGACCTGGCCGAGCTCGAACTCTCCGGCGTACGCGTCGTGCTCTACCCGGGCAACGCCGGCAAGAACGTGCACATGCTGCGGGTGGCCGAGGCCAAGCATGTGTTCATCGGCCACGGCGACAGCGACAAGCTCGCCAGCAGCAACCGGGTCAGCAAGGTGTACGACGAGATCTGGGTGGCCGGCCGCGCGGGGCGCGACCGCTACCGGCGGGTGCGGCACGCCATCAGCGACAGCGCCATCGTGGAGGTGGGCCGTCCCCAGCTCGCCCCGATCCGGCTGCACGCGGACCACACCCCCGGCCCGCTGCCCGTCGTCCTGTACGCGCCCACCTGGGAGGGCTGGAGCGACGACGACTGCCACACCTCGCTGATCCCGATGGGCGTGCGCCTGATCGAGGGGCTCCTCGCCGAGAACGTCCGGGTCATCTACAAGCCGCACCCGCTGACCGGCAAGCGCTCGGCCGACGCGGCCCGGGCCGACAAGGAGATCCGCGAACTGCTGCGCGCGGACAACGAGCAGCGCGGCGCCGCCGAGGCGGAGGCCGCGGTCGCCGCCGCCAGACCCCGCCTCGAGGAGATCCAGGCACGCCTGGACGAGCTGGCCGGCCGGCACGGCGGCGACGACGCCGAGCAGGTGCGCGGGGCCCGGGTGCCGGACCGGGCGGGGGCGGCCGAGTGGCAGGAGCTGCGCGCCGAGTGGCACCGGATCTTCTGGGAGACCCGGGGGCCGGTCCGCCACAACGTGATCCTCAAGCAGCTTCCCACCCTCTACGAGTGCTTCAACCAGGCGGACGTCCTCATCAGCGACGTCTCCTCGGTCGTCGCCGACTTCGTGGCCAGCCTCAAGCCCTACGTGCTGACCAACGCCCACGACCTGCCCGACCACGAGTTCCGGGCCGCCTACACCACGGCCGGCGGCGCCTACCTGCTCGACAGCGGGTGCGCCCGGCTGACGGAGATCCTGGACTCGGTCCGGGCCCCGCACGCCGACCCCATGGCCCTGGACCGCCGCACCCTCAAGGAGTACGTCCTGGGCCCGGATCACCCGACCTCCCTGGAACGCTTCAACGCGTCCGTGAACGCCCTGGCGGCCAAGGCGGAGGCGGAGCGCGAGGAGGGGACGGCCGCGGAGCTGGCGGCCTGAGCGCAGCGGAGGACAGGTCGGAGCGGAGGACGGGGCGGTCGGGGCGCTGAGGTACTCGGGTGGATCTGAGTACCAGCGCCCTGTTCGCACCCCGGGTCGGGCCGGAAGGCTTGGCCCATGAACAGAGAACCGCGCAGACCCGCCCTTCAGCTGCTGTCGATCCTCGTGATGGCCGGCGTTTCGACGGCGCTGTGGGCCGCCTGGCTCGGCTGGGACCAGCACCGGGACGTCCACCCCGACGGGTCGACGACCGGCCCGTACGAGGCGTGGCAGGTCATCGGGCTCGCGCTGACGCTCCTTGCGGCGGTGTGCTGGGCGGCGCTGCGGAACCACGCCGTGGCCGCGGTGGCCGGCACCTCGGCCGGGCTGACCATCGCCGCCTACTGCGACTGGTCGGACGACTCCAGCGGCCTCTTCGTGGTCGGCGTGGGCCTGGTCATGCTGGGCAGCCTCGCGGGGACCACCGTCGTCTCCACCCTGATCACCGCGGCGACACGGCACGGCCGGCGGGCCGGGGTCTGAGCGCGGCGGGGCCGGGCAGCGGGCCCGGGCGGCGCCCGGCCCGATCCGCCCGGTCGTACGTCGCTCAGAGAGCGGCGAGCAGACCGCCGAGCGGAGCCGGTACGCGATCGGCATCGAGGGCCTCCACCAGCACCCGCCCGTAGTGGATCTTCCGTCCCTTCCTGGTGCCGAGGAAGCGCCGCAACTGCTGCCGCGGGTCCCGGCCTTGCTGCGCGGGCTGGCGCAGGAAGGTCTGCAGGGCCCGCTCGTCGCCCTCCGCCCGGACCAGCTCCGCCACCCGCGTCACGCCGAGGGCGCGGATGAGCTCGTCCTCCAGATCCGCCGCACAGACGAAGAACCCCTGCCACGCGGCCCTGGCCCGCTCCAACCCGCGGACGTAGTAGCCACGTTCCGCCTCATCGCACAGCCCCGTCAGCCGCAGCCCGAGACCGGGCGGTCCGAGAACCCGGGCGAAGTGCCCGACGCTCATGGCGCCGCCCATCGACACCACGCACACCCCCTCGGCCGCCAGATCGCGTCCCCGGCGTGCCGCCAGGGCACCGACGGCCGCGACGTCGCTCGGCCCTTCGAGCAGCACCGCCACCCGCACGGGCAGCCGCCCGGCCAGCTCCCGTGCGGGCCCACCGTCCCCACCGGCCGCCCACACGCCGACCGCGTCCCGGAACGCCCCCATGTCACTCACACGCCGAGTCTCCGCCTCCGCGCGACCGGACCGCCACGCAATTTCCGCGAGCGCGACGGCCCCGCGGGGCCATGTCCCCCGCTCAGGACGCACAGGCCTGAAGGGGGGATGTGACGGTGCGTCCGGCTGCGGCCGACCGTGCCGCCGAGCCGGGGTGCCGATGGTGGCGCCGGGCCGGGCGGTGCCGATGGTGCGACGGCAAGCGGGCCCGTATCCGCGTCGTGCCGCACGGATACGGGCCGCGAGCGAGGACCGGTGCGTCCTGACGAGTTCCGGTCAGCCGGCCGGGTGGCGGCCCGGCGGCACGGGCGGACGCGCTAGAACTTGCCGCTGCACTGAAGCGGGTACAGATTGCTGTCGAAGCGGACGCACACGCGGTACTTGTACTGCGGACCGCCGAGCATGTTCGACCAGTCGGTCTTGCGGTAGCCGGGCGTCCGCACGGACAGGGACTTCAGCAGCTTGCCGCCGAGGCTCCACTTCTCGATGGTCGCGGTGGAGTCGTAGATCGACGGGTCCGCGTTGTTCTTGATCCGCACCCAGCCGGCCAGGCAGTCGGCGGACCAGCGCAGCTCCGCCACGCGGCCGTTGCTGTTCACCGTCCGCTTGGTGGAGCTGCTGGTGTCGCACTTGTAGGTGGCCGGACCCTTGTTGTCGCATCCGGCACCGGAACAGCCGGCCGCGTACGACGTACCGGCCAGCGGAACCATCGACAGCGTCGCCGCCGCCACACCGACGAGTGCCAGCCTGGCTGAGGTCTTGAGCATGGCTGAGATTCCCCCTCGAGGAGCAAGCGGTGTCCGGCACCCCGTTCGGTGCCGGGCCGTCGTGCCGGAAACCGCGGTGGAGCGCACCCGGCTGGTCAGTGCCGTGCGCGCTGCCGGCGATCTTTGCCGCCGACCAGGCGAGCCTGATCCACATCGGACGCCCAGGTCAACGAATTTCTTCCCAAACCAAAGCTTTCAGGGCGCCTTGGCCGAAAAGTGACATGGTGTGGGCCCGCCCGCACGTTTCTCCCCGGACCCGGAACACCCTGGCCGGGCCCGTCCGCCGCCGTCCGTTCGCGGTGTCCCGCGCAGGACGCCTCAGGGGGTCCATCGCGAACCAGGGCCGGTCCCGCGGTGTCCTGTCATGGCGTGGACACTTCCAAGCCGGGATCCGGCTCCTGTCTGCCCTGGGCGGGCTCCGCGCTGTTCGGAGCCGCCGTGGGATGCGCCGCCTGGGTGCTGGTGGTCTGGGCGCGCGCGTACTGCGACGCGGGCTACGACGCCGGAGGGCGCTTCGAGCTCAACTTCCTGCTTCCTGCGGCCGTGGGGGGCGAAGCGCTCGTCGCGCTCATGGCGTGGGCCGCCGGGCGGCGTCTGGTGTCCCGCGCGCCGAGGGCGGTGTCCCGCGCGCCGAGGGCGGTCCGCGTCTTCCTGCCGACGCTGCTGGTGGTGGTGGCGACGGTCGGGCTCGCTTGGTGGTTCTTCGCGACCCGGGGAACGCTGGACGGCTATCCCGGCGACTCCGGCCTCTGCCCCGTGAGCAACGTGCCGCCCCAGTGGCCGGACTGGATCCCCGTCTGAGCGGCCGCAGCCGGCCACGGGGCGCCGGGACCGGCGGCCGCCTCGTGGCCGGCTGCGGTTCCGGGGCCCGCGCCCGCCGGCGCCGCGGCCGAGCGATGGGGCCGGTGGTCATGGGCCCCACGGCCGACGGTGCTTCCCGGGCGCACGACTCCGGTCCCTGGTATCGGGCCGGCAGGACGCGGTCCCCGCCGGCCCCGGCCGGCCCCGGCGGGAGGTCAATCGATGAAAATGCTGTGGGTCCCCGGCACCTGCACCGCCAACCCAGGAGGGATGACCTGGACGAACCCGCCCGCGCAGCCCGGAACGTTGTGGACCAGGGCGGGTCTGTCCGTGAAGTTGAAGACCGTGGACAGGCTGGCTATCTCGAAGCAGCCCGCGGGGTCGTCGTGGCGGACTCCGCCGATCGCCAGGAACCCGTTCGCGGCGAAGGCCGAGCCGGGAACGGCGAGCGCGAGCACCCCGGCGGCGGCGAGTGTGGCGAGTGTCGATCCGATGCGACGCATGACGTACCTCCCGACTCGCGGGCCAGGTGCCTCCCGGCCCTGCAACCGACCGTACGGAAACGTGCACGCACTGCATCCCGGCATCCCCCAAGTGGGCGACCGCGGCGACCCGTGCCGCCGCTGACCGCGCCCGGGGCGGGCGGGGCCCGTCGCTCAAACGCCGTGCCCCGACGGGGCGAAGCGCCTCGTCCCGAAGCGGCTCGGGCGCGGGACGTGGCGCTTCTCGCCTCCTGCCGCGACGGGCCACGGGGTGCGTGGTCGTCTCCGTGGTGCACGCGGGCGGTGTCGCACCGTCAGACGCTCGCGCGGCGAGCGAGGTGTGGGGCTCGGTCAGCCGGGAACCGGACGCGACCGGGGAGGTCCGTGCATGCCGCTGGATGACCGAGAAGCGGCCCACCGAGAATCGGCCGGGGTCCGCGTGCGGACGGGTGACGGGCGGGCCCGTCGTTGCCGGTGTCGCCTCCGAAGGCGCGAAACGCCCTGGAGGGGAGGTCCCCTCTGAGACGTTCTTGCTGGTGACGGCTTGCGCCCCCGGCAGGACTCGAACCTGCGGCCAAGCGCTTAGAAGGCGCCTGCTCTATCCACTGAGCTACGGGGGCCTGGTGGCGGGACAAGGATAAAGCTCCTGGTTCCCTGACCCTGTCGCTTCACCTCCGTGGCTCGATGTGGAGGTTCCGTGAAGCGGTCCTGATAATCGCAGGCAGGTACGAATCGTGCATCGCTTTTGGCCTCCGACGCACCGGGTGTTGTGCACTCGTTATGCCTGGACTGCGCCCTCGTACTAGTCATCCTTTACGTCCCTTGTGTTCCATCGGCGCGCTGGGATGTCCATATGCTTCAGAATTCCCCTAAAATTGGGCATTCTTCACATGTGGTGACCTTGGACGTTCGGCCTCAGCTGCTCGACACACTTTCCGCTCTGCGCGACCGCGTCGCCGCCGCACGCTTTCCGCTCCCTCTGGTCGGGGCCCCGCGCGCGCGTGCGAACCGTGACGAGCTGCTCGCGCAGCTCGACGACTACCTGGTGCCCCGACTGAAGGCCCCCGGCGCCCCGCTGCTGGCCGTCATCGGCGGATCCACCGGGGCCGGCAAGTCGACCCTCGTGAACTCCATCGTGGGGCGCCGGGTCAGCGAGGCGGGCGTGCTCCGGCCGACGACCCGGACCCCGGTCCTGGTCTGTCATCCGGAGGACCATCACTGGTTCAGCAGCATGCGTGTGCTCCCCGACCTCACCCGCGTGTGGGGGCCCCAGCCCGACGCCGGAGACGATCTGCTGTTCCCCAGCCGGCCCTCCGCGCGCGTGCTGCGCATCGAGACCGCAGAGAGCCTCCCGCGTGGACTCGCCCTCCTCGACGCCCCCGACATCGACTCGCTGCTCGCCGACAACCGCGTCCTGGCCGCGGAGCTGATCTGCGCCGCCGACATCTGGATCATGGTCACCACGGCCGCCCGCTACGCCGACGCCGTTCCCTGGCATCTGCTGCGCACGGCCAAGGAGTACGACGTCACGCTGGTGACCGTGCTCGACCGCGTGCCGCACCAGGTGGTCTCGGAGGTCTCCCGGCAGTACGGCGCCCTGCTCACCAAGGCAGGGCTCGGCGACGTACCGCGCTTCACCGTGCCCGAGCTGCCCGAGTCGGTCTGGGGTGCCGGCCTGCTGCCCAGCACCGCCGTGGCGGCCCTGCGGACCTGGCTCGTGCACCACGCGCAGGACGCCGCGGCCCGCGAGCACGTCATGGCCCGTACGGCGCACGGCCTGCTCGACTCGCTCAAGTCGCGCATGCCCGGGCTGGCCGCCGCCGTCGCCGCGCAGTACGCGGCCGCGCTCCGGCTCACCTCCGCCGTCGAAAGCGCCTACGACGGCGAGCTGGCGCGCGTGCGGGGCCGGCTGCAGTCCGGGGCCGTACTCGCCGGGGACGCGCTCAAACGCTGGCGTGCCTTCCCTCTGGACTGCACCGCGGGCGAACTGCTGGACGCTCTCGTGGAGAGCCTGGGCGCGCTGCTGCTGTGCGCCGTCACGGCCGCCGACGAGCGCGTCGACGAGGCCTGGCGGCGCGAGCCCGGCGCGGCCGCTCCGGTGCTCGCCGACCGGCATCCCGGCGCGGAGAAGGCCGAGCACCGCATCGGCCTCGCGACCCGCCGCTGGCGGCGCGAGCTGGAGGAGTACGTGGAGGAAGAGGTACGGCACATCGAGCGCAGCACCGCTCCCGACCCCGAGAGCGTCGCCGCACTCGTCGCCACCGTACTGCTGGGCGGGAACCGGGCCCGCACCGCGGGCGAGCGGGTGGCCGAGCGGATCGGCGCACACGGCGCGCTGCGGCTGCGCGACCGGGCCGAGCGCCTGCTCACCGACACCGTCGACCGTGTCGTGCAGACCGAACGCGAGCGGCGCGTCGCCCCCCTCGACGCCCTGGACCTCCGTGCCGAGCCGCAGGCGGAGCTCATCGCCGCGCTGTCCGTACTGCAGAAGGAGAGGTGAACGGTGACAGCCGTCACTGACCATGATCACACGGACCACAGGGACCACAGGGACCACAGGGACCACACCGATCACATGACTCACATGGACCGCATGGACCGCATGGACCGCACGACGCACGTGGGCTCCTCCGACCACGCCGGTCCTGCCGCAGCCGACACGGACGGCCGAGCCGGGGGAGAGGGCGACACGGTCAACGGCCGGCCTCCGGCCACCGGCGGGGCAGCGCAGGGTTCTCCCGTCACGGCGCGCGGCGTGGACACCGGTGACGACACCGGGGCCGGGCCCAGGGCCGGCGAGGCCGGGGAACAGCGGAACGAGCGGGCCCCGGAGACGGACGGCCGGCCGCACGCGCGGGTGCCCGCGAAGCGCTCCGACCGCGCGGAGGGCGCGTTGACCCAGGAAGCCGGTGACCGGGCGTCCGCACCCGCGGGACAGCGGGAAACCGACGCACACGCACACGCGCGCGCGGCGGAGGCGGAGAGGGACGGGAGGGACGCCGGCGCGCCCCACGGGCGAGCGACGGCGCCCCGCAACGGGACCGGCGCCGCGAGCGACGAGGGTGCGCAACGCCCCGCACAGGACGCGGAGCACGCGCACGACGACCGGAGGGCCGACACCGGGACCGACGCGGACGCGGACGCGGCGGGCGCCTGGGACGACGGCCTCATCGCCCGCCGGGTGACGGACGGCGGCGACCGCGTCTCCGTCCTCGACAAGCCCGTACGCGCCCCGGGCACCCACACCCCCGCGCCCCTCGCCTACGACGGCCCCCTGCGCTCCCGGCTCGACGCACTGCGCGAACTCGTCGGCCTCTCCCGCGCCCGCCTGGACACCCGCACGCTCGCCGAGGCGGGCCGGGTCCTGGACGAGGCGGCCGCCCGCCGCAAGCTCTCCGGCGGGCACACCGTCGTCGCCATCGCGGGCGCCACCGGCAGCGGAAAGTCGCAGCTCTTCAACGCCCTGGCCGGGGTGGCCATCTCGGAGACCGGGGTGCGCCGCCCGACCACCGCGGCGCCCATCGCCTGCAGTTGGAGCGACGGCGCGGCCGCCCTGATCGACCGGCTGGGCATTCCGGGCCGGTTGCGCCGGCGCCCCCTGCAGAGCGCGGAGGCCGAGGGGCAGTTGCGTGGACTGGTCCTGGTGGACCTGCCCGACCACGACTCCGCGGCAGTGGAGCACCGCGAGCAGGTCGACCGGATCCTGAAGCTGGTCGACGCTGTCATCTGGGTGGTCGACCCGGAGAAGTACGGCGACGCCATGCTCCACGAGCGCTATCTGCGGCCCATGGCCGGCCACGCCGAGGTCATGTTCGTCGTCCTCAACCAGGTGGACCGGCTGCCCGGGGAGGCCGCCGACCAGGTACTGGACGATCTGCGCAGGCTGCTCGACGAGGACGGTGTCGCGCTCGGCGAGTTCGGGGAGCCGGGCGCCACGGTGCTCGCGCTGTCCGCGCTCACCGGCGACGGTGTCGGCGAACTGCGCGAGGTGCTGGGCCACTTCGTGATGGAGCGCGGCGCGGCGGCCCGCCGGGTCGCCGCCGACCTGGACGCCGCCGCGGCCCGGCTTCGGCCCGTCTACGCCACCGGCCGGCGCGTCGGCCTCAGCGAGGAGGCACGCGAGGAGTTCGCCGCCCGGCTGGCCGACGCGGTCGGCGCCACCGCGGCCGGTGAGGCCGCCGAGCGCGCCTGGCTGCGCAACGCCAACCGGGCCTGCGGCACGCCCTGGCTGCGGCTGTGGCGCTGGTACCAGAGCCGCGGCGGGCCCAGCACGGGCCGGATGGCGGTACGCCACCAGGCCGACGAGGAGGCCACGGCCCGCCAGCGGGTCGAACAGGCGGTCCGTACGGTGTCCGACCGCGCCGCGGCCGGTCTGCCCACGCCGTGGGCGCAGGCGGTGCGGGAGGCGGCCGTGCGCGGCTCGCACGGACTGCCCGAGGCGCTGGACGACCTGGCGGCCCGGGCCGGACTGCCGCCGGGGCGGCCGCCCCGGCCCGGCTGGTGGCCGGCTGCCGTGCTGGTCCAGGCGGCCATGACCCTGCTGCAGGTCGTGGGCGGCCTGTGGCTGGTGGGGCAGATCGCCGGAGTCATGGCCCCCAACCTCGGCGTGCCGGTGCTGCTGATGGTGTGCGGGATCGTCGGCGGGCCGTTCGTGGAGTGGGGCTGCCGGATGGCGGCCAAGGGACCCGCCCGCCGGTACGGGCAGGACGCCGAACGAAGACTCCGGGAGGCGGCCGCGAGCTGCGGCCGGGCCCGGGTGCTCGATCCGGTGGCGGCGGAGCTGCTGCGCTACCAGGAGGTGCGGGAGCAGTACGGCCGGGTGGCGCAGACCGGAGCGGGGGTGGGGTGAGTCCGCAGCGGTGAGGGGAGGGCGGGGCGAAGGAAGTCCGCTGCCCGTCCCTCACCCGTGTGGGCGGCGGAGTCTTCCACAGCTCGGTGGTGGTCCACAGCGCTCAGCGGGCCCGGCCGGACGGAGGCAGCCTGTTCCCGCGGCGATCGTGCCGCAGGGCAGACGCCGCCGTACGGGACGGGCCCGTACGCATGTCCGCCCGGTCGTGAACGGCCGGGTGAGGGAGGGCTTCACGATGAACGAGACCGTTGTGTGCGTGGTGGGCAACGTGGCGACTTCGCCGCTGTACCGGGAGGCGGCGGCCGGCCCTTCGGCCCGGTTCCGGCTGGCGGTGACCGCGCGTTACTGGGACCGGGAGAAGAGCGCCTGGACGGACGGGCACACCAACTTCTTCACGGTGTGGGCCAACCGCCAACTGGCGGTCAACGTGGCGGCCTCGGTCGAAGTGGGCCAGCCCGTCGTCGTCCAGGGCAGGCTGAAGGTGCGCACGGAACCGCGCGACGGGCAGCAGGGGCGCACGTCCGCCGACATCGACGCGGTGGCCATCGGGCACGACCTCGCGCGGGGCACCGCGCTCTTCCGCCGCGCGGTGCGCCAGGAGACCCCGTCGGCGGCCCGGCCGGAGCCGACCTGGGAGACGGCGACCACCGAGGTCCAGGACGAGCCGACGGCCCAACCCGCTGTGCCCGCATCGTCGGTGACGTGACGTCAGCGCTCGCCGCGGCACCGCGGCCGACCGCGGAGCGAAGGTCGCCGCTTGTCGGCAGGCGACCACCGAGCGTACCGAACAGGCCGTTGACCAGGGTGCCTTTGTCGACAAGCTCGGTCGGCGTGCCGGTCCCGCGATAACGATTCCGGATCGGATCTGCTCATGTGACGATCCGACCGGCAAGCGCGGTCCCCGTGATCCATAGGATGCCGGGCATGCCCCTCGGGGCAGCCGATTCTGCTGGTGGGACCGTCCCCCGCATCCAACGGGTCCTGCTCGAAGGGGAATTCTGTGCTTGCTGCGTTCACTGGGTCCACTCGGTTCCGCGTGGCCCGCCTCGCGGCCGTGACGCTCGCGTCCGGCCTCGCGGCGACCACCGTGCTGCTCGGCGCGGGCACCGCCGCGGCCGACCAGATACCGCAGACCCAGGGCGGCGCGACGGCGACGATAGGCGGCCTGAAGACGTACGGCCAGGCCGTCATCCACGAGGACGGCAGCGACCAGCAGGTGTCCGCCGGCCTGTTCGAGATGTCCGTGGACGGTGGCGGCACCCTGCAGACGTACTGCGTCGACATCCACAACCCCACCCAGCGCGACGCCCACTACCAGGAGACCCCCTGGAGCGGGACCTCGCTGGGCGCCAACAAGGACGCCGGCCGGATCCGCTGGATCCTGCAGAACTCCTACCCACAGGTGAACGACCTCGCCACCCTCGCCCGGCAGGCGGGAGTGAGCGCTCTGAGCGAGCAGGACGCGGCAGCCGGCACGCAGGTGGCCATCTGGCGCTACTCGGACGGGGCGAAGGTCGACGCCGTGGACCCCCGCGCCGAGAAGCTCGCGGACTACCTGGAGAAGAGCGCCCGGAGCAGCACCGAGCCGCAGGCCTCGCTGGCCCTGGACCCGCCCGCGGTCTCCGGCCGCCCCGGTGACCTGCTCGGACCGGTGACCGTGCACACCAACGCGGGCAGCGTGACGGTCGGCGCCCCGGTGGGCGCGGGCGACGACGGGGTGCGGATCATCGACAGGACCGGCAAGGTGATCACCTCGGCGAAGAACGGCAGCCAACTGTTCTTCGACGTTCCCGAGGGCGCGGAGGACGGTTCCGCACAGTTGACCGTCCAGGCGTCGACCACCGTCCCGGTGGGCCGCGCCTTCGCCTCCGAGAGCCGCAGCCAGACCCAGATCCTGGCCGGCTCCAGCGAGTCCACGGTCTCCGCGACCGCGGGCGCCACCTGGGCGGACAAGGGCGCCATGGCGGTGTCGGCCCGGAAGAACTGCGCCCGGAGCGGCGTCGACATCACGGCGGTCAACAAGGGTGACCAGCCCTTCACCTTCGAGCTGATGGATACCCAGCACACCATCCCGGCCGGGGCCTCCCGCACGGTGACGGTCCCGCTCCAGGAGGACCAGTCCTACGACTTCACGGTCACCGGCCCGAACGGCTTCAGCCACCGGTTCACCGGCGTCCTCGACTGCAGGACCCAGGGCACGGTCACCACGGAGTCCACCCAGACCCTCAGCGAGCCGAGCCCCGCGACGGTCGGCGGCGGCACGGTCCCCGACACCGACCTCGCGGCCACCGGCAGCTCCGCGATCACCCCGATGATCGCGGGGGTGGCCATCGGACTCGTGGTGATCGGCGGCGCGGTGCTGGTGGTGCTGCGCGGCAAGGAGGCGGCGGGCGAGTGAGGTCCGGCCGCGCCGGTCCCTCCTGATCCCGCCGCTCCAGCGGGCCGCGTGACGCCGCGGGTCAGCCGGCGCGCGGCGCGCCCTGGTCGGGACCGGTCTCCCTGGGCTGGTCCACGCACATCGCCCAGATGGCGACGCCGGAGAAGGCGATCATCAGCGTCGACCAGAGCGGAGAGTAGGGCAGGGACAGGAAGTTGGCGAGGATGATCAGTCCGGCGATGACGATGCCGGAGACCCGAGCCCACTTCGCGGTCTGGAACAGCCCCAGGCTGACCACCACGGCGACGGCGCCCAGGATCAGGGTGACCCAGCCCCAGCCGGTCAGATCGAACTGGAAGATGTAGCCGCGTGTCGTGATGAACACGTCGTCCGCGGCGATCCCCATGATGCCGCGGAAGATGTCGATCACTCCGGCGATCATCAGCATGACGGCGGCGAAGAGCATCAACCCGCTCGCCCACTGCTGCTTGCGTGCCTGTGTGGTGTGTGTCGTGGTCATTTCTGGGCCTCGATCGATTGCGTCCGGCGATTGCGTCCGGCGATCAGTGAGGGCGCTTCCCTTCGTCCTCCCCCGGGCTTCGGACGACCTTTCGGGATCCACGGTGCGCCTGCTCGGGGCCGGCGGCATCACTCGGCCCGGGTGATTTCGCTCCGGCCGCCCGGCCCGGCGCGCGGTCCCACGCGGCGGTGCCCGCGCTCGACCGGACACCGCCGCGCACTCGGGGGCCGCGGGTCTCACCAGGAGTGGGATCGCGTTCGATCGCGTCCGAGGAGTCTTCGGACCAGCAGAAACACACCAATGGCGATCAGGGCCAACCCCACGATGATCAGGATCGCCCCAAGGGTGATCAGGAACGCCCCGATCAAGATCAGCAGTGCACCGATCAGGACGAGGAGCGCTCCGACGACGAAGAGAAGGGCTGCGAGGACGGTCACGACTGTCCTCCTGTTCTCCCTCCCGTGCTGGCCGGCCACCGGTTCCCCTGAAAGCAGTGTGCGCCTCACCACCGCGGGGCGGGGCAAAGACGCCCCATGGCTCGGCCCCCGAGCGACGGAGCGTCCCGGGCCGGCGCGGAGCCGTGTGCGCGGGTCGGCGCAAGATGGGGGCGCGCCGTGGTGCGAGTGGCCTGGACGCCAGGAGCTACGCCCGTCCACCCGCCACGCCCGCTCCACGGGTGTGCGGGCCGGACGGGACGGGAGCGGGGGAGATCGCCGGATGGGGGAGGCGACGCTCGGCTAGTGCTGTGACCGGAAAGGTTTGCCGGAAGGCTCGCGGCGTCCGGTGCGGTGCATCGCAAGGCGGAGCATCGCCCGCGTACCGGACGTACTCGGGTGATGCGACAACGCGGCGAGGTGCCGTGCCGGACGCCGCGAGCCGGTGAACCTTTCCGGTCACAGCACTAGCTGCCCGGGTGGCCGATCACATTTCCGTTCGAGCAGTTGCCGGCATGGTCGGCGGGCCAGTCCCCCAGGACGGGGACCACGGCTACTTCCTGCAGGCAGACGGCCTCCGCCGTGAAGTTCCAGTTGTTCGCGGCGTTGGCACCGCCACCGAAGTCGTTGTCGTTGTCGGCGTGGGCAGGGGCGGTCACGGTCATGGTGGCCATGGCCAGCGCGGCGGTCATGATGATCTTTTTCATGACCGATGCAACGACCGGCAAGATCCAAAGGCACGGCGCCCTGCGGCCTTGTCCCTCACGTGCCCGAAGCGGCGAGCACGGACGCCGGCGACGAGAGTGGGACCACCGGGACGAGAGTGGGACCACCAGCCCGGGCAACGTCGTCGCTCGCAGAAGCCCGCGGTTCCTGTCCTTCCTCACTTTCCCCTCAGAGGAACCGCGTCCAACGGAGTTACCGTTGCGCATCGGCTTGTGCGCGGGCGCGTTCAATGTCGGGGACGTGGCTCTCGGCCCATTCCCGGACGGCACGTAGGGGTGTCAGCAGTGACCGCCCGAGGTCGGTGAGGGCGTACTCGACATGCGGGGGATTTGCGGGAGTCTCCGTGCGAGAGATCAGACCGTCGTACTCCATCGCGCGAAGCGTCTCGGTGAGCGCCTTCGATGTGATCCCCCGGATGTGCGCCTTGAGCTGGGTGAATCGCATCGGTCTGTTGTCCAGCGCGTTGACGATGAACACCGTCCAGCGCGCCCCGATCCGGTGCAGGACGGTGCGACTGGGGCAGGTCGCAGCCATGACGTTGTAGGCGTTACCCATGCATGACTCCCGGTAGCGTTGTAGATACTGGTATAAAATCTATACCGTCCCGGGCGTGACTATTCCCGATTGCACGGTCCGTCCCTCGGTAACTCGGCACCGCCGTTTCGTCGCAGCGATCGTCATCGACTCGATCGGCACCGGTGTCTTCGTCTCCGTCTCGATGCTGTACTTCCTGGCCACGACGTCGCTGACGCTGGTGCAGGTGGGCGCGGCACTGACGACGGCCGGGCTGCTGGCGCTCCCGGTGGGTCCTCTGGTCGGAGGACTGGTCGACAGGTACGGCGCCAAGCCGGTACTGCAGGCGGCAAACCTGGCCCAGGCGCTCGGCTTCGCCGGGTATCTCATCGTGGGTCAGACGTGGCAGATCGCCATCTGCGCCTGGTTGAACAGTGCCGGGCGGGCGGTGTTCTTCGGCTGCTACGGCGCGACCGTCACGGCGCTGGCCGCGCCCGGCCAACGCGAGCGCTGGTTCGGTCTTCTGGGGTCGGTACGCAACCTCGGCTACGCACTCGGCGGCCTCCTCACCGCGGTCGCCGTCAGCTTCGGTACCCACAGCGTCTACGCCGCGATCGTGGTCGTCAATGTCCTGTCCTATCTCACCGCCTTCGTTCTGATGCGGGCCGTGCCGAATATCCGTCCCGAGGTGGGCCGGCGCGCTGCTGGAGGCTGGGGGCGCGTGCTCCGGGACCTGCGGTACATGTCCGTGGTCGCGCACCAACTGTGCTTCGCGATCTCCTTGTTCGCCCTCAACATCGCGATACCGGTCTACGCCGTGGACGTGCTGGGACTGCCTGGCTGGACTGCCGGCGCCGTCTTCACGCTCAACACCCTGATGGTCGGCTTCGCCCAAGGCATCATCGTCGGGCGGCTCAGCGGGCGGATCCGCAGCCGCGTCCTCGTCGCCGGACACGCCTGCTTTGCGACCGGCTACCTCCTGTTCTTCGCCGCCGACCGCGTGGCTGCGCTCGCCCCCGCGATCGGCGTCGTGCTGCTCGGTGCAATCAGCTACACCTTCGGTGAAATCGTCGGCGGCCCCATCACGTCCACTGTCGCCGCGGAGAGCGCCCCAGACTCCCTCCGCGGCCGGTACTTGGCCCTCAACCAGCTCGCCGTGAGTGTCGCCGGAGCGGTCGCGCCGGCCGCCCTCTCCGGGTTGCTGTCCACGGGGGCAGCCGCCATCTGGCTGACTCTGGCCGGCGTCAGCGTCCTCGGAGCCACGCTCGCCACCACGATCGGCAAAGTGGTGCCAGCGGCGCAGAGCCACATCGGAGGTGCCTAGTGCCGTAGGTTCGCCGGGCTGGCGGTCATGGCGGTTGGATGAGGCTCCTACGTGCTGCACGCGCGAGGGGCGCCGCCGGTATCGGGCAAGCAGCAGGAACACGCCCTCACGGCCTGAACGGGATTCCCTTCAGAGGAGCCGCACCCCAGTACGGTCCGACGACCAGAGTCCACCCCTGGACGGGCGGAGTAACGACGACGGTGGAGAACGGCTCCTCCTCGTCGTGTGCTACCTCGTCGATGAGTTCCACGCCATCGGCCCAGGTGGTCTCCCGTGCATCCGCCGAGCCGAGGGCTTTGACCACGTCAGCCTGATCGACCGACTCCACCGCGAGCCATGAGAGCCAACAAGCGTGTACGCGCGGTGCGGAATCAGCAGTCCCCGTGGCCTGCATCGTAGGGACGGGTAGAGCGCGCGCTCCTGGCTGGAAGCGGGCGAGCCACCGCACGGACGCGCCATGAGCGCGCCAGATCTCGCGGAGAACCATGGGGAACAGTGGGGATCAAGACGGCAACCCCGCAGGGCCGCGTCCAGGTCCACCACAGGTCAGAGCGATTTCTGCCGCCAGAGGACACAAGCTCTTCCCAAGCTGAGAGTCCCAGTTCAAAGCCATCCGCACACGGTTGTGAGCGTCGGTCAGAGGGCAGGTGCGAATCATGAAGACCAGCTTCAAGATCCACGCAGGGCTGGCACTCACGCTGAGTGGGTTCTCGCTGCTGGTATCGGCACTCACACTCCTGCCCGGCCCGCCACTGCCCTACAGCGGTGGGCCGTTGCTGGCGATCGAGATCGCGCTTCTCTTCCCGCTGTTCATCGTCACCATCGGCCGCGGAATGGCCATGGAAGCCGGCGGCAGAAAGCTTTCCCGCACAGCGCAGTGGCCAGTCCTGCAGAGTCTCCCCAGGCCCCTGCGCCTCGCGCTGGTCTGCATCTTCGTGTCAGGCATAGGCCTGACCGCCAGCAGCCTGGTCGCGGAAACCTCACGTCAGTCCGGGAAGGCAGAAGCCGGTCGCTACTACGCCGTCGACCTCGACAGCCCCACCCATGAGCAGGTTGAGGTGTCGAAGAGCGAGTACGACACGTTGCGCAAGCACGACCAGCGCGCCGTGCACGCCATCACAGGGATGCTGGCGGCAGGCGCCGCGACCATGACATTGGTGATCGGCCAGTTGCACCCAAGCACGGGACGGTACGTGCCTCCGCCCAGTTTGGATCCCTCCGCCTGAGACGCGCTCAGGGAACAGCCCGTCCCTTCTTCCGTCTCAGTGTCCCTCTCATTCAGCACCGTTCACGGATTCGGACGAGACCGGAGGCGGTAGCCGCCTGGACGACCGGCTGCCCATAAACGCAGGTGAACGGCCCCGTCCGAGACCCCTGGGGCCACCACCACAGTTGGAAAGCGTGGGGGTCGACGGCGGACGTGATCGGAGCTGGGGAGAATGGTGGGTGAGGAAGTGGGTGGCTGATCAGTCGCGCCTGGGCCAGATCGGGCCCTGGTCGGTCCAGATGACGCCCTTGTTGCGGCACAGGCAGAAGGGATGGCCGATCGGGTCGGTGTAGACCTGCCAGCCGTAGCCGTCGGGGCCGATGAAGTCCTGCCTCAGCGTCGCGCCGAGGCCGAGGACGCGGAGCTGCTCGGACTCGAACTCGTCCACTTCGAAGTCGAGGTGGAACTGCTTGGGGTGCTCGCTGTCGGGCCACTGCGGAGCGCGGTAGTCGTCCACCCGGATGAATGCCAGCTCGATCTCGCCGAATTGGATGCCAGCCCAGTCCTCGGAGCTGCCTTCCTTGATCGGACGGCCCGTTATCTCGGAGTAGAAAGCCGCCAGCTTCATCGTGTCCGGGCAGTCGATAATGAAATCGGTGAGTCGCAGCATCCCGCGATCTTGTCACAAGCTCACACCGACTTCGGGAAGCGCTGCGTGTCTAACTGCGTGACAAGAGGTCATCACGCATGTCTCGCTGTACCGTTCTCGCCGTCGCGGCCGGCCCGGGGTACGCGATGCTTGACGTATGGCCCCTGAACCCAGCGCTGCTCCATCGATGACCACTCACCTGAGTGCGGTGACCGACGGAACCACCAGAGTTTTCACGTGGAAGGAAGGCGCACGCATCGAGGTCCGCAACCTGGGCAGCGAGATCGTCATCGAGGCAAACGCTGCCGGGTTGAAGACCCTGGCTGGCCACCTCTTCACGCTCGCCCAGGACGGCGTACCGGACGGTGCTCATCTCCATCTGGAGGAGAACAACGGGCTCGAAGATGGCTCCGTAGGCCTAGTCTTGGAGCGGTGCGACGACGAATGACTCGTGCCAGACACGTGCCAGGTCGTGCGGGAAACCACGGAGAACAGCGGGGAACCAGTCGACCGTCTACCGCGCGGCCTCCGCCACGACTTCCAAGACCTCCCGCCACGACTCGGCGGGGAGTGATTCCGGTACCTCCGCTTCGACCGACCAGGACCGCTCGTGCTCCTCCAGGCGTGCGGGAAGTCCGAGGGCCGTCAACCGGGCAGCGATGGCTGCCGCGCGAACTCCCGAAGCGGGCACAGGGCAGCCTCCGTCACCGGCGATCACTTTCAGTGAAGCTAGTTAACTAGATTAGAGCTAGTGGACTAGATTTTCCATATGCCTGAGCAACCGCCCTATCTCCGCATCGCCGACGAACTCCGGCGGCGGATCGCGGAGCACGTATGGGAGCCCGGGGACCGGCTGCCGTCCCGCGCCCAGATCGGCCAGGAGTGCGGGGTGGGCGAGAACGTCGTCCGCCGCGCTCAGGAGTTGCTGATCTCCCAGGGTGTGCTGGAGTGGCGCGCCGGTTCCGGCACCTACGTCGCCGAGCCGCGGCAGCGGGTGCGCATGGTCCGCTCGTCCGCGCGGGAGCGGCCCGACGGATCGCCGTTCCGGGCGGACATGAAAGCCGTGGGCAGGCAAGGGGATTGGGAGAGCCGGACCGGCGCCAAGGTGCCGGCTCCCGCGGACATCGCGGCACGGCTCGGTATCGCCGAGGGTGATCTCTGCGTCCGGACGACGTACGAGTTCCTGGGCGACGGCAGGCCCGTGCAGCTGTCCACGAGCTGGGAGCCGTACGACCTCACCGCCGGCACCCTCGTCGTCCTTCCCGAGGGAGGACCGCACGCCGGGGAAGGTGTCGTGAACCGCATGGCCGCGATCGGGATCACCGTCAGCCACGCCGTCGAGCAGCCCGAGCCCAGGCACGCGACCGCCGAGGAGGCGTCGATACTCGGCATCCAGAAGGCCGCGCTTGTCACGCACATCCGGCGGACGTACTACAGCGATCGGGGCCGGCCCGTCGAGACGGCGGACATCGTGGTGCCCGCCGCTCACTGCGAGATCGTCTACGAGATCCCGATCAGCCGATAGCTCCGTTGGGATTGCCTACTGGCTGACGATGCTTCCGCCTGGCCCGAGTGCGGCCAACCGCTGGGGTGGGGCGGTTTCGTACTCGCCCGAGGCGACGACGGTCGGCGGGCTTGCCGCTCGCCTGTGGCAGTGCGCCGATCGACACACCTGGTGGAGGCAGGCAGATCAGCCGGAAGAGCCGCTACAGGTATGCCCGGTCCCGGAGCTGTTCCGGTGACCTCCGAGGCTGGTACCAGGAGACCGGCGGGCGGCGTGCAGGCAGCGGCATCACTGGGACCGACGGACCCCGAGATCCGGTTGCCCGAGTGATCGTTCCCGGGCCGTCCCTGGGCCGTGCGAGGGTGCCCGAGGGCACTCGATGGCGACCGACAGCGACAGACGCCTCACCGCCGCCACCAGTGAATGCCCAGGTCACAGCGCCCCCACTCAACGGGTTTCCGCCCAGGGGTGGCCGTACGGCAAGATGGGGTGTATCTGCCCACTGCCAGATTTCAAGCTGCCGGACGGTTTCTCTTGGCTGAGTTCATTTACACCATGCGCAAGGCGCGCAAAGCGCACGGCGACAAGGTGATCCTCGACGACGTCACCCTGAGCTTCCTGCCGGGAGCGAAGATCGGTGTCGTCGGCCCGAACGGTGCCGGTAAGTCGACCGTGCTGAAGATCATGGCCGGTCTCGAGCAGCCGTCCAACGGTGACGCGTACCTGTCGCCGGGCTACAGCGTGGGCATCCTGCTCCAGGAGCCGCCGCTGGACGAGGAGAAGACCGTCCTGGAGAACGTCCAGGACGGCGTCTCCGAGATCAAGGGCAAGCTCGACCGGTTCAACGAGATCGCCGAGCTGATGGCGACCGACTACTCCGACGCGCTGCTCGACGAGATGGGCAAGCTGCAGGAGGAGCTGGACCACGCCAACGCCTGGGACCTCGACGCCCAGCTCGAGCAGGCCATGGACGCGCTGGGCTGCCCGCCCGGCGACTGGCCCGTCACCAACCTCTCCGGTGGTGAGAAGCGCCGCGTCGCGCTCTGCAAGCTGCTGCTGGAGCAGCCCGACCTGCTGCTCCTCGACGAGCCCACCAACCACCTCGACGCCGAGTCCGTGAACTGGCTGGAGCAGCACCTGGCCAAGTACCCGGGCACCGTCGTGGCCGTCACCCACGACCGGTACTTCCTGGACAACGTCGCCGGCTGGATCTGCGAGGTCGACCGCGGCCGCCTGCACGGCTACGAGGGCAACTACTCCAAGTACCTGGAGACCAAGGCCACGCGTCTGAAGGTCGAGGGCCAGAAGGACGCCAAGCGGCAGAAGCGGCTCAAGGAAGAGCTGGACTGGGTGCGGTCGAACGCCAAGGGGCGTCAGGCCAAGTCCAAGGCGCGTCTCGCCCGGTACGAGGAGATGGCCGCCGAGGCGGACAAGATGCGGAAGCTGGACTTCGAGGAGATCCAGATCCCGCCGGGCCCGCGGCTGGGCAACGTCGTGGTCGAGGTCGACAAGCTCAACAAGGCCTTCGGCGAGAAGGTCCTCGTCGACGACCTCAGCTTCACGCTGCCGCGCAACGGCATCGTGGGCGTCATCGGCCCGAACGGCGCCGGCAAGACCACGCTGTTCAAGATGATCCAGGGCCTGGAGACGCCGGACTCGGGCGGCATCAAGGTCGGCGAGACCGTCAAGATCTCCTACGTCGACCAGAGCCGCGCGAACCTCGACCCCAAGAAGACGCTGTGGGAGGTCGTGTCCGACGGCCTCGACTACATCAACGTCGGACAGGTCGAGATGCCGTCCCGCGCCTATGTCTCGGCCTTCGGCTTCAAGGGCCCGGACCAGCAGAAGCCGGCCGGTGTCCTCTCCGGCGGTGAGCGCAACCGCCTCAACCTGGCCCTGACCCTGAAGCAGGGCGGCAACCTGCTACTCCTCGACGAGCCCACCAACGACCTGGACGTCGAGACCCTCAGCAGCCTGGAGAACGCGCTGCTGGAGTTCCCCGGCTGCGCCGTCGTCGTCTCCCACGACCGGTGGTTCCTGGACCGGGTCGCCACCCACATCCTCGCCTACGAGGGTGAGTCGAAGTGGTTCTGGTTCGAGGGCAACTTCGAGTCGTACGAGAAGAACAAGATCGAGCGGCTGGGCGCGGACGCCGCGCGTCCGCACCGCGCCACCTACAAGAAGCTGACCCGGGGCTGATCGGTCTTGCGCCACATCTACCGCTGCCCGCTGCGCTGGGCGGACATGGACGCGTACGGCCACGTCAACAACGTGGTGTTCCTCCGCTATCTGGAGGAGGCCCGTATCGACTTCCTGTTCCGCCCCGAGAAGGAGTTCAAGCAGGGGTCCGTGGTGGCGCGCCACGAGATCGACTACAAGCGGCAGCTCGTCCACCGGCACCACCCGGTGGACATCGAGCTGTGGGTCACCGAGATCCGGGCCGCGTCCTTCACGATCACCTACGAGGTGAAGGACGCGGACCTCGTCTACGTGCGGGCCTCCACCGTCGTCGTGCCGTTCGACTTCGAGGCACAGCGGCCGCGCCGGATCACCCCGGAGGAGCGGGAGTTCCTCCAGGAGTACACGGACGCCGCCGAGGAGGCGCAGAGCCCGGGGGAGGCCGTCGCCGCATGACGGTCCTGCACCTCGCCGACGAGACGGAGGCGGCCGACCTCGCCGCCTTCCTCTCCCGGCTGCTCCACTACGACCGTGGAGCCGCGGTGCGCCTGCAGGCGGCCGGTACGGCACTCGCCGTGTTCGGCCGGCCGCCGTCCTTCGAGGTGCTGACGATCCGCGCGGTGCGGCTCGCCAAGCCGTACGAGAACGGGCTCGACGTCACGCTCGACGTCACCGTGTCGGCCGGGGAGTTCCTGGAGTCCGTGGACGAACGGGCGGCCACGGCCGCCGTACCGGCCGCGGTCACCGGACCGCCCTGGGCCGGTGTGCTGCCGCCGCGCGGCGGCTGGCGGCCCGAGCCGGGGCTGCCCGTGCCGGACGCGCTGCGCACCACGGTCGCCGCCGCGGTCACCGAATTCCGGTCCCGCACGGAGGAGTTGACGCCGGAGCGGCGTACCCGTGCGGAGCTGGACCGGATAGGGCGGGACATCTGGTCCCGGGCGGTCGGGGACACCCCGCTGCCGGTGCGGGCCGTGCACGCGGCCCAGTCCCTCGGCTTCCTCGGCCCGGGGACCGGCGCGGCCGACACCGGGCTGTTCTCCTCGGGCGCGTGGCTCAGGCTGCGGACGCCCTACGGGTCCGTCGCGGTGCGGCGGGCGGGGCTCGGCGCGCTGGGTGTCAGCGTGCGCTGAGAGGTGTGCGGAGAGGTACGCCGGCCGGTTCCCGTCCGGCGTCCGGCACCCGGGCACCCCCCCCGTCGCCGTCGTCCGGCCACACCTCGATGTGGTCCGGTTCCAGTTCCAGGGCCGGGACGCGCCGCGCGCCCTGAGCAGCGGGGTCTCGGCGGCCCGCTGGGCGTCCGGCAGCCGGGCCACCAGCAGCAGCGCGTACCCGCCGAGCAGCACGAGCCGCAGCGCGACGATCAGCAGGGTGGAACGGGCGACGAGCAGCGAGCGGTCGATGCGCTCCAGCACGTCCGGCAGCGAGGTCGTCGCCGCCGTCGCACGGCGCAGCGCGGTGGCCCTGCGCAGTTCCCCGCTCCCGGCCCGTGCGGCCGGCCGTCACCGCGCCGAAGCCGGCCGACGCCAGCCAGACCGTCCCACCGGTGCTCACCCGCCCGCCGGTGAGGACCGAGGGATCGGCCGGCAGGGGACCGTACGTGGTGAAGCCGGACCGCTGCACGCCGCGACCGAGCCGGCCAGGACGGCGGTGCTGAGCAGCACCGCGAGCAGCGCGGAGCCGAGCAGCAGGCGATGCGCCAGCGCGCGTGAGACGAGCCCCGTCACCCGACCCCCGTGTCGTCCGGACTTCCCCGCACGCAGTCCGGATCCCGGGTGATGTTCGCAGCGGGAACGGGGCGCTGGTGACCGGTCTTCCGGCCGGCCGACACCGGATCGTGACCGGAATCCGGCGCAGGGCGACCGTGATCCGGTACGCGGAGGGTCAGTCGGGGGTGTTGACCATCGACTGCGCCGCGTACGTCAGGTAGTTCCACAGCGTCCGCTCGTGCTCCTCGGCCAGGCCCAGTTCGTCGACGGCGACCCGCATGTGCTTCAGCCAGGCGTCGTGCGCGGCGCGGTTCACGGTGAACGGGACGTGCCGCATACGCAGCCGCGGGTGGCCGCGGTTCTCGCTGTAGGTGCTGGGGCCGCCCCAGTACTGCATGAGGAAGAGGGCCAGCCGGTCCTCGGCCGGGCCCAGGTCCTCCTCCGGGTACATCGGCCGCAGGAGCGGATCCTCGGCGACCCCCTCGTAGAAGCGGTGGACGAGCCGGCGGAAGGTCTCCTCCCCACCGACCTGCTCGTAGAACGTCTGCTCCTGAAGCGTGCCGCGCCGAATCTCATTCACGCGTCCATGGTCTCAGACCGGGTGACCCCGGACTGCGGGCCCGGGCTCCCGGCCCGCGCCCGGCTCCCGGCGCCCCTACTGTGGGTGCATGGGCGCCTACGACACCGGGATCGAAGCTCTGGCCACCGCGGCACGGGCCGCGCTGGTGCGGGAGATCGAAGCCGAGGGGACCTGGGCCGAGGACCCGGTGTGGCGGGAGGCGTTCGCGACGGTGCCCCGCCACCTGTTCGTGCCGTACTACTACATCGGCGTCAGGGGCGGCCACGAACGCCGCTGGGGCCAGAGCCCGGACCCCGGGGCACGGGAGCGCTGGGTGCGCGGCGCCTACGCCGACACCCCGCTGGCGACCCGGCTGCGCGACGGCGAACTGCTCTCCTCCAGCAGCCAGCCCTCCCTGATGGCGCTGATGCTGACCGCACTGCGCGTCGAGGACGGCGACCGGGTGCTGGAGGTGGGCGCCGGCACCGGCTACAACGCCGCCCTGCTCGCCCACCGGCTCGGCGACGACGACCTCGTCACCACCGTCGACCTCGACCCGGAGATCACCGAGTCGGCCCGGCAGCACCTGGCCGCGGCCGGCCACCACCCGGCCGTCGTCACCGGCGACGGGGCGCGTGGCGTGCCCGAGCGCGCACCCTTCGACCGGATCATCGCCACCTGCGGGCTGCCCACGGTGCCGGGCGCCTGGCTCGAGCAGTGCCGGCCCGGAGGCCGGATCCTGACCCCGCTGGCCACCGGCCTGCTCGCCCTCGACGTTCGCGGCCCCGGGCACGCCGAGGGCCGCTTCCTGCCCACGGCCGCCTACTTCGTGCCGCTGCGCGGCGCCGACCGGGCGGAACCGGAGGCGGTGTCCCCGAGCGGGCTGCCGGACCCGGCCGGCGAACGGGAGCCGTTGGGCTTCCTGCTCGACCTGACCCGGGGCGCGCTGGGTCCGCGGGAGGCCCGGGCGCTGTGGGAGCGCGAGGGCCGTCCCGACCGGGAGCGCTACGGCGTCACGGTCGGCGACGGACACACCTGGGCCTGGCTGGACGACCCGCAGGGGCCCCACGCCTGGCCCCTCCCGTGAGGTGCCTCAGCCCCGGCGGACGGTGATCGTCGTCCAGGCGCCCACGTGCACCCGGTCGCCGTCCTGCAGCGGAACCGGCACGAACGGCTGGATCGGCTCGTCGGAGCCGTTGACCGTGGTGCCGTTGGTCGAGTTCTGGTCGACGACCGCCCAGTTGCCGTCGGGCTGCTGCACCAGCACCGCGTGCTGGTGCGAGACGCCCGGGTCCTCCGGGGGCACCGACAGGTCGATGTCGGGGGTGTCGCCGGTGGAGTGCCGGCGGCGGCCGATGGTGACCTGGTTGCCGCTGAGCGTGCGCTGCTGCTCCGGCGAGTAGGCGGGCAGGTTCAGGCCCGCGGCCTCGGGGCCGGAGCGCTGCATCATCGCCATGAAGTAGTCGCGGTCCGGCCCGATGGTCGCGGTCCAGGTGGCCGGTCCCTGCGCGGCCGGCGGGAAGCCGTGACCGGGCGGGGCCTGGGTGGCGCCGGGCTGCGGGTAGCCGTAGCCGCCGCCGGGTGCACCGGGGCCGCCGGACGGCGGGGAGATCACCCAGTCGTCCTCGCCGCCGCCGAAGGGGCCGCCGCCGGCCGGGGGCCGGCCGGTCTCCTGCGGGAAGGCGGGGGCGCCGGACTGATGGAAGGCCTGCGGCGGACCGCCGGCCGGGCCGCCGGGACCCGCGGGCGGGGTGGGGCCGGGCGGCGGCGGAACCGGGCGTGAGGGGTCGCCACCGAAGCCGGAGGGGCCGTGACCACCGTGACCCCCGTGTCCCCCGGGACCCCCGGGACCGTTGGGGCCACCAGGGTTACCAGGGCCACCAGGGCCACCAGGGCCATGGGGCCCACCGGGCTCGCGGCCGAAGGGCGGCGGGCCGCCCGGACCACCGGGACCGCCGCCGAAGCCGGACGGACCGCCGGAGCCGCCCGGGCCCTGCTGCCCCGGTACGCCGCCGAACGGCTGCTGACCGGCGGGCGGCCGCCCGCCCTCACCGAAGCCGGACGGACCCCGCTCGCCGGCGAACGGCGTCGGGCCCGACGGCTCGCTGCCGAAGGAGGGGATCGGCTCGGCGGGCCGGTTCACCTGCGAGGGCCGCGAGCCCTGGTACTCGTACGCGTCACCGCCGCCGTACGTCGCGCTCGGCGGCTCGAAGCGGGGCTGCGAGGGACGCGGGGCGGCCGGGGTGTAGGAAGTGGCCGTGTTGGTCAGGAAGTTCCACCGGCATTCCTCGCAGAACGGTGCGCCGCCCTCACGCGGCGTACGGCACTGCGGGCACAGCTCCGGCTCGTGGCCGCCGGGCGCGGCCGGGCGGCCACCGGGCTGCGCGCCCTGCGGCGGGAAGCCGTAGCCGCCGCCGGGCGGGGGCGGCGGGGGCGGGGGTACGGCACCGGCCATGCGGTGACCGCACACCTCGCACCAGTCGTCGGAACCCGACTGGTGTCCGTTCGGGCAGGTCGGCATGTCGGCGGTTCCCCTTCTCCTGAAGTCCTCCGGTACGTCCGGATCTCTTCCTGGCTGTCCCGCGGTCTCCCGCGGGGGTCACTTCTTTACACGAACAGTCTTTGTGGACCGGGTCTCGAGGGTCATCTCGTCCGCCTCCGCGACCTTCGCCTTCAACCGCACAGTACCTGTCGCGGCGTCGACCACGTCCACCACCTTCGAAAGGAGTTTCGCAGTATCCGCGTTGCCCGAGGCGCTCGCGAGCTGAACGGCACGCCCCAGTTTGGCCGTCGCCCGCTCGAAATCGCCCGCTTTGCGGAGGTCCAGGCCCTGCTGGATGGCCTGTGCCAGTTCGGCCTGCCCGGTGTAGTGCGCGACCTGGGGGTTGATCGAGGTGGAGGCGGCCATGTCGTCGGTCCACACCGCCCTGACCAGCCCCTGGCCGCCGAGGTTCGTCACCTGGCCGTCCGGCTGCGGCACCACCAGGGAGATCCGGGCGGCCAGCATCTCCTGGCCCAGGCCGGCCGCCGGGACCTCCACGCACAGGTGGTAGTCGCGGGACTCGTCGCCCCAGGACCCGGTGGGATAGTCCCCGGCCCGCGGTCCCGCCTCGGTGCGTCGGTCGGTCAACTCCTCGACGGTGGGAGCCACTTGCTTGACGAACCGGAGTTTCGCGCCGACCGGGGTCCACACCCGCAGCGCCACGTCGGCGACCTCCTTGCCCATCGCCGTCTCCATCATCCGCGTGAAGTCGGCGGCCAGCCCCGCAGGGTCGGCGACGATGTCGGCGGTGCCGAGCAGCGCGGAGGCGATGCCTGTGACTTCTTTCACTTCCCAGTCGGTGCCCACGCCACGCGCGTCACAGGTGAACCGCCCGGCGCACTCGTCCAGCGCCGCCCGCAGCTCCTGCGGCGACTCGTGCTCGTTGCGGCCGTCGGTCAGCAGGATGCCGTGCCGGATGGCCACGTCCGCCGAGGACAGCAGCCGGTCGGCGAGCCGCAGCCAGGTGCCGATGGCGGTGCCGCCGCCCGCACCGAGCCGGCGCAGCGCCTGCTTGGCCTGCCCGCGCGTGGTGGCGTCGGCGACCGCGAGCCGTCCGTCGCCCGGGTAGACCTCCTGGGCCACGTGCGTGCCGCCGACCACCGCGAAGTGCACCCCGTCGCGCAGGGTGTCGATCGCGGCGGCCGTGGCGTCCCGGGCGTTGCGCATCTTGGTCGGCGGATGGTCCATGGAGCCCGAGCAGTCGACCATGACGGCGACCGCGGCGGAGGGCCCCCGGCCGGGCGCGTACAGGTGCGGTGTGGTGCCGGCGCCGCCCACCGTGCCGCCGCCGGTGGCGGTCACGGTGGCGATGGCGTTGACCTCGCGGCCGCCCTCGGGCAGGTACTCGTTCTGGTAGACGTCGACCGAGAACTGCGGCACGTTCGGCTTGGCGAAATTGGCCATGACTGATCAGATCCCCCTGTTGACGCCCCACTGACGCGAGGCGGTGCCGTTGCACGGACCGGTCCCCTCCGGTCCGCCGGGACTTCCCCGTGGTGGTGCGGCCTCAGGCCGATCCTGCCCCCCGCGACGGCGCGGGGAACGGCACGACGGCCACTGTTACGTTGTCGTGGCCCCCGCCGTCCAGGGCGTGGCCGACCAGGACCTGGGCGCTGTGCAGCGGACGGGCGGCCGCGTCCGCGGGCACGACCTCGGCCATCTCCTGCGCCGTCTCGGCGTAGTTCCACAGGCCGTCCGTGCACACCAGCACCACTCCGGGCCGGTCCGGCTTGAAGGCGGCGGTGTGCGGCTCCAGTTCGTAGGCGTCCGCGCCGAGCCAGCCGGTGATCGCGTGGGCGCGCTCGTCGGCGTACGCCTGCGCCTCGCTCATCAGACCGGCCGCGACCATCTGGGCGGCCCAGGAGTCGTCCTCGGTGAGCCGGGCCGGGGGCGCGGAGCGGTCGTCCGGCACCCAGTACACGCGGCTGTCGCCCACCCAGCCGACCACCAGCAGCCCGCCGGTGGCGATCGCGCCGACGATGGTGCAGGCCGGGGAGTTCTGGTGCGGGTCGTGCTCGCGCGCCGCCTCGGGCTCCTCGGCGAGGGAGTCGACGGCCCGGGCGGCGGCGACGATCGCCTCGTGCATCGCCGTCTGCGGGTGGGTGCCGCGGGGCAGGGCGGCCACCAGGGTGTCGACGGCCGCCTGCGAGGCGGCCATCGACGCCTCGTCCGGCCGGGTCGCCGAGGACACGCCGTCGCACACGATGGCCAGCGCCGCGGGAGAGCCGTCGGGCAGCGCGGTGTGGGCGACGCCGAAGGAGTCCTCGTTGCGGTGGTGGCGCAGGCCGCGGTCGCTGACCGCGGCGACCGGGCCCGACTCCCGCTCCATGCGGTCGCGTTCCCGGGGCTGGGCGTGCCCGCAGTTCTCGCAGTAGCCGTCCTCGTCGACCCGGCCGGCCCGGCAGGCCACGCACACCTGCGCGGGATCGGAGCCGCCGGGCGCGGCGGCGTCCGCGGCGGGACCGGCCGGGGCACGCGGGTCGGGCGCCTGCAGCGGGTACTCGTCGGGCTCCGGACGGCGGTCGAAGCGGACACCGGGCGCGGCCGGTTCCCCGTGGTGCAGGGCGTTGCCGCCCGAGTCGGTGCCGGGCACGTCGGCCGCCCGGTGCGCCGCCGGCTGGGTGCTGCCGGAGCCCGCCGGTTCGGGGGCGGGCCAGTCGACGCCGTCCCCGGGCGCGGCGGAGCCCGTCATGGTGAGGGTCGGGTGGTCCTCGGGCGCGGCGGGCACGACGGACAGGTCGTATCCGCACGCGCCGCAGAAGAGGTCACCCGATTCGAGCGGCTCGGCACAGCTCGGGCACTTCGCCAGCGCGGCCTGCTGGGGCATCTGCGACATCAACTACACCCACGTCCGGGGGCGGTAACGGTTGGCCCGTTCCACCAGCTCGATCCTCTCCTCGCCGCCGGGCGCCAGCCTGGCCAGCGTGCGGTACGCGCGTTCCAGGCCGAAGCGCAGGCCCCGTTCGTCCAGACCGCTGCCGAGCACCTTCGGTCCACCGGCGGCCGGTGGGGCGGTGTCCCGGCCTGTGGAGAGTACCCAGTCCAGCGCGCTACCGAGCACTTCGGCGGACAACTGCTCGCGGCGCGCCGGGTCCAGACCGTACGCGTCCAGTGCCTCGACCTGCCCGGCGGCGGCCGTCAGGTCGTCGAGGAACGGTACGTCACCGGCGCTCGGCGTGCGCCCGCGCAGCCGGGCCCGGACGGCGGCGACCCGGGCGGCCGTGCAGTGGACGGACGACTCGGGCACCGACTCCAGGGCGGTGACGGCACCGACCCGGTCACCGGCCGCGAGCCGCACCCGGGCCAGCCCGAAGGCGGCGCTGACGAAGCTCGGGTCGGTCGACCACACCAGACGGTAGTACTCGGCGGCGTTGTCCAACTGGCCCAGCACCTCGGCGCACAGGCCGAGCGCCAGCTTGGGCGCCGCCTCGCCGGGGAAGGCGTCGTAGACCGCGTCGAAGCCCAGCGCGGCCCCCTCGAAGTCCCCGGTGACCAGCGCCGCCACTCCCCGGTACCAGACCACCCGCCAGTCGTCGGGCCGTGCCTGCACCTCGTCGGGCCCGCGGGCGCCCGCGGCACCGGCACGCCCCTGCGGCCAGGACTCCAGCTCGTCCAGCGCCGTGAGCGCGGCCCGGTGGTCGCCGCTCTCCAACCGGGCCCTGACCTGCCGCAGCCGCGACTCCACGCTGGGCGCGGGGGCCGCGTCCAGGGCGCTGATCAGCTCGGCCGGCGCGGACCCCATGAGCCCGGCGAGGAAACCGGCGTTGGGGTCGCTCGGGTCGACCAGCGGCACCGGCAGCGCCAGGGCGGCGGCGGGCGTGTCCACGGGTCCGACGACGGCCGGCGCGGGCAGCGCGGGAGCCGGTGCGGCGCCGCGCGCCGGGCGCGCCCCGAGCCGGGACACGTCCCCGTGCGCCCTCGGGAACAGCTCCGTGTCGACGACCTTCACCTCGGGCCCGAACAGCGTGGACAGGGCGGGTCTGGCCTGCCCGGTCTGCAGTGAGACGACCTCGCGGAGCACGCCGGTGAGCTGCTCGGACATCTCCTGGGCGGAGGCGAACCGGCGGGCCGGGTCGGGGTCGGTGGCGCGGACCAGGAGCCGGTAGAAGGACTCGTAGCGGTGGAAGACCTCGATGTTGTCGGGGTCGGGCAGCGAGTCCACGAAGACGTTCGTGTAGCCCTGGAAGTCGAAGGTGAGGACGGCGAGGGTACGGCCCACCGTGTACAGGTCGCTGGCCACCGACGGGCCGACGTCCGCGACCTCCGGCGCCTGGTAGCCGACCGTGCCGTAGATCGCCGACTCGTCGTCGTCCATACGGCGCACGGCGCCCATGTCGATCAGCTTGAGCTGGTCCTCGGTCTGGATGGCGTTGTCGACCTTGAAGTCGCAGTACAGCAGGTTGCGGCTGTGCAGGTGGCCGAGCGCCTCCAGGGCCTCGATGCCGTACGCGCAGGCCTGCTCCACGGGCAGCGGGTCACGCCTGCCGTCGGGGGTGCGGCGGGCGTTGGCGATCTCCTTCAGCGACTTGCCGCCGACGTACTCCATGACGATGTAGCCGTCCAGGGAGCCGGTGCGCTGGTCGAGGTGCTCTACGAAGTTGTAGATCCGCACGATGTTGGCGTGCTCGATCTCCGCGAGGAACCGCCGCTCGGAGATCGCCGCGGCCATCGCGTCCTGGTCGCCGGTGTCCAGCAGGCCCTTGAGCACCACCCACCGGTCGGACACGGCCCGGTCCACGGCGAGGTAGACCCAGCCGAGGCCGCCGTGCGCCAGACAGCCCGCGACCTCGTACTGGCCGTGCACGATGTCCCCGGCCCGCAGCTTCGGCACGAACGAGTACGGGTGACCGCACTTGGTGCAGAACCCCTCCGTGCGCCCCGGCCGCTCGCCCCGGGCGCGCCCGACCGGCGCCCCGCAGTCGGACCGCGAGCAGAACCGCTTGCGCTCGGGCACCTCCGGGTTCTCCAGCACCATCACGCGCGGGTCGGGCCGCGGCACCTGCGGTACCGAGACCAGCCCGGCGCCGAGCCGCCCGCGGGTCGAGGTGCCGGAGGAGGTGCCGGAGCTGCGCACCGACACCGAGCGGGTGCCGGCCCCGCCCGACAGGGAGCGCGACAGCCGTCCGGACACCGAGCGCCGCGACTTCGACGACTGCGAGGAGGTGCGCGCACTGCGGGAGCGGCCGCTCGCGGCCGAGCCCCTCGTGACGCCCGTGGCCGGCGAGCCGACCATGCCTCCCCCGGAGGAGGGGCCCCCGGACGACACGACCGGGGCGAGACCGCAGGTGTCGCAGTACAGCTGGCCACCGCCGACGTCCTCGTAGGAGCCCTCGCAGCCGGGCCGCTGGCACGTCCGCCCTGCCTGGCTCATGACGACTCACCTCCACGGTCCTCGGGTCCGCCCCGGCGGGGGACGCCCGGTGCGCCGAGCAGCTCGGCCGCCGCCTGCTGGTAGCGCAGCACGGCCTGTTCGGCGACGCGCAGGTCGCAGGGGGCGCTCCACAGCATCCGGCGGGCCGCGTCGTACCGCTCGACCAGCAGCGGGTCCTCGGCGAGGCCGTTGCGGGTGGTCTTGGCCCGGTACGCGTCCAGCCGGCCGCGCAGCTCGGCGCGGACCGCGAGCGGCGCGGTGACGGCCGTCAGCGACTCACGCGCGCGCAGCAGTTCGTCGTCCGCCTTCTGCTCCAGGGACTCCAGCAGCGGGGAGAGCCGGTGCCACTGCGCGTGCCGCCGGTACTCGGCGGCCGCGGCCAGTTGCTCCTGCAGCGCCGTCGGCGGTCCGCTGACCACCGGCACCTCGGTCGCCGCGATCTTCGCCAGCACCTCACCGCGCGCGGTGCGCGCCTCGGCGAGCGTGCGGTCCGCGCGGGACAGGACGTCCCGCAGCCGGATCAGCCGCGCCTCCGCGTCCTGCCGGACCGTCAGCACGGCGTCGATCTCGCGCCGCACGTCCTCCAGGGCGCGCGCCTCGCGGTCGTACACCGTGGTGTCCGGGCGGCCGCCGCCGGGCGCCGAACTGCCTTCCGCCGGAACCCAGAAGGCGAGCGGGTCGCAGACGACGTCCGCGCGCAGGGCGGTCAGGGTGCGCGTGATGCGCTCCAGGTCGTCACCGGCCGGGTGTTCGCCCGGGCGGACGCCCACGGAGTGCGCGAGCCGGCGGGTGCGCTGGAGTTCCGCGGCGAGTAAATCGATCCGGGCGGGCAACGCCGACCACACCGCGTCGGCGGTGACGACCAGGTCGAGCGAGGAGGCGTAGAGCTCGTTCATCCGGTCGACCAGGGTGGTGAGCGAGAAGCTCTCGCTGAGCTTCGCGGTCGCCGTGGGGCCGGTGCCGCCGGGCACGGTGACGGACGCGCCGCGCAGCAGTTCGGTCAGCTCCGCCAGGTCCTCCCGGCTGGACCAGCGGCGCCGGGCGCGGATCTCCCGGGCGGAGCGCAGCGCCGCCGTGTAGGCGTCGAAGTACGACCACAGCAGGGTGATCGACGCCTCGGCGGCCTGCCAGCGCCGCTGGGTGACGCCGGTCAGCTCGGCGCCTTCGAGGAGTCTGCGGCCCGCGTGGTCCTGGAGGGCGAGCAGCGAGGTCTCGATCGCCTCGTGCTCCGCGCCGAGCCGCGCCAGCGCACGGTCCACCTCGTCCCGGTCCATCACCGGCCCGGCGGGGTCCGTGACGCCCATCGATCACCTCTCGCTGCTGTGTGGTTGGCCTGGGTCGGGGTCGGGGTCGGGGTCAGCTCTTGCGCAGGTACTGCGGCGCGGGCGGCTTCGACGGGCCCGAGTCCTTCCCCAGTGTGTCCGAAAGCCACTTGTCGTAGGACGCCTGCCAGCCGTCCGCGCGGTAGTCGACCAGGACGCGGTTGACGCGGCGCACCAGATCGGTGGCGTCCTTCTTCATCGCCACGCCGTAGTACTCGGTGGTGAACGCGTCACCCTTCAGGGCGACCGTCGGGTCCTGGGCGGCCTGGCTCGCGGCGAGGGCCCCGTCGGTGACCACCGCGTCGACCTCGCCGAGCTGCAGCCGCACCAGACAGTCGAGCTGGTTGGGGACGGTGGTGGAGATGTCGGTGGAGGCGGGCAGGTCGCCCGCGTCGCGGTCGGCCTTCAGCTTGCCGTAGGCGGTGGAACCGGACGCCGTGCAGACCCTCTTGTGCGCGAGCGTGCCGTCGTAGCCCTTGACGGGGGAGGACTTGGGCGCCAGTACCTGCTGCCCGGTCTTGAAGTAGGGCGCGGAGAAAGCCACGTCGTCCAGGCGCCCGCAGGTGATGGTCATCGTGCGGACCACCATGTCGACCCGGCCGTTCTTGATCGCGGGGATGCGCCGGCTGGTCGGGATGGCCTTGAACTGCACCGCGTCCGGGTCGCCGAGGATGTCCTCGGCGATCCTGTGGGCGAGGTCGATGTCGAAGCCCTCGAGCTGGGCGGTCTCGGTGTTCGGGTTGCGGTAGCCCCAGTGGTAGCTGTTCTGGTCGACGCCGACGACCAGCTTGCGCTTGGCGCCCGTACGGGACTTGATGGCGTCGATGGTCCGACCGTCCGCCCCGGACGGGGACAGGGTCTGGTCCTGCGCCTCGGAGTCCTCGCAGTCGCCGGCGCGCGCCTGGCTGCCCCTGGCGACACCCGGGCCGGCGGTCCGTGCGCCGCCCTCGTCGTCCTGACGCGGCTGCGTGCGCGGCAGCAGCAGCGCGAAGGTCAGGGCCAGCGCGCACAGCACCGCCATCGCCCCGACCCCGCCCCAGCCCCGCAGGGAGGTCCGTACACGGTTCGCGTACATCGTCACGCCCCCTGTCACCGGTACTCCGAAAGCCGGCGGCCGACGCCGGCGACCGCGCCCGCCGCGCCGAGCACGCCCAGCAGGGCGGCGCCGGCGGGCAGCCCGGTCATCGCGTCGCGCCCGTCACCGGCGGCCCGCTGGAACTCGGTCTGCTCGTGGCCGATGGCCAGGGCGAGGTTGCGGTCCACGCCGTCGAAGCACGCGCCGGTGGCGTCCGCCCCGCCGATCACCTTGTCCAGCGCCTGCTGGTAGTTGCCGTTCTCGTCCTCGGCGCGGGCCGAGGCGTGGCGCCGCTTCCACACCGCCATGTTGCCCTCGGCCGCCTCGACCGGCCCGCTGCCCGCTTCGTCGTCGGCGAGCCGGCGGGCGTCGGTGAGGCCCTTGGCGAGCACTCCCATGTCCTGGTCGAAGTCGTAGTAGTAGGCGTCGTACGTCTGTCCGCCCACCGTGATGGTCTCGGCGCCGCGCGCCACCAGGCTCAGGTTCTCGTTGCCCCGCGCCTTCAGGGAGGCGATGCGGGCGTCGTGCAGCACGTTCAGCGAGCGGACGCCGTTGTCGTAGGAGCCGTTCAGGCCCGATCTGGCCACGGTGTGCCCGGCCACCAGCCACAGCAGGGCCACCGCGGTGGCGGTGGAGGCGGCCACCAGGCCCTGGTTGAGGACGCGGTTGGTGTGCCGGTAGGTGCGGTGCTGGGCCCAGCCGAGCGCGGCCAGGGCGAGCACGCCGAGCGCGATCGCCGTCCACGGGTAGGGCGTCGCGTCCCCGTAGTCGGCGTCCAGCCGCTGGTTCTCCTTCTTGTAGAGGTCCTCCGCGGCCGGGAGCATCTCCTTCTGCATCTTCTCGTTCGCGTACCGCAGATAGGCGCCGCCGACCGGATAGCCCTGCCGGTTGTAGGTGCGGGCGCGTTCCACCAGCCCCTTGTACTCGGGCAGCAGCTTGTTCAGCTTGGTGACGGCCGCCTCCGACGGCGAGCCCGGCTCTGAGCTGGTGGCGGCGGTGACCAGGCCCGCGGCGGCGGTGCGGATGTCCTTCTCGTACCGGTCCCGCGACTCCGCGGTCTCCTGACCGCCCGCCAGGAAGCCGCTGGACGCCGCGGTGTTGGCGTCGGCCAGCGCGCGGTAGATGTCGGCCGCGCCGGAGCTGAGCGGCTGGCTGCGGTGCAGCACGTCGTCGGCGGCGGCCGCGCGCTCGGCGGTCTGCCAGGCGGTGACCGCGCCGAACGCGACGACCAGCAGGGCGAGGACGGCACCGATGATGCGCAGCCGCCCCGGCTCGGTCGTCGCGGCGGCCCGCAGCCGTTCGGCGCCCTCGGCGAGGGCGGTGCGGCGGGGCGCCGGTGACCGGCCCGGCCGGGCCGGTGCCGCGGGATGCCCGGCCTGCGGGGGGATCGCGGGCACGACGGCGCCCGCCGACGGCGGTGCCGTGCTGCTCCTCGGCGGCTGTGTCACCTGACCTCCCCCATGGTCATCCGTTCGCCGCCCAGTATTGCGGCCCGGACCGACATCCGCACCGGCCTTCACGTCATCTTGATCGGAACGAGGCGTCCCCTGCCCGTGAACACGCCCTGCGGCACCGGTCCGGTTCCCGTGGCCCCACGTGCCCGGGAGCACCCCGCCGGGGTCAGCGCCGGCCGGTGTCCCAGTGTGCCCGGGCCCGTCCCAGCGCCGCATCCCCCGCGTGCAGGCGGTCCAGGCCCAGGAGGGCCGCGCCGAGGACCGGGGCGGCCGTGACCACGCGGACGTCCGCCTTGGGGGCGCGGGACGCCAGCAGGTCGCGCACACCGTCGTCGAGCCGGGTGTGACCGGCGCTCAGCACGCTGCCGCCCAGCAGGACGGGGGTCCGCTCGCCCAGGAGGCCGAGCCGGTACAGGGCCACCGCGGCCATCGTCGCGACCTCCTCGGCGAGGCGGTCCACGAGGGAGCCGGCGACCCGGTCCCCGTGCGCGGCCGTGCGGAACAGCACCGGGGTCAGCTCGTGCCGGCGGCCGTGCTCGACGTGCCCCAGGTGCAGGGCCTCGATCAGCGCGTACATGGACGGCAGTCCGAAGTGCGCGGGCAGGGCGCGGGCCAGCTCGGTCGGCTCCCCCCGGCCGTCCTCCGCCCGGGCCGCGTGCCACAGGGCCTCCTCGGCCAGGCCCCAGCCGCCGCCCCAGTCACCGGAGATGCGCCCGACCGCCGGGAAGCGGGCCGTGCGGCCGTCGGGGCGCATCCCGACGCAGTTGATGCCCGCGCCGCACACCACGGCCACGCCCCGGGGCTCGCGCACACCGGCGCGCAGGACCGCGAAGGTGTCGTTGCGGACCTCCACCGACGCGCCCCACGCGCGCGCTCGCAGGGCGGCCGCCAACCGCTCCTCCTCCACCGGCAGATCGGCGTTGGCGAGGCAGGCGGAGACGTGCGAGGCGGTGGCCACGCCCGCGTCCGCGAACGCCCGCGCGACCGGTCCGGCCAGGGCGTCCACCGCCGCCGCGACGCCCACCGCCGGCGGGCGGAAGCCGCCGCCGCGGGCCGTGGCCAGCACCTCGCCCCCCGCGGTGACCACGGCCACGTCGGTCTTGCTGTTGCCCGCGTCGACGGCGAGGACGGTCGGGATCAGGCCCACGCGAGGTGCTCCCGGTTGTGCGCGACCAGTTGGTCGGTGAGCGCGTCGGCGTACTCGTACTGGCCGACGAGCGGATGCGCCAGCAGGGCGCGGAAGACCCGGTCCCGGCCGCCCCGCAGCGCCGCCTCCAGCGCCAGTTCCTCGTACGCCGTCACGTTCGCCACCAGGCCCGCGTACAGCGGGTCGAGGTCCGGCACGGCCAGGGGGGCGGCCCCGGACGGGCCCACCGCCGCCTGCACCTCGATCACCGCGTCGTCCGGGAGGAAGGGCAGCGTGCCCCGGTTGAGCGTGTTGACCACCTGGTAGGGGCTGCCCGTGCCGCCGCCCAGCAGGGCCGCCGCCAGGTCCACGGCCGCCTCCGAGTAGAACGCACCGCCCCGCTTCGCGAGCAGCGGCGGCTTCTCGTCCAGGGCCGGGTCGCCGTACATCGCCAGCAGTTCGCGCTCCATGGCGGCGACCTCCGATGCCCGGGAGGGTCGGGTGCGCAGGTCCCGCACCACCTCGTCATGGGCGTAGTAGTAGCGCAGGTAGTAGGAGGGGACCACACCCAGGCGGTCCAGCAGGGGCCGGGGCAGGCGCAGGTCGCGGGCGATGGCGTCGCCGTGCCCGGCGAGCAGCTCGGGCAGGACGTCCGCGCCCTCGGGCCCGCCGAGCCGTACCCCCGTCTCCCACGTCAGGTGGTTCAGGCCCACGTGGTCCAGGTGCACGTCCTTCGGGTCGGTGCCCAGCAGGGCCGCGAACTTGCGCTGCAGGCCGATCGCCACGTTGCACAGGCCGACCGCCTGGTGCCCCGCCGCCAGCAGGGCGCGGGTGACGATGCCGACCGGGTTGGTGAAGTCGACGATCCAGGCACGGGGGTTGGCGCGGCGCACGCGCTCGGCGATGTCCAGGACGACCGGGACCGTGCGCAGCGCCTTGGCGAGGCCGCCCGCGCCGGTGGTCTCCTGTCCGATGCAGCCGCACTCCAGCGGCCAGGTCTCGTCCCGCTCCCGGGCGGCCTGCCCGCCGACCCGGAGCTGGAGCAGTACGGCGTCGGCGCCGTCCACGCCGGCGTCCAGGTCGGAGGTGGTGACGATGCGGCCCGGGTGGCCCTGCCTGGCGAAGATCCGGCGGGCCAGGCCGCCCACCGGCTCCAGGCGCTCGGCGGCCGGGTCCACGAGGACGAGTTCCTCGACGGGCAGGGTGTCCCTGAGCCGGGCGAAGCCGTCGACGAGTTCGGGGGTGTAGGTCGAGCCGCCGCCGACCACGGTGAGTTTCATACGTGGACCAACCCTTTCCTCCGGTGAGGGTGACGCCCTGGGGTGAACGCCTTCCGGGCGAAGAAGGACACGAGGATCACGGGGCCATGACCAGCACGGTGGCGGTCATGGCGGTGGGACTCGGGTGCTCAGCGCGAGGTGTCGAAGACCTCGTCGCGGGTGGCCGCGAGCGCGGACTGAAGCGCGCCGCGCAGCACGGGGTGTTCCGTCACGTCGCCGACGACCAGCCGGGGGCGGGCCGCGGCGAGTTCCGCCAGCTCGGCCTGGACGAGGGCGCGCAGCACCTCGCCGCCGGCCGTCAGGGTGGAGCCGCCGAGGACGACGAGTTCGGGGTCGAGGACGGAGACCAGCGAGGCGAGACCGGTGGCCAGCCGGGTCGCGTAGGCCCGCAGCAGTTCCCGGTGCGGACCGCCGCCGTGGTCGGCCGCCCGCGCCAGCAGGGTCGCGGCCGCCTCGGTGTGCGGGCCCGCCGGCACGTCGGGGACGCCGAGTTCGCGGGCCAGCCTCGGTACCGCCCGGGAGCCGGCCAGCTCCTGGTAGCCGCCGCTGTTGGCCTTGGTCACCCGGCGGACCAGCGGGGTGCCCGGCACGGGCAGGAAGCCGACCTCGCCGGCCCCGCCGGTCCAGCCGCGGTGCAGCCGGCCGCCGAGCACCAGGGCGGCGCCCAGGCCGTCCTGGTTCCACAGCAGGACGAAGTCCGGGTGGCCGCGGGCCGCGCCGAGCCGCTGCTCGGCGATGGCGACGAGGTTGACGTCGTTCTCGTACTCGACCGGCATGGGCAGTGCGGCGGCCAGTTCGTCGAGCAGGCGGGGGGAGTGCCAGCCGGGCAGGTGCGAGGCGTAGCGCAGCCGGCCGGTGCCCGGGTCGAAGGCCCCCGGGGTGCCGATGACCAGCCGGTGCACATCGGACCTGGCGAGACCCGCGGCCTTCGCGGCACCGTCGAGCGCCTCGGTGACCTGCTCCACGGCACCCCGGGCCGGCCGCCGTCCCGGGGTGGGCAGTTCGTACGAGCCGACCGTGCGGCCGGTGATGTCGGCGACCGCGGCGCGGACGCGGTGCGGGCTCACATCGAGCCCGGCCACGTGGGCGGCGTCCGCGTTCACGGCGTACAACCGGGCGTTGGGGCCCGGCCGGCCCTCGGTGGTGCCGGTGACCCGGACCAGCCCGGCCGCCTCCAGGCGGGCCAGGAGCTGTGACGCGGTGGGCTTGGACAGGCCGGTGAGCTTGCCGATCCGGGTGCGCGACAGCGGCCCGTGCTCCAGCAGGAGGTCCAGCGCGGCGCGGTCGTTCATGGCGCGCAGGACGCGCGGGGTGCCCGGTGTACCGGCGGTTCCTGCCATGCGGTCGACACCTGCCTTTCCGGCTGCCCGGCCCTTCAGTGGGCGGGGGACGAGGTCCAGCCTTGATCGGCGGGCACCCGGGAGATCGCTGTTAGGAAACTTTCCTATTTGTTTCGGAGGAAGATATGCCCAGGACGAAGAGGACGTCAACGGACAGTGCCCCCGAGGCGGCGGAGCCGCCGCCCGGGGGCGTGGGGTCCGGGCGCCGGCGCCGGCACGCGGTCCCCACGCCCCCCTCCTACCTGCCCGGAGGAGCCGTACGCGAGGTGGTGATCGGGGCCGTCGCCGCCGACTGCGAGGACTCCGCGTTGGCGTACACCGACGGCGCCGCAACCGCCGCGGCCGGGTCCGCGCCGCCCTCGAGGTCCTCCACGGCCGTCGCGCCGCCCATGATGCGGATGCTCGCCGCGTCGAAGGCCCGCTTGACCCGCCAGCGCAGCTCGCGCTCCACGGTCACCGACTTGCCGGGCATGGTCTTGGCCGAGAGGCGGACGACCATCGAGTCGATCAGCACGCTGTCCAGGCCGAGCACCTCGACCGGACCCCAGAGCAGCTCGTTCCAGGGCTCCTCCTTGGTCATCCTCTCGGCGACCTCGTCGAGGACGGCCTTCACCCGGTCCAGGTCCTCGCTCGCCCTCACGGTCACGTCGACCCCGGCCGTCGCCCAGCCCTGGGAGAGGTTCGCGATCCGCTTGACCTCGCCGTTGCGCAGATACCAGATCGCGCCGTTGGGGCCGCGCAGCTTCGTCACCCGCAGACCGACCTCCAGCACCTCGCCGGTGGCCACACCCGCGTCGATCTCGTCGCCGACGCCGTACTGGTCCTCCAGGATCATGAAGACACCGGAGAGGAAGTCCGTGACCAGGTTCCGGGCGCCGAAACCGATCGCGACGCCCGCCACACCGGCCGAGGCCAGCAGCGGCGCCAGGTCGATCCTGAAGGTGGACAGCACCATCAGCGCGGCCGTGCCGAGGATCAGGAAGCTGGCCACCGAGCGCAGCACGGAGCCGATCGCCGCCGCCCGCTGCCGGCGCCGCTCGACGTTGACCAGCAGCCCGCTCAGCGCGCTGCCCTCGGCGGCCTGCGCCGTCCGGGTCATCCGCTCGATCAGCTTGGTGATCGCCCGCCGCACCACCGCTCTGAGCGCCACGGCCACGACCACGACCAGCACGATCTGCAGACCCATCGCCAGCCAGGTCGACCAGTTCTGCTCCACCCAGCTCGCGGCGTTCGTCGCGTGCTCCTGGGCGTCCTGCAGGGTGGGAACGGGCGGCGCCGTGGAATCCGAGGGGGACGGCGAGGGGGACGCGCCGGCGGCCGCGAGGGCGACGGACAGGGACACGGCGGGTACCTCCAGGTGCTGCGCGGCCCGCTCCGGCGGTGTGGTCAAGGTCTGATCACGAAAAGGTCACCGGACGGACAGAACCAACACACTAACGGGGCATCGTGGGTGCTCCGCGCCGTTCCGCTCAAGGGAGACGGGTCTCACCTGGGCTTGAACACGCCATGATCCGGGGGACACATCGGGTGTGGTCGAAAACACTCCCAGCCCGTTACCGGGACATGGTGGCGCGTTCACCAGGCATGAGGGGAGACTGACTGCAGATCGTCCCGGCGCGAGCCACGCGCCGCCGACGCCCAAGGAGGCACCCGTGCCGCACGTCCTGGTCCTCAACGCGTCGTACGAGCCGCTCGGCGTCGTACCGCTCCGCCGCGCGCTCGTCCTCGTCCTGGAGAACAAGGCCGTCTCCCTCGAGGAATCCGGCGCCTTTATGCACAGCGCGACCGTCACAGTGTCCGCACCCAGCGTGGTCCGGCTGAAGCGTTTCGTGCGGGTCCCCTACCGGGGTCCCGTTCCTCTCACCCGCCGGGCGCTGTTCGCGCGCGACGGGGGCCGGTGCATGTACTGCGGTGGCGTCGCAACCAGCGTCGACCACGTCATTCCGCGCAGCCGCGGGGGCAAGCACGTCTGGGACAACGTGGTGGCCTCGTGCCGCCGCTGCAACCACGTGAAGGCCGACCGGCACCTCGTCGAGATCGGCTGGCGGCTGCGCCACAAACCCGCCCCGCCCACCGGTCTGGCCTGGCGCATCATCGGCACCGGCCACAGGGACCCGCGCTGGTTGCCCTACTTGCAGCCGTACGGCGCGGACGACGCCATGGCCCGGATCGACGGCATCTCAGCCTGACGACTCCGGGCCTTCGCGCACCCCGTGGCCGCACGGCCCGCCGTCCGGCCACGGGGTCCTTCGGCACGTCGTCCGCGCGATTCCTCGGTCCGTCGACCGCGGGGACCTTCGGCACGCGCCCCGCGGTCCGTCCACGGCGCGGCGCCCGCCGCGAACGCGGTCGGCGGCGCGGCCCGCGCGCGGCCACCCGGCGCGCCGTGCCGGTCGTACGGGCAGGTCACCGCCGCCGGATCGCCCGCCGCGCCGGCCCGTGGCAGCGCCGAGCCCCGTCCCCCTCCTTCTCCCGCCGGCCCCGGCGGGAGAGCCGCCCGTCCCCTCGGCCGGCCCCGCCTCCCCCGGCACCGGTTGACGGGATGCGCACACGCGTGCCCGGACAGTGGGGTGAGTGGCTTCGGCGTCGCGGGGTAGGCCTGCCCCTGACCACCGCTAGCCGCGGCAAGCGAACCAGAGAGAAGGAGGCCCCCGTGGCCGCACCGGCTCATCCCGTCATTCCGGCCCAGTGGAAACCCTTGGCGGAGCCGTCCGCCGAGACCGACGCCACGCGGTTCTGCGTCTTCAGCGCGGAGAGCGCCTGCGTGGAGGCGCCGCTGACCAGCGAGCCGCCCCTGCCCGACTTCGAACCCCTGACCAGCGAGCCGCCACTCGCCGAGGCCGTTCCCCTGACCAGCGAGACCGGCCCGCTCCCCGACTTCTCCGGCGCAGGGCTGTAGATGGCCGCGGCCGTCGACGGGGAGCTGGCCCGGCTCGCCGCACTGCACGGGGTGGACACCTCCTACCGCCCCGCCCCGGACCGCACGGTCGACGTCCCCGTCTCCGCCGTGGTGGCCGTCCTGGCCGCCCTGGGCGTGGACGCGGGCAGTGCGGACGCGGTCCGCGCCGCGCTCGCCGAACGGGAGCGCGAGCTGCGCGAACGGCTGCTCCCGCCGACGGTCGTGCACTGGGCCGGCGACCCGGACGGCCCCGCCGCCCTCGCCGCCCTGCCCCCCGGCACCCGCCTCACCGTCGAGACCGAGCAGGGCGAGACACGGGACACGGCCGAAGGACTGCCGCTCGGGGCGCACCGGGTGACCGCCGTCGCGCCCGACGGCCGCACCGGCCACGCCCATCTCGTCGTCGCCCCGGACCGGCTGCCCGCCCCGGCCACCCGCTCCTACGGCCTGCTCGTCCAGCTCTACTCACTGCTCTCCCGGCGCTCCTGGGGCATGGGCGACCTCGGCGACCTCGCCGAGCTGGCCGGCTGGGCCGGACGCACCGCCGGTGCCGGGTTCGTGCAGGTCAACCCGCTGCACGCGGCCGTGCCCGGAGCCCCGACCGACCCCTCGCCCTACCGGCCCTCCTCACGCCGCTTCCCCGACCCCGTGCACCTACGCGTCGAGCTGATCGACGAGTTCGCCCACGTCGAGGACCGGGACCGGATCCGCGCCCTGCTGGACCGCGCCGCCCGGCTGCGCGCCGACGTCCTCGACAACGGCGCCCTCATCGACCGGGACGCGGTGTGGGAGCTGAAGCGGGAGGCGCTGGAGCTCGTCCACGCCGTCCCCCTCGCCCCCGGACGGCAGGCCGCCTACGACGCCTTCCGCGCCACCGAGGGGCAGGCCCTGGAGGACCACGCCACCTGGTGCGCGCTCACCGAGGTGCACGGCTCCGACTGGCGCCGGTGGCCCGCCGGCCTGCGCGACCCGCGCTCCGCCGAGACCGCGCGGGCCCGCGACGCGCTCGCCGACCGCGTCGGCTTCCACTCCCGCCTCGCCTGGCTCACCGACGGCCAGCTCCGCGCCGCCCAGCGCGCCGCGCGGGAGGCCGGCATGCCGGTCGGGATCGTGCACGACCTCGCCGTCGGCGTGCACCCCGAGGGCGCGGACGCCTGGGCGCAGCAGGACCACTTCGCCGCCGGGATGTCGGTGGGCGCCCCGCCCGACGCCTTCAACGCCCACGGCCAGGACTGGGGGCTGCCGCCCTGGCGCCCCGACCGGCTGGCCGACTCCGGCCACGCCCCCTACCGTCATCTGCTGCGCGCCCTGTTCCGCTACACCGGCGCCCTGCGCATCGACCATGTGATGGGCCTGTTCCGGCTGTGGTGGGTGCCCCGGGGCAGCCCGCCCACCGAGGGCACCTACGTCCGCCACGACGCCGAGGCCATGCTCGCCCTGCTCGCCCTGGAGGCCTTCCGGGCCGGGGCGGTGGTGATCGGCGAGGACCTGGGGACCGTGGAGCCCGGGGTCCGCGAGCGGCTGCAGCGGCGCGGGGTGCTCGGCACCTCGGTGCTCTGGTTCGAGCGGGACTGGGAGGGCGACGGCCGTCCGCTGCCCCCGGAGCGCTGGCGCGCCGACTGTCTGGCCACCGCCACCACCCATGACCTGCCGCCCACCGCCGCCCGGCTCAGCGGCGACCACGTCGGCCTGCGCGACCGCCTGGGCCTGCTCACCCGCTCCGCCGCCGAGGAGGGCGCCGAGGCGGCCGCGGACACGGCGGAATGGCTCGCCCTGCTGGGCGGTCTCGGGCTGCTGGACGGTCCGGCGGCCGGTCCGCCGGGCCGCGACGAGGAGGCGGAGATCCAGGGCGTCCACCGCTTCCTGCTGCGCACCCCGGCCCGGCTGGTCGGCGTCTGGCTCCCGGACGGCGTCGGCGACCGCCGCCCGCAGAACCTGCCCGGCACCTGGGACGAGTACCCGAACTGGCGGCTGCCCGTCGCCGATTCGCGGGGCCGCCCGGTGACGCTGGAGGAACTGGCGGCCTCGCCCCGGCTCCGGGCGCTGCTGGACCTGCTCGGTCAGGGAGCGGGACGGTGAGTGCGGCGTAGGGGACCCCGGGCGCGCGCCCGTTCGGGTGGTTCGCTAACTTGAGGGTGTGGACAAGAAGAACGCCCTGCGCGCCGGCGCCCTGGCCGCCGGTACGACGCTGATGATGCTGCTCATGTCGTCCCCCGCGCTCGCGCTGACCCGCGACGACGGTGACGACCCCGGCCCCGGCCTGAGCGTCGTCCAGACGCTGGGCCTCTACGTCGTGGCGCCGATCGCCCTGTTCGTGATCATCGCGGGCCTGGTCATGGCGCTGGACAAGTCCCACGCCAAGAAGGACACCACGTCGTCCAACATCAACGTGCGGGGCGAGGCGAAGGCCTGACCGGGCCTCCTCCCCGTCCCGCCGAGGGCGCCGTCTCCCCGGTACGCGCACACCGCCGTACCCGGGTGGGACCGGCGCCCTCGGCGCTTCCCGGCGGGCTCAGGGGCTGGGCGCGGTGAGGTACCGCTGCACGGTCGGCCCGAGCCAGGCCACCAGCTCCTCGCGCGTCAGCGCCACCGCCGCCGGCAGTCGCAGCACATAGCGGGTGAGGGCCAGCCCGAGCAGTTGCGCCGCGCACAGCGCGGCCCTGGCCGGGACCTGCTCCGGGTCGGGACACACCCGCCGGGTCACCGGCAGCAACTGGTCCCGGAAGATGCCCTGCATGCGCTCGGCCCCGGCCTGGTTGGTGGCTCCCACTCTCAGTACCGCGGTCAGCTCCTCGTTCTCCTCCCACAGGTCGAGGAAGTGCGCGACCAGCGTCCGGCCGGCCTCGTCCCGGGGCGCCGGCCCAAGGTCGGGCAGCCGCAGATCGAGTGCGACGGCTGCCGCGAACAGGCCCTCCTTGCTGCCGAAGTACCGCATCACCATCGACGGGTCGATGCGTGCGTCCTTGGCGATGGCGCGGATGGTGGCGCGCTCGTAGCCGTCGGTGGCGAAGCGCTCGCGGGCGGCGGCGAGGATCGCGCCGCGGGTGGCGTCCGAGCGGCGAGACCGACCGGTGCTCCTGCTGCCGGTGCCGGTGCTGTTGTCGCTACTGGTGCTGGCGTTCATGCCCACAAGCGTAGGCCCACGCATGTTTGCCAACAAGCGTTGACAATCGTGCGGGGTCGCCGTACGTTTGCCAACAAGCGTTGTCCAACAACTGTTGACCGGCGATCGCGGGCCGGACAGGTATGGGCCAACAAGCGTTGGCGCCAGGAGGTCCTCATGAACGGCACCACCGGAAGCACGAGCACCACCGCACACGCGAGTACCACCGCAAACGCGAGCCCCGCCGACCCTCGGGTCCTCGTCGTCGGCTCCGGCCCCACGGGACTCCTCCTCGCCGGCGACCTCGCGGCCGCGGGCGTCCCGGTCACCGTCCTGGAGAAGCGCCCCCACGGGATCAGCAACCTCTCCCGCGCCTTCGTCCTGCACGCCCGCACCCTCGAACAGCTCGACGCCCGCGGCCTCGCCGAGGACCTGGAGGCCGTCGGGCGGCCCCTGGACCGGCTCCGCCTGTTCGGCCGGCTCACCGTCGACCTCGCCGCCCTGCCCTCCCGCTTCAACCACCTCCTCGTCCTGCCCCAGTACGAGGTGGAGAAGGTTCTGGAGCGGCGGGCGCTCGAGGCCGGCGCCGACTTCCGGTACGAGACCGAGGTGACCGGTCTCACCCAGGACGCCGACGGGGTCACCGTGGCGGCCGGCGGGCCCGGCGGGCGGGCGCGGACGCTGCGGGCCGGCTACGTCGTCGGCACCGACGGCATGCGCAGTGCCGTACGGGACGCGATCGGGCTGCCGTTCCCCGGCAGGTCGGTGATCCGGTCCGTCGTCCTCGCTGACGTCCGGCTCGCCGAGGAGCCCCCGGCCCTGCTCACCGTCAACGCCGTCGGCGACGCGTTCGCCTTCCTCGCGCCCTTCGGCGACGGCTACCACCGGGTGATCGGCTGGCACCGCGGCCGCAACGTCCCCGACGGGGAGCCGCTGGACCTGGCCGAGGTCAAGGAGATCACCCGGCTCGCCCTCGGCCGGGACTACGGAATGCACGACGCCCGCTGGCTGTCCCGCTTCCACAGCGACGAGCGCCAGGTGCCCGCCTACCGGTCCGGCCGGGTCTTCCTCGCCGGCGACGCCGCGCACGTGCACACCCCCGCCGGCGGTCAGGGCATGAACACCGGGCTCCAGGACGCGGCCAACCTGAGCTGGAAGCTCGCCGCGGTCGTCAGTGGCCACGCGGGTCCCGAACTGCTCGACAGCTACCAGGCCGAACGGCACCCGGTCGGCAGGGCCGTGCTGCGCAGCAGCGGCGGGATCGTGCGCCTCGCCATGGCCAAGCGCCCCTGGACGCTGGCGGCCCGGGCCGCGCTCACCGCGTTCCTCGGCGCCGTCGGACCCGCCCGCCGCGAGGTCGCCGGCCGGATCACCGGCGTCGGCTTCCGCTATCCCGCGCCCCGCGGCGCCCATCGCCTCACCGGTACCCGGGTCCCGGACGTCGCCCTGGCCGGCGGCGGCCGCCTCCACGAGGCGCTGCGCGGGGGCCGGTTCGTGCTGATCACGCCGGAGCCGTACGAGGGCGGGCGCGGTGACCGGCTGGCCGTGGCGCACTGGGCGGGTGAGCGCCGCGTGACCGTGCTGGTGCGCCCCGACGGGTACGTGGCCTGGGCGGCCGACTCGGCCGGTCCGGCGGAGATCGGGGCGGCCGTCACCGCACACGTCGGCGGCTAGGTGCTGTGACCGGAAGGGTCTGCCGGAAGGTTCGCGGCGTCCGGTGCGGTGCAGCGCAAGGCGGAGCGTCGTCCGCGTACCGGACGTACTCGGGTGATGCGGCGACGCGGCGAGACGCCGTGCCGGGCGTCGCGAGCCGGTGGACCTCTCCGGTCGCAGCACTGGCTGGTGCCGTGACCGGGAAGGCTCGCGGCCCCTGATGCCGCACCGGTCGCCCGCCTACCGGGTGCCGGAAAGCAACTCCCTGAGCAGATCGGCCAGTTGGCCGGCCTGCTGGTCGTTCAGGTGGGACAGGGCCTCGGTCTGGACGTCGAGTCCCGCGCCGACCGCCCGGTCGACGACGTCCCGTCCCCTCTCGGTCAGGGTCACCTGGAGCGCGCGGCGGTCGTGGGGGTCGGGGGAGCGGCGCAGCAGTCCGGCCCGCTCCAGTTTGTCGAGGCGGCCGGTCATGCCGCCGGTGGTGAGCATCAGGGTCGCCGAGAGCTGGCGCGGGGACAGGGTGAACGGCTCGCCGGAGCGGCGCAGCGTGGCCAGCACGTCGAACTCGCCGCCGGAGACGCCGTAGGGCTCGTAGGCCTTCTCCATGAGATCGCCCATGGCGCGGGAGAGGCGGTGGATCCGTCCGAAGACCTCCATCGCCCGCGTGTCGAGGTCGGGGCGGACGGCCGCCCACTGGCCGATGATCGCGTCGACGGGGTCGTGGGGCTGCTGCCGGCCTGCGTTCATGCGCCGAGTATCGCCATCCGGGACGGTCGTCGGCAAGAAAGTGGCTTGACCGTAAGTTGCTTAGCACTAAGCTACTTACCACTTACTGAAATCCGTGGAAGGGTCCGCGATGAAGCGCCCCACGACCGCTCTGCTCACCGCCCTCGCTCCCGTTTCCTGGGGTACCACCTACGCCGTCACCACCGAGTTCCTGCCGCCGGACCGCCCCCTGTTCACGGCCCTGGCCCGTGCCCTGCCCGCGGGGCTGCTGCTGCTCGCCCTCACCCGGGTGCCGCCGCGCGGCATCTGGTGGGCGAAGGCCGCCGTGCTGGGCGCGCTGAACATCGGCGCCTTCTTCCCGCTGCTGTTCGTCTCGGCGTACCGGCTGCCCGGCGGGATGGCCGCCGTGGTCGGCTCGGCCGGGCCGCTGTTCGTGATCGGCCTCTCGGCACTGCTGCTGCGGGAGCGGCCGGCCCCCCGCACCCTGGTCGCCGGGGTCGTGGCCGCCCTCGGGGTGAGCCTCGTCGTGCTCAGGGGGGCCGGTGCCCTCGACGCGGTCGGCGTGCTCGCGGCCGTCGCGGCGACCGTCTCCATGGCCGCGGGGACCGTGCTGACCCGGCGCTGGGGCCGGCCCGACGGTGTCGGCCCGCTCGCCCTGGCCGGCTGGCAGCTCACCGCCGGCGGACTGCTCGTCGCCCCGGTCGCCCTGCTCGCCGAGGGCGCCCCGCCCGCGCTCGACGGCCGCGCGATCGGCGGCTACCTCTACCTCGCGCTGGCGAACACGGCGGTCGCCTACTGGCTCTGGTTCCGCGGCATCGGCCGGCTCGGTGCCACCCGGGCCGGCTTCCTCGGCCCGCTCTCCCCGCTGACCGCCGCCGTGACCGGCTGGGCGGTCCTGGGACAGGCGCTCACCGCGGTGCAGGTGCTCGGCATGGCCCTGGCGTTCGGGGCGACGGCGGCCGGGCAGATCGGGAGCGGAGCGGCCCACGGGCCCCGCCGTGCCGCGCACAGGAAGCACCCGTACCCCGAGCACCCGTACCGCGCCGCCCGCACACGTACCGGCGCCACCTCCGGACCGGCGGAGGCCGCCGCGAGTGCCGGTCCGGAGGGGGCCGGGCCCTCGACCGGGCGGCCTCCGGGGACGCGGCCGTCCGGGGCGGGGCGGCGCGGCGGCGCGTAGGACTCCGAGCGCGCCGCCCCCGGAGTCCCCGAAGCAGCGCCAGGGGGCGGGCCCTTCTCGTCCGGGCGAGCGGCTCGGCGGGAGGCCGGGGCGGCACGCGCCGCGCGGTGCGTGCCGCCACACGTGCGGCGTGGCCCGCCGGCGGCGCCGCGCACCGGCGGCATCCGGACGCCGCACCCCCGGACCGGCCGCACGGGAAGGGCGCCCGGTGCGGGACCGGGCGCCCTGGTGTGCGAACCGGCGTTACGCGCTGGCCGCGTCCGCCGCCTGGGCCCGCAGCGCGCGCTCGACGCCCGAGCGGGACTCGGAGACCAGCCGGCGCAGGGCCGCGCCCGGCTCGGCCGAAGCCAGCCAGCCGTCCGTCCTGGCCAGCGTCTGCTCGGAGACCTGCACGGCCGGGTACAGGCCGACCGCGATCTGCTGGGCCATCTCGTGCGAACGGGCGTCCCAGACGTCCTTGAGCACCTCGAAGTACCGCTCCGCGTAGGGAGCCAGCAGTTCCCGCTGGTCCGTCTGCACGAAGCCGCCGATCACGGCCTCCTGCACGGCGTTCGGCAGCTTGTCGGAGTCGACGACCGACGCCCACGCCTCCGCCTTGGCCTCCGGCGTCGGACGGGCCGCCCGGGCGGTGGCCGCGTGCCGCTCACCGGCCGCGGTCCGGTCCCGCTCGTACTCCGCCGCGATCTCCGCCTCGTCGAAGCGGCCGACCGCCGCGAGCCGCTCCACGAACGCCCAGCGCAGCTCCGTGTCGACGACCAGACCCTCGACGGTCTGCGAGCCGTCCAGCAGCGCGTCCAGCAGGTCGAGCTGCTCCGGCGTGCGGGCCGTCGCCGCGAACGCCCGGGCCCAGGCGAGCTGGTGGTCGCTGCCCGGTCCGGCCGAGCGCAGATGGGCCAGGGTGGCGTCGGTCCAGCGGGTCAGCAGGGCCTCACGGGCGGCCGGGTCGGCGTACAGGTCGATCGCCAGCTTCACCTGGCGCTGCAGCGACTGCACGACACCGATGTCGGACTCCTTGCCGATGCCGGACAGCACCAGCGACAGGTAGTCCCGGGTGGCCAGCTCGGCGTCGCGGGTCATGTCCCAGGCCGAGGCCCAGCACAGGGCGCGCGGCAGGGACGCCTCGAAGTCGCCGAGGTGCTCGGTGACGGTCCGCAGCGACTCCTCGTCCAGCCGGACCTTCGCGTACGACAGGTCGTCGTCGTTGAGCAGCACGACGGCGGGCCGGGGCCGGCCCGAGAGCTGTGGCACGGCCGTCAGCTCGCCGTCGACGTCCAGCTCGATCCGGTCGGTGCGCACCAGCTTGCCGCTGCCGTCCAGGTCGTACAGGCCGATCGCGATGCGGTGCGGGCGCAGCACCGGCTCGCCCTGGGCGCCGGCGGGCAGCGCCGGGGCCTCCTGGCGGACGGCGAAGGAGGTGATGACACCCTCCGCGTCCGTCACGACCTCCGGGCGCAGCACGTTGATGCCGGCCGTCTCCAGCCACTGCTTCGACCAGGTCTTCAGATCGCGGCCGGAGGTCTCCTCCAGGGCGCCCAGCAGGTCGGACAGGCGCGTGTTGCCGTACGCGTGCCGCTTGAAGTAGGCCTGCACGCCCTTGAAGAACTCGTCCTCGCCGACGTACGCGACGAGCTGCTTGAGCACGCTGGCGCCCTTGGCGTACGTGATGCCGTCGAAGTTGACGAGCACGTCGTCCAGGTCACGGATGTCGGCCATGATCGGGTGCGTGGAGGGGAGCTGGTCCTGCCGGTAGGCCCAGGTCTTCATGGAGTTCGCGAACGTCGTCCACGCGTGCGGCCAGCGGGAGCCGGGTGCCGCGGCCTGGCAGGCGATGGAGGTGTACGTGGCGAACGACTCGTTCAGCCACAGGTCGTTCCACCACTCCATGGTGACCAGGTCGCCGAACCACATGTGGGCCAGCTCGTGCAGGATCGTCTCGGCGCGCACCTCGTACGCGGCGTCGGTCACCTTGGACCGGAAGACGTACTGGTCGCGGATGGTGACCGCGCCCGCGTTCTCCATCGCACCGGCGTTGAACTCGGGCACGAAGAGCTGGTCGTACTTCTCGAACGGGTACGCCAGCCCGAACTTCTCCTGGAACCAGTCGAACCCCTGCCGGGTGACCTCGAAGATGGCGTCCGAGTCGAGGAACTCGGCCAGCGAGGGACGGCAGTAGATGCCGAGCGGCACGCTCTGCCCGTCCCGCTCGTACACGCTGTGCACCGAGTGGTACGGGCCGACGATCAGCGCCGTGATGTACGACGAGATGCGCGGGGTCGGCTCGAAGACCCAGACGTTCTCCTGGGGCTCCGGCGTCGGCGAGTTGGAGATGACCGTCCAGCCCTCCGGCGCCTTCACGGTGAACTGGAAGGTCGCCTTCAGGTCGGGCTGCTCGAACGAGGCGAAGACCCGGCGGGCGTCCGGCACCTCGAACTGGGTGTACAGATAGGCCTGCTCGTCCACCGGGTCCACGAAGCGGTGCAGGCCCTCGCCGGTGTTGGTGTAGGCGCAGTCGGCGACCACGCGCAGGATGTTGCGCCCGTCGAGCAGGTCGGGCAGCGCGATGCGGGAGTCCGCGAACACCTCGGCGGGGTCGAGCGCGTCCCCGTTCAGCGTCACCTCGTGGACGGCCGGGGCCACCAGGTCGATGAAGGACGTGGCGCCCCTGGTCGCCACGTCGAAGCGCACCGTGGTCACGGACCGGTAGGTGCCGCCCTCCTGCGCGCCGGAGAGGTCGAGATCGATCTCGTACGAGTCAACGGTGAGCAGCTTCGCCCTCTGCCGCGCCTCTTCGCGAGTCAGGTTTGTGCCAGGCACGCGGTCATCTCCTCGTTATGTGTGGGTTGCGCCATCCTTCCATGGCGGCCACGCGGAAAGCGATGAGCCCGGGCAGGCGAAAGGGGCGGTCACACGCCCGCGACCGCCCCTTTCGCACCGGGTGCGCCTACTTCTCGGAGAGCTCGGCCGCCACCAGTTCCGCGATCTGGACCGCGTTCAGCGCGGCGCCCTTGCGGAGGTTGTCGTTGGAGACGAACAGCGCCAGGCCGTTGTCCACCGTCTCGTCGCTGCGGACGCGCCCGACGTACGACGGGTCCTGGCCGGCCGCCTGCAGCGGGGTCGGGATGTCGGAGAGGGCGACGCCCGGCGCGCCCGCGAGCAGCTCGGTCGCCCGCTCCGGGCTGAGCGGCCGGGCGAAACGGGCGTTGACCTGGAGGGAGTGGCCGGAGAAGACCGGGACGCGCACGCAGGTGCCGGAGACCTTCAGGGCCGGGATCTCCAGGATCTTGCGGGACTCGTTGCGCAGCTTCTGCTCCTCGTCGGTCTCGTTGAGACCGTCGTCGACGATGGAGCCCGCCAGCGGGAGCACGTTGAAGGCGATGGGGCGCTTGTAGACCTGCGGTTCGGGGAAGTCGACCGCCGCACCGTCGTGGGTCAGCCTGTCGGCCTCGGCGGCCACCTTCTGCACCTGGCCGTGCAGCTCGGCCACGCCCGCGAGGCCGGAGCCGGACACCGCCTGGTAGGTGGCGACGACCAGCGCCTCGAGGCCCGCCTCCTCGTGCAGCGGCTTCAGGACCGGCATCGCGGCCATCGTGGTGCAGTTCGGGTTGGCGATGATGCCCTTGGGCCGGTCGGCGATGGCGTGCGGGTTCACCTCGGCGACCACCAGCGGGACCTCGGGGTCGCGGCGCCAGGCCGAGGAGTTGTCGATCACCACGGCGCCCTGGGCGGCGACCTTCTCGGCCAGCGCCCTGGAGGTCGCGCCGCCCGCGGAGAAGAGCACGATGTCCAGGCCGGAGTAGTCGGCGGCCGCCGCGTCCTCCACCGTCACGCCGTCCAGCACGGTCCCGGCCGAGCGGGCCGAGGCGAACAGGCGCAGCTCGGTGACCGGGAAGTTCCGCTCCGTGAGGATCCTGCGCATGACCGTGCCGACCTGACCGGTGGCTCCGACGATTCCGACCCTCACGGCGACTCCCTCTGTGTCTCTGTTGCTGCTTGCCTTCGCGTGACCGGGGCCTTTCCATCATGCGGCCAGTCCCGGTCCACCTGTCCACTTCATTGCGGTGCCCGCCCACGAAGAAGGGACACGACCACCCGGCGTCCGGTTCCGGACCTCCGTCGTACACCGCGCTGAGCTGCAGATGTTTCCCCGGCGGCGGTCCCGCGCCGGAAGCTGTGCTGTGGCCGCCCCTGCCCACCGACGCTCCGCCCACACGGCGGTGTGACGTACGCCTCTCGGGTCCCCGGATCCCGGCCGAACGTTTCCACCCCCTCGTGCGTCGTAGGGGCAGACGCGGGAGGGGGTGGCCTGTGCTGCGCGGAGGGGCGCGCCGCGACCAGGGGGTGTACGCCGGTGCGGACAGCACCGGCGGGGACCCGCTGGACGCGGCCCAGGAACGCCGGGTGCGGGCGGTGCTCGCGCTCGGCGGGGTGCCGCAGGCGGACCTGCCGGACGGGGTGCAGCAGGTCCGCCTGCGGCTGCTGGAACGGGCCGCGAGCGGGCGCGAGGCGCCACGGGACGTGTCGGCGTGGGCGGCGGTGGTCGCCTCCAACCTCGCCATGGACTGGCACCGGGCCAGGCGGCGCCAGGAGCGGCTGGGGGAGCGGCTGGCTGCCCTGGGCGAGCCGGCCCACCCGTCGGGCGAGGAGACCAGCGTGCTGTCCCTCGCCGTCGCCCGGGGCCTGGACGAACTGCCCGACGCCCAGCGCCAGGTCCTGATCCTGCGCTTCTTCGCCGACCTGCCGGTGCGCGGCATCGCCGAGGAACTCGGCGTTGCCGAGGGCACGGTCAAGAGCCGGCTGCACGCGGCGGTCCGGGCCCTGCGCCGGCGACTGCACGAGGACGAGGTGGTGTGAGATGCCCGCCGGACACGAGGACACGGGGGAGCACGGCGGCATGGACGCCCTGATGGCCGCGATCACGGGCGCCCCCCTGCCGCCGGACGCCCACGACGACCCCGCCCTCCTCGCCGCCCACCGCTCGGCCGAGGCGGACGTGGCGGTGCTCAGGGAGCAACTGAACCGGCTCGCCGAGGCCCTGACCGGTGATCCGTGGCCGGGGCGGCCGGCACGGGGGACGGCGGGCGCGCGGGAGCCCGGCGGCCCGTCCGAGGCCGGGACGGCCGCCGCGGGGGCGGACCGGGCCG
>NZ_JALLIN010000042.1 GCF_023630175.1 Streptomyces cellostaticus | reverse complement strand
ACCGGGTGCGCCGACCGGCCCCGAGGCGGGTGGCGGCGGGGCGGGCTGGTCCTCGCCCGAGTGGTCCGTGCCTCCCGGCCCGGCCCCCGCGCGGCCCGGCGGGCTCAGCCGGAGAACGGTCTGGTCCGTCGTCGTGGGAGCCGCCGCGGTCGGGGTCGCCGCGAGCCTCGTCCTGACCTACGTGGTCGGGTCCGGGGACCATGACCGGCCCGCTCCGGCGGCCGGCTCGCCCGGCGCCTCCGCGGTCACGGACTCCCCGGTGCCGTCCGGCGACCCGTCCGGCTCCGCGTCCCCCGCGCGGGACACGGCCACCCCCTCCGCCCCGGCGAGCCCGCTGCCCGCGGACTGGGAGTCGTACGACGACGACGAGGGCTTCCGGATCGCGCGCCCCAAGGGCTGGTCGCGGTCCTCGCTGCCCTCCTCCTACGGCATCAGGATCGTCAACTACCGCAGTCCGGACCAGCGGCACCGGCTGCAGATCTACCAGGTGGCGGAGGCCTCCCCGAACGACTCGTTCGAGCTGTACCTGTCCGACGGAACCGCCAAGCCGCCGGGTTTCAGGAAGCTCTCCCTGCTCGATCTGGACGAGGGCGACTTCGTCGGCTCACGGATGGAGTACCTGGCCGACAGCATCAAGGGCGAACCGGACGTCGGCGGCTGGCATGTCTACGACGAGCGCTTCACGGCCCTGGACGGGCGCATCTACGCCGTCGCCGCCTACGGGCCCGACAAGGACGGCGGCGACGACGAGCTGGAACTGCTCGACACCGCGCTGAGCGGATTCTGCCCGCCCGATACGGGCTGTGACGCGCCTATGGACTGAGCGCACCGTACTAAATAACCTGTTTCTGTCCGTTTTCGTATGAATTTTCAGTGACGCCGCGCACTACAGGCCGCTGATCAGGCATACATCCCCGGGTTGTGGGCAGGCGGCGACGGTCTCTGAGCACGCCGCCTGCGTGACACATGGGAATCGAACAGGAACGGAAGGCAACACCGATCATGGCGGACACAACGGAACGACAGGACCAGGCGACCATCCACGTGGGAGGGGAGTGGCTGGCAGCGGCCTCCGGTGCCACGCGCGAGATCCTCGACCCCGCGGACGCCCGGCGGTTCGCCCTGGTCGCGGAGGGCGACGAGAAGGACGCGGAACGTGCGGTGGCGGCCGCCCGGCAGGCCTTCGACCACGGCCCCTGGCCCGGCACGCCGGTCACCGAGCGCGCCGCGCTGCTGCGCCGCGTCGCCGACCTCCTCGTGCGCGACCGCGAGGAACTCGGCCTGCTGGAGAGCCGGGACGCGGGCAAGACCGTCGAGGAGGGCCGCGTCGACATCGACTGCGTCGCCGACGCCTTCCGCTACTTCGCCGACCTGGTCGCGGGCGAGGCCCCCGGCCGGGTCGTCGACGCGGGCTCACCCGACATCCACAGCGTCGTCGTCCACGAACCGGTCGGTGTCTGTGCGCTGATCACCCCCTGGAACTACCCGCTGCTCCAGGCGAGCTGGAAGGTCGCCCCCGCGCTCGCGGCCGGCAACACCTTCGTGATCAAGCCCAGCGAGATCACCCCGATGACGACCATCGCGCTGATCGACCTGCTCCGTGAGGCCGGACTGCCCGACGGCGTCGCCAACCTGGTCACCGGCCCCGGTCACACCGTGGGCGCCCGGCTCGCCGAGCACCCCGACGTCGACCTCGTCTCCTTCACCGGTGGCCTGGTCAGCGGCACCAAGGTCGCCCAGGCCGCCGCTCCCACCGTCAAGAAGGTCGCCCTCGAACTCGGCGGCAAGAACCCCAACGTGGTCTTCGCCGACGCCTGCGCCACCGAGGAGGGCTTCGACACCGCCGTCGACCAGGCCCTCAACGCCGCCTTCATCCACAGCGGCCAGGTCTGCTCGGCGGGCGGCCGGCTGATCGTCGAGGAGTCCGTCCGGGACCGCTTCGTCACCGAACTCGCCCGCCGCGCCGAGCGGATCAAGCTCGGCCGGGGCACCGAGGACGGCGTCGAGTGCGGCCCGCTCGTCTCCGCGCAGCAGCGCGCCAAGGTCGAGTCGTACGTCGCCTCCGCGCTCGAGGAGGGCGCGGTGCTGCGCTGCGGCGGCAAGCGTCCCGAGCCGTCCGGGACCCGGCCGGAGAGCGGCTACTTCTACGAGCCGACCGTCCTCGACGCCTGCCACCGCGAGATGCGCGTGGTGCGCGAGGAGGTGTTCGGACCGGTCCTCACCGTCGAGACCTTCCGCACCGAGGAGGAGGCGGTGGCGCTCGCCAACGACACCGAGTACGGGCTCGCGGGCGCCGTCTGGACCGCCGACGCGGGCCGCGCCCGGCGTGTCGCGGGACGGCTGCGCCACGGCACCGTCTGGATCAACGACTTCCACCCCTACCTGCCGCAGGCGGAGTGGGGCGGCTTCGGCAAGAGCGGTACCGGCCGTGAACTCGGCCCCGCCGGCCTCGCCGAGTACCGGGAGACCAAGCACGTCTACCAGAACCTGGCGCCGAAGCCGGTGCGCTGGTTCGCCGGCTGAGCCCCCACACGCCCCGCCGGCGAACCGTTTCCCGCACCCTGAACTTCCCACCCCCCAGGAGTAACCACCCGATGCCCGATCACACCCAAGAATTCGACTACGTCGTCGTAGGCGGCGGAACGGCCGGCTCCGTCATCGCCGCACGGCTGACGGAGAACCCCGACGTGACCGTCGCCGTCATCGAGGGCGGCCCCAGCGACGTCGACCGCGACGACGTGCTGACGCTCCGCCGCTGGATGGGCCTGCTCGGCGGTGAACTCGACTACGACTACCCGACCACCGAACAGCCCCGCGGCAACTCGCACATCCGGCACAGCCGGGCGCGGGTGCTGGGCGGCTGCTCCTCGCACAACACCCTCATCTCCTTCAAGCCGCTCCCGTCCGACTGGGACGAGTGGGAGGAGGCCGGCGCCAAGGGCTGGGGCGCCGTGCCGATGGAGGCCTACTTCGCCCGCCTGAAGAACAACATCGTCTCCGTCGACGAGAAGGACCGCAACGCCATCGCGCGCGACTTCGTCGACGCCGCGCAGGAGGCGCTCGGCGTCCCGCGCGTCGAGGGCTTCAACAAGAAGCCGTTCACCGAGGGCGTCGGCTTCTTCGACCTGGCCTACCACCCCGAGAACAACAAGCGCTCCTCCGCGTCGGTGGCGTACCTGCACCCGGTCATGGACGAACGCCCCAACCTCCACGTCCTGCTGGAGACCTGGGCGTACAAGCTCGAACTGGCCGGCACCCGCGCCGAGGGCGTGCACGTGCGCACCAAGGACGGCGAGGAACTGCTGGTACGGGCCCGCAACGAGGTCGTGCTGTGCGCGGGCGCCGTCGACTCGCCCCGCCTGCTGATGCACTCCGGCATCGGCCCGCGCAAGGACCTGGAGGCGCTCGGCATCCCCGTCGCGCACGACCTGCCCGGCGTCGGCGAGAACCTGCTCGACCACCCCGAGTCGGTGATCGTCTGGGAGACGAACGGGCCGATCCCGGAGAACTCCGCGATGGACTCCGACGCGGGCCTGTTCGTACGCCGCGACCCCGAACACCAGGGCCCGGACCTGATGTTCCACTTCTACCAGATCCCGTTCACCGACAATCCGGAGCGACTGGGCTACCAGCGGCCGGAGTTCGGCGTCTCGATGACCCCGAACATCCCCAAGCCCAAGAGCCGCGGCCGCCTCTACCTCACCAGCGCGGACCCGTCCGTGAAGCCCGCCCTGGACTTCCGCTACTTCACCGACGAGGACGACTACGACGCGCGGACCCTCGTCGACGGCATCCGCATCGCCCGCGAGATCGCCAAGGCCGAGCCCCTGGCCGGCTGGCTCAAGCGCGAGGTCTGCCCCGGCCCGGACGTCCAGGACGACGCCGAACTGAGCGAGTACGCCCGCAAGGTCGCGCACACCGTCTACCACCCGGCGGGTACCTGCCGCATGGGCGCCGCCGACGACCCGCTCGCCGTCGTCGACCCGGAGCTGCGCATTCGCGGCCTCCACGGCATCCGTATCGCCGACGCCTCCGTCTTCCCGACCATGACGGCGGTCAACCCGATGATCGGAGTGCTCATGGTCGGAGAGAAGGCCGTCGATCTGATCGGAGGTGACGCGCGATGACGCTCACTGTTCCCACCCGTAAGCCGCCCGCCACCGATGCCCCCGTCTTCTCGGTCGACGGACTGTGGAAGGTGTTCGGCCCCAAGGCCGACCGCGTCCCGGGCGATCCGGAGCTCAGCTCCCTCGACCCGGCCGACCTGCGCTCCCGCACCGGCTGCACGGCCGCCGTCCGGGACGTCTCCTTCGACGTGCGCAAGGGCGAGGTCTTCGTCGTCATGGGCCTGTCCGGCTCCGGCAAGTCCACCCTCGTGCGCTGTCTGACCCGGCTCATCGAGCCGACCGCCGGCACCATCGCCATCGACGGCGAGGACGTGCGCGCCATGGACAAGGTCAGACTGCGCGAGCTGCGCCGTCACCGGGCCGCCATGGTCTTCCAGCACTTCGGTCTGCTGCCGCACCGCTCCGTACTCGACAACGTCGCCTACGGCCTGGAGATCCAGGGTGTGGGCAAGGCCGAGCGGCGCGAACGCGCCGCCGAGGTCGTCGCCAAGGTCGGCCTGGAAGGCATGGAGCAACGCCGGCCGGACCAGCTCTCCGGAGGCCAGCAGCAGCGCGTGGGCCTGGCCCGCGCCCTCGCCGTCGATCCCGAGGTGCTGCTCTTCGACGAGCCCTTCAGCGCCCTCGACCCGCTGATCCGGCGGGACATGCAGGAGGAGGTCATCCGCCTGCACCACGAGGAGGGGCGCACCATGGTCTTCATCACCCACGACCTGAGCGAGGCGCTGCGCGTCGGCGACCGAATAGCGCTCATGCGGGACGGCCGTGTGGTGCAGCTCGGCACGCCCGAGGAGATCGTCGGCTCGCCCGCCGACGACTACGTGCGCGAATTCGTCCGGGACATCCCGCGCGAGCAGGTCATGACCGTGCGCACCGCCATGCGCCCCGGGGGCTGCGGCGGCGAGGAGCACCCGGGTGCCCTCGGCCCGGACACGGTCGTCGCCGACGCGATCAAGGTCGTCGCCGACAGCGGCAGGGCGGCCTGTGTCGTCGAGGAGGGACGCTGCATGGGCGTCGTGGACCACGAACGCCTTCTCGGTGTAGTGGCCGGGACGGAGCAGTTCAAGGAGGCGGTCTGAGTGAGTACCGTCACCGTCCCGACTCCGCGTGTCGGCCCGCTGGAGGTCCTCGCGCGCCCGGCCGTCCGCAAACTCCTGGTCCTCGCGCTCATCGCAGCCGTCCTGGGCCCGCTGGTCACGGCGCAGTGGGGCGCGGGCGCCTGGCCGCAGGCCCTGACCGTGGACGTGTCCGCGCCGCTGGCCCGGACCAGTGACTGGATCATCGACAACCGCGACACCAGCCCGCTGTTCACCTACTTCTTCGGGTACATCAGCAACGCCGTCGTGCTCTCGGTCCGCGCCGTCTACCTGCTGCTGCTCGGCATCGGCTGGGCGGGTGTCACCGCGCTGGCCGCGCTCGTGGCCTGGCGCACGGCCGGGGTGCGCCTCGCGCTCGGCACCGTCGTCGCGCTGCTCGCCTGCGGCGTGCTCGGCATGTGGGTGCCGACCATGCAGACGCTTGCCCTGATGGTGATCGCGGTGCTCGCCTCCGTCGTGGTGGGTGTCGTGCTCGGCCTCGGGGCCGGCCTGTCGGACCGTGTCAACCGCGCGCTCCGGCCGGTGCTGGACACCATGCAGGTGCTCCCGGCCTTCGCCTACCTGCTGCCGGTCGTGCTGATCTTCGGCATCGGTGTGCCGGCCGCCGTGCTGGCCACCGTGATCTACGCCGCCCCGCCGATGGCCCGGCTGACGGCGCTCGGACTGCGCAACGCCGACGGCGGCGTGCTGGAGGCGGCCGAATCGCTCGGCGCCACCCGCCGGCAGCGGCTGCTGACCGCGCGCATTCCGCTGGCCCGCAAGGAGATCATGCTCGGCGTCAACCAGGCGATCATGATGGCCCTGTCGATGGCCGTCATCGCGTCCCTGATCGGTGCGGGCGGTCTCGGTGACCGCGTCTACCAGGCGCTGGCCTCCGTCGACGTCGGCGCCGCGCTGGCGGCCGGCATCCCGATCGTGCTGCTGGCCGTCGTCCTGGACCGGATCACCGCCGCCGCGGGCGACCGCATGGGCACCGGGGCCGAGCACGGCAGCGGGCCGGCCCGCTGGGCGGTGCCCGCCGCCGTGCTGGCGGCCGTGGTCGTGGTGGGGCACCTGGCCGGCGCCCTGAACTGGCCGGACTCGTGGGTCACGGAGATCGCGGGACCGGTGAACACGGCCAAGGACTGGATGGTCGATCACCTGTACACGGGTGTGCCCGTCGTCGGCGGCACCGCGGACTGGGCCGCTCACTTCACCACCTGGGTGCTCGACCCGATCCGGGCCGGCCTGTGGTGGCTGCCCTGGTGGGGTCTGCTGCTGATCGTCGCCGCCCTGGCCTGGCTGATCGGTACCTGGCGCACCGCCCTGACGGCCGTGCTCGCGATGGCGGCCATCGGTGTGCTCGGCGTCTGGAAGCCCTCGCTGGACACGCTGTCCCAGGTGCTCGCCGCGGTGGCCGTCACCCTGGTGCTCGGATTCGCCGTGGCGATCGCGACCGCCCGCAGCGCCCGGACGGAACGGATGCTGCGGCCGGTGCTGGACGTCTTCCAGACCATGCCGCAGTTCGTCTACCTGATTCCGGTGGTGGCGCTGTTCGGTGTGGGCCGCGCGCCCGCCGCGGCCGCCGCCGTGGTCTACGCCCTGCCCGCGGTCGTCCGGATCACGAGCCAGGGGCTGCGCAGGGTCGACCCGGCGGCACTGGAGTCCGCGCGGTCGATGGGTGCCACCACCGCGCAGCAGCTCCGTCAGGTGCAACTGCCCCTGGCCCGGCCGGCGATCCTGCTCGCGGTCAACCAGGCCCTGGTGCTGGTGCTCGCCGTGGTCGTCGTCGGCGGTCTGGTCGGCGGCGGTGCGCTCGGTTACGACGTGGTCTTCGGCCTCGCCCAGGGCGACCTCGCGACCGGTCTGGTGGCCGGTGCGGCCATCGTCTGCCTCGGCCTGATGCTCGACCGGGTGACGCAGCCCACCGAACGCCGTACGACGAAGGGGGCCTGACATGAAGCTCACCCGCAGGCCGGCGATGATCGCCGCCGGAGCGGCGGCGCTGTCACTGCTCACCGGCTGTGGCGCCGCCGACATGACCAAGCAGACCTCGCCCTTCGCCAACGCCCAGGGCGCGAAGACGGTCACCCTGTCCGTGCAGTCCTGGGTGGGGGCGCAGTCCAACGTGGCCGTCGCCCAGTACCTGCTGGAGCACGAGCTGGGCTACCGCGTCGACACCGTCCAGGTCGACGAGGTGCCCGCCTGGGACGCGCTCAGCCAGGGCCGGGTCGACGCCATCCTGGAGGACTGGGGCCACCCGGACCAGGAGAAGCGGTACGTCGAGGACAAGAAGACGATCGCGCCCGGCGGAGGTCTGGGCGTCACCGGCCACATCGGCTGGTACGTGCCCACCTACCTGGCCAAGCAGCACCCGGACATCACCGACTGGCACAACCTGAACAAGTACGCCTCCCTCTTCCGCACCGCGGAGAGCGGCGGCAAGGGCCAGCTGATGGACGGCTCCCCGTCCTACGTCACCAACGACAAGGCGCTGGTGAAGAACCTGGGGCTCGACTACAAGGTGGTCTTCGCCGGTTCCGAGGCGGCGCAGATCACCCAGTTGAAACAGTTCGCCAAGGAGAAGAAGCCCTTCCTGACGTACTGGTACGCGCCGCAGTGGCTGTTCAAGAAGATCCCCATGACGGAGGTCGAGCTGCCGCCGTACAAGGAGGGCTGCGACGCGGACACGGCCAAGATCACCTGTGCCTACCCGCACACCCCGCTGCAGAAGTACCTCAACGCCGGCTTCGCCGAGTCCGGTGGCGAGGCGGCGGCGTTCCTGAAGAAGTTCAAGTGGACGACCGACGACCAGAACGAGGTCTCCCTGATGATCGCCGACCAGAAGCTGAGTCCGCAGGACGCGGCCAAGAAGTGGGTGGACAGCCACCCGTCCGTCTGGAAGAAGTGGCTGCCGAGCTGAGCGGGTGACGCCGGGTGCCGGGGCGGTCCCCCGGCACCCGGCGGGTCGGCGGCCCGGGCGGCGGTCCACCGCGTGCCGGTGCCCCGGACGAGCGGTGGACGCGAGCGCGGTGGTCGTCCTGGGAGGAACGATCAACCGTGCTGCCCCGGCCGGTAGTGGCCGGGGGCCATCCGGCTCGTCACGCCGAAGCGGTTCCACGCGTTGATCACCGTGATCGCGGCGATCAACCGGGCCAGCTCGGCCTCCTCGAACTGCCCGGCGGCCCGGTCGTACACCTCGTCCGGCACGAAGCCGTCGGTCAGCACGGTGACCGCCTCGGTCAGCTCGATCGCCGCCAGCTCCTTCTCCGTGTAGAAGTGCCGGGACTCCTCCCAGGCGGCGAGCTGCACGATCCGCTCCACGCTCTCGCCCGCCGCGAGCGCGTCCTTGGTGTGCATGTCGAGGCAGAAGGCGCAGTGGTTGAGCTGGGAGGCGCGGATCTTCACCAGCTCGTACAGCTTGGGGTCCAGGCCCTGCCCGGCGGCGGCGTCCAGGCGGATCATCGCCTTGTAGACCTCGGGCGTGTGCCGGGCCCACTCCAGGCGCGGGGCGTGTTCGACGGCGTATCCGAGGGTTTCCTGTGTGCTGCTCATGCTTCGACCCTAGGAGCGGGTCAGCCCAGGAGTATGGTCCATTTCCATGGCGAATTCCTGGGCCAATCTCGGCGTGGACCTGCATCTGGAACCGGCCGGGACCAGTGGGCTGCGCCGCGGTCTGACCGACGCCCTGCGGGACGCGGTCCGCACCGGCCGCCTCGCCCCCGGCACCCGGCTGCCGTCCTCCCGCTCCCTCGCCGGTGACCTCGGCGTCGCCCGCAACACCGTCGCCGAGGCCTACACCGACCTGGTCGCCGAGGGCTGGCTGACCGCCCGGCAGGGCTCCGGCACCCGGGTCGCGGAGCGGGCGGTGATCCCACCGGCGCAAGCGCCCCGGCGGCGCCCGACGGGCCGCCCGGCGCTCAGCCTCGTCCCCGGCACCCCCGACCTCGCCGCCTTCCCGCGCGCCGAGTGGCTCAAGGCCGCCCGCCGCGCCCTGGCCGGCGCTCCCCTCGACGCCCTCGGCTACGGCGACCCGCGCGGCCGACCCGAACTGCGCACCGCCCTGGCCGGCTACCTCGCCCGTGTCCGGGGCGTCCGCGCCGACCCCGAGACGATCGTGGTCACCGCCGGCTTCTCGCACGCCCTGCGCGTCCTCGGCACCCTGCTGCGGGCCCGCGGGGTGCGGTCGGTGGCGGTGGAGTCCTACGGGCTCGACGCCCACTGGAGCCTGCTGCGCGACGCGGGTCTCGCGACACCCGCCCTGCCGTACGACGAACTGGGCACCGACACAGGCGCGCTGACCGGCGAGGGAGCCGTACTCCTCACGCCCGCCCACCAGTTCCCGATGGGCACCGCCCTGCACCCCGACCGCCGGACGGCGGTGGTGCAGTGGGCGCGGCGCACCGGCGCCCTGGTCCTGGAGGACGACTACGACGGCGAGTTCCGCTACGACCGCCAGCCCGTCGGGGCCCTCCAGGGCCTGGACCCCGGCCGGGTCGTCCACCTCGGCACCACCAGCAAGTCCCTCGCCCCCGGCCTCCGGCTGGGCTGGATGGTACTGCCGCCCTCCCTGGTGGAGGAGGCGGCCGCCGCCAAGGGCCGGATCGACACCGTGGGCGCGCTGGACCAGCTCACCCTGGCCGAGTTCCTCACCTCCGGCGCCTACGACCGGCACGTCCGCTCCGCCCGGCTGCGCTACCGGCGCCGGCGCGACGCCCTCGCCGCCGCCGTCGCCGAGCGCGCGCCCGGCGTCCGGGTCACCGGGATCGCGGCGGGGCTGCACGCGGTGCTGCGGCTGCCGCCCGGCAGCGAACAGCCGGTGGTGCAGGCCGCGACCTGGCAGGGCCTGGCCCTGCACGGGCTGTCCTTCCACCGGCACCCCGAAGCCGTCGCCGAACCGGCCGACGCGCTGGTCGTCGGGTACGGGACGCCGTCGGACAGCGCGTGGGCGGGCGCGCTGGAGGCACTGTGCCGGGTGCTGCCGTGAGACGAGCGCCGCGTCGCCCGGAGGGCCCGCCCCGCTCGCGGACCCGATGCGGACCCGATGCGGAGCGCTCCCGGCCCGGTAGCGGCCCCGACCCGGCGGGAGGGGGGCTCAGGCCGGCGCCACGCCCGGCGCCTTCCCCAACCGCGCCGGTGCCGCGCCCCGACCCCGACAGGAGAGTCATCGCCCACCGGGCGCCTGACCCGGCTTCCGGACACCGTGCGGCGGCTCATCGAGAAGGCCGGCGGCCCCGTGACCGGCTCCGGCACCGTCAACGCGGGCCTGAACAGCGCCATCGCCGCCCGCGTCCGCACCGGCGACCGCACGCTGTTCGTCACGGGCCCGCCCCTCGACCATGCGCGGGTGCGGACGCGGAAGCGGCAGGCGCAGCGCGGCCCCCGCAGCGATCCGGAACCGCACCCCGCGGGCGCGACACCGGTGACCTACCCCCGGCCGTGCTCTCCCAGCACGGCCTCCAGCCGTTCGACGCCCCAGTCGAGGTCCTCCTCGGAGATGACCAGCGGCGGCGCGATGCGGACCGTCGAGCCGTGGGTGTCCTTCACCAGCACGCCCCGCTCCATCAGCCGTTCCGACACCTGGCGCGCGGTACCGGCCCGCGGCGCGACGTCCACCCCCGCCCACAGCCCGCGCCCGCGCACCGCCGTCACCGGGCCCGTGCCGAGCAGTCCGCGCAGCCGCCGGTGCAGCCGCTCGCCCAGTTCGGCCGCCCGGGCCTGGTACTCGCCGGTCCGCAGCATCGCGATCACCTCCAGCGCCACCGCGCAGGCCAGCGGGTTCCCGCCGAACGTCGACCCGTGCTCGCCGGGCCGGAAGACCCCCAGCACGTCGGAGCTGGACACCACCGCCGACACCGGCAGGATCCCGCCGCCCAGCGCCTTGCCCAGCACGTACACGTCCGGCACCACACCCTCGTGCTCGCACGCGAAGGTCCGCCCGGTCCGCCCCAGCCCCGACTGGATCTCGTCGGCGACGAAGAGCACGTTGCGCTCCCGGGTCAGCTCCCGCACCCCGGCCAGATAGCCGGCCGGGGGCACGATCACTCCCGACTCCCCCTGGATCGGCTCCAGCAGGACGGCGACGGTGTTCTCGGTGAGCGCCCGCCGCATCGCGGTGAGGTCCCCGTACGGCACGATCTCGAACCCCGGCGTGTACGGGCCGAAGTCCGCCCGGGCCTCCGGATCGGTCGAGAAGCTGATCACCGTCGTCGTCCGCCCGTGGAAGTTGCCGCCCGCGACCACCACCTTCGCCATCTCCGCGGGCACCCCCTTCACCCGGTAGCCCCACTTCCGGGCCGTCTTCACCGCGCTCTCCACGGCCTCCGTGCCGGTGTTCATGGGCAGCACCATCTCCATGCCGCACAGCTCGGCCAGCTCGGTGCAGAAGGCCGCGAACCGGTCGTGGTGGAAGGCGCGGGACGTCAGCGTCACCCGCGCGAGCTGCCGCTCGGCCGCCTCGACGAGGCGCCGGTTGCGGTGCCCGAAGTTCAGCGCGGAGTACCCGGCCAGCAGGTCCAGATACCGGCGCCCCGCCACGTCCGTCAGCCAGGCCCCCTCGGCCGTGGCCACGACGACCGGCAGCGGATGGTAGGTGGGCGCGCTGTGCGCGTCGGCGGCGGCGATGAGGTCTTCGGCAGTGGGCACGGCATCTCCCGGATACGACGGTGACTCTCCCGGACACGACGGTGGCCCCCTTCCTATCCTCGCTCGCATGGTGGACGCGGGATCTCTCCGTTCCGGCGCGCCCGGTAGGCTGATCAGCGGGTCGTGACTGGCGCGCAGGGATGGGACGGACCATCGGGGAGCGGCCCGAACGGGAAAAAGTGCCGTGCGCCTGGGCCGAACGTGAACGCTGAACGCACACCGTCCGGAGGTCCCCATGCCAGAGCAGAAGTCCCTCTCCACCGAGTCCACGGCCTTCCGTGCCGCACTCGACGTCATCCGCACGGTCGAACCGCGGGTCGCCGACGCCATCGGCCAGGAGGTCACCGACCAGCGCGCGATGCTCAAGCTGATCGCCTCCGAGAACTACGCCTCCCCGGCCACCCTGCTGACGATGGGCAACTGGTTCAGCGACAAGTACGCCGAGGGCACCGTCGGCCGCCGCTTCTACGCCGGCTGCCGCAACGTGGACACCGTCGAGTCGCTGGCCGCCGAGCACGCCCGCGAGCTGTTCGGCGCCCGGCACGCCTACGTCCAGCCGCACTCCGGCATCGACGCCAACCTCGTCGCCTTCTGGGCCGTCCTCGCCGACCGCGTCGAGGTCCCCTTCCTGGAGAGGACCGGCGCCCGCCAGGTCAACGACCTCACCGAGGCCGACTGGGCCGAGCTGCGCCAGGCCTTCGGCAACCAGCGCATGCTCGGCATGTCGCTGGACGCCGGCGGCCACCTCACCCACGGCTTCCGCCCGAACATCTCCGGCAAGATGTTCGACCAGCGGTCCTACGGCACCGACCCGGCCACCGGTCTGATCGACTACGAGGCGCTGCGCGCCCAGGCCCGTGAGTTCAAGCCGCTGATCATCGTGGCCGGCTACTCCGCCTATCCGCGCCTGGTGAACTTCCGGATCATGCGGGAGATCGCCGACGAGGTCGGAGCGACCCTGATGGTCGACATGGCCCACTTCGCGGGCCTGGTCGCCGGCAAGGTCCTGACCGGCGACTTCGATCCGGTCCCGCACGCCCAGATCGTCACCACGACCACCCACAAGTCCCTGCGCGGCCCGCGCGGCGGCATGGTCCTGTGCGACGACTCCCTGAAGGACCAGGTCGACCGCGGCTGCCCGATGGTGCTCGGCGGCCCGCTGCCGCACGTGATGGCCGCCAAGGCCGTCGCGCTCGCCGAGGCCCGGCAGCCCTCCTTCCAGGACTACGCCCGGCGCATCGTCGACAACTCCCGCGCCCTGGCCGAGGGCCTGACGCGCCGCGGCGCCACCCTGGTCACCGGCGGCACGGACAACCACCTGAACCTGATCGACGTGGCCGGCTCCTACGGGCTCACCGGCCGCCAGGCCGAGGCGGCCCTGCTGGACTCCGGCATCGTCACCAACCGCAACGCCATCCCGGCCGACCCCAACGGCGCCTGGTACACCTCCGGCATCCGGGTCGGCACCCCCGCCCTGACCACCCGGGGGCTCGGCACGGCCGAGATGGACGAGGTCGCCGGCCTCATCGACCGCGTGCTCACCACCACCGAGCCCGGCACCACCAAGTCCGGCGCCCCCTCCAAGGCCCAGCACGTCCTCGACCCCAAGATCGCCGACGAGATCTCCCGCCGGGCGACCGACCTGGTCGAGGGCTTCCCGCTGTACCCGGAGGTCGACCTCGGCTGACCCCCGGAGGCCGACCGGCCCCTGACGAGGCCCCGCGCGGCGGCCCGGCACGACGCCGGGCCGCCGCGCGGCGTCGTGCCGCACCGCCGCGCCCCACCCCCTGTTACACCTCGCGGAACGGATCGCGCCCCACCTGTTGCCCACCCCTACCGGATCGCCCCCCGTTACCTGAGAGAATGGTGGGCATGGCCCTTGACCGACCTCGCGTGCTCTCCGGAATCCAGCCCACCGCGGGCTCGTTCCACCTCGGCAACTACCTCGGCGCCGTCCGGCAGTGGGTGGCCCTGCAGGAGTCCCACGACGCGTTCTACATGGTCGTCGACCTGCACGCGATCACCGTTCCGCAGGAACCGGCCCAGCTCAGGGCCAACACCCGGCTGGCCGCCGCGCAGTTGCTGGCCGCCGGCCTCGACCCGGACCGGTGCACCCTCTTCGTGCAGAGCCACGTCCCCGAGCACGCCCAGCTCGCCTGGGTCATGAACTGCCTCACCGGCTTCGGCGAGGCCTCGCGCATGACCCAGTTCAAGGACAAGTCCGCCAAGCAGGGCGCCGACCGTGCCTCCGTCGGCCTGTTCACCTACCCGGTCCTGCAGGTCGCCGACATCCTGCTGTACCAGGCCAACGAGGTGCCGGTCGGTGAGGACCAGCGCCAGCACATCGAGCTGACCCGCGACCTCGCCGAGCGGTTCAACGGGCGGTTCGGCCCGACCTTCACCGTTCCGAAGCCGTACATCCTCAGGGAGACGGCGAAGATCTACGACCTGCAGGACCCGACGGTCAAGATGAGCAAGTCGGCGTCCACGCCCAAGGGCCTGATCAACCTGCTCGACGAGCCGAAGGCGACGGCGAAGAAGGTCAGGAGCGCGGTCACCGACACCGACACGGTGATCCGCTACGACACCGAGAACAAGCCCGGCGTCTCCAACCTCCTCACCATCTTCGCCACCCTCACCGGCCGCTCGGTGGACGAGCTGGAGAAGGACTACGAGGGCAAGATGTACGGCGCGCTCAAGACGGACCTCGCCGACGTCATGGTGGAGTTCGTGACCCCGTTCCGGGAGCGCACCCAGCAGTACCTGGAGGACCCCGAGACGCTCGACTCGGTCCTGGCCAAGGGCGCGGAGAAGGCCCGGGCCGTGGCCGCCGAGACGCTCGCGCAGGCGTACGACCGCGTGGGCTTCCTGCCGGCGAAGCACTGAGCACACCGAGGCGTACGGCCGCACGCGCACCCGAGCGGGCGGAGCGCTGCACATCACTGCCGCCGCGCCTGCCCGCGGGACGGCGGGAGCCGTACAGTCATATCCGACGGGTGAGAAGAAAACAGACACGACGAGGGGAGACGACGTGGGGACCGTAACGATCGGCGTGTCGATCGCGGTCCCGGAGCCTCACGGCAGCCTGCTCCAGGAGCGGCGCGCGGGCTTCGGCGACGCCGCGGCTCACGGCATCCCCTCGCATGTCACCCTGCTGCCGCCGACCGAGGTGGACGGGGCCGACCTGCCCGCGGTGGACGCCCATCTGAGAGGGGTCGCGGCGGCCGGGCGGCCGTTCCCGATGCGGCTGTCCGGGACCGGTACCTTCCGGCCGCTGTCGCCGGTCGTCTACGTGCGCGTCGTCCAGGGCGCCGAGGACTGCTCCTGGCTGCAGCAGCGGGTCCGCGACGCCTCCGGGCCCGTGCCGCGCGAGCTGCAGTTCCCGTACCACCCGCACGTCACCGTGGCGCACGGCATCGACGAGGCGGCGATGGACCGCGCCTTCGCGGAGCTGGCCGGTTTCGAGGCCGAGTGGCCGTGCACCGGGTTCGCGCTCCACGAGCAGGGCGCCGACGGTGTGTGGCGCAAGCTGCGGGAGTACCCGTTCGGCGGATCCGTGGTGCCGCCGCAGGCGGGGTGCCTGGAGCAGGGCACGATCGCCGGCCGGTAGCCGCTCCCCGCCCCCTCAGAGGGGCAGTCTGCGGAACACCGTGCGCGGCGCGTGCCGCAGGACCGCCATCACCGGGCGCAGGAAGCCCGGCACCCACACCGTCTCCGAGCGGCGGCGCAGGCCCAGTTCGACGGCCGTGGCGACCGCCTCCGGGGTGGTGGCGAACGGCGCCCTGGGCAGGCCGGCCGTCCTGCGCGTCACCACGAAGGCGGGGCGTACGACCATGACGTGCACCCCGGTGCCGTACAGCGCGTCGCCGAGACCCTGCGCGAAGGTGTCGAGCCCGGCCTTGCTGGAGCCGTAGATGAAGTCCACCCGGCGGGCGCGTTCGCCGGCGACGGAGGACAGGACCACCAGCGAGCCGTGGCCCTGGGTCTGCAGCGCGCAGGCCGCCACCAGGCCCGCCGACACGGCTCCGGTGTAGTTGGTCCGCGCGACCTGGACGGCGCGCATCGGGTCGCGCTCGTCATGGGCCTGGTCACCGAGGATGCCGAAGGCCATCAGCACCAGGTCGATGTCGTCCTCGGCGAACACCTTGCCGAGGACCGGCTCGTGCGACTCGGGGTCGAGGGCTTCGAAGGCGAGGGTGTGGACCTCGGCGCCCAGTGCGCGCAGGCTCTCTGCGGCCCGCTCCAGTTCCGGTGAGGGGCGGCCCGCCAGCCGGACGGTCCGGGCGCCGCGGGCGATCAGGCGGTGCACGGTGGCGAGCGCGATCTCCGAGGTGCCGCCGAGGACGAGCAGAGACCGGGGGAGGGGTGCGAGGCGGAGCATGCCGGTGACCGTATCGTCCATTTATGGGTGATTGATCACAGAACATGACTCCGTTCGGCGGGACGGGTGATTAATGGGATGTCACTCAATAGTGCCGTCGCCACCCGGACATCGGGCCCCGGTGGCGCGGGCAGAGACGCAGCATGGACTGGCTGAAGAAGCTCCCCGGAATAGGGCCGATCGTCACCCGGCTGATGACCACGCACGCCTGGCGTTCGTACGAGCGCCTGGACCGGGTGAAGTGGACGCGTCTGGCCGCCGCGATGACCTTCGTCAGCTTCGTCGCGCTGTTCCCGCTGCTGACGCTGGCCGCCACCGTCGGCGCCGCCACGCTCAGCCAGTCGCAGCAGAGGGACCTGCAGGACAGGATCGCCGAGCAGATCCCCGGTATCTCCGAGCAGCTCGACATCGAGTCCCTGGTGGCGAACGCCGGCACCGTGGGGGTGATCGCCGGTGCCCTGCTGCTGTTCACCGGCATGGGCTGGGTGGGTCAGGTGCGAGACTGCCTGCGCGCGGTGTGGGAACTGCCGGACAGCGAGGAGAACCCCTTCCTCGCCAAGGTCAAGGACGCGGGCGTCCTGCTCGGTCTCGGCGGCGCGGTCGTGGCCACCCTCGCCATCTCCACCGTGGCCTCGGCGATGGTGGGCCGGCTCAGCGATCAGCTCGGCCTCGACCGGCACGGCTGGGGGCATGTGCTGCTGCAGGTCATCGCCTTCGTCGTGGCCGTGGTCGCCGACTTCCTGCTGCTGCTCTACGTGCTGACCCTGCTGCCCGGGGTCGAACCCCCGCGCCGCCGCCTCCTGGTGGCGGCGCTGACCGGAGCGATCGGCTTCGAACTGCTGAAGCTGCTGCTCAGCGGCTATATCCAGGGAGTCGCCTCGAAGAGCATGTACGGCGCGTTCGGTGTGCCCGTCGCCCTGCTGCTGTGGATCAACTTCACCGCGAAACTCGTCCTGTTCTGCGCCGCCTGGACGGCGACGCGGAGCAAGGACACCGAGGTCACGAACGCGTCCGGCGCCGCATCAGATCGGGCAGCGGCCAACGGCGGTTGATCAGGAACACCCCGCCCCCGAGCAGCACCAGCAACCCGCCGGCGACGGCCAGAGCGGTTCCGACACCGGTGGAGCCGGTCCCGCCCGAGGCGCCCGCCACCGGCTCCGTACCGGCCCCGCCGGTCCGGTGCGCCGGCCCCGCGGACGCGGTGGCGCCCGGCTGGGAGGTGGCCTGCGCGCTCTTCGGCGGCACCAGCTCGCCCACCGGCTGCACCCGCCCGGCCGCCCGGAAACCCCAGTCGAACAGCTTCGCGGTCTCCTTGTAGACCTCGTTGTGCTCGCGTTTCTCCGGGTTCATCACCGTGACCAGCAGCACCTTGCCGTCGCGCTCGGCGACCCCGGTGAACGTGGCGCCCGCGTCGGTGGTGTTGCCGTTCTTCACCCCGGCGATGCCCTGGTACACGGGCACGTCCGTGTCGCCGCTCAGCAGCCGGTTGGTGTTGCGGATCTCGCCGGACTCGAACTTCGCCGACACCGTGGAGCAGTACTCGCGGAAGTCCTTCTTCTGCAGCCCGGAGCGGGCGAACAGGGTCAGGTCGTACGCCGACGACCGCTGCTCCGGCGCGTCGTATCCGTCCGGGCTGACCACGTGGGTGTCCAGGGCCTGCAGCTCGTCGGCGTGGTCCTGCATGTCCTGGACGGTCCGGTCCACCCCGCCGTTCATCGCGGCCAGCACGTGCACGGCGTCGTTGCCCGAGCGCAGGAAGACCCCGAGCCACAGATCGTGCACGGAGTAGGTGTGGCTCTCCTTTATCCCCACCACGCTCGAACCGGCGCCCATGCCCGCGAGGTCGGACGGGACCACCTTGTGCTCCATCGTCCTCGGGAACCGGGGCAGCAGGGTGTCCGCGAACAGCATCTTCAGGGTGCTCGCCGGGGGCAGCGGCCAGTGCGCGTCGTGGGCGGCGAGGACCTCGCCGGACTCGGCGTCGGAGACGATCCACGACCGCGCGGTGAGGTCCTTGGGCAGCACGGGCACGCCGGCCGCGAGGTTCACCTGCGTCCCGGGCTGCCCGAGCCGGGCACCGCCCACCTGCGACATGAACGCCGGGGGAGCGGCGGTCGGGCTCGTGGGGGGACTCGGCGCCGCGAGCGCCGCGGGCGCGGTGGCGGCGAGGAGCAGCAGTGTGGCGGAGGCGGCCGGCAGGCATCGCCCGGTGGCCTTCTTCGGTGGGGGCACGGTCGGAAACGTACCTGCCGCGGACACCGAAGTCCCGCCCGGCACCCCACCCCGGCCGCGGCACGCGGCCCCGGACGGCGATACTGAACGCATCCCGTGCTCATCCGGGGCCCAACCCCCGGACCCCCGGCCGGTCGCCCGGGCCCGGCCCAGTGACGAAAGGTCAGCCATTGTGAAACTCAGCCGCCCGGTCTCCTGGTTCCTGCTCGCGTTCGGGGTGTGGAGCTGGGTCATCTGGATCACTTTCGTCAAGAACCTGGCCGAGGACGGCAGCGGTCTCGCCTTCGACGACGGCCACCCGACCGCGTACTTCTGGGTGCACCTGCTGCTGGCGATCGTCTCCTTCGTACTGGGGACGGTCATCGGGGTCATCGGGTTGCGCGGACTGCGCGCACTGCGCCGGACGCCGTAGCGGGAGAGACTGCAGCGTGGTCCTTCTCCTCGTCCTCCTGGTGGCGGCCGTCCTCGCCGTGCTGGTGCTCGGGCACTGGTACGTGTGGCGCCGCCTGGTCCGTGACACCACCCGCGGTCCGGGCCCGGCCCGCCGCGCCGGCACGGCGGTGTTCGTCGCCGGGCCGCTGCTGATGGTCGGCGCCCTGGTCGCCGAACGCTCCGGCGCCCCCTTCCCGCTGCAGCGCGCCCTCGCCTGGCCCGGTTTCCTGTGGATGGCGCTGGCGCTGTACCTGCTGGTGGGGGTGGTGGCCGGCGAGGTCGTCAGGCCCCTGGCGGTACGCCTCCTGGCGCGCCGGGCGCGAACCGCCGAGCCTCGTGTCCGGGAGCCGGAGACGGTGCCGGCGGCACCGCGGCCGGCACCGGACGCGCCGCACCGGCCGGACCGGCCGGAGCCCGCCGGGCCGGTACCGCGCGGGACGGGCGACCCCTCCCGGCGGTTGCTCGTCTCCCGGGTCGTGGGCGGCGCCGCCGCGGCCGCCGCCGTGGGAACCGTCGGCCGGGGCACCTACGGCGTGCTGCGCGGGCCGCGGGTCAAGCGCGTCACCGTGCCGCTCACCCGGCTGCCGCGCGCCGCACACGGGTTCCGGATCGCCGTCGTCAGCGACATCCACCTCGGCCCCGTCCTCGGCCGCGGCTTCGCGCAGCGGGTGGTCGACACCGTGAACGCCACCCAGCCCGACCTGATCGCGGTCGTCGGCGACCTGGTGGACGGCAGCGTGAAGGACCTCGGCCCGGCCGCGGCGCCCCTGGCCCGGCTCAGCGCGCGGCACGGGGCGTACTTCGTCACCGGCAACCACGAGTACTTCTCCGGCGCCGAGCAGTGGGTCGCCGAGGTGCGCACCCTCGGCCTGCACCCGCTGGAGAACGCCCGCACCGAACTGCCGTACTTCGACCTGGCCGGCGTGAACGACCTCCAGGGCGAGAGCGAGGGCCGGGGCCCGGACTTCGCGAAGGCGCTCGGGGACCGGGACCCGGCCCGGGCCTGCGTGCTCCTCGCCCACCAGCCGGCGCAGATCCACGAGGCGGTCCGGCGCGGCGTCGACCTCCAGCTCTCCGGCCACACCCATGGCGGCCAGCTCTGGCCCGGCAACCTGATCGCGGCCGCCGCCAACCCCACCGTGGCCGGCCTCGAGCGCTACGGCGACACGCAGTTGTACGTCAGCCGCGGCGCAGGTGCCTGGGGACCGCCCACCCGGGTCGACGCGCCCTCGGACGTGACGGTGATCGAGCTGGCCGCCACACGCGCCTGACCCGCCCGCCGGCACCGTGGCCGAAACCGCTTCCGCCTTCCTGTGAAGAGGCTGTGGAATCGGGCCGAAACCAGGCCTCGGTAAGTTCTCTCCCATTCGGGCCGACAGCCCTTCCCCCGGCCGAAACGGGTGTGATTAGGTGAGCCGCGCCACTAAGGGGAGTGGCCATTTTTCTGCGCCGCGCCGGGGGTAGGGCCCTGGCAGGCCTGGGAGGGGCACGCATCATGCGATCTGTTCGCATGCGCATTTTCGTTGCACTGCTCGCGCTGGCCGTCATGGGAATCGGTGGCTGGCAGTTACTGCCGTCGCAGGGCGACAAGAACCGGACGATCACCGTCGGCACGACGGACGCCGTCACCTCACTGGACCCGGCCGGCGCCTACGACGCCGGTTCCTGGGCCCTGTTCAGCAACGTCTTCCAGACTCTGCTGACCTTCGAGCCGGGCGGCGTCCGGCCCGTCCCCGACGCGGCGAAGAGCTGCACCTTCGAGGGCGGCGGACTGAGGACGTACCGGTGCTCGTTGCGTGACGACATCACGTTCCCGAGCGGGCGCAGGCTCACCGCCGCGGACGTGAAGTTCTCCTTCGACCGGGTGAAGAAGATCGACTCGGACGTCGGGCCGGCGTCCCTGTTCTCCACCCTCGGCTCGGTGACCGCCGACAGCGCGAGGACCGTCACCTTCCATCTGTCGTCACCGGACGCCACCTTCCCGCTGAAGGTCGCCACCGGCGCCGGATCGATCGTGGACAAGGAGGCCTATCCGGCCGCGTCCCTGCGCACCGGCACCGGTGTCGACGGCACCGGCCCGTACACGCTGACCTCGTACACCAAGGACCAGAGGGCCGTCCTCGCGCCCTACGGGCGGTACCAGGGCTACCTCGGAGGCACCGGCCGCCCCGTCGAGCTGCGCTACTACGCCGACTCGCAGAAGCTGCAGAGCGCCTGGCGGCACAAGCAGCTCGACGTGGCCACCCGGACGCTGCCGCCGCAGGTCCTGTCCGAGCTGAACCCGAGCGATCCCACCCAGCGCGTCACCGAGTCCGACAGCTCCGAGACCCGCAACCTCTACCTCAACACCCGCGGCGACTCGCCGCTGCACGACGTGCGGGTGCGGCGCGCCCTGGCCTGGCTGGTCAACCGCGAGCAACTGGCCGCCGAGGTGTACGACGGCACGGTCGACCCGCTGTACTCGCTGATCCCGACCGGCATCATCGGCCACACCACGTCCTTCTTCGACAGCTACCCGACGCAGAGCACCGCGAAGGCGCGGGAACTGCTCACCCAGGCCGGGGTGACCCTGCCGGTGCGCTTCACCTTCGGCTACGGCAAGGGCCGGGGCGCGGGCGCGGAGGAAGCGGCGGAGCTGAAGCGGCAGCTCGAGAAGGGCGGCCTGTTCCAGGTGAACGTCCAGGGCTACGAGTGGACCGACTTCCAGAAGCGCTGGGCCGCCGGGAAGATGGACGCCTGGGCCGTCGGCTGGGTCGCCGACTACCCCGACCCGGACACCTTCGGTTCGCCGCTGATCGGCACCGGCTCCACCATGAGCACCGGCTACAGCAGCAAGACCGTCGACGCCCTCATCCGGAACAGCCAGCGCTACGCCGACCGTTCGCGCGCCTCGAACGACTTCCGCGGCATCCAGGGCGACGTGGCGGCCGACGTGCCGCTGATCCCGCTGTGGCAGCGCAAGGAGTACGTGGTCAGCACCGAGGACGTCGGCGGCGGCCAGTACCTCTCGGACGGCACGGGCGTGTTCCGGCTGTGGCGCCTGCAGTGGATCTGACGTCCCGCGGCCGGGGGGTCAGTCCCCGGTCCCGTCCCCGTCCGTGCGGGCGGGGACGCGTCCGCCCCCGGCCGCCGGGTCGGGCAGTGCCCGCGTCATCCCGGGCAGGAAGTCCGTGAACAGCTCGTGGACCTCCAGCACCAGGGGGCGCAGCACCCGGAACCGGGCCAGGGCCACCCCGCGGGCGGTCAGCCGCGCCCCCCGCCGCGCCAGCCGGTAGCTGCGCTCGCGGCCCTCGGTCCGGTCGAAGACCCAGTACAGGACGAGACCCATCTGGGACAGCCACATCAGTTCCGGCAGCACGTCGCGCAGTTCGGGCGCCACCTTGGACTTCGAGCCCGCCAGCACCTCCCGGTGGACGCTGATGGCCTGCTCCCGCGCATGCTCGCTCTCCGGGGAGAACGGGCTGAGCGGGCTGTCGGGGTCGGCGGCGTTCTTGAAGAACTGCACCGCGAACTCGTGGTAGGGCCTGGCGATGTCCAGCCACGCGGTCAGCACGCCCGCGAGCCGCGTCTCCAGATCGGTCTCCCGGTCCAGCACCTCCCGGACCGCCAACTGGTGCTCGGCGGCGATCCGGTCGTAGAAGCCCTGGATCAGGTGCTCCTTGCCCTCGAAGTAGTAGTAGGCGTTGCCGACGGAGACGCCGGCCTCCTTGGCGATGGCCCGCATGGTCGTCTTGTCGTAGCCGCGCTCCTGGAAGAGCCGCATCGCGGTCTCCAGGATGAGCGCGCGGGTCTGCTCGGACTTGGTCTGGGGGCCGGCCTCTTCGGGGCCTTCACTCTTCGCGGGCACGACAGGAGCCTAACCACTGGCGCAGGCGCCGCCGGAACAGGTCGGCGGGTTGTGGGTCCAGCCCGCGCGCGGGTCGTACGACCAGCCGTCGGCCCGCCCGTACGCCTGGCCGCCCCACTGCGCGCCCCGCCACTTGGCGGCCGCCAGCACCGCGCCCCGGGCCAGCCTGGCCCCGGCCGGGGTGCTCAGCCGGTGGGCGAGCGGGCGGTGTTCGCGCAGCGCCCACAGGACGACGATCCAGGCCCGGGCGCCCTGGTAGACCTGTCCGGAGTCGCCGACCACGGTGACCTCCACCAGGGTGGCCGCGTGGTCGAGCCCCGGGTGGCGCCGGCGGGCCTCCTCGGAGCCGGCCGGGACCAGGTCCAGCGGCACCAGCTTCGGCTGTCGTACGAGCCAGTCGCGCACGTGCGCGCACAGGGCGCACCGGGCGTCGTAGAGGACGGTGAGCCCGCGGACCGGGACGGACGTGGCGCCCCGGTCCCACGTGGCGGTCACCGTGCTCACACCCCGGCCGTCGGCGGGATCCAGGCCTGCGGGGACACCGGGGGCTGCTGCTCCCGTTCCATGAGCCCGCGGCGCCGGATCCTGTTGAGCACGTACACGTTGCCCAGGTGCATCACGCCGAGCACCAGCAGCACCACGCCGAGCTTGGCCGACAGTGCCTCGAAGATGCCCCGGGTGTCGTCGATGTCGCCGCTGTCGTTCAGGTACAGCGCCACGAAACCCAGGTTGACCAGGTAGAAGCCGACCACCAGCAGGTGGTTGACGGCGTCGGCCAGTTTCTCGTTGCCGTGCAGCACGTCGGACAGGAAGACCCGGCCGTTGCGGCTGAGCGTGCGGGCCACCCAGACGGTCAGCGCGATGCTGACCACCAGGTAGATGACGTAGGCGATGACGGTGCGGTCCATGCCCCACCCCTTCTTGAACGCGTTCAAAACGCTGACGGAGATGACTGTAGCGCTGCTTTTGAACATGTTCAACTCAAGGGAGGGGCGGCGGATCGCGGCGCACCGCGGCCGTTTCGCGGGTCAGCTCCGGCGGCCCAGTTCCGGGCGCTTGCTGTAGTCGGTGAGCCCGACGACGTTGCCCCAGGGGTCGGCGATCTCCACGGTCCATCCGGTGGCCACCGGGAACACCCCGTCCAGCGGCGCGATCCCGGCGGCGGCCAGCTCCCGCGCCGCGGCCCGCGCGTCCGCCACCTCCAGCCACAGCCGTGGCGAGGGCCATGGTGGCGGCCGGTGCGTCAGCGCCTCCTCGGCGCGCAGCAGGACCCCGGGCATCTCGCCGCCCACCTTGAGCAGGGCGATCCCGGCCTCGTCGAGCCGGAACCCGACGGTGAATCCGGCCCGCTGGTAGAAGTCGACGGCCTCGCCGAGGTCGCCGACGGGGAACAGTGCGTTGTCGAATCCGAGCAGTTCGTACGACCCTTTGTCTGACATGTCGTCACATTAGGTCGCAAACACGACCATACGCGAGAAGCCCCACCGGAACGGATCCGGTGGGGCTGGTTCTCCCGCACGCCCGAGGGCCCCGCTCCCAGGGAAGCGGGGCCCTCGGAGGGGTACTGCGGACGACCTCAGTAGCGGCGCGTGATCAGCGCGCGCTTGACTTCCTGGATCGCCTTGGTGACCTCGATACCGCGCGGGCAGGCGTCCGTGCAGTTGAAGGTCGTGCGGCAGCGCCACACGCCGTCGCGGTCGTTGAGGATCTCCAGGCGCTGCTCGCCCGCCTCGTCACGGCTGTCGAAGATGAAGCGGTGGGCGTTCACGATCGCGGCCGGACCGAAGTACTGGCCGTCGTTCCAGAACACCGGGCAGGACGACGTGCACGCGGCGCAGAGGATGCACTTCGTGGTGTCGTCGAAGCGCTCGCGGTCCTCGGCGGACTGCAGACGCTCGCGCGTGGGCTCGTTCGTGTCCTTCGTGACGAGGAAGGGCATGACGTCCCGGTACGCCTGGAAGAACGGCTCCATGTCCACGACCAGGTCCTTCAGGACCGTGAGGCCCTTGATGGGCTCGACCGTGATCGGCTTCTCGGGGTTGATGTCCTTGATCAGCGTCTTGCACGCGAGGCGGTTCTTGCCGTTGATCCGCATCGCGTCGGAGCCGCAGATGCCGTGGGCGCAGGAACGGCGGAACGTCAGGGTGCCGTCGATGTCCCACTTGATCTTGTGCAGACCGTCGAGGACGCGCTCCTTGGGGTCGATCTCGAGCTGGAAGTCTTCCCAGACCGCCTCCGCCGAGACCTCCGGGTTGAAGCGGCGGATCCGGAAGGTGACGGTGATGTAGGGGGAGTCGGCGAAGCCGGGCTCGGGCTGGCCGGCCGCGTCCGCCTTGTCCAGAACAGGGGTAGCCATCAGTACTTACGCTCCATCGGCTGGTAGCGGGTCTGGACGACCGGCTTGTAGTCGAGACGGACGGTTTCCGAACCGTCGTCGCCGACCTCGCGGTACGCCATGGTGTGCCGCATGAAGTTGACGTCGTCGCGGTTCGGGTAGTCCTCGCGGTAGTGACCGCCGCGGGACTCCTTGCGGGCGAGCGCCGAGACGGCCATGACCTCGGCCAGTTCGAGCAGGTTGCCCAGCTCGATCGCCTCGAGGAGGTCCGTGTTGAACCGCTTGCCCTTGTCCTGGATCGCCACGTTCTTGTAGCGCTCGCGCAGCTCGGCGATCTTCTCGACGGCCGTCTTGATCGTCTGCTCGGTGCGGAACACCATGACGTTGGCGTCCATGGTCTCCTGCAGCTCACGACGGATGGCGGCCACCCGCTCGCTGCCGGTGGAGGTGCGCAGCCGCTCGATCTGCTCGACGACGAGCGACTCCGGGTCCGCCGGCAGCTCGACGAAGTCTGCCCTCGCCGAGTACTCGGCGGCGGCGATGCCCGCGCGCCGGCCGAACACGTTGATGTCCAGCAGCGAGTTGGTGCCCAGGCGGTTGGCGCCGTGCACCGACACGCAGGCCACCTCGCCGGCCGCGTAGAGGCCGGGGACGACGGTGGTGTTGTCCGCCAGGACCTCGCCCTCGACGTTGGTCGGGATGCCGCCCATGGCGTAGTGCGCGGTCGGCTGGATCGGGATCGGGTCCGTGTAGGGCTCGATACCGAGGTAGGTCCGCGCGAACTCGGTGATGTCCGGGAGCTTGGCGTCGAGCTGCTCCGGCGGCAGGTGGGTGAGGTCCAGGTAGACGTGGTCGCCCTCGGGACCGCAGCCGCGGCCCTCGCGGATCTCCGTGTAGATGGAGCGGGAGACGACGTCACGGGACGCGAGGTCCTTCATGACCGGCGCGTACTTCTCCATGAAGCGCTCGCCGTCCTTGTTGCGGAGGATGCCGCCCTCGCCGCGCGCACCCTCGGTGAGGAGGATGCCCATGCGCCAGATGCCGGTCGGGTGGAACTGGAAGAACTCCATGTCCTCCAGCGGCAGGCCCCGGCGGTAGACGGCGGCCTGGCCGTCACCGGTGAGGGTGTGCGCGTTGGAGGTCACCCGGAAGAACTTGCCGGTGCCGCCGGAGGCGTAGATCACGGCCTTCGCCTGGAAGATGTGGATCTCGCCGGTCGCCAGCTCGTACGCCACCACGCCGGCCGACTTCCTGACGCCGTCGACCTCGGTGATGAGCTGGTCCAGGACGTAGAACTCGTTGAAGAACTCCACGCCCTCCTTGACGCAGTTCTGGTACAGCGTCTGGAGGATCATGTGGCCGGTGCGGTCCGCGGCGTAGCAGGACCGGCGGACCGGGGCCTCGCCGTGGTTGCGGGAGTGACCGCCGAAGCGGCGCTGGTCGATCGTCCCGTCGGGCGTCCGGTTGAACGGCAGGCCCATCTTCTCCAGGTCGAGGACGGCGTCGATGGCCTCCTTCGCCAGGATCTCCGCGGCGTCCTGGTCGACCAGGTAGTCACCGCCCTTGACCGTGTCGAAGGTGTGCCACTCCCAGTTGTCCTCCTCCACGTTGGCCAGCGCGGCGGCCATGCCGCCCTGCGCGGCGCCCGTGTGGGAGCGGGTGGGGTAGAGCTTGGTCAGGACCGCGGTGCGGCTGCGCTTCGTCGACTCGATGGCCGCGCGCATGCCGGCGCCGCCGGCGCCGACGATGACTGTGTCGTACTTGTGGATCTTCATGATTCTCGCAGCCCCGTGCCTAGCGGATGTTCGGGTCGAAGGTGAAGATCACCAGCGTGCCGAGCAGGATCGTGAACACCGTGGCGGTGTAGAGCAGAGCCTTCAGCCACAGCCGGGTGTTCGGGCGCTCGGCGTAGTCGTTGATGACCGTGCGCAGGCCGTTGGCGCCGTGCAGCATCGCGAGCCACAGCATCAGCAGGTCCCAGACCTGCCAGAACGGGGACGCCCAGCGGCCGGCCACGAAGGCGAAGCCGATCTTGGAGACGCCGCCGTCCAGGACGAGCTGGATCAGCAGGTGGCCGATGACGAGGACGACCAGCACGACGCCGGACAGGCGCATGAACAGCCAGGCGGCCAGCTCGAAGTTGCCCCGGGTGGACCTGGGGGTCTTCTTGGTCCGCCTGCGCGGCGCCTCGATCAGCGGGGCGGGGTCGTCGGCGGAGTACACGGCGGCGCCCTCGACGGGGCCGACTCCGGACGCGGGGGTTTCAGTCGTGGACATGAGTGTCAGCTCCCGAACAGGGCACGAGCGGCGTGGCCGAGGACCGGGTAGAGCGCGCCGATCATCAGGACGATCCAGACGCCCATCACGGTCCAGAACATCTGCTTCTGGTAGCGCGGGCCCTTGGACCAGAAGTCGACGGCGATGACGCGCAGGCCGTTGAGCGCGTGGAAGAGGATGGCGGCGACGAGGCCGTACTCCAGCAGCGCGACGATCGGCGTCTTGTAGGTCGCCACGACCTTGTCGTAGGCCTCGGGGGAGACACGGACGAGTGCGGTGTCCAGCACATGCACGAACAGGAAGAAGAAGATGAGGACGCCGGTGACTCGGTGAGCCACCCAGGACCACATTCCTTCCCGTCCGCGGTACAGCGTTCCAGCCGGCACGGAAGAACCCTCCGGGAGCGGGGACTAGGGCCGCGCCGGCTTCACTGTCGGTCGGGCCCGGCCGGGTACGGTCCACCGGCCCTCAGCATCGTATCCATGCGGCGCGGTGAGGCTTACGGGGGGCCTACTTGTGTGATCAAAGTGGCACCGGACGGGCTAGGGGTGCGGCATTCGGGTGGTACGTGCGGTCATATCCCGGAAGCGGGCGTGTTGTGGCTGGTCGCGCCACTCGGCGGGCGGGGCGCCGGGCCCGCCAGGAACGCCGTCAGCCGGTGCCTCGCCAGGCGCCGCAGTTCCTCCGCCGCCGTGACCCGCTCCTCCTCGGGATCGTTCGCCAATCGTGACCGGATGCCCTCCAGGGCGCGGTCGATGACCTCGTAGTCCGGGATGTCGCCCAGATGGATGACGAACGCGTGCCCGAATTTCGCCTCGTAGGCCGCGTGCGCCGCGCTCAGCGCCATGTGCGCCGCCTGGTAGGTGTCCTCCGGCAGCTCGGGCAGCGGCTCGCCCGCCAGGGCCCCGGCCAGATCGGCCGCGGGCAGGTCGTACGCCGCCTCGTCCGCGGCCGCCAGCAGGGCGTCCAGGTCGGGATAGGGCCGGTGTTCGGCGACCCGCCCGGACCAGCGAGGACTGCGCAGGCAGCGCAGCAGCATCGCGCCCGCCTCGTCGGCGGGGGCGGCGTTGAAGGCGTCCAGCGGGGTGGGGAGGTACGGGAGACGGTGCGCAGGCAGCGTGGGTCCTCGCGTCACGGGTGATGTGGCAGGGGATCTTGTGAAGGCTGTGCCGCTACGTTATCGAGCGTGGTCACAGTGTGTCCGACGGGTATCTGAATTTCACCCGTACGGAAGAGTTTCGGAACGCCCCGATGACGGGTGCGGGGCCGAACGGTCGTACGTTGGCTGAGTGACCCAGCACAGGCGCCGGGCGTCGGCGCAGCAGGTGAGGCGGAAGCGGGCGGTGGTCGCCGCGGCTTTCGCGGGGACGGTCGCGCTCGGTGTGGGCGTCGGCGTGTGGGCCTCGGCGGACACCGGCGGAAGACCGGCCGGGGACGTGGCGCAGGCCCCGTCCGGCCGGGCGCCGAGCAGCCCGTCGCCCAGCCGCTCCTATCCGCTCTCCCGGGCGCCGCGCACCATACCCGCGGTCGCCTCCCACACCGCGGCGCACGGCCCCGGCTGGCGCCCGGAGAAGGGCGGGCGGGTGCTGGTGAGCGATCCGTCGCTGGCCGACGAGGGCCGGCTGACGGCCGGTGAACTGGGGCTGACGTACGCCGGGGAGAAGGACGACGAGCGGGCCGGGGACGTCCGCCTCTCGCTGGGCGCGCGGGGCGGCGACCCGGAGTCGTACACCATGACGGTCCGCGACGGCCGGGTCGACATAAGCGGGCCGGGTGAGAGCGGCGTGTTCTACGGCACCCGCACCCTCAAGCAGGAGGTCCACGGCGGCGGCACGGCACCGGAGGGCGTCGTGCGCGACCGGCCCGCCAAGCCGGTGCGCGGCTTCAACCTGGACATAGCCCGCAAGCCGTACAGCGCGTCCTGGATCGAGGACCGGATACGCGAACTGGGCGACCTGAAGTTCAACGAGCTGGGACTGCACTTCTCCGACGACCAGGCCTTCCGGATCGAGTCCAGCAGCCATCCCGAGATCGTCTCCAAGGACCATCTGACCAAGGCGCAGGTCAAGCGGATCGTGGACCTGGCGAAGAGCCGGCACATCACGGTCGTGCCCGAGATCGACTCGCCGGGCCACCTGGGCGCGGTCATGGCCCCCCACCCCGACCTGCAGCTCCGCAACGCGAACGGGGTCGCCACGCGCGGTGCGATCGACATCTCCAAGGCCGGTTCAGCCAAGATCGTCGACGACCTGCTGAACGAGTTCGCCGGGGTCTTCCCGGGCGGCCAGTGGCACCTCGGCGGCGACGAGTACCAGGCGCTGACGGTGTCGGACCCGCAGGCCTCCTACCCGCAGCTCGCGGCCGCCGCCCGGCGGAAGTACGGCTCCGGCGCGACCGTCGCCGACCTCGCCACCGGCTGGCTCAACGACCGCGCCGCCACCGTACGCGCCCACCACCGGACCATGCGGGCCTGGAACGACGGCTTCTTCCGGAACACCTCCGTGCGGCCCGCCGACGACCTCCAGGTCGCCTACTGGACCGGCAAGGAGATCGGCGCCCGGCAGCCGGTGGAGTACCTGCGCGACGGCCGCAAGGTCCTCAACTACAACGACGAGTTCCTGTACTACGTCCTCGGCCAGCCGCAGACCTTCGTCTACCCGACCGGGCAGCGGATCTACGAGCAGTGGAACCCGCGCGTGCTGCGCGGCACGACCGCCGTCCCGTCGAGCTACGACGGGCAGATCCGCGGCGGCTCGTTCGCCGTGTGGAGCGACATCCCGGGCGCCCAGACCGAGGCACAGGTGGCCGCCGGCATCCGGATGCCGCTCCGGGCCACCGTGCAGAAGCTGTGGGACCCGGGCAGGCCCGAGCTGTCCTGGGCCGAGTTCAAGGCGCTGGCGGACCGGCTGGGCTGAGCGGCCGCCGGGCGCGGTATCTTCCGCGTACCGCATCACACGGGGGCACGGGGGTCTCGATCATGTCCGCAGCACGCCTGCGCTCACCACTGGGCCTCGGCCGTGCCACCGTCGCACTGCTCGGGCTGGTCGTCGCCGCCGACCTGTTCGCCATCTGGACCGAAGTGCTCGAGATCCGGGTCGCCGACGACATCCTGAACGGAATCGACGGCGAGGCCGCGCTCCGCCGCGGCGAGCGGGCCCACGCCCTCCACGAGGCGTCCGGCGCCGTCCAGTCCCTCGCCCTGCTCGCGACGGCGGTCGTGTTCCTGTGCTGGTTCCACCGGGTCCGGGTCAACGCCGAGGTCTTCGACGCCGCCATGCACAGCAAGTCGCGCGGCTGGGCGATCGGGAGCTGGTTCTGTCCGGTCGTGAACCTGTGGTTCCCGCGCCGCGTCACCCTCGACACCTGGGACGCCAGCGCCGCCTGGGCCGACCGGCCCGGTCACGGCCTGGTCAACTCCTGGTGGACGCTGTGGATCGTGTCGCTCTTCGCCGACCGGGTGGCGCAAGGCGTGTCCCACACGGCCCGGGGCGCGGTGGGCTGGCGCAGCGCCCTGCGTCAGATGCTGGTCGCCGACGCCCTCGACGCCGCGGCCGCGGTCCTCGCCGTGCTGGTCGTCCTCAGGCTGACCCGCATGCAGCGGAACAGGGTCCTGGCCGGTCCCGTCTTCGTCTCGGCACTTGGCTGAAAAGCTTCGTCTGTGACACCCTCGGCCCGTTGCACGCAGTAAGGGGAAGTGCGGGCTCCGTAAAGGCGGTGCCCCGGCGAGGGAGGCTTCCATGAGCCTGGTGGAACTGATCGCGCAGGCCGGCGAACGGGGGCTGGCCGTGAGCGGGCTGGCTTGTTTGGACCGGTGCGTGCCCCTGCTGGGCGGTGACGACGAGGTGCTGCGCCCGCTGTGGGCGAGCGTCGCCGAGGGCTCGGACTGGACCGGTGGCCTGGAGAAGGCGCGCGGTGCCCTCGGCCCGGAGGACTCCGACGAGGACGAGGCCGCGCGGCTCGCCCACCGCATGCTGGACGAGGCCCCGGCCGAGCGCACCGCCGAGGCGGTACGCGCCTGGGCGGACGCCTGCTCCGTCGCCTCCCTGCGCATCCACCGTCTCCTCGACCCCGCCGCGGAGGGCCCGGACGACTCCGGCGACGTGGAGGCCGGCCGTACCGGGGACGCCGAGGGGCTGCCCCCGCTCGTGGCGGCCGAGCTGCGCCGCCAGACCGTCGTCCTGGAACTGCTCGCCGAGCACGGCACGAACGGCCTGCGCCGCGCCCTGGACGTGTCGGTCGAGGGGCGCCGGGTGCTGAGCGCCGTCGTCTCCCGCCGGGCCCGCGGCCGCGGCTGAACCGCCGTACCGGAGCGCCGGCCCCGGGTGGCCGTGGCCGGCCGGACCGCCGCCAGGGGACGGCCCGCCGTCGCCCCCGGCGCCGGGAGAGTCCTGTGTCCGTCCCGCGGCCGCGGTGGAGCGGTCCCGCGCCGGTTGCGCGAAGCCGACCGGATCACTGTGACGGATGCGCCGTGCGGCCCGCTTTCCCCTGTGTGACAGCGCACTACGTGACAGCACAGCAGGAGACCCGGCCGCAGGCCGCGGCCAAGCCCGCCCGCTGGGCCGCGGACACGGTGGCGGCCTTGCGCGAGGGGGCACGGCTCAGGCTCGACTACTCGGTGCAGAGCCTGTGGCGGGTGGACCGGGTGATCGACGGCATCCGCCGCGAGGGGCCGCCGTACGCGGCGGTCGAGCACGCCCTGCGCGGCTTCGGCGCCTACGCCGGTGAGGTCGTCGTGCGCCGCGGCGGCGCCGAGTGGTGGTCGTCCGGCGGCGAGCACTGGATCCGCACGCCCGACGGCCGCCTGTGGGACCCCATCGACGAGGCCCGCCGCGCCTACGCCGGCCAGGGCTCCCTGCGCCTGCTGTGCCGGGACGCCACGAGCGGGCCGGCCGACTGACGGCGCCGGGCGCGGCGCGGTACCGACGGGTGCGGCGCCGCGTACCGGCTCCCGGGGACACGCGTCGGCCGGGCCCCCCGCGTGGTGGGATCCCGGCCGGTACACGGCCCCGGCCGCACCTGCCTGGCGGGGCACGGTGCGGCCGGGGGACTCAGCGGGTCACGGCGTCAGCGTCTCGCCGATCCGGGCGCCCGTCGGCAGACCCAGCGTCGTCCTGCCGAAGGCGACGGCCTGGCTGAAGCCGAGGCCGGAGCCGTTGCTCGGCAGGTACGTCAGCAGGCCGTTGCCGCTGTCCTCGCCCGCCGCGCCGAACGCCAGGTCGGCGCGCCCGTACCCGGACAGGTCGGCCAGGGACACCGACGAGCCGAACTTGTCGCTCTTCTCGGCGACGCCCGGAATGCCCGAGGTCTCCTGCGAGACCGCGATCGCGCCGGAGCCCGTGAGTCCGGAGGCGCTGCCCTTGATCAGGAGCGCCGCACCCGCGTTGGGCCGGTCGGTGCCGCTCCGGGTGAGGTCCTCACCGGGCAGGCCGGTCAGGACGTCCGGGTAGCCGTCGCCGTTGTAGTCGCCGATCGAGACGGAGGCGCCCATCGCGTCGCGGGACTCGTCGGCGCCGGGGACGCCGGAGGTGCCCTGGTGAATGGTGGTCATGCCGGTGGTGGTGAACCCGGTGGAGGAGCCCCGCACCAGGGTGACCTGGCCGCCCTGCCTGCCCCCGGACTCGCTCGTGTACGGCTGGCCGATGACGATGTCGTCGTAGCCGTCGCCGTCCACGTCACCGGCGGCGACCGACCGGCCGCCCTTGACCGAGAGGACGCCCGCCTTGGTCAGGCCCGCCGCCGAGCCGGCGAACCGCACGACACGGCCGACACCGCCCGCGTCCCGGTAGTTGAGGGCGACGTCGGCGTAGCCGTCCCGGTTGAAGTCGCCGGTCGTGGCGTCCAGTTGAGCGATGGAGCCGGTGGCGGTGGTCAGCGTGCCGGAGGTGGTGGCGCCCCCGGTCAGCCGGACGTTCCAGTTGCCGCCCGCGCCGGTGCCGGCCGAGAAGACGTCCGCCTTGCCGTCGGCGTCGAAGTCGCCGACCGCGACGGTGGAGCCGAGCTTGGCGCCGGTCGCCGTGACGCCGCCCGACGTGGTGTACGAGAAGCCGGAGTCGAGGGCGGGCCCGTACATGACGGTGACCGCGCCCCGGTCGGCGTGGCCGCTGGTGTCGTCCTCGCCGGGCACGCCGATCGCGAGGTCGGCGTAGCCGTCGCCGTTGACGTCGCCCCATGCGGTGGCGGCGCCGAAGCCGTCACCGGACTCGGAGGCGCCGGGGACGCCCGGGCTGCTCTGGGTGAGCGTGAGCTTCCCGGCGGGGACCGGGCCGTCGACCCCGCCCGGCACGACCGTCACCGAGTTGGCCTTGGGGGTGCCCGCCACCAGGTCGGCCAGACCGTCCCGGTCGCGGTCGGAGGTCGGCAGCGCGTGCGAGATGCCGGGGGTCCTGGCCAGCGCGGCGATCAGCGGCAGCTTCGCGTAGAGGTTGTCGCCGGGGCAGAGGGTGGAGTTGGTGTTCCGGTGCCCGAAGACCCGGGGCAGGGTGATCTCCTCGCCCGTGTCGACCAGGTTGCCGTCCTGGCCCTTGGGGCTGCCGGAGGTCAGCGTGACCTTGCCGGTCGGGTCGATGCCGTACATGCCGAACTTCCACGCCACGATCCGGGCGATCGAGTCGAGCGCGGCCCGGGACGGGTGCGCCGACATGTAGTTGCCGATGTAGGAGATGCCGAGCGTGTTCGTGTTGAACCCGATGTCGTGAGCGCCCACCACCGGCAGGTCCATGCCGCCGCTGCGGCCCTCGAAGATCTGGCCGCAGCGGTCGACGACGAAGTTGTAGCCGATGTCGTAGTAGCCGCGGGAGAAGTGCTCCTGCTGGATCGTGCGCATCCGGGCCCGCGAGTCGGCGCAGGACACCGCGTTGTCGCTGTCGACACCGGTGTGGTGGATGACGGCGGCCTTGATCTCCGTGCCGTAGCTCGGGGTGCCGTCGTAGTCCGTGGAGGCGCCCCACTCGGCCTGCGTGACGACCGGCGGCTTGACGACCGTGGACGGGCGCGGCTCCGGGACGGTGCTCGACGGGGACGGGGAGACCGAGTCGGACACCGACGGCGAGGCGGACACGCCGGTGGAGTCGGACACCGAGGGCGAGGGGGACGAGGTGTCCGGGGCCGACGCCGAGTCACCGGGCGCCGGGGAGTCCGCCGGTGACGACGAGCCGGACGGTTCCGGTGACGTGGTCTCCGCGGCGAACGCGGCCGGCTCCGGGCTGCCCGCGGGGTCCGTGCCCGGGTCGAGCAGCTTGACGTCCATCCCGGCCGGCAGCCCGGAGGTCGTGGTGCCGTCGGCGTCGACCACCCGGACCGCCACGCCGTCCGCGTCGCCCGTCCACATGGACCCCGTGCCGCCGCGCGCCTTGGCCCGCGCGCCCTCGGCGCCGTCGGCGGAGAACGGGTCGTCGGGCAGCTTCGCCCAGTCCGACCACGTCCCGGTCTCCCGGGAGCGGTAGCGGATTTCCGGTGTGCCCTTCAGCTCGGACCGCTCGTCGTCCCACGTGAGCATCGCGGCGCTGAACCGCTCGGTGTCCCGCTTGCCCAGCCCGCGGCGGCCCCCACCCTGGTCCGCCAGCTTCACTGTGTGCACGGAGGCCCTGCGGCCCGCGCCCTTGCCGTCGTCGTGCGCGCCCGGGTCCGCGACCGCGTAGGTGACCGCCCCGGCACCGCCCAGCACCACGGCTCCGAGCGTCAGCCACGCCCGTCGCCTGAGGCTGAGCGGTTTGTACGCATGGGTCCTGCGAGGACTCAACTGTCCCACCCCTAGAGAATGAACACGGTGACATCGCCTGCCACACAGGTGACACCTGTTCAGCGCCCGGTGGGCGTCGAACGTCACAGATGCGGGAACGGTCCGGTGCGCACGAGCGGATGGAGTGGTCGGCAATGGGACACATACGCGTACTCGCCGCGGGAGCAGGGGTGTCGGCCGCGCTCGCCGCGCTCACCGCGTGCGCCTCGCCCGACGACGGCGCGGCCGGGCAGGACCGGTGTTCCGTACGGTCCGACCCGGCGCCGATCGAGAGGCGCTTCCCCGCCTTCGGGACGCCGGAGCGGGTGCACTGGTGCGGTGTGGTCCTGAACGCCGGGGACGGACGGGTGCCCGGGCCGACGGACGTGCGGCTGGTCGGTGTCGTCGAACTCGCGCCCGCGGCCTTCGCCGGGATCGTCGAGGACCTGGGGGAGGACCCGGTCGCGCAGGCTCCGCAGGGGCTGCCCGGGGAGATCGTGGAGTTCCTCCCCGGCGAGGCCCGGTGGCGGCGCAGCGACCGGCTCGACCGCTCCGTCACCCAGGGGCGCTACACCGGTTCGTTCCACGTCGACACGGCACACCGCGTGGTCCTCGTGGACTGCGTCGACCCGGTCCCGCCGAGCACGGAACCGGCGCCCTGAACGCGCTCGTCCCGGGCGCAGATGCCTGAGCGCCGCTCATGGTTGTACGCCACCGGGAACTTCCGGGTGTGGCGATGGACACTTCCGCGGCCCGTGATGTTCGCGGGTGCGCCTCCGCTTGAGCAACCGGGGGACCGCGGCCCGGTGTTCCCCCCACAGCCGAGCCAAGGGGGAACCGTCCCATGCGGGAAGTGTGCGAACGCCTGTCGGTCGCCGAGGAGATGCGGGCGCGGGCGGACGCCCTCGTCACGCGGGTCACCGCCCGCGGCCGGCTGCCGCTGGACTACTCCGAGCGCAGCCTGCGGCTCGTCGACTTCCTGATCGACGGACTGCGCAAGGGCGGAGCCGACCGGGAACGGGCCCGCGAGACCCTGCTCGGCCTGGGGGCGTACGTCGGCGAGGTGCTGGTGCGCCGCGCGGGGGCGGTGTGGGTGGACTTCGACGCCGGCCGGCGCGCGTACTTCGGGCAGCCGGCCGGGGTGCGCATGGGGGACGGGCGGGTCTGGAACCCGCTCGGCAAGGTCGTCAACCGCTTCGACGCGGGCGGCCCCGAGGAGTCCCTGCAGACCTTCTGCCTGACCCTGCACGGCCGGGTGCGCAGGACCGCCGCCCGACGGCTCGCGGCGAACGCGCCGCGCGCTGTGACAAATCTGTGAGCTGCGGCGCTGATGACCTTGGGGCTCGGGGACGGCCCGGGCCCGGTACGGACGAGGACGGTTCTTGGGCCAGGGAGGCGAACCCCGCCGCGTACGGGCGTACGACGGGGATCTGGGCGCTGCCGTCGCGCGGGCCCAGGACGGGGACGAGGCCGCGTTCGCGGCGGCGTACCGGATGGTGCAGCCGGGCCTGCTCGGCTACCTGCGCGGTCTGGTCGGCGAGGACGCGGAGGACGTGGCCTCCGACGCCTGGCTGGAGATAGCCCGCGACCTGGGACGGTTCAAGGGCGACGGCGCCGGGTTCCGCGGCTGGACCGCGACCATCGCCCGCCACCGGGCACTGGACCATCTGCGCAGACAGCGGGTTCGGCCCCGGGCGGCCGCGACGCTCGAACAGGACGTACTGGACCTGCCCGGACCGCACAGCACGCATGAGCAGGCGCTGGAGTCCATCTCCACCCGGCAGGCCCTCGAACTGGTCCGCGCCCTGCCCCGCGACCAGGCCGAGGCCGTACTGCTCCGGGTGGTCGTCGGCCTCGACGGCCCCTCCGTGGCGCGGGTGCTCGGCAAGCGCCCCGGCGCGGTCCGCACCGCCGCGTACCGCGGACTGAAGCGGCTCGCCCGCCAACTGGGCGGGCCGGGCGCCGCGGACGGCGCTGTGACGGATGACGGACCCCGGACGCTGGGGGAGTCGAAGTGAACGGCGACGGCCCGCCGCCGTACATACAAGGCAGAAGCAGCGCCGGCGGCGGAACCAGCAGAGGCAGTGGCACGAGGCTCACCGGAGGATCCGGCGGGCCGACCAGGGACGGGAACGAACATGGGTGAACGGCTGAGCGGCGAGGGGCTGCCCGCCCGCCGGCGCGGGCACCCCGGCGGCACCGCCCTGGGCTCCGCGCCGGCCGGTCCGGACACCGGGTTCGAGGCCCGCGTCGGCGCCGCGCTCCGCGGGGACGGCAGCGGCGGGGTCGACCCCGAGGCCGAGCGGCGCGCCGTGGCCGCCTTCCGCACCGCCCGGGACTCCGGGCAGCGGCGGGCGCGGACCCGGCGCCGGGACGACTGGCGGCCCGGGCGCCCGCGCGGCGCGAGGCTCCCGGTGCGGACCACGCTCTCCGTGTTCCTGGCGAGCCTCACACTGGGCGGCGTCGCCTTCGCGACGATGGGCGCCCCCGGGTTCGACGGGCACGACGACGACGGCGGTGGTACCGGACCGCCCCGTACCCCGCCGCCCGCGAGCACGGCACCCCGGCAGCAGAGCGCCGGCCCCGATCGCACCGCGGCCCCCTCGGCCGGTCCGCACCACCCCGGCACCGCCGAGGACATGCGCGCGCACTGCCGTGCCTACGAACAGGTCCGGGGCCGGGGCAGGGCGCTGGACGCGACGGCCTGGCGGCGGCTCGTCGCCGCCGCGGGCGGCGAGGACGCCGTGGCCGAGTACTGCGCCGCGCGGGCGACGCCCTCCGCGCAGCCGAGCCACCCCGGCAACGGCACGGCCGGTGGCACGGCGGGTGGCGGGGGCGGCGGCTCGGACCACGCGACGGCCGACACGTCGCGCGGCGGCGGCGGTTCGGGCCCCAAGGCGGCCGATCCCGAGAGGGCCGAGGGGAAGAAGTGACCCCCGCCCCGGGCGGAAGTCCGGGGTCAGGGCAACGGCCGGGGCCGCCACCCCCCACAGGAGAGGCCCCGGCCGTCGCGCTTCACGGACCGCTCGGCGGCCCGTACTTCCTTCAGCGCCAAGAGTGCGTTTTCTGTCACACCCCGTCGCCCACCGACGTGTCACGAGTTAGTTGCATCTTCTACAGACATGGACGTGGGCGGGTTTCTCGCCGTAACGTGCCTTTCGCGCCGGACCGAAGACATGGCGTAAAGGGAGTGCGGTGCTGGGGGACGACGCGGAGCTGACCGCCGCGGTGCGTGCGGCACAGGACGGGGACGAGACCGCTTTCCGTACGGTGTACCGCGCGGTGCAGCCGAGACTGCTGGGTTACGTGCGTACTCTGGTCGGCGATCCGGACGCGGAGGACGTCGCGTCCGAGGCGTGGCTCCAGATCGCCCGGGACCTGGACCGGTTCAGCGGCGACGCGGACCGCTTCCGCGGCTGGGCCGCCCGGATCGCCCGCAACCGCGCACTGGACCACATACGGATGCGCGGGCGCCGCCCCGCCATCGGCGGCGACGAAACGGAACTGACCGGGCGGGCCGCCGACTCGGACACGGCCGGTGAGGCCATCGAGGCGCTCTCCACCGACGGCGCCCTCGCGCTCATCGCGCGGCTCCCGCAGGACCAGGCCGAGGCGGTCGTGCTGCGCGTGGTGATGGGCCTCGACGCCAAGTCCGCGGCCGAGACGCTCGGCAAGCGCGCGGGCGCCGTGCGCACCGCCGCGCACAGGGGACTGAAACGGCTCGCGGAGCTGCTCGGCGGCGATCCGGAATCGGCGGGCGTGCTCGACGCGCTCCCGCTCCAGCGGGAACCGCGTGGCCGCGCGGTGACGTCCGCCACTGTGACGCATACGCGTCCGCGGACGCAGAAGGACATGTGATGGCCGACGAGCGCTGCGTTTCTCCGGGGGAGGACCCCCGGGCCCCCGGCGAGTGGCTCACCGGGGAGACGGCGGAACGTCTGCTGCGCGGCGAGTCGCCCGCGTCCTTCGACCCCGCCGTCCGTGACCAGGCAGAACAGCTCGCCCGAACGCTGAGCGCGCTGTCCGTCCCGGCGCCCGACGCGCACGGTGAACTGCGCGGCGAGGAGGCGGCGCTGGCCGCGTTCCGCAAGGCCCGCGAGGCGGCCGAGGCCGAGCGCACCGCCGCCGTCTTCGGCGACGGCGCCCCCGGCGGGAGCCCCGCACCCCGTGCGGCCGGCACCGGCGAGGGGCTGGTCCGCATCGGTGCCCCGGCCCGTTCCGGAAGCCGCTCCCGCCGCCCGCGCTGGGCCCGACCGGTCCGGCTGACGCTCGCCGCCGCGGTGGCCGTCGGCACGCTCGGCGGGGTCGCCGTGGCCGCGGGCAGCGGAGTGCTGCCCATCCCGTTCCGGGAGGACCGCCCGGCTCCCGCCGCCTCCGTCTCCGAGGACGAGAACCACGGGCGGCCGAGCGTCTCCCCCTCCGCCCGGGTCCCACAGGGCCCCGGCGACGGCACGGGCACCCCCGGCGGGAGCCCCGGCGTGTCCGCCGGCGGTGTCCCCTCGGGCGCGGCCACCGCCGGTACCGACAAGGGCGGTGCGCCCGGCTCCGCCGCCCCCGGCGCGACCGGCGGAAGCTGGTGGCGGGAGGCGGGCACGGCCTGCCGTGACCTCCGGGACGGCAAGGACCTGGGCAACAGCCGCAGGCGGGCCCTGGAGGGCCTGGCGGGCGGTGCCGCGCGGGTCGGCAAGTACTGCGACTCCGTCCTGACGGGCCGGCCCTCCACCGGCGGCGACAACGCCGGCGACGACTCGGGCGACGAGTCGGGCGACGACTCGGGCCAGGGTGAGAAGGGCGGCGGCCAGGGCAAGGGCGGCACCGGCCAGGATGACGACAACGGCCAGGGCGGCGACGAGGACGGACGAGGGCACGGTCGCCACGGCGGCCGGTACCGTGGCGCGGCGGTGTCACCCGCCCCGGCGGACCACGCGCCCCCGGCCCCCGGCCGGCACGGCTTCGCTCCGGCCCCCTCGCCGAGCCCCTCGTTCTCACCGCTCTGACCTGCGCATTCATCGTCCGCGAAATTTTTTTCGCGAGAGGTGTGACGTTTCTGATCCCCTCGGCGCAGTAATGAGTGAGCCGACTGGTCATCGGCCGTCGCACTGAGCCGGGGTTCCCCCCGTACCCACGGCTCGTGCACATGGCGCGGGCGGGACACGTTCCCCCGGTCCCGCCCGCGCCCTCATCCCTCACCGGTGGACGACGACCCGGTCGCCCACCCGCACCTGAGCGAACAGCGCGGCGATCGCCGCCTCGTCCCGTACGTTGACGCATCCGTGGGACCCGCCCGCGTAGCCCCGGGCCGCGAAGTCGTAGGAGTAGTGGACCGCCTGACCGCCACTGAAGAACAGGGCGTACGGCATGGGCGAGTCGTAGAGCGTCGACACATGGTGCCGTGACTTCCAGTAGACGCGGAAAACACCCTCGCGGGTCGGTGTGTACTGGCTGCCGAAGCGGACCGACATCGTCTCGAGCGTGCGCCCGTCGACCATCCAGCGCAGGGTCCGGCTGGTCTTGCTGATGCACAGCACCCGCCCGGTCAGACAGCGCGTGTCGGGAGCGTCGGCCGGCTGACCGCCCATCAGGTACAGCTCCCACCTGCCGGGCCGGTGGGTCATGCCCAGCAGCCGCCGCCAGGTGACGGTGTCCAGTTCGCCGGTCCGCGGCAGCCCGCGCTTGCCCTGGAAGCCGCTGACGGCCCGCTCCGTCAGATCGTCGTACGTCCCGGTCGGCCCGTCGAGGAGCCAGTCGACCTGGCGCAGCCGTGCCTGCAGTTCACGCACGCCCGTACCGCTGTCGCCGGGTGACCACAGCACCCGGGGCGCGGGCCCGGTGGAGGGGGTCGGGGCGGACCGGCCGCCGGACCCGGCCGTCCCGCCGGACTCGGCCGACCGGGTGACGGTGGGGGAGCGGCTGGACGGCAGCTCGATGCGTACCGGCAGGTGGTGCCCGCCCCCGGCGCCGGCGGGCTCCACGGTGCAGCCGCTGAGCGCGGCGAGCGCGGCGGTCGACACGAGTGCGGCGAGCGCGGCGGCAGATCTCCCCGGGATCCTCATGCCGGAGATGCTTCCCCGCGTGACCGCCGCCGAACTACGGGGCATGGTGAGGAGGTGTCGGAACGTACTGCGGAGGCATCCATGGCGCGTGAGTCGGAGTCGGGGCTGCCGATCGAGCCGGTCTACGGACCCGGCGACCTGACCGGCTGGGACCCCGCCGGAAAGCTCGGCGAGCCGGGCGAGTACCCCTACACGCGCGGGGTGTACCCGACGATGTACACCGGCCGTCCCTGGACCATGCGCCAGTACGCCGGCTTCGGCACGGCGGCGGAGTCCAACGCCCGCTACCGCCGGCTCATCGCCCACGGCACCACCGGTCTGTCCGTCGCCTTCGACCTGCCCACCCAGATGGGCCACGACTCGGACGCGCCCCTGGCGCACGGCGAGGTCGGCAAGGTCGGCGTGGCCGTCGACTCGATCGAGGACATGCGGGTGCTGTTCGACGGCATCCCGCTGGACCAGGTCTCCACGTCGATGACGATCAACGCCCCGGCGGCCGTACTGCTGCTCCTCTACCAACTGGTGGCGGAGGAGCAGGGCGTACCGGCGGACCGGCTGACCGGCACCGTCCAGAACGACGTCCTGAAGGAGTACATCGCGCGCGGGACGTACATCTTCCCGCCGAAGCCGTCGCTGCGCCTGACGGCGGACATCTTCAAGTACTGCGGGGCCGAGATCCCCCGGTGGAACACGATCTCCATCTCCGGCTACCACATGGCCGAGGCGGGTGCCTCGCCCGCGCAGGAGATCGCCTTCACCCTCGCCGACGGCATCGAGTACGTCCGCACGGCCGTGGCGGCGGGCATGGACGTGGACGACTTCGCGCCCCGCCTCTCGTTCTTCTTCGTGGCCCGCACGACGCTGCTGGAGGAGGTCGCCAAGTTCCGGGCGGCGCGCCGGATCTGGGCGCGGGTGATGAGGGAGGACTTCGGTGCCCGGAACCCCAGGTCCCTGATGCTGCGCTTCCACACCCAGACGGCGGGCGTCGAGCTGACCGCCCAGCAGCCGGAGGTGAACCTGGTCCGGGTCGCGGTGCAGGCCCTCGGGGCCGTCCTCGGCGGCACCCAGTCCCTGCACACCAACTCCTTCGACGAGGCGATCGCCCTGCCGACGGACAAGAGCGCCCGCCTGGCCCTGCGCACCCAGCAGGTGCTGGCGCACGAGACGGACGTGACGGCCACGGTCGACCCCTTCGCCGGTTCCTACGCGGTGGAGCGGCTGACCGACGACGTGGAGGCGGCCGCGCTGGACCTGATGCGCAGGGTCGAGGACCTGGGCGGCGCGGAGGCGGCGATCGAACAGGGCTTCCAGAAGGCCGAGATCGAGCGGAACGCGTACCGCATCGCCCAGGAGACCGAGTCCGGTGAGCGGGTGGTGGTCGGCGTCAACCGCTTCCGGCTCGACGAGGAGGAGCCCTACGAGCCGCTGCGCGTGGACCCGGCCATCGAGGCCCGGCAGGCGGAGCGGCTGGCCCGGCTGCGGGCCGAGCGGGACGGGGGCGCGGTGGACGCGGCGCTGACCGCGCTGAAGGAGGCCGCGCGGGGCGAGGACAACGTCCTGTACCCGATGCGCGAAGCGCTGCGGGCCCGGGCGACGGTGGGCGAGGTGTGCGGCGCCCTGCGGTCGGTCTGGGGCAGCCACGTGCCCGCGGACGCCTTCTGAGCCGGAGTCCGCCGACGGCCGGCCCCGCGCCCGTCCCGCCCTTCGAGACCCCCGGCCGGACCGTCGTACCCCCGTGCGACACTCCTTGCCATGTTCGGCGTCATCGATCTGCCCACCTATCTGGCGGGGCTCGTCCTCATCGTGCTGCTGCCCGGCCCCAACTCGCTCTACGTCCTCTCCGTCGCCGCCCGGCGCGGCGTCCGGTCCGGCTATACGGCCGCCGCCGGTGTGTGGTGCGGGGACACCGTGCTGATGACGCTCTCCGCCGCCGGGGTCGCCTCGCTGCTGCAGGCCAACGCCGTGCTGTTCGGCATCGTGAAGTACGCCGGCGCCGGCTATCTCACCTGGCTGGCGATCGGGATGATGCGGGCCGCGGGGCAGATGTGGCGGACCCGGCGGGAGGCCGTCGCGGAGACCGCCGACGTCGTCGAGGGCGAGGAGCGGCCGTTCCGGCGTGCGTTCGTCGTCAGCCTCTTCAACCCCAAGGCGATCCTGTTCTTCGTCGCCTTCTTCGTGCAGTTCGTGGACCCGGGCTACGCCTACCCGGCCCTCTCCTTCGTCGTCCTCGGCGCCTTCGCGCAGGCGGCCAGCTTCCTGTACCTGAGCGCGCTGATATTCGGCGGCACCCGGCTCGCCGCCGCCTTCCGCCGCCGCAGGCGGCTGTCGGCCACGGTCACCTCGGCGGCGGGCGCCCTGTTCCTCGGCTTCGCGGTCAAGCTGTCCCTGGCGAGCGCTTGAGGGCCGTCCTGCCGGGCCGCCCGGGAGGACGCCGCGACGGGGCGGCCGCCCGGCCCCCGGCGGACCGCGCGTCGCCCGCCTTCCCCGAGGGCGGGGACCCCGGCGTGTTTCCCACCCGTGGGTCCAGGCCGGACGGTCCGCTGCCGGGCGGCTTTCCGGGTGCTCGGAGGTCGGTCGGACCCGTCGCGCCACGGCGGTGAGCCGTTCCCGCGACGGCGCCGGAACCGCCCTCCGGGCCGGCCTTTTCCCTTTCCCTATTTCGGCAGGGTGAACGAAGCCCGAATTCCCGGTGTACGGGATTTTCCGAGTGCCTTCCTCAGGCGTGGGCCGAATGGTTTCTCCACGAACCGGTGCATCAGCCACGCCAGCAGCAGCATGCCCAGCACGGTCGCCGCGAGCGTCGGATACGCGGGCAGCCCCAGGCCCCGGCGCAGCACCCGGATGACGAACCAGCCCAGGTGCTCGTGGACCAGGTAGAACGGGTAGGTCAGCGCGCCCGCCGCGGCCAGCCAGGGCCAGTCGGCCCGCCGGGTCCAGCCCAGTGCCACGGCCGCCACGGCGGCGAAGGCGAGGGTGACGATCAGCAGGATCACCAGCGGGCTGCGGACGAAGTCTCCGTGCGCCCCCGGGTGCCACAGCCCGCTCGTCGCGGTGCTCTGCCCGAGCAGCCAGGAGACGGCCACGATCCCCCACAGCAGCAGGTCGCCGCCGAAGCGGTGGATCAGGTAGAGGGCGAGACCGCCGATGAAGAAGGGCGCGTACTCCGGCATCACGATCTGCTCCGTCAGCGCGTTGCCGCTGGTGCGGCACACCACGGCCGCCAGCGTCCACACGGCGGCGAACAGCACCACCCGGCGGTAGGTGACCCCGCGCACGACGACGAACAGCGCGAACAGCGCGTAGAAGCGCACCTCGACCCAGAGCGTCCAGCACACGCCCAGCACCCGCGGCGCGCCCATGGGCTGCTGCAGCATCGTCAGGTTGACCAGGAACTCGTCCGGCCGGACCGCGCGCACCACGGCCGGCAGCAGCAGGGCGGCGCCGGTGACCACCGCCAGGGCCACCCAGTAGGCGGGGTAGAGGCGGGCGACCCGGGACCGGAAGAAGTCGCCGAGGCCGCGGCCCCAACTGCTCATGCAGATGACGAAACCGCTGATGACGAAGAAGAACTGGACGCCCAGGCAGCCGTACGCCGCCACCTGGGACAGGGTCGGGAACACGTGTGACGGGCTCTGGTGCCAGGACTCCGAGACCGTGCCGCCGCGTCCGGCGTAGTGGTAGAGGCAGACCATCAGGGCGGCCACGAGCCGCAGGCCGTCGAGGGCGTGCAGCCGCCCGCGCCGTCCGGTGCGGGCGGCGGGGGCCGAGCCCGCCTCGGGCACCGGGGAAACGGGAACGGTGGCGAGGGAAGGCGAAGAAGCAGGCATGGTGCCCCAGAACCTAGTCGATAAACCGCTGATAATCCCGATCCCATTTGTGAAAGTCCCCGCTGTCCGGGCAATGGGCCGCCGGTACCTGGGTCAATCACGGAAACGCCTTGGTTGACAGCCCAATCCTTCGCCGTGCCGTACGAATTCGTTAACCCGGACGTCGTTTTTGCTTCCTAGTTTCTCCATCAACCCCCACGTTTCGGCAAACCCATGGCATGCCGCCGTATACACAGTCTTTGCTTGGTACACATCAGGAGAGCTATGACGAGGGTCCAGAACCGGCGCACGCCTGCTCGGGGAGGAGGCCTGGAGGACTGCCTGCACGCCTGCGCCGTTCACAGCGGCAAACTCGTCGGCAGCCTCGACCGCCGGCGCACGGAACTGGCCGAGCAGCTCCGCAGGCTGCTCGTGGTGGCCAGCACCACCGGCACCGCCGCCCCCGCGCCCGCCCCGTCCGGCGGCGCGACCGCGCTGCTCAAGCGGGCCGTCAAGGGCGCCACCGCGCCCGCCGGCGGTCTGTCCAACGACCTGCTGGACGCCCTGCTGGCCGTCGCCGGCAAGGCCCTGGAGTGCGGCTACGACGACGAACTGCGCCTCGCCCTGCGGATCAGCGACACCGTGCTCGACCGGCGCCGCAACTCCCGGGCCGGGTGGCGGCTGCGCGCCCGCGTCCTGGAGGCGCTCGGCGACGAGCCGGAGGCCGTCGAGGCCTACGAGCGCTACCTGGAGCTGACCGAGGAGGACGGCTTCGGCGTGGCCGCCCGGATCACCGGGCTGCGCCGGGCAGCCGAGCGCGAGCGCGACCTGCTCGCCCTGCTGGAGCGCCAGTGCCCGCGCGCCGCCGACTTCGCCGGCGGACCCGCCACCGACGTCTGGGCCGAGGGCCTCGACCTGTACGCCCGCGGCGACCGGGACGCGGCCGAACCCCGCCTGGTCGGCGCCCTGCTGGCGCTCGCCGCCGAGCAGGCCCCGGTCGCCGACCGGCAGGAACTGCTGGGCCAGTACCTCGAACTGCGCACCGGCGTCCCCGGCGACGACCTCACCGAGGCCGTCGCCCTCTACGCCGAACAGCGCCGGCTGCGGATGCGCGGCCCGGTCGCCGACCCCACCGTCGGCGCGGTGAACTGGATCGGCCTCGGCGAGTTCCGCAACCTGATCACCGGCAAGTCCGTCTGCCTGATCGCCAACTCCGGCCGCGTCGGCGAGAGCGGCCTGGGCGGCCGGATCGACGACTACGACCTCGTCGTGCGCTTCAACTCCTACCGGATCGACCCGAAGCACACCGGCGGCCGCACCGACATCCACGCCACCATCCACAAGCACGGCTTCAACTGGGACAAGCCGGTGACCACCCGGCTCGTCTTCGGCGGCGTCTCCGGCGACTGGAAGCACTCGATGCGCAACCGCCTGGTGCCCGGTGCCCAGCGGTACCTCGGCGACGAGTCGCTGCGCTGGCCGGTCCGCAACATCGGCCGGCTCGGCACGGACGTCTGGTCCGGCATCCCCACCACCGGCTTCAACATGCTGTGGCTGCTGGACTTCCTGGACGTCAGCCCCACCCTCGACCTGATCGGCTTCGACTTCTACGAGAGCGGCGCCTACCGCGTGCCGGAGGCCATGAAGCTCGCGATCACGTCCGTGCACGAGTACACCAGCGAGAAGGCCTGGGTCATGGAGCGGGCCCAGAGCGTGACCGACCTGAGGATATCCCTGCGATGACCACCGCCACCCCGGTAACACCGGAGACCTCCGCGCACGCGCTGACCGGAAAGCGGCGCATCGCCTTCGCGAGCTTCGTCGACGAGAACTACCTGCCCGGGTTCCTCGTCCTGCTGCGCAGCCTCGCCCTGTCCAACCCGGGCGTCTGCGAGGACTTCGTCGTCCTCCACGACGACCTCAAGCCGTCCTCCGTCGCCCGCATCCGCGCCCTGCACCCGAGGATCGTGCTGCGCCGGGTCGACGCCGCCCACTACGACTCCTACGTCAAGGGCGACCAGGACAACTACCTCGTCCGCAAGGCGTACTTCATCCTCGACGTCTTCCGGCTGCGCGACTACGACACGGTCATCACCCTGGACACCGACATGGTCGTCCTCGGCGACCTGGGCGAACTGCTCGCGCTGCGCGAGGGGCTCGCGGCCGTCCCGCAGTTCTTCTACGGGCAGCACAAGCTCAACTCCGGGCTGCTGGTCATCCAGCGCGAGTACCTCTCCGACGCGTTCTGCGCGCGCCTCGACGCGGTCGGGCGCGGTGGCGGCTACGAACTAGACAAGCACGACCAGGGCATCCTCAACGCCGTCCTCGACGGCGACTTCGTCCGCCTGGACACCCGCTACAACTTCGTCAAGCGGCGCCTGTCCGGCGACCTGCCGGTCCCGGACGACACCGCGATCCTGCACTTCACCGGCCGGCACAAGCCCTGGCAGGGCGGCGAGGCCGGATACCAGCAGGCCGAGGAGCGCTGGCGGGAGTTCGAGCTGTCCGACGCCGAGTTCCACGCGGCCTACCTGGGCAGCGGCGGCACCCTCCACCACGACCTGCTGGTGCACTACGGCACCCCGCTCGTGCGGCGCACCGGGGACGTGGAGGCCGCCCGCAGGGTCGCCGCCGCGCACATCGGGGCCGGCGAGTACCAGGACGCGGTCGACATCCTCGCCGGCGTGCGCATCCCGCTGGACGAGGCCTGGCCGCACGAGGTGTTCGGGCACGCCCTGATGAGCGTCTCGCGCCACGCGGAGGCCAGGACCCAGCTCCTGCTGGCCACCGCCGCCCCGAACCGGGCCGCGACCGCCTACGCCCGCCTCGCCCAGATGGCCTGGGTGCACGGCGACAACGCCGAGGCGCTCAAGTACGCCACCGCCGGCCTCACCGTCGACCCCACCCACCGCTCCAGCCGGCTGTGGGCCCAGCGCGCCACCGCCGTCCCGGCCCAGGAACAGGGTGCCGCCGAGGACCAGCTCGCGCACGTCGCCTTCTACATGGACCGGCAGGGCAACGCGGGCGACAAACTGCTGCCCGAGACCGTCCGGCTCGCCTTCGGCCCCGACACCACCTCCCGCCGCTGGACCTCCGTCCACGCCCACCGGCTCTTCGACGAGGCCGCCCTGGAACGGGTCAACGCCCGGCGCGGCCTGGTCATCGGCGGCGGCGGACTGTTCATCCCCGACACCATGCCCAACGGCAACAGCGCCTGGCAGTGGAACGTCCCGGACGAGCACCTGCGCGCCGTCGACGTCCCGATCATGGTGTTCGCGGTCGGCTTCAACGCCTTCGACGGGCAGTCGTACCGCGCCCGGCGGTTCAACGACAGCCTGCGGCTGCTGGTGGAGAAGTCCGCCTTCTTCGGGCTGCGCAACCACGGCTCCATCGCCAGGGTCCGCTCCCTGCTCCCGTCCGAGCTGCACGACCGGGTCGTCTTCCAGCCCTGCCCGACCACGGTCATGCGCCAGTTGGTGGCCGGCTGGTCCGACCCGGCGTACCGCGAGGACACGGTCCTGCTGAACGCCGCCTACGACCGGGCCGGCCTGCGATTCGGGCACGACTACGGGCACTTCCTCGCCGAGCTGGCGAAGGCCGTGCGCGCGATCGGCGCCCGCACCGAGGTGCGGTGTGTCGCCCACTCGCTGGACGACGAGCGGATCGCCTTCGACCTGCGCCGCGAACACGGCATCTCGCTGCCGGTGATCCCGATGTACGACTTCGACAACGACGCCATCCGCGAGACGTACGCCAGGACGAAGCTGGTCATCGGCATGCGCGGGCACGCCGGGATGATCCCCTTCGGGGTCGGCACGCCCATCCTCAGCCTGATCTCGCACCCCAAGATGGCGTACTTCCTCAGCGACGTCGAGCGCCCCGAGTGGGGTGTCTCGGTGCACGAGCGGAACCTGGGCGAGGTGCTCACCGAGCGGGCGCTCGACATCCTGGACCACCACGACCGGACCGTCGCCGACGTGCACGACCGGCAGGAACTGCTCTGGAAGGTGACCCAGGAGAACGCGGCCCGGATCCGCACGATCCTCGGCCGCTGAACACCGCGAGGGGCGGGCCCGCGAAGGGCCCGCCCCGACGAGGAAGGAGGCGATCAGCGAGGAGGGAGGCGATCAGCGCCGTACGACCCGGCGCAGCCCGCGCGCCTTGCGCGCCATCCGGCGAACCGTGGCGTTGCGCGGGAGGAACGCGAGCTGGGACGGCACCCCGCCGGGCAGCGCCAGCGAGGTCAGCCGCTTGCGCTTGAAGTAGCGCAGGGTCCGCTCGTCCAGGTTGCCCGCGAGATACCGCTCGGTCTCGCCGCGCAGCCCGGGCAGGATCTTCGGCTGCATCGCGAAGCCCACCGCACGGATCAGCGCGCCCAGCGCCGCCACGTCCATGCCCGGCCGCCGCTCGCCCACCGCGGCGCGGTCGCCGAGGTCCGGCAGCAGCGCGTCGACCACGGTGACCGGGACGCGGTTGCTGTTCTCGAACGGCGTCAGCCGCTCCAGCAGCATTCCGGTGCCGACCCGGGCCACCGGCAGGCCGTAGAGAGCGGAGGCGGTGAGCAGGGCGGTGGAGAAGCAGCCGACGACCAGCGCGGGACGCATCCGCTGGTACAGCACCTCGGCGAGGACCGGGGTGTCCAGCACGGTGAGGTCCACCCCGAGCCGGGCCGCCTCCTGCTCCAGGGTGCGGGTGAACCGCGCCGGGGCGGTGGGGTGCGGCTTGAACACCACCGTGCGGTGTCCGAGCCGATGGGCACCGGTCAGCATCCGCACGTGCAGCTCCTCCTCCTGCTCCGCGGTGAGGATGCCCAGCGCGGACAGGTACTGGCCGAGCAGCAGCGCGGACTCCTCCACCTCGGGCAGCTCGTCGGCCGGCGGCGCGATCTCGGCCAGGACCTTGGTGAAGGCGGGCGTCGGCACGATCTCCGCCGGGACACCGAACTCGCTGAGCAGCAGCGGCTCCAGGCCCGGCACCAGGTCGAGGTGGAGCACCCGGTCCACCCGGGTGCCGACCAGCGGGTCGATCTTGTTCCGGGTGGGGCCGTAGCTCATCAGGCCGTCCGCGTAGACGGTGACCGGGGCGCCGGTGAAGATCTGGGCGAGCGAGAGCGACGGGTTGACCTGGATCGACTCCACGGCCAGTTCCACGTCCTCGTCCCCCAGCCGCCACTCGTGGCGCAGATACCGCTCCCAGAGCGGCAGGTCCTCCGGCCGGGGGGCCCAGCCGCCGGGGTGGAAGGGGAAGATCGCCTCGTTGTACGAGAGCACCTCGTCGAAGCGCTCGCGCAGCCGCTCGAAGCCGGGCATCACGTCCGGCCCCGGCGTGGTCTCGGGCGTGGCCGCGTTGTTGCAGACCAGCAGGATCCGCCGGTCGGCGGGACGGAAGCAGCCGGAGTCCAGGGCGGCGGCCAGGGTGGCCGTGCCGTACAGCGTCGACGCCTGGAAGATCTGGGTGGTCACGCGGCGGCTCCGGCGGGGGCGGGGCGGCGGCGCAGCCGGCGCAGTCTGGTGGCGCGCTCCAGGTCCATGGAGTCCAGTGCGTCGGCCAGGACGTCCTGCGGCATGCGCCGCAGCGCCGCCGAACTCAGGGATTTGAGTTTTCTCGCCACCGCCGGCTCGAACCTTTCGCTGGATCCCAGGTGATGGGAAATGATGGCGCAATACGTGCGCACGGCCTTCGGCAGCAACGCACCGGCTTCCGGGTCCTCTGCGGTTTCCGTGACCACCTGATCGAAAGCGCGAATGAAATCGAGCTGACGGACATCACCGATCTGAGTGAGTGAGGAGGCGACCCCGCGCCGGTAGAACACCCCGAGCAGACCGACGGCGGCGAACGACTCCGCCTCCCGGTGCAGCTTCCAGATCCACGGCCGGTCCTCGGCCGTGCGCAGCCCGTCGGTGAAGTGCAGCAGCCCCTTGTCCACCAGCCGGCGGTGGTACACGCCCGCCCAGGCGTACGCGTAGTCCACGGAGGTCGAACGGTCGGCGGGCAGGATCGCCCGGCGCGGGTCCAGCACCACGTTCCGCCGCCCGACCGGCACCCGGTGCACGGTGCGCGCCCGCGCCGTGCACTGCACATGGTCGGTGCGCAGGAAGTCGCAGCCCAGCTCCTCGACGGCGGCGACCAGCTTCGGGTAGTAGCCGGGAGCGAGCCAGTCGTCCCCGTCCAGGAAGGTCAGGTACTCGCCGCGTGCGCGGTCGATGCCGGTGTTGCGGGCGGTCGCCAGCCCCCCGTTGCGCTCGTGCCGGACGAGGACCGCGCCCGGCAGCTCGCGCTCCGCGCGCGCGAGGATCTCTGGTGTCCCGTCGCGGGAGCAGTCGTCGACGAGAATGAATTCGAAGTCCTCACGCGCGTTCGCACCGAGGCTCCTCAGGGTGTCGGGCGCGTATTGCTGCACGTTGTAGAACGGCACGATGACGGAGAGCTTGACCACGTCACGGACGTTAGGGCGAAGCCCGTCATTCGTCTTGACCGTCGGCTTGATACCGGGTGAACGACGCGTGGCGAAGCTGTGAACCGGGTCTTTTTCCACGTCGGACACGGACCGATTCCCCATTCGGCGATGTGCTGTTAACCGTTTGTTGCATTCGGGTTGGGCGGAACCTCGGAATGCCTTCCTAGCGTCTTCGGCGTGCCAGCAAGTGCAACGAAGTCCCTGCGGATCGCCGTCCTGGCGGACTCCGACACCCGGTGGAAGTGGGGCGCGCTCACCGCGCAGCGCCTCACCCCCACCGGTGCCGACGTCCGGCTCGACGGCTACCTCCTGCGCGGACGAGCCACCCCCACCGCCCGCCAGCTCCGGGAGGTCGGCGTCCGCGCGGACTCCCTCAGCGAGGTCACCGGCGTCCAGTTCCTGCGTGCGATGGGGGACGGCGCCGAGGAGCCGTACGACATCCTCGTCCTCGCCCTGGTCGGCGGCGGTGTGCAGGCGATGCTGCACGGGCTGCGCAACGCCTGGGCCTCCGGCCGGCGCCCCGTCGTCGTCACCGGTTACGTCGGTGTCGTCTACGAGAAGCTCGCCGACGGCCTGCTGCTGCGCCACGGCGCGGATCTCGTCCTCGCCAACTCGGCCCACGACGCGGACCGGTTCCGGGCCGTCTACGAAGGGGTCGGCGCCGACGCCTCCGCGGTCACCGAGGTCGCGCTGCCCTTCCTCGGCGGCGCGCCCTACACCGGCGCACACGAGCCGTCCGCGGAGCAGGGGCGCGAGCCCCGCACGGTGGTGTTCGCGGCCCAGCCCTCCGTCCCGGACAGCCGCCGGGACCGCGCCTACCTGCTGAAGCGGCTCATCGAGCACGCCCGCCGGCACCCCGAGCGCGAAGTGCTGCTGAAGCTGCGCTCCAAGCCCGGCGAACACACCACCCACATCGAGGAACTGCCCTACCAGAAGCTGGTCCAGGGCATGACGCCGCCCGCCAACTTCCGCCTGGTGTACGGCCACATGGGCGAGGTGCTGGACCGCACCGACCTGCTGGTCACGATCAGCTCCACGGCCGCCCTGGAGGCCCTGCACCGACGCATCCCCACGGCCGTCCTGACCGACCTCGGCGTGCGCGAGGTGCTCGGCAACCACCACTTCACCGGCTCCGGCTGCCTCGCCTCCTGGGACCAGCTCGACGCCGGGCACCGCCCGGCCCCCGAGCCGGAGTGGCTGGCCCGGCAGGGCGTCTGCGCCGACGGCTCCTACGGGACCGCCTTCGACACCGCACGCGAACGCATCACCAGGCTGCTGGACAGGCCCGGCGGCCTGCCGCCCCTGAACCCGTACTACACACCCGAGACCGCGCCCGGCTACCTGCCCGGCATCCTCGCCCGCCACCACCTCGGCCCCGACGGCGCCCCGCTGCCCGGTGCGCCCGCCGCCGACCGCGAGCCCGGCCCCGTCCGCCAGATCGTGCGCCGGGCCGCGCGCGGCGCCTACCGCCACGGCGTGCAGCGGGTGGCCCCCGTGATCCGGCGGATGGGGGAGCTGTGAGCGGCCGGATCCCACGTCAAGGAGAGAACCCCATGCCCCACACGGAAGCGGAACCGGAGGCCTCGGTGCCCCGGGTGCTCGCGGTGATCCCGGCCCGCGGCGGCTCCAAGGGCGTGCCCGCGAAGAACCTCGCCCCGGTCGGCGGCATCCCGCTGGTCACCCGCGCGGTGCGGGAGTGCCGGGCGACCCGGCTGGTCACCGATGTCGTGGTCTCCACCGACGACCAGGCCATCGCCGCGGCGGCCCGCCAGGCCGGGGCCGAGGTCGTGCTCCGCCCCGCCGCCATCGCCGGGGACACGGCGACCTCGGAGGCCGCCGTCCTGCACGCCATGGACGCGCACGAGGCCCTGCACGGCGCCGCCGTGGACGTCGTCCTGCTGGTGCAGTGCACCAGCCCGTTCCTGGTCCGCGAGGACGTGGACTCGGTCGCCGCCGCCGTCGTCGACAACGGCGCCGACACCGCCGTGACCGTCGCCGCCTTCCACGGTTTCGTCTGGCGGGACGCGGCCGACGCCCCGGTGGCGCCCGGCCCGGACCAGGCCGCCGTCGCCGCCTCCCCGGCGGCGGCCGGCCGCACCGCGGCCCCCGGCACCCGTACGGCCGGCGGCGGTTACGGCGTCAACCACGACAAGTCCTTCCGGCCGCGCCGCCAGGACCGACCCCAGGACCTGCTGGAGACCGGCGCCGCCTACGCGATGGACGCGGCCGGCTTCCGCGAGCACCGGCACCGCTTCTTCGGCCACACCGAACTGGTCCGCACCGACCCGGCCCGGGCGCTGGAGATCGACGACCCGCACGACCTGGCCCGCGCCCGGGCCCTCGCCCCGCTCTTCGACGCGAACCGGCCCGGCGCCCTCCCCACCCACGACGACATCGACGCCGTAGTCCTCGACTTCGACGGCACCCAGACCGACGACCGGGTGCTGATCGACTCCGACGGACGGGAGTTCGTCTCCGTGCACCGCGGCGACGGACTCGGCATCGCGGCCCTCCGCCGGAGCGGCCTGAGGATGCTGATCCTGTCCACGGAACAGAACCCGGTGGTCGCCGCCCGCGCCCGGAAGCTCAGGCTCCCGGTCCTGCACGGCATCGACCGCAAGGACCTCGCCCTCAAGCAGTGGTGCGAGGAGCAGGGCATCGCGCCGGAGCGCGTGCTCTACGTCGGCAACGACGTCAACGACCTCCCGTGCTTCGCCCTCGTCGGCTGGCCCGTGGCGGTCGCGAGCGCCCACGACGTCGTACGCGGCGCCGCACGCGCGGTCACCACCGTCCCCGGCGGCGACGGCGCGATCCGAGAGATCGCCAGCTGGATCCTCGGCCCCTCTCTCGATTCCCTCCCCAAGTAAGGACACCTCTCGACATGAGCACCAACTCCCGCATCCGCACCTTCGGCACGCGCGAGGCCGGCCCGGGCCGCCCCGTGTACATCTGCGGTGAGATCGGCATCAACCACAACGGTGAGCTGGAGAACGCCTTCAAGCTCATCGACGTGGCCGCCGAGGCCGGCTGCGACGCCGTGAAGTTCCAGAAGCGCACCCCCGAGATCTGCACCCCGCGCGACCAGTGGGACATCGAGCGCGACACCCCCTGGGGCCGGATGACCTACATCGACTACCGCCACCGGGTGGAGTTCGGCGAGGACGAGTACCGCCAGATCGACGAGTACTGCAAGAGCAAGAACATCGACTGGTTCGCCTCCCCGTGGGACACCGAGGCCGTCGCCTTCCTGGAGAAGTTCGACGTCCCCGCCCACAAGGTGGCCTCCGCCTCCCTGACGGACGACGAACTGCTCCGCGCCCTGCGCGCCACCGGCCGCACGGTCATCCTGTCCTCCGGCATGTCGACGCCGAAGCAGATCCGCCACGCGGTCGAGGTCCTGGGCAGCGGGAACATCCTGCTCTGCCACGCCACCTCGACGTACCCGGCGAAGGCCGAGGAGCTCAACCTCCGGGTCATCAACACCCTGCAGGACGAGTACCCGAACGTCCCGATCGGCTACTCCGGCCACGAGACCGGCCTGCAGACCACGCTGGCCGCCGTCGCCCTCGGCGCCGCCTTCGTCGAGCGCCACATCACCCTCGACCGCGCCATGTGGGGCTCCGACCAGGCCGCCTCCGTCGAGCCGCAGGGCCTGACCCGCCTGGTCCGCGACATCCGCACCATCGAGGCCTCCCTCGGCGACGGCGTCAAGAAGGTCTACGACTCCGAGCTGGGCCCGATGAAGAAGCTGCGCCGCGTCACCGGCGCCGTCGCCGAGGCGGAGATCGCCGCGGCCGCGGGCGAGCCGGTCGCGGTCTGAGCACCCCGATCGCCTTACGGATTGCCCTGAGACGGGACGGACGTACGCCGATGAGCCCCCGCGCCGGTGACACCGGCCACCCTGCCCGCACGCTCGCCTTCGTGGAGAGCCCGGTACAGCTGCTGAACGTACTGGAGTGGGCGCACCTGCACGGCCTGCAGGGCGCGCAGCCGGACGCCCTGCCGTCCGTGCCGGCGCAGTCGCGCCGGTCACCGGCCGGTGCTGCGCCACCGGCCGGCGCGGAGCTCACCCTCGTCGTGCTGTCCCCGACCGACCCCATGACCCGCGGCCAGCTCCGCCGCATGGCGGACCTGGCCCGGGACGAGGGGTACCGGGTGCGCTGGGAGGAGGCGCGGGGCGGCACGACCGCGCCCTTCCACACCATCGGCGGCCTGGCCGGTCCGCTGCGCCGCGCCGACCGCATCGTCATGGGGGACCCCTTCTCCCGCTATGTGCAACTGCTCCTGACCATCACCCGGGCGCGCGACCTGGTCGTCGTCGACGACGGCACCGCGACGATGGAGTTCGTCGCCCAACTGGCACGCGGCGAGCGCCTGGTCCGCTGGCACCGCAAGGGCGGCCGCCCCGGCCCCCGAGACCTGCTCTTCGCCCCGGTCTCCTCCTCGGCCCGCCGCCGCCTCACCCCGAGCGAGCACCGCCGCGTCGAGGTCTTCTCCTCCATGCCGGTGACCGAGACCCCCGAGGGCGTCACGGTCACCGCGAACGACTTCGCCTGGACCCGCGCCCGCTTCGGCCCCCCGCGCATCACGGCGAGCGCCGACCTGGTCGGCACGTCCCTGGTCGAGACCGGCGTCGTCGACGGCGACCGCTACCTGGCCGCCGTGCAGTCCCTGGCCAGGGCCCACGGAGCCACCCGCTACTTCGCCCACCGCCGGGAGAGCACCGACAAACTCCACCGCCTGGCCAGGGAGACCGGCCTGGAGATCGTCCGCCCCGACCTCCCCCTGGAACTCATCGCCCGCCGGGGCCCCATCGGCCGCACCATCCTCAGCTTCCCCTCCACCGTCGTCCACACCCTGCCGCTGGCCCTGACCGGGACCGGCGTCCGCGTGGCGGTCTGCGACATCGACCCCACCTGGCTCACGGAGACCGCCTCACCACGCGCGCACGGGTTCCTGTCGGGGGTCACGGGGACGGCGCGGGACGTGCACCGGCTGGCGGCGGTGGGGCCGGCCTGATGCCGGATGCCGCCGCGGGGCGTTCGTGAGGGTCGCCACTCGGGGTTCGCGGCCCACTGTCGGGGTTGCGCGGGTTCATCCACCCCCCCCATGAACTGCCAATTCCTGATCCGGTGTTGACCGAGCGGTCTACGCAGTTGGCCTGGGCACGACGAGGAGAACCACCCCGCGTGACCGAGAACTGCTGGGACCCCTACCAGGACGGGCTCCTCGAACCCGTGGAGGTGCTGGGTCCCGGAGCCGACTGCGCAAGGGGACTTTCCTGCGAAACGGCTCCGGGTCCAAGGCAGGCGGACATCCACCCGGGTTCGATTGTCACGCCGGCTCGCGTCTCCCGTCTCGGAAGGGGTGCGCGGTCGATTCGGTCAGTCTCCTGTGGGACGCCACTGGGCGGCGGCCTTGACCGAGGATCGTCCGGCGATCGTGCCGATGATGAGGCTGACGGCGGCGCACACCGTGATGCCTCCGGCGATGCTCGCCCAGGTGACGGTTCCTTCTTTCACTGTGGCGACGAAGAACACCGAATGTACTGACGTGACCAGTCCGGCGATAGCGGTGCACACCAGCAGGGGGATCGTCAGGTGCCAGAAGGTGACCTTTCCGAAGACCTGCCGGTTGCCGGTGATCACCGCGAGCGGTGCCAGGCTGGTGCGTGTACGGGCGAACTCGCCGCCCGCGCTGACCGCCCCGGCGGTCAGCAGGAAGAGAAGTCCGGCGAGGCCGAACAGGTTGATCCAGTCGTTGTTGCGTTCACGGTTGTGGGCGCCGATCAGCAGGCTTCCGCCGAGTTCTTCCACCGTGGCGGTCGGGACTACCTGGAACACCGTTTGCTTCACCTGCGTGAGGTGGCCCCGCTCACGGGTGACGGCGAGGAGCGAGCTGCGGTCCAGGCCGGCGTGCAGATGCGACAGGTCGGCTTTCTGTACCTTCACATTCGGGCTGTACCACGCCGCGATCTCGTCCACCATCCGGAGATCCCCTGCGTTGGTCACTGCCTGCCGATCGGGTGTGGGGATGGTGGTGCAGCGCAGGTTGAGCGCGGACAGGGCCGGGCACGAGCCTTGCAGCAGCATCGTGTGGTCTTCGGGCTGGTCTGTCGCGAGGATCACGTGCGTGCCGGAGGGGAAGGCGGCATCCAGGCGGCTGAGAAGCCCTGTGGTGAGGTGGGAGCCGTTGATGGCGATGACAGTGTCGCCGATGCGTCCCTGTGTTGCCTCCGCCCTGCGTACCGATTCGCCGTGGCGGGAGTTCCACACCTGCATCTGTGCCATCAGCCCCAACGCGATGATCATGGCGGTGGTGAGGCGGACGATGACGCCGGGCCGGGTCTGGGTCCACCTGCCGCCGATCAACTGACCGGCCTTCCCCGCCGCACGCCCCCTGCGGGCGATCAGGCGGCCCAGTGCGGCGGCGGCCTGCGCGGCAACGGACGGCAGGAACACCCAGAGGCAGACGGTGCCTGTCACGAACGCGGCCACGGCGATGATTCCGGTGAGGTACTGGGCGAAGGCGATGATCACGATGCCGCCCACGAATCCGGCGTGACGCCAGACCGGGATCCTCGTGTCGAAGACCACTGGCCGGGTCCCCGTCTTCCGCTTGCTCGGCTTGCGTGTCACCCGGTGCAGGACGACTGCCAGGAGAAGAAGTGAGCCCAGCGATGCCGCCAGCGCCCCAGCGGCGGTCGGGAGGTGGGTGCGCAGGTCGTGGGCGGCGACGACGTACCGGGTGAACGGCAGACGGATGTCGTGGGCCATGCCCACGGCCCAGATCAGGCCGGCGAGCAGGGTCCCGGATGCTGCCGGGACCGCGGCCTCCGCCATGTTGAGCACAGCCCGGTGCCGCCAGGTGCCGCCCAGGGCATGGATGAGGTGAGTACGGCGGTCCCGGCCGTGCGAGCCGACCCGGACCGCGATCACTGCCAGAGCGAGGGCAGGAACGAGGGTGAGGGCGGCGAACGTCATGACCATCTGGGTCTCGGAGCCGTCGGCCCCGGCGAGGACGAACGGGCTGCCCTCCGTGCCGTAGGAGGAGATGTAGAACCACGGGTACTCGGCCTTGTCGGGCACCGTCTTCGGGTTCGCGTAGGCCAGACGCTCGGACGGGGAGGCCAGTCCCTGCGGGCTGATGGTTCCTGCCACGTGCCCGTACCGTGTGGTCACCCCATCGCCGGCGTGGGCGAGTTCCGGTGACATCATCACCTCGCCCGGTTTCGGCCACCGCGACAGTCCCGGAGGCGGAGGGACGTCAGGGCGGAGCGGACGTACGAGGTACACGTTGTGCGGCACCGTGCCAGTGGAGTCGATGTCCTCGGCCCACATGGCCACCGCCTTCGACCTGTCCTGCGTGAGCACCGGGGAGCGGGCCTGTGCGCGTGCTGTTCTGCCGTCGTAGGCGGCATGAATGGCTGCCAGGCCGAGGAAGGAGGCGGCCAGTACAGCGGCTGCGGCCAACAGGGCCCACCACCGGAAGCCCCCTGCCTCTGTTCTCCTGCCTGCGGTCCTCCCGATGCGGGCGAGTTGCCGCCAAGCCCCTCTACGCACGCGTGGTCGCCTCCCTCAGTACACCGTCTTCCAGGTGGAGGACCTGATCCGCGTAGGCGGCGACGGTGAAGTCATGGGTGACGACGAGAAGAGCACACCCGTGGTCCCGTGCTGACGCGTACAGCACCCGCGCCACCGTCTCCCGTGCCTGTGAGTCCAGCGCGCCGGTCGGCTCGTCGGCGAGCAGGACACGGGGCCGGGTGATCAGAGCGCGGGCGACCGCGGTCCGCTGCCGTTCACCGCCGGAGAGCATCGCCGTGGGTGTGTCACCGGTGGGGACACCGAGTTCGTCGAGCAGTTCCTTTGCTCTGCGGTATGCCTCGCGGTGGCTGCCTCCGTCGAGCAGGACGGGCAGGGCAACGTTCTCGACCGGGGTCAACTCGGGGAGGAGTTCACCGAACTGGAAGACAACACCGACCAGTTCGCGGCGCGCCTTGGCCAGCTTGCCTCCGGACAGACCGGTCAGGGGGCGCCCCGCCGCGGTAACGCTGCCGGAGTCAGGCGTGATCAGTCCGGTGAGGCAGTTGAGAAGGGTCGACTTCCCGGATCCGCTGGGGCCGGTGACCGCAGTCGACTCACCCGCTGCGATGGTGAGGCTCACGCCGTTGAGGAGTTGCCGGTTACCGATCCGGTAGTGCAGGTCCTTTACCAGCAAGCCGTCGTTCAAAGAAGGTCCTTTCACACGAGGACAGCCGGGCCTCCGTCCCGTTCGGAACGGAGGCCCGGCCGGTACTCGATTGCTACGCGATCTGCCTGATCAGGCGGTCTTCCAGCCAGAGCAGTCGTCGGGCGCCCAGTCGTTGTCGTCGCAGGCCTGGAACCGTATGATCTTCGACCCGTCACCGGAGTAGACCTTGGTGCCGTATCCGCTGTGGTTCCACAGCGTCCGCTTCGTGGTCGGGCTGTTGTAACGGTAGTACTCGGCCTTGGCCGGGTCGCCGTCGTTGCTGCCGTCCTTGATGGCGATACGGCCGGAATCCCGGGCAGCCGGGGTCCAGGCATGGGCGCCGCCGCCATGGGCGTCGACCGCGAACGCGGTCCCGGTCGGAACAACAAGTGTGGCGGCGAGCAGCATGCCGGCCGCGAACTTGACCTTGGTCATCAGGGTTTCACTCCCCCGTTGGTTGACAGTTGATCCGTCTGTGACGGATGAGTGACCCTAGGCGTACGGCACGCGGGACAGGCAAGGCATAATCGAGAAGTTCGATCGATTGCATAGGTGAATCCGAGTGTGAGCAATGCCGGTTTTTGCCCCGCCTGTGAGCTCACGAGTGCTTCTGTGAATGAAAGTGAACAGCAAACCTGCATGTGGGAAGAGGTTGACGCAAACCTTTCGCTCTGTTGCTTGTTTTGAGCACGAATAAGGCAGTGCGCAGCACGCCCCGGCCGACGGGCAAGTGCACGACCCTCGTCCTCATCCCCGAGGGTGCCGCACAGCCCCAACCTCAGCTCGATGGAGCGGAGAGTCTGTGTGGGGTGCGGGCGGTGTCCGCAGTGATCGCCATGTCGCGGGCACCGACGTGGACCACGACGAGTCCGTGCCCGCCGGCCACTGAGCGACTCTGTTGGGAATCTTGAAATCTGCGGACAGGGTGCCAGTGGTCCGGGATGCTTCGGCTGGCCCTGTACAGCGCTGTCTTCCCGAGGCGGCCTGCGTCCGTTCGTCCCCGGTTCGGCGTGGTGGTGGCTGAGCTCACAGTTCGGACGGCACGGGCCAGCAATCCTCCTGGTACCACGGCCATGTGGGTACGTGACCACCTCAACGGGCTCTGGGATGACGAGGCTTTCGTCTCCTGGTACCCCCTCGATGGCCGTCCCGGCCTCTCCCCGGCTCAACTGGCCACCGTGTGAGTGCTGCTGTTCCTGCTCAGCCTCTCCGACCGGCACCCGGCCGAGGTGGTGCGGTGCCGGATCGACTCCAAGTACGCCCTCGCGATGGACTTGGACGGCCCCGGTTTCCACCACAGCGTGCTCGCGGACTTACGTGACCGCCTCGGCCAGGACGACCGTGCCGACCAGTTCCTGTCCCTTGCCCTTGCCCTGGACCGGATACGTGAGGCGGGAATGCTCAAAGAGCGCGGAAGGCAGCGGACCAGCTCCACTCCACTCCGGTCCTGGCCGCCGCCCGCGACCTCACCCGCCTGGAACTGGTCCTCGAAGCAGTCCGCGCCGCGCTGGAGGAAGCCTCCCGATACACCCCCGATGTCCTGAACGACCTGGTGGACGCCGACTGGGCCACCCGTTACGGTCGGCCGGTCCGTCTGCTCAGCCAGCCCGGCCACCCCGTCACCCGCCTCAAGCAGGCCGGAACGGACGCCTGCCTGCTCCTCCAGAACCTGCCGCCCCGCCGGCGCGGTCCCCGTGCCGAGGCCCTGCGGCAGATCAAGGCGCAGAACTTCCTCGTCGACGCCCGCAGTGCCCTGCGTCCCCGCACAGAGAATGACGGCCGGCCCAAAGGAGCCGCCCGAATCACCTCGCCCTGCGACCTGGGCGCCCGCCAGGCCATCCGGGGCAACACCCGCTGGAACGGCTACCGGGTCCACATCACCGAGACCAGCGACGCCGACACCCGTGCCAACCTGATCACGGACATCGCCACCACCAGCCCGATCAGGGACACCCAGGCACTGCCCGGCATCCACGCCCGGCTCCATATTCCGCCAACTGCTGCCTGCTCACCTGGGAATGCTGGTGGCGGCAAGGCAAACGAACCAGGTCCTCAAGATCCCCGACAGAGTCGCTCGGTGAGCGCTCCGTGACTTCGCTGTTCGTCAGTCCCGGGCCACCGGAGTCTGGAGTTCGGTCACCCAGTCGTCGTGGTTCTCCGGGCACTCCAGGTTGATCTCGCGGGGGTACCCCGTCGACCGGTAGCCGTGGGTGTCGATCCAGCGGGCGAGGGTCTGGGCCGTGGGGAGAACGGTGTCCATCGAGCCGCGGTGCACGATGGTCGCCGCCAGGTCGACCGGGGGCAGGTCGGTGATCCGCAGGGCGCCGCCCCGGAGCGGCGCGGACACCTGGACGGCCGCGTGCACGCGGATCCTGCCGTCGCCCTCCGGCGCGTCCTCGTAGTGGGCGACACCGGGTCCCGTCGGCCGGATGCCGGCCTCGTCCAGGCGGCGGAACAGTTCGTCGTAGAGCGGTGCGACGACCGGACCGATGTCCTCGGGCGCGAAACTCGCGGCGACCGCGGTCAGCTCCGCGACCCGCACGGCCGGGACGCTCTTGATGACGACGTCGTTCTCGGGCATGTGCCCCTCGCTCTCGATGGCCCGGAGCCTCGCCTCGACCTGGACCAGCCGGTCCGCAGCCGCCGTCATGGCCGCGGTCAGCTCCGCCTTCCGCAGTCGCAGCATGGCGCGCAGCCCCTCGGGGGTGACCTTCTCGTCGAGGATCTCCCCGACCTGCTGAAGGGTGAGGCCGAGATCCTTGAGCGCGACGACGCGGTTGAGGCGTGCCAACTGGGCGGCGGTGTAGTGGCGGTAGCCGGTGGCCGGGTCGACATGGGCCGGGCGCAGCAGTCCGGTGGCGTCGTAGTGACGCAGCATGCGGACCGAGACGCGGCCGTGCCGGGCGAATTCTCCGATGGTGAACATGACGTCCTCGAGTCGACCGCCTGACACGGCGTGAGGGTCAAGAGGGCTCCGGGTGGCCCTGCCCGTCCCTCAGGGCGGCGACGAAGGAGACGAACGCCTCGGGCGGGAAGACGAGGATGCCTGCTGACGGGTCCTTGGAGTCGCGGATGGCTATGCGGGCGGGGCGAGCGGCGATTTCGACGCAGTTGTTGCCGTCGCCGCCACCGGAGTGCGACGACTTCAGCCAGTTGTCGAGCGTGGTCACGGTGGGCCTCACAGTTCCTTGGCCAGTCTGAGGACGAAGTCACGCGAACGCGTGGGGTCGAGTGACGCTGCCTCCACCCTATGGAAAAGTGTTCGAAAGACGTCGAGTTGGGCCTCGGAGTCCATGAAGCCGGTGCCGTGTGGTGCGTCGCGCACTGCCGTGTCCAGCTTCGGTACGGCACCACCCGCCAACATCATGGGACCCCAGGCTCCGCCGAAGCCGTCGAGATCGAAGGGAATGACCCGCACGGTCACGTGCTCCGCTTCGGAGAGTTCCAGGACGCGGAACAACTGGGCGCGCGACGCGGTCCGGTCGCTGAGTCTGATACGCAGCGCAGCCTCGTGGATGATCGTCTCGTAGGGGGTGGGGTCGGGCCCCGTGATGATCGCCTTGCGCTGCATGCGATGACGAACGCGCAGGTCGAGTTCTTCCTCGGGGAGTTCGGGGATTCTGGACGAGAAGGCGGCGCGGGCGTATTCGGGTGTCTGGAGCAGACCGGGTACGAACAGGAACTCGACGTCGCGCCGGTACGTCGCGTGGTGCTCAAGTTCTGCGAGGTCGAGGAACGGTGTGGGCAGCAGTTCGCGGTACTCCTCCCACCATCCCTTCGCGCGGTCGGTTGCCATGGCCACCAGGGCGTCGATCAGCTCCTTCTCGGAGCAGCAGTAGTTGGCTGCGAGACGGCGCAGCCGCTTCTCGCTCACGCCCGTGAGGGCGGACTCGATCTGGCTGATCTGGGCCGAACTCACCCCGAGCAGCGTTGCCGCCTCGCGTGCCGTGAGGCCCGCCGCGTCGCGGAGCCTGCGCAACTCGACCGCCAGCCGTGTCTGACGCGCTGTGGGCTCACTCCGCAAGGCCATGGCCGCTCCTCTCAACGTGCTGGTGATGACCGCTCGTTCGGGTGTCAGGTTACGGGAGCGGCTTGCGAAACTTAAAAATCAAGGTCTACCGTCAGTCACGCCTTGAACGCGCAGCGGAAGCGCACCGCGTCGTCCTGCCATGGCGACGGCGGCATTGCCACCGTGTGT
>NZ_JALLIN010000041.1 GCF_023630175.1 Streptomyces cellostaticus | reverse complement strand
GTGACCCCCAGCTATTCAGCACCATTATCCACACCCCCACCCCCGGAAATCCGTAGGTGGCTACTCATGTCTCAGGAGTACGGCCATGCCGAGGAAACCTAGAACGCCATGCAGTCAGCCGGGGTGCAGTGGGCTGACCAATGGCGGGCCATGCCCTGAGCATCAGCGCCAGCGTGAGAAACAGCGGGGCATCGCAAGCGCGCGTGGTTATGACGCTGGCTGGCAGCGCAAGCGAAAGGCTTACGTGTACGCGAATCCGTGGTGTGTGCTGTGTGGTCGGCAAGCGACGGTCGCTGACCATTGGCCATTGAGTCGAAAGCAATTGAAGGCACGGCATGAGCCGAACACTGATGCACCTAAGCATCTTCGGCCACTGCGCAAGCCGGGCCATGACAGCGAGACCGCGAAGAACCAGCCTGATGGTTGGGCAGCCGAGAATGCGAAGACTCAGCCGCCGAATGCTAATGACGTTCCGCCGTTCTGATATCCGCTGACGCCTGCCCTGATGGGGCCCCCTTCCCCCTCAGAGATTGACCGGCAGGGAGGGAAAAGAGCAGCACCGCAACCTGATGCGTTTGCGCGGGACATCAACGCGTGCTTGTTTGCCTCCTTATTGTCACATTTCCGACGGAAGGAGAGTGATCGCGGCTTGATTCTTCGACGTAATACCGAGACTCTACGATTCCCGACACAATCACTTGCACCAGAATAGCGTTGGCGTCTCTACGAGCTTTCAGGCCGATGGCAAAGAGCGCCGCTGAAGCAAAGACCCCAATAATGAACCAAGGAGTCCAGTACAGCGCAACAATGGGCCATAGGGTGGTGGAGTAAAAGCCCACGTTGGTGCGGAAATCGGCTTCCGAATCATACCGGTCGTGCTCCAAATACACATCCAGATGAGTCGCAATCAGACGCATTCTAATCTCGGCGAATTCCATGACCATCTTTTGCGCCAATAGGCTGACGTCATCAGAGGATGCATTTCCCCGCCCGCTGAAGGCACGTGAAGCGAATTCGTTGAGCTCGTACCTCGACTGTGCAGAAATGACAGAGAAGCGGTGCGGAGCCAGTGCTGGCAGTCGCAGCTTTTCCAGAATTCTCATCATTTGATTTGGCGAGATGCTGACAATGTCGCCCACCAAATACAATAGAAAAGAAATTGCGGCGGTGACAGCCCCCCTGCCCGCAACGTCACCCAGGGAATAGATACGTTCGGTGAATCCTTGCGCCTCTGAGCGGCTAGGTATGTACTCACCTATCAAGATCCACATTTGAAACGCGCATAGCGCACCTAGGGCAAACGGCGTTCGAAGGTGCCGGAAGCCCGGCAGAAGACTTGTCAGCATGAACGACATCATGCACGCAGTTGCTCACCGCTGGGAGCTTTTTACTCAGCCGGCCTGGCGTACCACAGTGCACCACGCCGACGCGCCTGGTGCTTACCGCCATACCGGCAGATGGTGTGGGCCTTCCTACGGCACCTAGAGCGCCTGTCGATTGGTCAGCAGGCAGGCTACTTCTGGTACCTCCGCGTAGGCCTGCAACCGGCCGAGGATGATCCGAACCCGTTCGTCTACCCGATCTGATGACATGTCAGATCCCAAGGAAATGACTCGTCCGGCTACGGTTGCCGCCTCTTCTGGTTCGTTGGCATCGGCCAGCGCCACGGCAAGCCAAGACAGGTACAGGGCCAGTTCCCTTGTGTGCGTTGCGTCATAGCCGCTGAGGACTTCCCGGAGCAATGGCACAGCACGCAAGGGCCGGTGAAGCTCTGTGTAGACCCGAGATTCCATGACCCGGAGTTCCCCGGCATCCACCCAGTACAGATAGGCAGGCGATTCCGTCCCGGGGCTGTCTTCACTGAGCGCCTGTCCGGCTTCCCCCAGTGCGCGCATGGCTTGCTGCCCGTTCTCGACTCCCCCGACTTTCGTGTGAGCCCACGCCACCCGGTCCAGATACAGCGCGCGGGCTTTCGGGGGTGCTTCCGCCTCAGCGTCGCGGAATGCCGCCTGTGCCAGCGTGAGCCCTTCCGATTCCCGCCCCGTGTTGCTGAGCTGGTAGGCGAGTGACCCGGCAATGTTCCCGGCAAGGGTGTGGTCCTCTGCCTGCCTTGCCGCACTGAGTCCTAGCCGGTAGATGCGCTCTGCCTCTTCGTGCTGTCCGGCGTCACTGGCAATCCATCCGGCAATCTGTGCCAACTCCCCAATCTGCCTCAGCAGTTGCCGCCCTACTTCGCTGCCGTACGTGTTCTCTCGGTACAGCTTCACAGCGCGCCGAAGATCTCTGAGCGCTGGGCGGATTAGGTCTCCACCTGCCAGCACGTCATCAGCCAGCCTGAGCCCATGCACCCGCTGTTGTAGGTCATCCACCGTGGACACGCCGATTCGACCTGTACGGGCTTCCAGCGGGCTTAGCGGGTCCTCTTCGGGCAGGAAGTCAGCCAGGGTCGGCAAAGGGGGCTCAGCGGGATTCTGAGGCTCCCTGAGCGCATCCACGGGAACACCTAGAGCGGCAGCGAGGAACGGCAGCCATTCACGGGGCGTGCGCTTGCCTGTCTCCCATCGGCTGATCTCCTGCCGTCCGACCGGATCACCAATCACCCCGGCTGCCTGACAGACCTCATGCGCTAGCCGTGCCTGACTCCACCCGCGCTGTTCGCGCAGACGTTTGATGTTGGCCCCGATGCTGGTCCCCATATCTCAATTCTGGCCGACAGTTGGCCTACATGTGGCCGCTAGTTCTAGATCGACTTCCGGCGGACGCTGAGGCGCATGACGGAACCGAAGCGATACCCCAGCGCGCCGCTCGAACTTCCGTACCGGGAAGGGGAACTAGAGCCCACACCCGTTGACGGATGCGCCGGTTGTCGAGAGCTGGCCAACGTTCGGGACCGTGCGCGGACGGGTGGCGACTGGACGACAGTGACTGACTGCAATGTCCTTATGGCGCGGCACCCGGACGGGCATGGATGACCACAGCGCCGGAGCGCCCGAAGCGCCGTGCGGATACGCCCTACCACCCAAAGCCACGCGCCGGACGAACGGGCGGAGAAGAGCCCTGGTCCCTGTGGAAATTTGGGGACCTGTGCGGGTGCTGCGCTGGACACCGTGAAATCTGGTGTGACGGGTGCTTCGGATTCGAGGGGTGCGCACTCTGCGGATGGACGTTCAAGCGCGCCTGCCCCGTCTGTGTCGGTGGGGGTGCGGAACCTACCCGCTGGTGAGACTCCGGCCCGCTGAGGACGGCAATCATGGCTCAGCGTGTCGGCTGCCCCGTCTGTGTGCTTCCCCCGTGGCGCATGGGCGGGGCTTCGTCGTACCTGGTCATAGCCGCTGGTCAGGCGTACGCGGTACCCTGGGGTTCTCTTGGTTCATGCACAGGCGATGTCGCTCCAGATTTCGACGCGCATGCTCTCGGCTCTTCTCCAGGTCGTACGGTGGCGGAGGCGGTCTCCGCCCACGTACGTGAACGTTCAAGCAGCGGGTTTCATTCCCCCGGGACCGCGAGCACCAGGTTGCGGTGGAGGTGGCCGTCGTCCGAGCGCTCCGGATCGGGGACCCAGCCGTGCCGGGCGTAGAAGGCCTGGGCGCGCAGGTTGTCGACGTGCACCTCGAGCGCGGCCGTCCGGGTGCCGTCGGCCCGCCACTGCTCCACGCAGGCGGCGTGCAGGGCGCTGCCGATGCCGCCGCGCCAGTGGCCGGGGTCGACGTGGAACTGGAACAGCTTCACCGTGCCGGCCGGCGCGCCCTCCGGGGGACGGAAGGAGGCCAGGCCCACCAGCCGGGCGTCACGCACCGCGCACAGCACCTGGCCGTCGGGCCGCTCGATGGCCTGCCGCCACCGTTCGGTCCAGTCGACGTCCGGGTCCGGGAGGCCGTCCGGATAGTACGTGGACCGGGCCCGCACCATCACGGCGGCGACGGCCTCGGCCTCCACGGGCAGGGCGGTCCTGATCATCAGGGACCGGGGGGTCCGGCGCGCATCGATCATGTCCGGAAGGACGTGCCGGGGCACGGTTCCGGTTCCCCGGCCCCCCGACCGCCGATCAGCGGCCGTCGCGCAGGTCGTCGGGCCAGCGGGCCCGGAACTCGAGGTGGTCGTAGGTCACCACACAGCCCTCCCCCAGCGGCGACTGGGTCATGAAGCCGACCAGGGCCGCGCCGGACTCCTTCTCCTCGCCCAGGGTGAAGAGCCGGACGAAGGTCCAGTGCCTGCCGTCCCGGGAGGCGTGGAAGGCGAAGGCGCGACCGGTCCTGCTGGCCCGCAGCCACACCGAACTTCCCTCGACGGTGAAGGAGTTCGCGTCGTCGGAGTGTCCGCGGGTGACCACCGTGCAGACGGTGGGCACGTGCGGGGAGTACTCGAGGCAGAGCTTGGCCCAGGCCCGGTCGCCGACGTGGACGTACAGCGTTCCGGCGTCGAAGGAGGCGCCGAATCCCACGGTGACCCTGGCTATGAGCTGGAAGTCCCCCTCGGGCGCTCCGAGCAGCCGGGGCGCGTCGGCGGCGGGGTCCAGGGCCTCGCCGGTGGGCGGTACGAACCGGTCCTGCCGGGGCCCGGCCCACCCGGTGAGCACGCCGCCCTCGTAGGACCAGTTGCCGTCGGGCCCGTAGGTCCGCAGGGAGAAGGGCAGTTCGGGGAGTTCGACATCCATCGCGCGAGTGTCCCAGGTTCGTCGTCCGGCGTCCCGGCCATCCGTTCAGCGCTCCAGCCTGCCGTTGAACCGGCGGGGCAGCCCCAGCGGATTGCCGTCGCGCAGTTCCCGGGGCAGCAGGGCCTCGGGCGTGTTCTGGTAGGCGACCGGCCGCAGCCACCGCTCGAGGGCGGTGCCGCCCACGGAGGTGGAGGTGGAGGTGGTCGCGGGGTACGGACCGCCGTGGTGCTGGGCCGGCGCCACCGCCACGCCGGTCGGCCACGCGTCGACCAGCACCCGCCCGGCCAGCGGGGTCAGCTCGGCGAGGATCTCCGCGCCCCGGCCCGCGCCGGCCGCCTCCCCGGCCGAGAGGTGGACCGTGGCCGTGAGGCTGCCCGGCAGGCGCGACAGCACCGCCGTGGCCTCGCCGTCACCGGCGTAGCGGACCACCACGGTCACCGGTCCGAAGCACTCCTCCAGCAGCAGGTCGTACACCCCCTCCGCGGCCAGAGCGCTCGCCGGGACCGTCAGGAAGCCCGCGCTCACCGTGTGCTCACCGCCCGCGCCCGGCGTGACCGGCGCCTCCACTCCCGGCAGCCGGGCGCGCTCGGCCACCCCCGCGATGAAGGCGTCCCGCATCCGGTGGTCGAGCAGCACTCCCGCGGCGGTGTCGCCGACGGCGCCGGCCAGGGAATTCAGCAGCCGGTCACCGGCAACGCCGCACGGCACCAGCACCAGGCCCGGCTTGACGCAGAACTGGCCGACGCCGAGGGTCATGGACCCGGCGAGCCCCGAGCCGATCGCCTCGGCCCGCTCGGCCGCCGCCCCCTCGGTGACCAGGACCGGGTTCAGTGAGCCCAGCTCGCCGTGGAAGGGGATCGGCACCGCACGCGCGGCCGCCGCGTCGAACAGGGCACGTCCGCCGCGCACCGACCCGGTGAAGCCCGCGGCGGCGACCAGCGGGTGCCCGATCAGCTCGACACCCGCCCCGAAGCCGTGGACCAGGCCGACGGCCCCCTCGGGGACGCCGTGTTCGGCGGCGGCCCGGCGCAGCACCCCGGCGACCAGCTCGGACAGGGCGGGGTGGTCGGGGTGGGCCTTGACGACCACGGGGCAGCCCGCGGCCAGCGCGCTCGCGGTGTCACCTCCGGCCACGGAGAAGGCGAAGGGGAAGTTGGAGGCGGAGTAGACGGCCACCACGCCCAGCGGCACCTTGTACCGGCGCAGGTCCGGGACCGGTGGAGTGGCGGTCCCGTCGGGGTGGTCGATGATCACGTCCAGGAAGGCGCCCTCGTCGACGAGGTCGGCGAACGCCCGCAACTGGTACACCGTGCGGGCCAGTTCCCCGGTGAGGCGGACCGGTCCGAGGGCCGTCTCGGCGTCGGCGGTCTCGATCAGGCCGTCCGCGGCCGCGTCCAGGCCGGCGGCGGCCGACCGGAGGAAGGCCGCACGCACGGCGCGGTCGGCGAGGGCGCCGCGCGCGGCCCGCGCCGCCCGGACGGCCGCGTCCACGTCCCGGGCCGTGGCCTCCGCACCAACCCGTTCACGCTGCTTCCCGGTGCGCGGGTCGACGCTCCAGACTGGTGCTGCTGCCACCGCGGGTCACTCCGTTCAAGGCCCCAGCCACTGGGTAACCATCAGCCGTGTTCGATATACTGAACGCTGTCTCTGGTGATGAACGTGCCGTCCGGAAGGGTATTTCCGCGCGGCTGAAGGGGTCAAGGGCGATGTCGGCAGGAGAGACGGGCGGGGCCCCGGTCAAGTCCGCGGTGCGGACCGTTGAACTGCTCGAGTACTTCGCCGGCAGGCCCGGCATGCACTCCCTGGCGGCCGTGCAGGAGGCCGTGGGCTACCCCAAGTCCAGCCTGTACATGCTGCTGCGCACGCTCGTGGAGCTGGGCTGGGTGGAGACCGACGCCACGGGCACGCGGTACGGCATCGGGGTGCGGGCACTGCTGGTCGGCACGTCCTACATCGACGGCGACGAGGTGGTGGCGGCCGCCCGGCCGACCCTGGACCGCCTCTCCGACGACACCTCGGAGACGATCCATCTGGCCCGGCTCGACGGCACGAACGTGGTGTACCTGGCCACCCGGCAGTCGCAACACTTCCTGCGCCCGTTCACCCGGGTCGGCCGGCGGCTGCCCGCCCACTCCACCTCCCTCGGCAAGGCGCTGCTCGCCACCCACACCGACGAGCAGGTGCGCAAACTGCTGCCGGAGACCCTGCCCGCGCTCACCGAGCACACCCTCACCGACCGCGAGAAGCTGATCGAGGAACTGCACCGGGTCCGTGAGCAGGGCTTCGCCGTCGACCGCGAGGAGAACACGCTGGGGCTTCGCTGCTTCGGCGTGGCGGTCCCCTACCGCACACCCGCCCGGGACGCCATCAGCTGCTCGGTGCCGGTGGCCCGGCTGACCCCGGCCCACGAGCAGATGATCAAGGACGCGCTGTTCGACGCGCGGGACCGGCTGACGCTGGCGACACGGCGGCTGTAGCCCGGCGCGGGCGGGGTGGTCTCTCCCTCCGAGTGGCTTCCCCGAGTGGCTTCCCCGGGTGGCTTCACCGGGGCGCTCTCCCCCGTCCGGCGGAGCGGGATCGTCGCCGCGCAGGAGGCGCGGCACCGGCGCGATACGGGAGAGTTGGGCCATGCCGACCTCGCCCTCGCCCACCGCGGCCCCGCCGCGAAGGGCGCTGGCGTTCCTGTTCGGCGGGCGGGCGCGGCGGCGCTGGATCCATCTGGTGCTGGGCGGCGCCCTCGCCGTGCCCTACGTCCTCGTCGGCTCGGTGATCCTCGGTCCGCTCACCGGCGCGGACGACGTCCTCGGCTCCTTCCCCCTCCAACTCGGCTCGTTCGCCGTGGGGTTGCCCCTCGCCGCCGTGACCTCGCTGTTCCCGCCCACCCGGCCGCTGGAGTCGGGCGCGGTGCGGGCGCTGTGCGGCGTGGACGCGGGCGCCCTGGCCGACGGTCCGGCCCGCACCCGGGCGGAACGGGGCCGTACGGCCCTCTGGTTCACGCTGCACCTGGGGCTGGGCGGAATCGTCTCCGGGATGTCGCTGGCCGTGCCCCCGTTCGCGGCCGTCCTCCTCGTACTGCCCCTGGCGGTCCGGCTGCCGGGCGGTCCACGACCGCCCGGAGCCCTGGGCCACCCCTGGGCGTCGGTACTGTGCCCGCCGGCCGGTCTCGCCATGCTGGCCGCGCTGGCCGCCTGTGCCGCCGGCGCCGGGGCCCTGCTCGCCCGCTGGGCGCCCGCCCTGCTCGGTCCCACGCCCGAGGAGCGGCTCGCCGCGGCCGAGGCCCGCGCCGCCGATCTCGCCGTGCGCAACCGGCTCGCGCGCGAACTGCACGACTCGGTCGGCCATGCGCTGAGCGCCGTCACCCTGCAGGCCGGCGCCGCCCGCCGGGTCCTGGACAGCGACCCGGAGTTCGTCCGCGAGGCACTGGCCGCCATCGAGGAGACCACCCGGCGCACGGTCGGGGAACTCGACGCGGTGCTGGGCGTCCTGCGCGACGGTGACGCCCCCGGCACCGCGCCGGCGCCGACCCTCGCCACCGATCTGGACGGGCTGCTGCGCCGGACCCGGGCTGCCGGACAGCCGGTGACGGCCAGCGTCGGCACCGACCCGGCCGCCCTGCCGCCGCTGGTCTCCCGGGAGGCGTACCGGATCGTGCAGGAGGGCCTGAGCAACGCCCTCCGGCATGCCGGGGAACCGGTCACGCTCCGCATCGGCACGGCCGGCGGCCGGCTGGAGATCACCATGGAGAACCCGCTCGGTGCCGGCCCCGCGGCCCGCTCCGGTGGCGGCCACGGCCTGCGCGGCATCGCCGACCGGGTGCGGCTGCTGGGCGGCACGGCGCGGGCCGGGGCTGCCGGGGACACCTGGCGGCTGCACGTCCGGCTGCCCCTGCGGGACCACGCGTGACCGACGAAGGGACCGTCATGACCCAGTCCGCGATCCGGGTCGTCCTCGCCGACGACGAGCGCATGGTGCGCACCGCGCTGCGCGCCATCCTCTCCGCCGAGACCGGCATCGAGGTGGTGGGCGAGGCGGCGACCGGCGCTCAGGCCGTGTCCGTCGTCCGGGAGGTGCGCCCCGACGTGGTCCTCATGGACGTCCGCATGCCGGGGACCGACGGCATCCGGACCACCGAGCGGATCCTCGCCGAAGTCGACGCACCGCCCCGGATCGTGGTCGTGACCACCTTCGAGAACGACTCCTACGTGCACGAGGCGCTGCGCGCCGGGGCCGCCGGGTTCCTGTTGAAGCGGGCCGACGCCGAGACACTGGTCCAGGCGGTGCGGCTGGTCGCGCGCACCGACAGCCTGCTGTTCCCCTCGGCCCTGCGGTCCCTCGCGGCGGGGCACGCGCGGCGGGCGCCCGCTCCCCCGGCCTGGGTGAGCAGGCTCACGGGACGCGAGAGCGAGACGCTGCGGCTCCTGGCGGCGGGGCTCACCAACGCCGAGATGGCGCGGCGGCTGGGCGTCGGGGCCGCCACCGTGAAGTCGCACGTCGCGGCGGTGCTGGCGAAGACCGGGACCCGGGACCGGACCCAGGCGGTGATCGCCGCGTACGAGGCCGGCTTTCTGAACATGGGGTGAGAAAAACGGGCGTACGGGAACGACTGCCCCGCCCGGGCCGTCATCACGGACGGGATGAACAAGACGATCAGGCGGGCGTCCGTCTTCACACTGCTGCTCACGCTCGCCCTGCTGGCCAGGGCGACGTGGGTGCAGTTCTACGACGGCACGGCCCTCGCGGACGACCAGGCGAACCGGCGGAACGCCATCCGGACGTACGCGCAGCCGCTCGGGAACATCGTCGTGGCGGGCAGCCCCGTCACCGGCTCGGCGCGCACGAACGGCGGCGACCTCGCGTACCGGCGGACGTACAAGGACGGGGCGCTGTACGCGGCGGTGACGGGGTACGCCTCGCAGGCCTACGCCCCGACCCAGTTGGAGGGCATCTACCAGGATCTGCTCAACGGCACGGACAGCAGGCTCAGGACCGCGCTGGACACGGTGACCGGCAGACGCGCCGACCCCGGCGACGTGCTGACCACGATCGACCCCGCCGTGCAGAGGGCGGCGTACCGGGCGCTCGGCGGCAACAAGGGCGCCGCGGTCGCACTCGACCCGAAGACCGGGAAGATCCTGGCCGTGGTGTCGACGCCGTCGTACGACCCGGCGCGGCTCACCGACGCGAACACCGCCGGGACCGCCTGGAAGGCGCTCACCACGGACAAGGACAAGCCGCTCACCAACCGCGCGCTGCGGCAGCCGCTGCCGCCGGGCTCGACGTTCAAACTGGTGGTGGCGGCCGCCGCGCTGGAGAACGGGCTGTACGAGGACGTGGACGAGCCCACCCGCAGCCCCGACCCGTACACCCTGCGGGGCACCAGCCGGATCCTGCCCAACGAGAACAAGTCGGCCCCCTGCGCGAACGCCTCGATCCGGGTCGCGCTCCGCTACTCCTGCAACAACGTCTTCGGCAAGATGGCCGTCGACCTCGGCCAGGACAAGGTGCGCGCCATGGCGGAGAAGTTCGGCTTCGACGACGAGAAGCGGGACGTCCCGGTGCGGGCGTACTCCAGCGTCTACCCCTCCGGTATGGACGAGGCGCAGACCGCGCTGTCCGGCATCGGGCAGTTCGACGTCACCGCCACCCCTCTGCAGATGGCCATGGTGTCCGCGGTGATGGCGAACGACGGCAAGCTGGTCTCGCCGCACATGGTGTCGCGGATCACGGACGCCGACGGCGACGTGCTGCGGGACTACGACGACGCGGACAGCGAGCGGATCGTCGCCTCGGACACCGCCGCGCAACTGCGCTCGGCGATGGAGACGGTGGTCCGGGACGGTACGGGCACGAACGCCCGGATCGACGGGGTGACGGTCGGCGGCAAGACGGGCACCGCCCAGCACGGCGAGAACAACAGCAGGACGCCGTACGCCTGGTTCACCTCGTACGGCAGGTCCGGCGGCACCGGCAAGGAGGTCGCCGTGGCGGTGATGGTCGAGCAGTCGGACGCGGCCCGCTCGGAGGTCAGCGGCAACGGGCTGGCGGCCCCGGTGGCCCGGGCGATGATGCGGGCGGCCCTCGGCTGAGAGCCCCCGGGGGCCGGGGAGGGGGCGTCCGGCCGGAGCGCCCCCCCTGCGCCTCACCTGACGCCCAGGGCCTGCTCCACCGGGTCGATGGCGAAGTACACCAGGAACAGCGCCGAGACCCCCCACAGCAGCCAGTTGACCTCCCGGGCCTTGCCGAGGACGGTCTTGACGAGCACGTAGGACAGGAAGCCCGCGCCGATGCCGTCGGTGATGGAGTAGGTGAACGGCATCGTGGCGATGGATTCGGGACGCCCCGCACCGTCCGGACGAGGCAGCGGGTCCGCACAGCGGTGACGTCAGGCCCGGCCGGGCGTCTGCGGCGGGGCCTGCCCGGGGAGGAAGGACCGGGCCCGCCGGGTCTCGTCCCCGTCGAGGTCCGGGCGCGCGAGGAGCGGTTCCAGGACCGCCTCGGCGCCGACGTCGCCGAAACCGTCGGCGGTCCCGTCGGTGTGCTGCTCGAGCCAGTTCAGCGCCCACGCGGCGACCCGGCGGACCTCGCCCGGGGGCAGGCCGGTCAGCGACAGCAGGGCCGCCAGGACGAACCGGGACCGCCAGACGGGCATGTACTGCTCCAGCCAGGACAGCGCCCAGGAGACCGCCGTCGCGCGCCGGGCCGCCGTCAGGTCCGGGCGGCCGAGGAACGGGACCACCAGGAAGCTGGCGTCGTAGGCGGCGGGGTCCGGCTGGAGCGCGGCGACGACCCGGGAGACGACCTCGCGGGCCTGGTCCGGCGCCAGGTCGGTGCGCGCCACGAGCAGGCCCAGCACCCGCCAGGAGTCCGGGGCCGCGTAGTCCGACAGCCGTCCCAGGGTGAACCCGGCGAAGGCGCGGAGCTGTTCGGGGCCGAGGTCGACGCGGGCGAGGAGCGGCGCCAGCACGGTCTGCGCGTTGGCCGGGCCGTCGTGGCGCTCCAGCCAGACGACGGTGTCGTCGAAGGCGAGGTCGATCTCCTCCGGGCCGAGCCCGGCGTGCGCGCTCACCGCCACCAGCACGTGCCGAGCCTCGTGCAGGGAACCGAACTCCCGCAGCCAGCGCGTCGCGTGAGCCAGGGCGAGCCGGGTCTCGTCGGGGGTGAGGTCGCGGCGGGCGAGCAGCGGTTCGAGCACGAAGCGGGCCGCGCGCAGGGTGACATGGCGGTCCAGCCACACCTGGGTGAAGGCCACCGCGGCCCTGGCCCGGTCCCCCGTGATCTCCCCGCGCGTCAGCAGCTTGTCCAGCACGAAGCTCGCGCCGGGCGAGGTCACGCTGTGCTGGAGCCAGTTCGCGGCGAGGGAGATCCCGCGGTCCAGCGTCTCCGCCGTGATCCTCCTGTTGGCGATCAGCGCTCCCAGGGTGTAGCTGGCCTGGGCGCTCTCCCAGTGGTGCGCCAGCCACTCCAGGGCGTGGGCGGCCACCGGGCCGGTGTCGTCGTCGGGGAGCCGGCGCAGCTCCAGCAGCGGCTGCAGGAGGTAGGAGGCGGCCGGCCGGGTGGCGTGCTGCCCCAGCCAGGTCCGCGCGGCGGTGACCGTCCGGCGCAGTTCGTCCCCGGTCGGCTCGTGGTGGACGAAGACCGCCCGGAACACCTGCGCCGCCTCGGGAAGGTCCGGGTGCCGCTCGAGCCAGGCCAGGGCCGTGGCGAGGTCCTCGCGCCCCTGTTCGTCGCCCTGGCCGTGCCGGGCGATCAGCAGGCGAGAGAGCTCCTTCGCCTCCCGGTACGTGGTACCGCTGTGCTGTCCCCGCTGTGTGGCGACGGCGGCGGCCCGCTCGCGTTCGCCCTGGGACAGGTCGCCGCGACCCAGCAGGGCGACCAGCACGGGTTCCGCCTCGGGCACATGGCCGTGGTGGGCGAGCCAGGCCAGCGCCGCGGTGACCGCCTCGCGGGCCTGACCGGCGGTGAGGGCGCCGTGGCCGAGCAGCGGCCCGAGGACGTATCCGGCGTTCCGCGCGGTGCCGTACCGCGGCAGCCAGCGCAGGGCGCGGGCGACGGCGTCCTGGGCCTGGCCGCCGGTGAGGTCGGGGCGGGTGAGCAGCGCGCGCAGGACGTACTCCGCCGCGTCGCTGTCGCCGTGCCGGTCCAGCCACCGGTCCGCCGAGCCGACGGCCTGCCGGGCGTGCTCCTCGGCGAGATCGGTGCGGGACAGCAGTTTGTTGAGGGTGAAGTTGGCCTCGAGGGAACCGGTGCGGGGGGCCAGCCAGCCGCAGGCGAGGGCGTGGACGCCGCCCGCCTCGTGCTCCGGCAGGTCGCCGCGGCCCAGCACACCGCTGAGGACGTATCCCGCGGCGTCGGTGCCGGCATGGCGCTCCAGCCAGGTCATCGCCGCCGTGACCGCCTGTTCGGCCTGCTCGTCGGTGAGGTCGGAGCGGGCGAGCAGCGCGCCCAGCGCGAAGCTGGCCTCGGGAGCCCCGGCGTGCAGGGCGAGCCACTGCACGGCGAACCCGGCCGCCCGCCGGCTCTCGTCCGCCGTGAGGTCGGGGCGGGCGAGCATCTGCCGGATGAGGAAGTCGGCCTCGGGCGTGGTGGCGTGCTGCTCCAGCCACCGCACCGCGAACCCGGCCGCCCGGCGGCTCTCGCCCTCGGTGAGGTCGGAACGCCCCAGCACCTGCCGGACGAGGAAGTCGGCCTCGGGCCGGACGGCGTGCTCCTCCAGCCACTGGGCGGCGAACTCCACCGCCCGCCGCACCTGGCTCCTGGCCAGCTCGGTCCGGGCGAGCAGCGGACGCAGCACGAAGGTGGCGGGCGGCACGGCGGCGTGCTGCTTGAGCCAGCGGAAGCTGAACGAGGCGGCCTGCCGGGCCTCGTTCTCGGTGAGGTCCTTGCGGGTCAGCAGGGAGCGCAGCACGTTGTGCGGCTCCCACAGGCCGTTGTGGTGCCGCAGCCATTCCTGCGCGAGCAGGACGATCCGCCGCAGCTCCTCGGCGGTGAGGTCGGTGCGGGCGAGGAGCGGGGTGAGGATCTGGGCGACCTGGCGCAGTGTGGTGTCGCGTTCGGACCACCGCAGTGCCACGGCCACGACCTGACGGACCTGCTGGGGTGTGAGGTCGGCGCGGCCGACCAGCGCACGCAGCACGAAGTGCGCCTCCAGCACCTCGCCGTGACGGCGCAGCCAGGTGATCGCGTCGCGCAGGGCCGGATTCTGCTGCTCGGCGGGGATGTCCGTACGGCTGAGCAGGGGGCCGAGGACGAAGCTGGCCTCGCGCCGCCGACCGTGCGACTCCAGCCAGCGCAGCGCCGCCGGGACGAGCAGCAGGGCACCGCCGTCGGTCGGCAGGTTCCACAGGCCGCGGTAGAGCACGTGCCGGGCGTTGACGCCGTCGCCGAACTCCTCGAGCCAGGGGCCGACCAGCCGCTGCCAGTTCCGGACCACGGAGTGGGCCCAGGGCGGTCCCGAGCAGAGCGCGCCGAGCGCGTAGCCGCCGATGTCGGCGTCGGCGCGCATGACCTCGCCGATGGCCGTGGCGTTGTCGGCGAACCAGGTGTCCAGGACGGCGGACACCGCCTCCGCGCGCTGGGTGAGCGCCAGGTCGTTCATCAGCCGGGCGAGGTGGGTGGCGTAGCGGCCGACCGTGCGCGGGCCGGTGAGGCTTCCGTCGAGGAGCACCCGGGTACGGGCGCGGTCCGGTTTGCGGCCGTGGCCGGGCAGGATCACGGACTCGACGAGCTGGTCGCAGACGATGTCGTGGGCGGTGGACAGGACGTCGCCGTCCCCGTCGCGTTCCAGCCAGCCGAGGTCGATCAGGGTGTCGACGACGACCTCGGCGTGCGGCCCGCCGCCCGGGGTGGCGGACAGCGCGGCGGCGGCCGCCGCGATCACCTCGGCGTGCTGCTGGGGGCAGGCGGCGGCAGCGGCGGCCGCCGCCACCAGGTCGTCGGAGGCGGTGACCTGGTCGAAGGCGGTGCGCCGGCGCTCGTCGGGCAGACGCCCGACGGCGAGGTCGTCCTCCATGAGCCGGTCGCGCAGCCAGCGCGCGAGGTCGCCGCCGGCCCGCAGCCCGGCGTTCCCTGAGTCGAGCAGGCCGGCGGCGGCCCGGCGTTCCAGCTCCCGGGCGAGCAGCAGGGCGATGATGGGGCGGTGGCCGCAGATGGCCCGCATCCGCTCCATGCCGAGGCTGCCGATGGCCGTGGGGGCCAGGTTGGCCAGGGCGTGCTCGGCGACGACCCGCTGGAACTCCTCGTCCTGGCGCAGCTCGACCTCGTCGAACAGGTCGTGCAGCGGTATGTGGGCCGCTTTCTGCAGCCAGCCCGGGCGCACCGAGGCGAGGAAGGCGACCTTGACGTCCCGGCGGCGGGCCTCCGGCAGCAGCCGGTGCCGCAGGGCGGTCAGGTCGAGCTGGGCGTCGTTGTCGTCGTCGTCCTTGAGGTACTCGTTGAGGTAGTCGATCACCACGAGGACCGGGCTGTCCTCCGCCAGGACGCGGTTGCTGATCTGCCCGGTGATGGACGACTCCCGGCCGGGCCGGACGTGCAGCACCCGCCAGCCCTCGTCGAGGGCGACACGGCCCACTTCGAGTCCGGTGCGCGTCTTGCCGGTGCCGGCCGCGCCGACGAGCAGCACACCCCGCTCGTCGGTGTCGCGCAGCCGCCGGAACAGCGTCTCGGGCGCGGCCGGATGGGCGCTGCCCGGTGAGACGAACGGCAGTTGCTCGGGGGTGAGGTTCCGGCGGAAACCGCCGAGCCCGTCGACGAAGGCCTGCTGTCCGACCACGGCGGCCAGCGGGTCGGGGGCGGGCTGCGGCTGCCGCGGCGGTGCGGCGGGCGGGCCCTGCTCCCGTTTGAAGGCCCGGTTGAGGGCGAGCGGGATGTCGTGGCCGCCGTCGAGGGTGGCCATCCGGGGCCGGGGGACGGGCCAGCCGTCCACCTTCAGGCCGCTCAGCCCCTGCCGGAGGGCGTCGAACAGGTCGGCGGCGAGGAGGTGGCGCTGCTCCTCGCCGCGCCGGCCTCCGCGCAGCGGCCCGGTGAGGCCGTCGCGCAGCAGGCGGACCAGCTCCATGGTGAACACGCTGCCGTCCGGGCGGCACAGGGAGCGCTCGGTGACCGCCGCCGAGGTGAGCACGCAGCCGCCGTCGAAGGCCAGCGCCCGCTCCGGGATCGGGGGCGCCTCCTCCCCCATGTGGAGGGCGCCGCCGGCGTAGCAGCAGTCCACGATCACGGCCTTGTGCCGGGCCCGGGACCCGGCCACGAAGTCGCGCACGCGCGCGTAGGGGACGAAGTGGTGGGGCCGGTCGAGGTCCGCCTTCCTGGTGGCGAGCAGCAGCCCCTCGTCGCTGTGGTGGCCGTGCCCGGCGTAGTAGACGAGCAGGAGGTCGTCCGCCTCGCCCGCCGCGTCCGCCACGGCGTCGAGGACGTCGTCCGCCCGGCTGTCGGCGGCCAGTACCCGGCAGTCGCCCTCGGCCAGGCCGCCCACGTCGGGGGCGGTCAGCAGGGCGAGCAGCGCGGGGATGTTCCGCTCGACGCCGAGGAGCGCCGGGAAGCCGTCGAACTCATGGGCTCCGAAGAGCACCGCACGGGAGCCGCCCGGCCGCGGGGCGGTCATGACCCGTGCGTGCCGGCGTCCGTGTCCTCCAGGCGGCGCAGCAGGTCCGCGAGTTCCTCGGGGTTCAGGTGTCCGATGTCGACGGTCGTGCCGCCGTGGGTCAGGGTACGTCCGCCCGTGTTGCCGCCCGATCCCTTGGCGAGCCGCCAACTGGCGTACGCCACGGCGAAGTCGGCGATGTCCGTCACATTGCCGAGGACGATGTCGAGGGCGTCGAGCACCGACATCGTCGGGCCCGGGGTGCTGACGGGGACGACGGTGAGCCGCTGGGCCCCGGGGTCACCGGCGAGCCACTTCCGCAGGTCCGTCAGGGCCCGTTCGTCACCGTCCCCTTGAACGCGGATCCGCATACGTCGCCTCCCCCGGTGCATGTGCCGCAAGCAAGGCCGATGGTAACGGAATTCAACGCCCCGGGAAGCGGTGGGCACATGTGGCCGGAAACAGCCCGCCCACCGTCCCGGCGGCGTGCTGCCGGGACGGGGGCCGGGCGGTGACCGCCGCGCGGTGCGCGGCGGTCCGCAACGCGTCAGGACACGAAGTACGTCGGGTTGGGGAGCTTGTACGTGCGGTCGGCGTGACCGCCGTCCAGGTCCGAGTACTGGTCACCGAAGTTGGCGATGACGTCGTACCCGAGGTCGTCCTCGATGTGCTCGCGGGTACCGGCCTTGTACTGCACGGTCGTGCAGTTCCAGGCACCCGGGGCGGCGCAGTCGCTCAGGTAGGCCGGGGGGTTGGCCTTGTCCTTGAGGAACATGTGGCCGGTGTCGAGGTTGATGTCGACGCCGACCTTCTTCAGGTTCTCCACCGCGCCGGCCCGCTGCGCCTCGCTGAGGCCGGAGTTGTAGAAGACCTCGACGCCCTTGGACTCGGCGTAGCGCACCAGTTCGGGGCTGCCGAAGACGGCCGGGCGGTCGGCGCGGTTCACGTAGTCGCTCCACGTGGTGGGGTTGTACGTGTAGTTGTAGCGCTTCTCGTAGTCGAGGCTGAGCAGCAGGGTGTCGTCGATGTCGAAGACGACGGCCGGCTTCTCGCCGTGGTGGTGGGCCTTGCGGGCCGCCTTGGCTATGTAGCGCCTGGCGGCGGCGTCGATGCGCGCCAGGTCCTTGGCGTACGGGCTGGCCGGGGAGGCCTGGTAGACGCCGTCGCTGTCGGCGGTGGTGCCGTAGTAGGTGTCGATGTCCTTCACCAGGAGCCCGATGTTGTAGGGCTCGTGGGTGGAGTTCGCCGTCGACTGACCGGCGGTGGCCGCACCGGCGCCGTACAGGACGCCACCGGCGAGGGCACAGGCGGCGGTTGCCGCCGCGATCCGCAGTGATTTATGCATGACAGGTTTTCTACGCGCGTCACCAGGGGTAGCGCGAGGACCTTTGCCCGATCGATATCAAGCCATCTGGCGGGAGGGCCCGGCGCGGCGCCTTCAGAAGGCGTGGACGTCGCCCTCCATCGCGGCGCGGGTGGGGCGGCCGAAGACCTCGCCGGCGCGGGCGGTGGCCGCGGCCCTGGTGAGGGTGGGGCCGACGTGTGTCACGAGCAGTTCGCGCACCCGCGCCTCCCGGGCCGCCCGGCCGGCGTCCTCGGGGGTGAGGTGGACCCGTGGGAGGTGTTCGCCTCCGCGGTGCCCGTCGACGTCCGCCTCGCACAGGAAGAGGTCGGCGCCGGCGGCGAGCCCGGTGAGCGCGGCGCAGGGGCCGCTGTCCCCGGAGTAGGCGAACACGCTCCCCTGGCATTCGGCGCGCAGCCCGTACGCCTCGGTGTCGTGGGTGACGGCACGGGTGGCCAGCCGAAGGTTCCAGTGCCGGACGTCGTGGCCGTCGTACAGGGACCGGAAGTCGAGGACGCCCTTCAGGAACTCGACGTCCGGACGCCCGAGGAAGCCCGCCAGCCGGCGCGCGCAGTCCTGCGGCGCGTACACCGGTACGGGCGCGGCCGGGGTCATCCCGCCGTACGCGAAGGCGTAGGCGGCGGCGAGCAGGTCGGCGCTGTGGTCGGCGTGCAGGTGCGAGATCCAGATCGCGGTGAGCCGGGCGGGGTCCGTGTGCCGCTGCAGGGCCGCGAACGTCCCGGGCCCCGCGTCCACCCACACCTCGGCGCCGCCGCCGGCCAGCAGGTACCCGGAGCACGGCCGGTCGGGCCCGGGGTGCGGGGAGGCGGCGCCGAGAACGGTGAGGGTGAGCGGCATAGCACGGAGAGTACGGGGTGCGCGGGCGGGATCCGGCCGGTTCGGCCCGGTTCGGGCGGGCACCGCACCGGGCCGGAGGCGGCGCGTCAGCGGCGGCACCCGAGCGCCGCGCGTGGTCGGGTGCCGCCCCGACCGCCGGAGCCGCTTCCCCACCGGGGCCGGGGCGTCACGGCCGCCAGTCCGGATCGCGGCCGCTCAGGCCGATCGTGCGGTCCAGCAGGGACGCGGTGGACGGGACCGGGACGACCGCGCCGAAGGGGGCGTCGCCCCGGGACGGGGCCTCGGCGGCGGCCAGGAGGAAGTGTGGGCCGCCTCGAGGGCACCCGGGTCCGGACGGTAGGACCGGCCCGTCGAGCGGGCCAGGTCCCAGCCGTGGACGACGAGTTCGTCGGCGGCCACCGCGCCCGCGACCGCGCCGGGCAGGTCCACACCGCCGGCCCGGGTGAAGCCGGTCCAGGCGGCCGGGTCGCGCCATGCCTCGGCCAGTTCGTCCAGCGCCTCCGGCAGCTCCGCGAGCACGCCGGGGCCGAGGTCCGGCATGACGGCACCCGGGCTGGTGTCGGTCGTCGGGCCGAGGTCCTTGCGGGCCGCGTCGCGGAAGGCGACGGACAGGGTCAGCAGATGGCCCAGCAGGTTGCGCACCGCGCAGCCGGGGCACGGGGTGGGGTCCGCCGGCCGCTCGTCGCCGACCGCCTCCGCGAGTTCCGCCACGATGCGGGCCTGCGGGCCCAGGTCGACCATGCTCATGTCCTGCTCCTTCGGGGTCGCACCGGCTCTACGAGGGGTTGACCGGCGCGAGGACGCGAACTCATCGGTGTCCCGCCGTCGCGCCACCACGGCGAACACGGCGGCGGCAGCGGCCGCGGCGCCTCGCGCGCATGGGCCATGATGTCCGCGCACGGCCGTCCACCACGCGTCAGAGGCGACCAAGGAGTCCGAGGATGCCCGCTCCCCGCACCGTTCTGCTCACCGGCGCCGCCGGCGCCCTCGGCACCCTGATGCGGTCCCGGCTGCCGGAGTACGGCTACACGCTGCGCCTGTTCGACGCGCGGCCCGTCGAGGGCGAACCGGACGCCGTCACCGCGGACCTCGGCGACACCGGCGCGCTGCGCGCGGCGGTACGGGGCGTGGACGCGATCATCCACCTCGCGGGCATCTCCCTCGAGGCGCCGTTCGAGAAGATCCTGCGGTCGAACATCGAGGGCACCTACCACCTGTACGAGGCCGCCCGCCTCGAAGGCGTGCCCCGGGTCGTCTTCGCCTCCTCCAACCACGCCGTCGGCTTCACCCCGGCCCCGCGCCCGGGCGAGCCGCCGATTCCCGTCGACACCCCGCGCCGCCCGGACACCTTCTACGGCCTGTCCAAGTCCTTCGGCGAGGACCTCGCCCAGCTCTACTGGGACAGGCACGGCCTGGAGACCGTCTCCGTACGCATCGGTTCCTGCTTCCCGGAGCCGACCAGCGTGCGCATGCTCTCGGTGTGGATGAGCCCGGACGACGGCGCCCGGCTCTTCCACGCGGCACTGACCGCCGAGGAGGTCGGCCACACCGTGGTCCACGGTTCCTCGGCCAACACCCGCCTGTGGTGGGACCTCACGAGCGCGCGGGCGCTCGGCTACGAACCCCGGGACGACTCCGAGCCGTACGCGCCACGGCTCATCGCGGAGCAGGGCGAGCTCGACCCGGCGAATCCCGCGCACAGCCACCTCGGCGGCCATTTCGTGAACGACCCGCCGATCTGGCCGTACTGACCCGGCCGGCCGTCGGCGGACCCGGCCGGCCGCCGAGGCCGGGACGGGCCGCTCGCCCCGGCGAGCGGGCGCCGAACGGGCCCGCCCGCCGCCGCTCGCGGGCAGCCGCGCCGTCCGGCCCCACCCCGCCGTGGACGGTCCCGCAGGTCCGCGGCAGGCACCGCACCCTGCGAAACGGGCACAACCGGGCAGGATCGGGCTCACAACGGTCTGGGCCGGGTGGCGGAGGCGGGCACCTTCCTGCAGTTCGGGGTGGCCGACCACGCGACCCGGGTGACCGTCGACCCGTACCGGATCTACAACCAGGAGATCACCATCACCGGCTCCATGGCGGTGCTGCACAGCTTCGAGCGGGCGGCGGAGCTGTTCGGGAACGGCGTGCTGGACCCGGAGGTGTTCATCAGCGACCGCGTCCCGCTGGAGCGCTACCCCGAGGCACTGGAGCAGTTCGCGGCGGGCGTCGGCCGGAAGATCGTCGTGGTGCCCTGAGCCGAACGGGGGTAGGGCCGTCGGTAAGGGAACGGTAAAACGGCGCCGATCGTTCACCCGGCATGACAGCTATGACCCCCGGCTCGAACATCCCTCTGTCCGCCGCCCGCGTGACGGTGGACGTCGCCGCCCCGGTGCGGCTCGACGTATCGGGCCTGCTGCTCACCGCCGACGGCAAGGTGCGCTCCGACGACGACTTCATCTTCTACAACCAGCCCGGCGGCCCCGGTGTGACGTACCGGTCCGGCGGTGGTGCGGCGCCCGACGCGATCGAGGTCGACACCGCCGCCGTACCGCCGGAGATCGAGAAGATCGTGGTCACCGCAAGCCCCGACGCGGCGGGCCAGACCTTCCAGGGCATCGAGCCGACGGCCACTGTCCGGGACGCCGCCGGCGGCTCGGTCCTGGCCACCTTCACGCCCCCGCGGCTCGGCTCCGAGACGGCACTGGTGGTCATGGAGATCTACCGACGCAACGGCCAGTGGAAGGCCCGTGCCGTCGGCCAGGGGTACGCCGACGGGCTGGCGGGAATCGCCACCGACTTCGGTGTGACGGTGGAGGAGCCCGCCGCCGCGCCCGCCGCGCCGCCGGTCGCGGCACCCGTGGCCGCGCCGCAGCCGCCGACCGCCCCGCCGATGCCCGCCGCGGCCCCGGCCGCCCCGCCGCCGGCGTCCGCCGCGCCCGCGGCTCCGGCGCCCGGCAGCGGGAAGGTCAACCTGGACAAGGGCCGGGTCAGCCTCCGGAAGAACCAGACCGTGTCCCTGGTCAAGGGCGGCCGTCCGCTGCTCTCCCTGGTCCGGATGGGCCTGGGCTGGGAGCCCGCGTTCCGCGGCAAGGACATCGACCTGGACGCCTCGGTCATCGCCTACGGCCCGCAGCGCAACCCGGTCGACAGCTGCTACTTCGGCAAGCTGTCGATCCTGAACGGCGCCATCAAGCACTCCGGCGACAACCTCACCGGCGAGGGCGGCGGCGACGACGAGGTGATCGTCGTCGACCTCGGCAGGATCCCGCAGGAGGTCACCGGTCTGGTCTTCACGGTCAACTCCTTCTCCGGCCAGAAGTTCACCGAGGTCGCCAAGGCCTACTGCCGCCTGGTGGACGCGGCCTCGGAGGAGGAGCTGGTCCGCTTCGACCTGACCAGCGCGGAGCCGCAGACCGGCGTGATGATGGCCAAGCTCATCCGGCAGTACTCCGGCGAGTGGGAGATGACGGCGATGGGCGAGTTCGTGAAGGCCCGCACGGTGCGGAACATGGTCGACCCGGGGGCGCGGGCGCTGTAGCCGCCGCCCGTACGACGCTCAGGGGCGCTCCCGCGCGGGGCGCCCGCCGGGCGGCCGGCGGTGCAGGCCTTCCATCAGCAGGGACAGATACCGGCGGATCTGGCCGCCCTGCCCGTCGGCGAACTCCGAGGCCGTCGCCACGCCGTGCGCCAGCCGCAGCAGTTCGACGGGCTCGACGTCGGCCCGCAGGGTGCCCTCGGCCCGCGCCGCCGCCACCAGCCGGGCCGCGGCGTCCCGGACCGGGGTGCAGCAGACCGGGACGGGCGCCGCCCCGCCGTCCATGACGGCCGAACCCAGCAGCGCCTTCAGCCCGCGCACCCGGATCGTTCCGGCGCACAGCTCGGTCAGCCACTCCTCCAGCGCCGGTCCCGGTGGCAGGCCCTCCGCCAGTTCGTCGGCGCGCGCGGCGAGCGCCGCCATCCGGTCGGTGTAGGCGGCCTCCAGCAGCGCCCGGCGGGTGGGGAAGTGCCGGTACAGCGTGCCGGAACCGACACCGGCGCGCTTGGCGATGTCGTCGAGGGAGGCGTGCTCCCCGTGCTCGGCGAAGACCTCCGCCGCCACCTCCAGCAGCCGCTCGTAGTTGCGCCGGGCGTCCGCGCGCATGGGTCTGGCCTGCGTCATCCGGGAACTCCTCGCGAACCGTGGGCCGTTCCCGAACAGTACCGGGCGTGCTTCGGGCCGGGCGGTCAGCGGCGGTCCGGCGGCTCGGGGCGGGCGCCCACCGGGTCCGGGCCGGGCCGGCGGCGGATCACGCCGGTGCCCAGGGCGATCGTGGCGCGGATGCGCATGGGACCGTCACCGCGACGGGACAGCACACAGACCCCGGCCACGCGCGCGTGCAGTACGCCGAGCCGGGCGGCGCACCCGGCCGCCAGCTCCCGCGGGGCACGGGTGCGGCCGAGCGAGAGGTGCGGGGTGAAGCGCGGGAAGCGGTCCACGCACTGCGGGAAGGGCTCCGCCAGCGCGTCCCGCAGCCGCGTCCAGGGGGCGAGGCCGGCCGCCGCGGGGTCGAGCCACACGGTCGCGAAGCCGCGATGCCGGAAGAAGCGGACGCCGTCGAGCCGGATGTCGAAGGGCTCCGGGTCCGCGGCCGCGGCGGCCAGCAGGGGGAGCGCCGCCGGGAGGTCCTCCTCCGGCACGAAGCCGAAGAGCAGGTTCACATGGGGTGGCCACCGGTGGATCTGCGGGTCGTGCTCGGCCCGGATCCGCTGGACGGCGGGCCACAGCGCGCCCGGGGGCAGCCAGGCGACGGCGGTCCGGGGTGTCGGCGCCGACGCGAGGCGCCCGGGGACGGCGGCCGGGCCGGGCCGCCCGGCCGGACCGGGTGTCGGGGGGGCGGGGCACACCTCCATCATGGCCCCGCCCGCCGCGGCCCGCCGCTCCCCGGCACACCGCTCAGCCGGAGGCGGGCCGGCTCAGCGCCGCTGCCGCTTCCAGGGGCCCGTGATGGCCAGCATGATGCCGGGTGTCTGGATGTTGGCGTACAGGGTCCTGCCGTCGGGCGAGAAGGTGACGCCGGTGAACTCGCTGTACTCGGGCTCCTCGGCGGTGCCCAGGTTCAGCTCGTTGCGGGCGATGGGGTAGGTGCGGCCGCTCTCCGTCGCGCCGAACAGGTGCTGCACGCCCTCACCGTCCTCGGCGATGACCAGGCCGCCGTACGGGGAGACGGTGATGTTGTCCGGGCCGTCGAAGTCGCCGTCGACGGACGGGTCCGGGTTGACGCCGATGAGGACCTTCAGCGTCAGGGTGCGGCGCCCGGGGTCGTAGAACCAGACCTGGCCGTCGTGCTGGACGGGGCTCTCCGCACGGGCGAACGAGGAGACGACGTAGGCTCCGCCGTCGCCCCACCACATGCCCTCGAGCTTCCGGGCGCGGGTGACCCGGCCGTCGTCGAACTGCTTGCGGGTGGAGAGCTGCTTGGCGTCGCGGTCCGGGACGGTGACCCAGTCGACGCCGTACACCGTGCCGGCCGCCGTGGCGCGGGAGAGGTCGTCGACGAACCGGCCGCCGGAGTCGAAGCACCTGAAGGCCTGCAGGACGCCGGCGTCGTCGGCGAGGGTGCGCAGCCTGCCGCGGCCGTGGCGGAAGCCCTCCGGCGGGGTCCAGCGGTAGAGCAGGCCGTTGGGGCCGGAGGCGTCCTCGGTGAGGTAGAGGTGACCGCGCCTGGGGTCGACGACGACGGCCTCGTGGGCGTACCGGCCGAGGGCCTTGACCGGCTTGGGGTCGCGGTTGGCCCGGCAGTCCTCGGGGTCGACCTCGAAGACGTAGCCGTGGTCCTTGGTGAAACCGTTCTTGCCGGCCTTGTCCTCGGTCTCCTCGCAGGTGAGCCAGGTGCCCCACGGGGTGCTGCCGCCCGCGCAGTTGGTGGCGGTGCCGGCGATGCCCACCCATTCGGCGACCTCGCCGCCGCGACGGACCTCGACGACGGTGCAGCCGCCGGCCGCGGCCGGGTCGTAGACGAGGCCCTCGGTGAGCGGCACCGGGTGCGGCCACTGGGCGCGGGCCCCGGCGAGCTCGTGGTTGTTGACGAGGAGCGTGGTGCCGCGCGGGCCGTCGAAGGCGGCGGTGCCGTCGTGGTTGGACGGCGTGAACTCGCCCGACTCCAGCCTGGTCTTCCCACTGTGGGTGATGACCCGGTACGTGAATCCGGCGGGCAGCGCGAGGATGCCGTCGGGGTCGGGGAGCAGGGGGCCGTAGCCGACGCCGTGGTGCCCGTGCCCGTGCCCGTGCGCGGACCCGCCGTCCGCGCCCGCGGTGTCCGTGGCGGCGAGGGCTCCCGGAGCGGTGGCGAGAGCGCCGACGCTGCCCGCGAGGGCGACTCCGGCACCGGTGATCGCGGATTTCCTGGCGAAGTCCCTGCGACTGAGCGACATGGTGTCTCCTGTGACGTGGGCGTGCCGTGGAGGGTGGCGTCCTGGGGCCGGCGCTCACGCTCCCGTCCGGTGCTGAACGGGGGTTGAACGCCGGGCTGCTTCAGGGGTGCCTCTTCCATGAATCCGTACGCACCGCGAGGTCGTGCACACCGGGAAGCCGCACGCGTCGCGAAGCCGTACGGACCGCCCGACGGCCGGTGGGAGCACCGGCCGCGGCCCGTGCCCTCAGCCGCCCTGCTGCGAGCGGGCCTTGAAGGCGGCCTTGCGCGCCTCCTTGGCCACCTTCTTGTCCGGATGCAGCCGCCCCATCGCCTCCAGCACGTCGGCGGTCGCGGGGTGGTCCACCCGCCAGGCCGCCGCGAAGAACCCGCTGTGCTGCTCGGCCAGGCCCTCCACCAGGGCCTGCAACTCCTCGGAGTTGCCCTCGGCCTGGAGTTGGGCGGCCAGGGTGTCGACGGTCAGCCAGAACACCAGTTCCTGGGAGGGCGCGGGCACGCCCGAGGCGCCGTGTTCGCTGAGCCAGACCCGGGCGAGTCCGCCCAGCTCGGGGTCGTCGAGCACGTCCCGCAGTGCCGGTTCGGCCTCCGCGCCGAGCAGGGACAGCGCCTGCTGGCAGCGCAGCCGGCGCAGCGGTGCCCCGGTGTCGGCGCCGCGTGCCGCCGTCAGCAACTCCCGTGCCGAGGCGAGCGGTTCGCGCCGGGCCAGCCACTGCTCGGTCTCGGCGCGGGCGGCGGACTGGCCGAAGCGGGAGGTGCCGTCGAGCAGCGCGTCCGCGCCCTTGTCGGCGAGTTCGCCGACCGCGGGCGCCTCGAAGCCGGCCTCCAGCAGCCGCGCCCGCAGCCCGTACGCACCGAGCGGGGTCAGCCGCACCATGCCGTAGCGGGAGACGTCGGTGTCGTCCACGGGCGCCGCGGGCTCCTCGTCGGCGTCCGCCATCAGTGCCTCGTCCACCGGCTGGTACTCGACGAGACCGACCGGCTCCAGCATCCGGAACTGGTCGTCGAGGCGCATCATCGCGTCGGAGACCTGCTCCAGGACGTCGTTGGTGGGTTCGCCCATGTCGCTGGGGACGATCACCGAGGCGGCGAGGGCGGGCAGCGGTACCGGGGCGTCACCCGGGCCGTCCTCACTGACGGTCAGCGCGTAGAGGGTGCCGAGGACGCCGTCGAGGAACTCGGCCTCGGCCTCCGGGTCCCAGTCGAGAGACTCGAAATCGATCTCGCCGCCCGCGTCGACGGCGTCGAGCAGACCGTCCAGGTCGGGCACGCTCGCGTCCGCGACGACCGTCTCCAGGGCGCTGAGCCACACGGTGAGCACGTCGTGCGGGGAACCGGCGGTGAGCAGCGCCAGTTCCTCCCCGGCCGTGACGGTCCCGGCCTCCTCGTCGGTGACCGCGACCAGCCCGGCGTCCACGGCGACCCGCCAGGCCTCGCTCGCGTGGGCGGCGGCGTCGTCGCCGCCCAGCCCGAGCAGTTCGGCCGCGGCCGGCAGCCGCTCCTCGACCAGTCCGCCACCGGCGTCGACCTGGGTGTCGGGCCCGGCCCAGCGGGCGAGTCGGGCCGCGCGGGAGAGCAACGGCGTGGACAGCGCGGCGCGCGCCAGCTCCGCTTCGGGACGCAGCCGCACGGGCGGCAGGGGGGAGCTGTCTGACATCGACTGAATCTCCTAGGACCGTGAAAGGGCTCAGCCGCTCAGCCTAGACGGATTTCCACCCATGCCGCCCGGTTCATCTCCCCGACGGGCACCGTACATGGCCGAAACCTTGACAACTCCCCTCCCCAGGCAGGAGATTGACGCGCGTAGAAGTTGGGGGGACAACTGTTCACTCGGCTCTACGCGTGTCACAGAGGGCCACGAGTCCCACACGCTGCCGTTTCGCCCTCGTCCCGGCGCCCAGTCACGTCCCCGGAGGGATCCCTTGCCGAGCAGGTCTTCCGCGCGCCTCGCCGCGCTCACCGTCGCCGCCGTCTGCAGCGCGGCGTCCGCCGTCGTCCTCACCACTCCCGCGCACGCCGACTCGGTGCGCATCCACGACATCCAGGGCACCACCCGGATATCCCCGTTCGCGGGGCAGAAGGTCACGGACGTCCCCGGCATCGTCACGGCCACCCGCACCTACGGCTCCTCCAAGGGCTTCTGGCTGCAGGACACCGCGCCGGACGACAACCCGGCCACCAGCGAGGGCGTCTTCGTCTACACCGGTTCCACGCCGAAGGTCGCGGTCGGCGACTCGGCCACGGTGACCGGCACGGTCTCCGAGTACGTCCCGGGCGGCACCTCCTCCGGCAACCAGTCGGTGACGGAGATCACCAAGCCCACGATCACCACGGTCTCCACCGGCAACGCCGTCCCGGCCCCGGTCGTCGTGGACGAGGACGCGGTGCCGGACGCCTACGCCCCCGCCGGCGACACCGCCGCGGCCGGCTCGGTCAACGGCCTCACCCTCGACCCGTCGGCGTACGCCCTGGACTACTACGAGTCCCTGGAGGGCATGAACGTCCAGGTCGCCGACGCGCGAGTGGTCACCGCGACCGACCCGTACAGCGAGCTGTGGGTCACGGTGAAGCCGCACGAGCACGCCGGCCGCCGCGGTGGCACGGTCTACGGCTCCTATGACTCCCAGAACACCGGCCGGCTGCAGATCCAGTCGCTGGGCTCGACCGCCGACTTCCCGAAGGCGGACGTCGGCGACACCCTGGAGGGCACCACCACCGGCCCGCTGGACTTCAACCAGTACGGCGGCTACACCCTGGTCGCGAGCGAGCTGGGCTCGCTGAGGAGCGGCGGCCTGCAGCGCGAGACCACGCAGAAGCAGTCCCGCCGCGAGCTCGCGGTGGCGACGTACAACGTCGAGAACCTCGACCCGTCGGACGCCACCTTCGGCGAGCACGCCGCGGCGATCGTGCACAACCTGCGATCGCCCGACATCGTGTCCCTGGAGGAGATCCAGGACAACAACGGCGCCCAGGACGACGGCACCGTCGACGCGAGCGAGACCGTGAACAAGCTGATCGACGCGATCGTCGCCGCGGGCGGCCCGGAGTACGACTGGCGGTCGATCGACCCGGTCAACGACCAGGACGGCGGCCAGCCCGGCGGCAACATCCGCCAGGTCTTCCTGTTCAACCCGGAGCGGGTGTCCTTCGTGGACCGCGCCGGCGGCGACTCCACCACCGCGATCGGCGTCACCAAGGAGCGGGGCAAGGCGCGGCTGACGGCCTCCCCGGGCCGGATCGCCCCGGCCGACGCGGCCTGGGAGAACAGCCGCAAGCCGCTGGCCGGCGAGTTCGTCTTCCGCGGCAAGACGGTGTTCGTGATCGCCAACCACCTGAACTCCAAGGGCGGCGACCAGGCCCTGACGTCGCAGTACCAGCCGCCGGTGCGCAGCTCGGAGATCCAGCGTCACGCGCAGGCGACCGTGGTGAACGGCTTCGTCAAGGACATCCTGTCGGTGCAGAAGAACGCGAACGTCATCGCGCTCGGCGACATCAACGACTTCGAGTTCTCCGGCACCACCCGGATCCTCGAGGGCGACGGCGCGCTGTGGTCGGCGATCAAGTCGCTGCCGAAGAGGGAGCGTTACACCTACGACTACCAGGGCAACCAGCAGGTCCTGGACCAGATCCTGGTGAGCCCGGCGATCCGCCGCCACTGCGGCCTCGAGTACGACAGCGTGCACATCAACTCGGAGTTCCACGACCAGATCAGCGACCACGACCCGCAGGTGCTGAGGTTCCGTCCGTAACCGCCGTCCGGCTCAGGACTGGCCGAACACGCCGTTCAGCCAGTCCTGCCAGGCCGCCTCGCCGGCCCGGCCGTCCGCGTCGGGCGCGAAGTCGTGGACGCTGATGCCGAGCGGGGCGCCCCAGTGGCCGCGCCCGCAGAAGCGGATGAGGGCGCGGTCGGTGCGCAGCCCGATGAAGTACGGGTTGCGGTAGTCGAGTACGGCGTCCAGGGTCCGCCCGCCGGGTTCCTGCTCGGCTTTCGGGGCGGGCCGGCCCCGGACCGCGGGACGGAGGGCGACGGCGATCCGGGGGTCGCGGCCGTCCTCGATCACGGACCCGGTCACCTGCGACCGCCCCCGCACCGATGGCTTCCCCATGGTCCGGGAGGACGGAGGCTTCGGCGCGGGGGCGGTCGGCGGTACCGGTCCGCCGCAGGGGCGGACGGGCGGGAGCGGTTCAGGAGCAGCGGCCGCGCTGCCGGCGCCAGGCGACGACCGCCACGACGGCGGCGGCCGTGAGGGCACCGGCGGCCAGGACCGGCCCCCGGTGCCGCCTGCCCGCCTCCAGCGCGCCGCGCAGCTCCGGCAGGCCGTCGCCGGCGTGCCGCGTGCGCCGTTCCCGCAGGGCGTGCCCGGCGCTGGTGGCCTGTTCCTGCAGCGCGTGCCCGGCGGTCGCGGCGCGTTCCTGCAGGGCGTGCCGGGCCGGGGCCGAGCGGTCCTGCAGCGCGTGCCGGGCGTGGCCGGACCGGCCCTGCACGGTGTGGCCGGCCTGCGCGGCGCTGGAGCGGAGCTGCACGCTCATGGCGCCGGCCTTGTCCTTCAGGTCGGCGGCGCGGGCCTTGGCCCGGCCCTTCATGTCGGCCCTGCCGACGAGCTGCTCGACGGTGTCGCCGAGCTGGCTGCGGGTCCGCTCTATCTGGTGGCGCAGTTCGTCGGGGCCCTTGGCTCCCGAGCCGTGCGGGTTCTTGTGGCTCATCGGTGTGCCCTTTCCCTGATCACGTCGACGTCCGCCTTGACGCTGTCGAGCGTCGCCTCGGGCCTGGGCGGGGTCGCACGGCGCAGTTGCGCCCGTCCGGCCACGGCCAGCAGGCCGGCCACGGCGAAGAACACCGCGGCGACGATCAGCGCGGACGCCCACACCGGCAGCGCGAGGGCGATCGCGGCGGTGGCGGCGCCGGCCAGGGTGATCAGGCCGACGTAACCGACGGCGCCCGCGGCACCGAGCAGTCCGCCGCCCCGTCCGGCGTGGCGCCCCTTCTCGGACAGCTCCTCCTTGGCGAGGGCGACCTCCTGCCGCAGGAGCCGGGAGAGCTGTTCGGTGGCCCGGCTGACGAGTTCACCCGTGGACGGGTGCCCGTCGACAGGGGGCCGTGTCTGCGAGGTCACGGTCACGTGTTCCGCCTCCTCCTCCGTACGGAACCCCCCGAGTACCCAGCGGCCCGGGTCCGTCACCCTCTTCCCTCTCCCCCCGCCCCGGGTGGACCCAGCCGGGCGAGTTGCGTCTGGAACCAGTCCAGCCGCGCCTGCAACAGGGCCGCCTCGGCCACGAGTTCGGGCACGCCCGGGTCCCCGTCGGCCGTCGGCCCGGCCGACGGCGCGGTGGCGGCCGGCACCACCCGCAGACCCTCTCCGGCCAACCGGGCGAAGCCCGCGAGCGGGACGGACCTACGTGCCCGCACGCAGCCCGCGCACGCGGGCGACAGGGCCCGCCAGCCGGGTCTGCCCCAGCCGGCGTCGGCGAGCGCCACCGGGCCGGCCCCGCAGGCGCAGGGGCCGACGGTCGCGGTGCGCACCCGCTGCCGGGCGTACCGGAAGCCGCGCTCGAAACGGATGTAGGCGCCGAGCACGGAGACTTCGAGCAGGACGGCGGACCGGTGCTCGGCCGTACACAGCAGGGCCTCGACGGCCGTGCGGTCGTGCACGCAGTGGAATCCGCAGTCGCACAGGCGCGCGGGCGCGCGATGCCGGCGCCCGTAGACGCAGGAGGCGTCGTCGAGCACGCCGTACGGCAGCGCGCCGCCCAGGGACACACCGGTGAACCCGGCCCGGGTGCCGTCCTGCGACAGCACCGGGTGGGCGATCTTGTATCCGGTCGGCGGCTCCGTCGGGCGTTCCACCGGGAGCCGCAGCCTCATCGGGCCGCCGGAACCTCTTCGCGGGCCGGTTCGGCCGGTACGGTGCGGGCGCTCTCCTCGGGGAGATCCGGCTCCTGCTGGTGGACGAGGGGCCGCTCCTCGGCGACTCCGGTGGCCAGTGCCTTGCCGAGCTTCATGGTGCCTCCCATGACCGACGTCAACGACCGTCCCGACTCATAGTGACCCATGTCGGCCGACTTGGACACACGGCCTTCGGCCACCACCCGAACCTGTCAGCATCCCTTATGGATATCTCGTAGTGAATTTAAGTAGAGCTTCACCATGGGAACGCCGAGACTACCTGCATGACGATCCGACGCGGGCCCTTCGGCCGCACCCTGTGCGCGATGATCACCCCCTTCACCGAGGCGGGTGCGCTCGATCCGGAGGGAGCCGGGCGACTGGCGGACCGGCTGGTGGCCGAGGGCTGCGACGGACTGGTGCTGAACGGCACCACGGGCGAGTCGCCGACCACCACGGACACGGAGAAGGCGGAGCTGATCGCGGCCGTCCGGGAGGCGGTCGGCGACCGGGCCGCGCTGGTGGCGGGCGTCGGCACGGCGGACACCCGGCACACGGCCGAGGGGGCCCGGGCGGCGGAGAAGGCGGGCGCCGACGGGGTGCTGGTCGTGACGCCGTACTACAGCAGGCCGCCCCAGGAGGCGCTGGAGGAGCACTTCCGGCGGGTCGCCGACGCGAGCGGCCTGCCGGTGATGCTGTACGACATCCCGGACCGCACCGGCACCCGGATCGAGCCGGAGACGATGATCCGGCTCGCCGAGCACCCCCGGATCGTCGCAGTCAAGGACTGCTCGTACGACTTCCTCGGCACCCAGAAGGTGCTGGCCCGGACGGAACTGGCGTACTACGCGGGCTGCGACGAGCACATCCTCGCGCTGTACGCGGTGGGCGCGGCGGGCTGCGTGAGCACCGTCGCGAACGCGGTGCCGGGCCGGATCGCCGCCGTCCTGGACGCGTTCGACGCCGGTGACACCGCCCGCGCCACCGCACTGCAGTCCGGCGTGACGCCGCTGATCGGGGCGATGATGGCCGCGGGCCTTCCCGGCGCGGTCACCGCCAAGGCCCTGCTCGGCCGGCTCGGCCTGCCCGCCGGCCCGGTACGCCCACCCCTGCTGCCCGCCACCCGGGAGACGGCACAGGGACTGCGGGCACTGTACGAGGAGGTCGTCGCGGCCTGACCGATCCCGGCGGGAACGGGCACCGGGGCCACGGAGCGGGAGGCCCGGCGAGGCCGTGCGCCGGCGTCGGCACCGGGGAACCCGGTACGCCGTCGTGCACCCCCGGCCACGAATCCGCGGGCGGCCACCGCACCGCACCCGGGGTCCCGGCCGCGCGGGACCCCGGGGCGCGTCAGCCGTCCGCCGCGTCCTCCGCCTCCCAGCGCAGCAGATCGCCCGGCTGGCAGGCGAGCACCTCGCAGAGCGCGGCGAGGGTCACGAAGCGCACCGCCTTGGCGCGGCCGTTCTTGAGTACGGCGAGGTTGGCGGGCGTGATCCCCACGCGGTCCGCGAGCTCGCCCACGGACATCTTCCGGCGGGCCAGCATCACGTCGATGTCGACGACGATCGGCATCAGATCACCTCGTCCAACTCGGCCCGCATCCGCGTCGCTTCGACGTCGCGCGCGACGGCCTGGGCGAGCAGCGTCCGCAGGACGAGCACGATGAGCGCGACCCCGAGAACGGCCACGCCGACCCCGGCCATGATGACGGTGACGCCCGGGTCCTCCCGCTGGCCCGGCGCGTTGAGCGCCGTGACGGCGAACCACAGGAGGGCGGCCGCCACGATGGCGCCGATCACTCCGTCCACGTACCGGAAGGCGGCGTGGGAGAACACCGTTCCGCGTCGCACCATCGTCACCAGCCGCCATACGCAGACCAGGGCGACCTGGACGGACACCATGCCCAGGACCGTGATCACGCGCAGCGCGGTCAGCGGGAGCGACCCGTCCTCGGGGTCGTTCCCGGCGGCCAGCATCCACACCATCCCCGCCTGCACGAACACGGTGCCGGCGAGCACCACCGCGAGCACGGCGCGCAGTACGCGCACAGTCAGCTTTCCCACGAGCCGTCCTTCCATCGAGTCACGATGAGAATCTATCGAGATTCGATAGATGGAGCAAGGGCGCGGGCGCGCTGTCCGTGCCGACCGGGACACCCCCGCAGGCCCTCGGCCCCACCGGCCGGGAGCGGTACATCGACATCACCGCCGAGGAGACACGCGACGCGGCCGAGGACCCCGCCGCGGGCCAGGGGCGACCCGTGCCCCCTCCCGCCCCTCTCGGACGCGGGCCCGGGAGTTCTCCGGGCGAGGGCGCTCACGCAAGAGCGCCCTCCCGGGCCGTCCAGGGGCCGTGGAAGGGCGCTCAGCCATGACCGGCGCCGACCCGCCGCCGGAGACTCGGCGGCGGGTCGGGACGTTGACAGGCGAGGCGTCCGGCCGCAGTTCACGGCCGCCGTCGCTCAGTTGTGGCTGTGCAGGATGTCGTTCAGACCGCCCCAGACCGCGTTGTTGGGGCGGGCCTCGACCGCGCCGGTGACCGAGTTGCGGCGGAAGAGGATGTTGGAGGCGCCGTTGAGCTCGCGGGCCTTGACGATCTGGCCGTCGGGCATGGTGACGCGGGTGCCCGCGGTGACGTACAGGCCGGCCTCCACCACGCACTCGTCGCCGAGCGCGATGCCCACGCCCGCCTCGGCGCCGACCAGGCAGCGCTCGCCGATGGAGATGATCACGTTGCCGCCGCCGGACAGCGTGCCCATGGTGGACGCGCCGCCGCCGATGTCGGAGCCGTCGCCGACCACGACGCCCGCGGAGATGCGGCCCTCGACCATGGAGGTGCCGAGCGTGCCGGCGTTGAAGTTGACGAAGCCCTCGTGCATCACCGTGGTGCCCTCGGAGAGGTGGGCGCCGAGGCGGACCCGGTCGGCGTCGGCGATGCGCACGCCCTTCGGGGCGACGTAGTCCGTCATGCGCGGGAACTTGTCGATCGAGGTGACCTGGAGGTGCAGGCCCTCGGCGCGGGCGTTCAGCCGCACCTTCTCGATGTCGTCCACGGCGACCGGGCCGAGCGAGGTCCAGGCGACGTTGGCGAGGTGGCCGAAGATGCCGTCCAGGCTCTGGCCGTGCGGCTTGACCAGGCGGTGCGACAGCAGGTGCAGGCGCAGGTAGACGTCGTGCGCGTCGATCGGCTTCTCGTCGAGCGAGGCGATGACCGTACGGACCGCGACCACCTCGACGCCCCGGCGGGCGTCCGGGCCGGTCGCCGCGGTGGCCCCGTCGCCGAGCAGCTCCACGGCGCGCTCGGCGGACAGCCGCTCGGTGCCGGCCGGGCCGGGGTCCGCGACCAGCTCGGGGGCCGGGAACCAGGTGTCGAGAACGGTGCCGTCGGAGGCGAGGGTGGCGAGGCCGGCGGCCACGGCACCGGTGGTGCGGGAAGCAGTCGTGTCGGTCATGTGGGAAAACCTAACGTGGGCGGGGGCACCGGAGCGAACCGCGTCTCACGTGCCGGGCGCCGGGTCAGCGGATCTGCCGGGCCAGCGCGCTGCGCGCGTACTCCTCGTCGTAGGAACCGCCGGTGAGCAGGACCTGGAGGCAGATGCCGTCCATCAGCGCCAGCAGCGCCCGGGCCGTCCGCGGACCGGTGCGCCCGGCCAGCCGCGCGGCCGTCCGGCGCGTCCAGCGTGCGGCGACGGGACGCAGGGCGGGGCGCCGCAGCGCGGCGAGGTACAGCTCGTACTCCAGCTCCGCCCCCGGCCGGTCGCCGCCCAGCCACTCGCCGAGGACACGGGCGAGGCCCGCCGCGAGGTCGGCGTCCGGGTCCGCGAGGAACCCGTCGGCGTCGAGCACGTCGCCGAACCCCTCGCTGGCCTGCTCCAGCGCGGCCACCAGCAGATCGTCCAGGGTGGCGAAGTGGTACGTCGTGGAGCCGAGCGGGACGTCCGCCTCGGCGGCCACCGAGCGATGACTGAGCCCGGCGATGCCCTTCTCCCCCACCACCCGGAGCGCCGCGTCGATGATCCGCTGCCGGCGGCCGGGGTCGTGCCGGCGGGGCATCAGTGCGCACCGCCCAGGTTCAGGACCACGACGCCCCCGACGATCAGGAGTATCCCGGCCGCCTTGGCGACGCTCAGCCCCTCGCCGAACAGCGTCAGGCCGATGACGGCGATCGTCGCCGTCCCGGCGCCGGACCAGATCGCGTACGCCGTGCCGATGGACACGGTCCGCAGGGTCCGGGCGAGCAGTGCGAAGGCGACGACGTAGCCCAGGGCCGTCACGAGGGAGGGCACGAGCCTGCTGAAGCCGTCGCTGTACTTCATCGCCGTCGTCGCGGCGACCTCGGCGGCGATGGCGCCGGCGAGCCACAGATATCCCATGTGTACGAGCGTACACATCGACGCCGCTCCGGGTGGTGCGCACACGAAAGGGGGCCGCGGCACACGACCGCGGCCCCCTTTCGTCGGGCACTGTGTCAGACGTTGAACCCGAGCGCGCGGAGCTGCTCGCGGCCGTCGTCCGTGATCTTGTCGGGGCCCCACGGCGGCATCCAGACCCAGTTGATGCGCAACTCGTTGACCAGGCCGTCCGTGGCGGACTTGGCCTGGTCCTCGATGACGTCCGTCAGCGGGCAGGCCGCGGACGTCAGGGTCATGTCGACGGTCGCGATGTTCGCGTCGTCGACGTGGATGCCGTAGATCAGGCCCAGGTTGACGACGTCGATGCCCAGCTCGGGGTCGACGACGTCCATCAGGGCCTCGCGAAGCTCCTCCTCCGAGGCGGGCTTCATCTCCACGGTGTCGCTCATGCGGTGTTCCTTTCGGCGTCGGCGCCGTCCAGCGCCTGGGCCGTCGCGTCCTTCCACGCCATCCAGCTCAGGAGGGCGCACTTGACCCGGGCGGGGTACTTGGAGACGCCGGCGAACGCGACCGCGTCCTCCAGCACCTCCTCCATGGCGTCGTCCGGCTCGATCCTGCCCTTCGACTGCATCAGCTCCAGGAAGGTCTCCTGGATCTTCTGCGCGTCGGCCAGGTCCTTGCCGACCAGCAGCTCGTTCAGCACCGAGGCGGAGGCCTGGCTGATGGAACAGCCCTGGCCCTCGTAACTGACGTCCTCGATCGTCGTGCCGTCGTACTTCACTCGGAGGGTGATCTCGTCGCCGCACGTCGGGTTCACGTGGTGCACCTCGGCGTCGCCGTCCCGCAAGCCCCGCCCGTGCGGGTTCTTGTAGTGGTCCAGGATGACTTCCTGGTACATCGAGTCCAGCTTCATGCGATCGCTCGTCCCTGTCAGCCGAAGAAGTTCCGTACGTGCTCCAGGCCGTCGACCAGAGCGTCGATCTCCGCCGGCGTGGAGTACAGATAGAACGACGCTCGCGTGGTCGCGGGAATTCCGTAGCGCAGGCAGACGGGTCGGGCGCAGTGGTGTCCGACGCGGACCGCGATGCCCTGCTCGTCGAGGACCTGGCCCACGTCGTGCGGGTGGATGTCGCCCAGCGTGAACGAGATCGCGGCCCCCCGGTCCTCGGCCGTGGCCGGGCCGATGATCCGCAGGTCCGGCACCTGGGTGAGCCGCTCCACCGCGTACTCGGTGAGCGCGTGCTCGTGCGCGAGGATCCTGTCCATGCCGATGGAGCCCAGGTAGTCGATCGCCGCGCCGAGCCCGACCGCCTGGGCGACCGGCGGCGTGCCCGCCTCGAACTTGTGCGGCGCCGGGGCGTACGTCGAGGAGTGCATCGACACCGTCTCGATCATCTCGCCGCCGCCGAGGAACGGGGGCAGGTCCTCCAGCAGCTCCTGGCGGCCCCACAGCACACCGATGCCGGTCGGGGCGCACATCTTGTGGCCGGTGAAGGCCACGAAGTCGGCCTGGAGGGCCTGGACGTCCAGCGGCATGTGCGGCGCCGCCTGCGAGGCGTCGACGCACACCAGCGCGCCCACCTCCTGCGCGCGGCGGACTATCGCCTCGACCGGGTTGACCGTGCCGAGGATGTTGGACACCAGCACGAAGGAGACGATCTTCGTCTTCTCGGTGATGACCTCGTCGATGTTGGACAGGTCGAGCCGGCCGTCGTCGGTGAGTCCGAACCACTTCAGCTTCGCGCCCGTGCGCTGCGCCAGCAGCTGCCACGGCACGATGTTGGAGTGGTGCTCCATCTCCGTGATGACGATCTCGGTCTCGTGGTCCACGCGGTAGGGCTCGTCGGCCCAGCCCAGCATGTTGGCCACGAGGTTCAGCGACTCCGAGGCGTTCTTGGTGAAGATCACCTCGTCGCGGCTGGGCGCGTTGACGAACGCGGCGACCTTGTCGCGCGCGCCCTCGTACAGCGCCGTGGCCTCCTCGGCGAGCACATGCACACCGCGGTGGACGTTGGCGTTGTAGCGCTCGTAGTACTCGCTCAGGGCGTCCAGCACCTGGCGCGGCTTCTGCGAGGTCGCGGCGTTGTCCAGGTACACGAGCTTCCGGCCGTCGTGGACGACTCGGTCCAGGATGGGGAAGTCCTTGCGGATCGCCTCTGTGTCGAGGAGGCCCGGCAGTTGTGTCACGCGGATGCGCCACCCTTCGTGTAAGCCTCGTAGCCCTCTTCCTCCAGCTTGTCGGCGAGCTCGGCGCCGCCGGACTCCACGATCCGGCCGGCGGAGAAGACGTGGACGAAGTCGGGCTTGATGTAGCGCAGGATGCGCGTGTAGTGCGTGATCAGCAGGGTGCCGACCTCGCCGGTCTCGCGGACGCGGTTGACGCCCTCGGAGACGATGCGAAGGGCGTCGACGTCCAGACCGGAGTCCGTCTCGTCGAGGATCGCGACCTTCGGCTTGAGCAGTTCGAGCTGGAGGATCTCGTGCCGCTTCTTCTCACCGCCGGAGAAGCCCTCGTTGACGTTGCGCTCGGCGAAGGACGGGTCCATGTTGAGGCGCTCCATGGCCTCCTTGACCTCCTTCACCCAGGTGCGCAGCTTCGGGGACTCGCCGCGGACGGCGGTGGCGGAGGTGCGCAGGAAGTTGGAGACCGAGACGCCGGGGACCTCGACCGGGTACTGCATCGCCAGGAACAGGCCCGCGCGGGCGCGCTCGTCGACGGACATCTCCAGGACGTCCTCGCCGTCGAGGAGCACGGTGCCGCTGGTGATGGTGTACTTCGGGTGACCCGCGAGCGAGTAGGCGAGGGTCGACTTGCCGGAGCCGTTGGGGCCCATGATGGCGTGCGTCTCGCCCTGCTTCACGGTCAGGTCGACGCCCTTGAGGATCTCCTTCGTGGCGTTGTCGGCCTCGACGGTGACGTGCAGGTCTCGGATTTCAAGCGTTGCCATGGGTGCCTCAGGACTCCTGGGTGAGGGAGACGAGAACGTCGTCCCCTTCGATCTTTACGGGGTATACGGGGACGGGGCGCGTGGCGGGGAGGCCGGACGGCTTGCCGGTGCGCAGGTCGAAGGCGGATCCGTGCAGCCAGCACTCGATCTGGCAGTCTTCCACCTCGCCCTCGGACAGGGAGACGTTCGCGTGCGAGCAGATGTCGTGGATCGCGAACACCTCGCCCTCGGTCCGGACGACCGAGACCGGCGTGCCGTCGAGTTCCACCCGCTTCGGGGTGTCCTCCTCCAGCTCGCTCAGCCCGCAGGCGCGTACGAAGGACGTCATGCGACCGAGGCCTCCAGCTCCTCCTCGATCTTGGCGAGCAGGCGCTCCTCGATGTCGGCGACACCGATCTGCTGGACCAGCTCGGCGAAGAAGCCGCGGACCACCAGGCGGCGGGCGTCCTGCTCGGGGATGCCTCGGGCCATCAGGTAGAAGAGCTGCTCGTCGTCGAAGCGGCCGGTGGCGGAGGCGTGACCGGCGCCGACGATCTCGCCGGTCTCGATCTCCAGGTTCGGCACCGAGTCGACGCGCGCGCCGTCCGTGAGGACGAGGTTGCGGTTCATCTCGTAGGTGTCCGTGCCCTCGGCGGCGGCCTCGATGAGCACGTCGCCGATCCAGACCGCGTGCGCGTCGTCGCCCTGGAGCGCGCCCTTGTAGACGACGTTGGACTTGCAGTGCGGGGTGTTGTGGGTGACCAGCAGGCGGTGCTCCTGGTGCTGCCCGGAGTCGGTGAAGTACAGGCCGAACAGCTCGGCCTCGCCACCGGGACCGGCGTACTCCACGCGCGGGTGCAGCCGGACCACGTCGCCGCCGAAGGTGACGACCACGGACTTGAAGGAGGCGTCCCGGCCGACCAGCGCGTTGTGCTGGGCCACGTGGACGGCCTTCTCGTCCCAGTCCTGGACGGAGACGACGGTCAGCCTGGCGCCGTCGCCCAGGACGTACTCGACGTTCGCGGCGAGCACCGCGTCACCGGTGTGGTCGATGACCACGACGGCCTCGGCGAAGGCGCCCAGCTCGATGACCTGGTGCCCGAAGGCGACCCCGCCCTCGCCGTGCACGGCGACGCGGATCGGCTCGGTGAGCACCGTCTCCTTGGGGACGGTGACCACTCCGGCCTGCTCGAACGCCGAGTAGGCCTGGGCGGCGACGCGGTCCACCGGGGTGCCGGCCCGGCCGATCCGCGCGTCGTCGCGGCCGACGGTCTCGACGGTCACGCCCTCGGGGGCCTCGACGGCGACCTTCACGCCGGCGCCGGTCGCGACGGCGCTGCCGTCGTGCAGGCCGCGCAGGCGCTCCAGCGGCGTGAAGCGCCACTCCTCCTCGCGGCCGTGCGGGACCGGGAAGTCCGCCACGTCGAAGGACGGGGGCACGCTCATGCGCGTGGCGACGGTCGACTCGGCGGCCACCGCGATCTGGCCCGCGGTGGTCGAGCCCACGGGGATGTTCTGAGCCTCAGCCATGGCTGTCGGTCTGCTCGCTTTCTTGCGTGAGTGGCTTGACGGGAGCGGCGGCGGCGTCAGCCGACCGCGCCCTCCATCTGGAGCTCGATCAGCCGGTTGAGCTCGAGCGCGTACTCCATGGGGAGTTCCTTGGCGATCGGCTCGACGAAGCCGCGCACGATCATCGCCATCGCCTCGAACTCGGACAGACCGCGGCTCATCAGGTAGAAGAGCTGGTCCTCGGACACCTTGGAGACGGTCGCCTCGTGGCCCATGGAGACGTCGTCCTCGCGGACGTCCACGTAGGGGTAGGTGTCGGAGCGGGAGATGGTGTCGACCAGCAGCGCGTCGCAGAGCACGTTGGACTTGGAGCCCGCGGCGCCCTCGCCGATCTCGACCAGGCCGCGGTACGAGGTGCGGCCGCCACCGCGCGCCACCGACTTGGAGACGATGTTGGACGAGGTGTTCGGCGCCATGTGGACCATCTTGGAACCGGCGTCCTGGTGCTGGCCCTCGCCCGCGAAGGCGATGGACAGCGTCTCGCCCTTGGCGTGCTCGCCCATCAGGTAGACGGCCGGGTACTTCATCGTCACCTTGGAGCCGATGTTGCCGTCGATCCACTCCATGGTCGCGCCCTCGTAGGCGACGGCGCGCTTGGTGACCAGGTTGTAGACGTTGTTCGACCAGTTCTGGATGGTCGTGTAACGGCAGCGGGCGTTCTTCTTGACGATGATCTCGACGACCGCGCTGTGCAGCGAGTCCGACTTGTAGATCGGGGCGGTGCAGCCCTCGACGTAGTGCACGTAGGCACCCTCGTCGACGATGATCAGGGTCCGCTCGAACTGGCCCATGTTCTCCGTGTTGATACGGAAGTAGGCCTGGAGCGGGATCTCGACGTGCACGCCCTTCGGCACGTAGATGAAGGAGCCGCCGGACCAGACGGCGGTGTTGAGCGCGGCGAACTTGTTGTCGCCGGCCGGGATGACCGTGCCGAAGTACTCCTTGAAGAGCTCCGGGTGCTCCTTCAGGGCGGTGTCGGTGTCCAGGAAGATGACGCCCTGCTCCTCCAGGTCCTCGCGGATCTGGTGGTAGACGACCTCCGACTCGTACTGGGCGGCGACACCGGCGACGAGGCGCTGCTTCTCGGCCTCCGGGATGCCCAGCTTGTCGTAGGTGTTCTTGATGTCCTCGGGCAGGTCCTCCCAGGACTCCGCCTGCTTCTCCGTGGAGCGCACGAAGTACTTGATGTTGTCGAAGTCGATGCCCGACAGGTCCGAGCCCCAGTTCGGCATGGGCTTCTTCTCGAAGAGCTTCAGACCCTTGAGGCGCAGCTTCGTCATCCACTCCGGCTCGGACTTCTTGTCCGAGATGTCGCGGACGACGTCGTCGTTGAGACCGCGCCTGGCAGAGGCACCGGCGACGTCGGAGTCGGCCCAGCCGTATTCGTACTTGCCCAGGCCCTCGAGTTCGGGGTGGGCAGTCTCCGTGGGGAGAGTCATGCGGGGTTCCTCCCGGCCGTGCTTGCGGATGCTTGGTGGCTCTGATCGGACTTCGAAATCTTGGGGATGAACGTCGTGCAGACGCCGTCGCCGTGCGCGATGGTCGCCAGCCGCTGCACATGGGTACCCAGCAGCTCGGCGAAGATCTCCGTCTCCGCCTCGCAGAGCTGCGGGTACTGCTCCGCCACATGGGCGACCGGGCAGTGGTGCTGGCAGAGCTGCTCACCCTGCTGCGGGAGGGGCGCGCTGCGCGCCGCAGCAGCGTACCCGTCCGCGCTCAGGGCCTTGGCCAGCGCCTCGGCGCGCAGTTCGGGGCCGACGCTCTCGATCGCCTCGCGGTAGGCCCTCGCCTGCGCGGCGAACCGGGCCCGGGCGAAGGCGGCGACCGCCCCCGGGCCGCCCTCCCGCTCGGCGATCCAGCGGAGCGCGTCCGCGGCGAGCTTGTCGTACGACTGGTCGAAGGCGTCCCGGCCGCAGTCGGTGAGCGCGAACACCTTGGCGGGCCGGCCGCGCGTGCGCGCGCCGTACACGCGCTGCTCACGGGCCTCCACGACGTCGTCGGCGACGAGCGCGTCCAGGTGACGGCGAACGGCGGCCTGGGTGAGGCCCAGCCGCCCGGCCAGCTCGGCGACGGTCGACGGGCCGTGGTCCAGGATGGACCGCGCGACCCGGTTGCGCGTCGAGCGCTCCCCGGTCGCGAGCTCCTCCTGGGGGGTCCCCACCGGGGTCTCCCGAGCCTCGCCGACGTTTTTCACAACGCCATTGTTGCGTAATTCCTCGGAGGCTGACAAGCGCCGTCCGGATCACCCCCCGGTGCCCTGCGTCACTTAGGCATACCTAATCCGACCTGCGGAAACGATCTTCTGATCGATCATTCCGGCCGCCCCGGCCAGGCGATTCGCCGGCGCCGCGCACGCCGGCCGGGCGGACTCCGGGGCCGTGTCCACCCCTCTCCGACCGGCCCTCTTGCCCCCCGGGACGGCATGGCCGAGCAGCCGGGCCGGCTCGGTGCCGGGTGCGGCGAGGGCGTCCCGCGCATTCCTCGCCGAGTTCCCTCGGCCGGGTGAACGCGGGCGCCGTCGCCGCCGTCCAGGCGCTGCTCGACGTGCTCGGCCCGGCCGGTGGCGGACGGCGGCGCGGCGGGTGGCCCGCGCAGTGGTGCTCCCGCCGCGCCGGCCCCGCGGGCGGGAGTTCCGGTACCCCCACGCCCGAACGCCCGGCCGCGTCCCTAGACTCTGGGTTCATGCGAAGCGAGCCCGTGGTCCAGGTCCAGGCCTTGGTGAAGCGGTACGGCGACAAGACCGCGGTGGACGGGCTGGACCTGGTGGCCCGGGCGGGTGTGACCGCCGTACTCGGCCCCAACGGGGCGGGGAAGACCACCACGGTCGAGACCTGCGAGGGGTACCGGAAGCCGGATTCCGGCACGGTGCGCGTCCTGGGCCTCGACCCGGTACGGCAGTCCGCCGAGCTGCGCCCCCGGATCGGCGTGATGCTGCAGTCCGGCGGCGTGTACTCCGGCGCCCGGGCCGACGAGATGCTGCGGCACATCGCCGCACTGCACGCGCACCCGCTGGACGTGGACGCGCTGATGGAGCGCCTCGGGCTCGGCTCCTGCGGCCGGACCTCCTACCGGCGGCTGTCCGGCGGCCAGCAGCAGCGGCTCGCGCTCGCCATGGCCGTGGTCGGGCGCCCTGAGCTGGTGTTCCTGGACGAGCCGACGGCGGGCCTCGACCCGCAGGCCCGCCGGGCCACCTGGGACCTGGTGCGGGACCTGCGCGCCGACGGCGTCTCGGTGATCCTCACCACGCACTACATGGAAGAGGCCGAGCAGCTCGCCGACGACGTGGCGATCATCGACGGCGGCCGTGTCATCACCCAGGGCTCCCCGGAGGAGCTGTGCAAGGGCGGCGCCGAGAACACCCTGCGCTTCACCGGCCGTCCCGGCCTCGACGTGGCCTCGCTGCTGAAGGCGCTGCCCGCCGACTGCACGGCCGCGGAGCTGACGCCCGGCGCCTACCGGGTCGTCGGCAAGGTGAACCCGCAACTGCTGGCCACGGTGACCTCGTGGTGCGCCCAGCACGGGGTGATGCCGGACCGCATCTCGGTGGAGCGGCACACCCTGGAGGACGTCTTTCTGGAGATCACGGGCAAGGAGCTGCGTTCATGACCGCGTCCCGCACGGAGACCGGCCGGGGGTCCGGGGGTCGCCCCCCGGGAGGGCACAGCCTGGAGATCACGGGCAAGGAGCTGCGTTCATGACCGCGTCCCGCACGGAGACCGGCCGGGGGTCCGGGGGTCGCCCCCCGGGAGGCCACAGCCTGGAGATCACGGGCAAGGAGCTGCGTTCATGACCGCCGGGCCGGGTACCTACACCCCCAAGCCGGGCGCGGCGCCCCTCCCCCGCATGATCGCGGCACAGGCGGCGCTGGAGACCCGGATGCTGCTGCGCAACGGCGAGCAACTGCTGCTGACGGTCGTGATCCCGACGCTGCTGCTGGTGCTCTTCAGCTCCGTGGACGTCGTGGACACCGGCGAGGGCAAGGCCGTGGACTTCCTCGCGCCCGGCGTCCTGGCCCTCGCCGTGATGTCCACGGCGTTCACCGGGCAGGCCATCGCGACCGGCTTCGAGCGCCGCTACGGCGTGCTCAAGCGGCTGGCCTCCTCCCCGCTGCCCCGCTGGGGACTGATGGCCGCCAAGACGGCGTCGGTGCTGGTCACCGAGATCCTTCAGGTGATCCTGCTGACCGTGATCGCGTTCGCCCTCGGCTGGTCCCCGCACGGCAGCCCCTTCGCCGTCGTGCTCCTGCTGGTCCTCGGCACGGCAGCCTTCTCCGGGCTCGGCCTGCTGATGGCGGGCACGCTGAAGGCCGAGGCCACACTGGCCGCGGCCAACCTGGTCTTCCTGCTGCTGCTCGTCGGCGGCGGGGTCGTCGTCCCACTGGAGAAGTTCGGCCCGGCCGGTCAGCACGTGCTCGGCCTGCTGCCGATCTCGGCGCTCTCCGGCGGCCTGCGGGACGTCCTCCAGCACGGGGCCGCGGTGCCCTGGGGCGACCTGGGGATCCTCGCGGTGTGGGCGGTCCTGGGACTGGCCGCGGCGGGGAAGTCCTTCCGCTGGGAGTGAGGCCGCGGCGGACCCTCGTGAACGCGTGCACAAGCGGCGGCCTACCATGGTGCACGTGCCAAAGCTGACCCGCGCCGCCGCCATCGCGGCGCTGCGCAACCCGCTCGCCCTCATCGCCGACCGCTGGACACCGGATCCCCGGACCGTCCGGCGGGCGGCGCTCGCCGCGCTCGTCATGTCGGTGGTCATCGTGGTCACCGGCGGCGCGGTCCGCCTCACCGGTTCGGGCCTCGGCTGCCCGACCTGGCCGACCTGCACCGACGACTCGCTGACCACCACCCGGGCCATGGGCTTCCACGGGGTCGTCGAGTTCGGCAACCGGATGCTGACGTACGTGCTGTGCGCGGCCGTCGGCTGGGCGATCGTCGCCGCGCGTGCCGAGAAGCCGCGCCGGCGCAGCCTGACCCGGCTGGGCTGGGCGCAGTTCTGGGTGGTCATGGGCAACGCGGTGCTCGGCGGCGTCGTCGTCCTGGTCGGCCTGAACCCGTACACGGTCGCCGCGCACTTCCTGCTCTCCTCGGCGCTGATCGCGGTCGCCACGGTGCTGTGGCAGCGCACCCGTGAGGGCGACGGGACGCCGCGTCCGCTGGTCGGCAAGGCGGTGCAGCAGCTCGTGTGGTTCCTGGTGGCGGCGTCGGTGCTGCTCATCGCGGTCGGCACGGTGGTGACCGGGGCCGGGCCGCACGCGGGCGACTCCTCGCAGGTCGAGCGGATCCCGATCGACTGGGAGAGCGTCTCCAAGCTGCACGCCGTGCTCGCGTGGATCGTGGTGACGCTGACGTTCGCGCTGTGGTTCGTGCTCAAGGCGGTGGACGCGCCCGGCGGGCCCCTGGCACGCACCCGGGAGCTGTTTCTGATCCTGCTCGGGCAGGGCGTCATCGGCTACGTGCAGTACTTCACCCACCTGCCCGAGGTCCTCGTCGGTCTGCACATGCTCGGCTCGTGCCTGGTGTGGATCGGCGTGCTGCGGGTGCTGCTGTCGCTCCGGGAGCGCCCCGGCGCCGCCCCCGGCCTGCCCGGACCGTCGGCCGAGGTGGCGGTGGGCACGCCCGCCTGAGCCATCCGCACGCGGTGGCCGGCGCCTCGGTCGCCGGCCCACGCGCCGCCGCACAGCCCTCAGCCCTCAGCCCTCAGCCCTCAGCCCAGGGCGTAGACCCGCCGGGCGTTGTCCGCCGCGACCATCCGGGCCACCCGCCGGGCGTCGTCCGGGGACCACGCGTCCTCGGCGACCCAGGTGCCCAGCACCCGTCCCAGGGCCTCCCGGAACAGCAGCGCGGCCACGACATGCAGCTCGGGCAGGCCGTGGGCGCCGCTGGAGAAGAGGACCTTGCCGAACGGTGCCAGTTCGAGGATCTCGGCGAGGACGGTGACCGCGCGGGCGCCGGTGCGCACGAGGGCCGCGCCGGAGTCGGTGTAGACGTGCGGGAAGACTCCGGCGAGGTGCGCGGCGTGGCGGTGGTACGGGTAGCCGTGCAGCAGGATCAGGTCGGTGCCGAGCCCGGCCGTGGCGCGCACGAAGTCGGTGAGCAGCACCGGATCGGTGCGGTCGATGCGGGAGCCGGGCTCGCCCAGCCCGGCGTGGATCTGGAGGGGCCGCCCCGAGGCGACCGCGATCCACAGCAGGTGCCGCAGCAGCACCGGGTCGGTCAGCGCCCCGCCCACCCGCCGCCCGGCGAGCCAGCGGCCGGCCGCGCCCCGCACCTCGCCCGGGCCCGGCGGCTCGGGGGCGAGGGCCAGGCCGTGCCGGAGGCCGGCGACGGAGGTGAAGGCGACCGCCTCGGCGGCGGCCCCGTGCACCGACTCGGCGAGGTTGGCGAGGAAGCCCTCGACGGTGCCCGAGGTGTCCGCGACCTGTTCGGCGAGGAGTTCCAGGCGGACGATCTCGTGGGCCTCGGCGTCACCGGCGGACGCCAGCTCCGCCGGGCCCGTCAGGTCGCCGGGCAGGCCCGTGTCGACGAGGTAGGTGCTGATCCCGCTGCCCCGCAGCAGCCGGCGGCCCGCCTCCAGCACGCCCAGTTCCCGGCGCCGGGCCAGGTACCGGGCGGGCGGGCAGTGCGGTTCCAGGCCGAGCAGGGGCGGGCACCAGCGGCGTACGGCGAAGCCGGTCTGGGTGTCGAAGAGGGTGGTGCCCGGCGCGGGCGGTCCCTCGGTCCGCGCGAGCCGGGTCTCGAAGGTGCCGAGGCCCAGCTCGGTGCGCAGCACGCCGTGGCAGTACTGGTCCACGAGGGACGGCGTTTCGATCATGCGGGCTCCCCGTGGAGGCGCTGCGCTTCTTGCAGGGCCTAACGGGTGAACCCGTGATCCGGTGTCGCCCCGGGTCCCGCGAACCGGGCCCGGCGTCAGCCGTTGGCCGGGCCGCCGAGCTGGAGGCCCGCCATCCGGCTCCACTCGTAGCGGCCGGTGGTCACCTTCGCCGCGAACTCGCCGTCGAAGGACTCGTGGACGGTGATGCCGGCCCGCTCGACGGCCTGCTCGGCGACGGCGGTGCTGGGCGCCACCAGGTCGCCCCAGCCGCCGTCCTCGCCGACGAGCACGATGCGGGCTCCGCGCTCGCCGATGTGGGCCACCTGGCCCTCGGCTCCGCCGTGGGCCTTGGCGAAGGCGCCGATGTGCCGGGCCAGCTTCGCCGCCCTGCGCTCGTCCTTGGGGTCAACCTGCTGCGTGTCTGCCATGAACAGGATGCTACTCACGGGTAGATCGACTGGCGAGAGCAGGGCGCTGTGACGTGCGCCCGGCGCGGGTCAGCGCAGGAAGGGGTCGACGGCGACCGCGACGAAGAGGATGGAGACATAGGTGATGGACCAGTGGAACAGCCGCATCTCCTTGAGCTTCACACCCGTCACCTCGGCCTTCGCCCGGTTCTGCAGACCGTGCGCCTCCCACAGCCAGAAGCCGCCGGCCGCGAGGGCGACCGCCGTGTAGAACCAGCCGGTGTAACCGAGGGGGGTGAGCAGCAGGGAGACGGCGACCATCACCCAGCTGTAGATGACGATCTGCCGGGCGACCACCTTGTTGGAGGCGATGACCGGGAGCATCGGCACGCCCACGCGCGCGTAGTCCTCCTTGACCTTCATGGACAGCGGCCAGTAGTGCGGCGGCGTCCAGAAGAACATGACGAGGAAGAGGACGACGGGCGCCCAGGACATCGAGTCGGTCACCGAGGACCAGCCGATCAGCACCGGCAGGCAGCCGGCGATGCCGCCCCAGACGATGTTCTGCGAGGTGCGCCGCTTGAGGATCATCGTGTAGACGACGACGTAGAAGAGGAGCGCCCCGAGTGACAGCCAGGCGGACAGCCAGTTGACGGTCAGCCCGAACAGCAGCGTCGAGACGACGGCCAGGGTGATGCCGAAGACCAGGCACTCGAGCGGGCTGACCATGCCCGTCACCAGCGGCCGCTGCGCGGTGCGGTCCATCAGGGCGTCGATGTCCCGGTCGATGTACATGTTCAGCGCGTTGGCGCCGCCCGCCGAGAGGTAGCCGCCGACGCAGGTGAGCAGCACCAGCTTCAGGTCGGGCACGCCCTGCTGGGCGAGGAACATCACCGGAACGGTGGTGATGAGCAGCAGCTCGATGATCCGCGGCTTGGTCAGCGCCACGAACGCCTTGACACGGGCCCCGAACGGCCGGTGAACCGGGCTCTGGCTCTCCTCACGAACCACACCCTCCCCGAGCGCCTGAAGGGCCTGGGAGGTGCCCCCAGGACGGGATTCGACGGCCGTCACGCACACCCCTGACAGAGACATCCCAGCGAGCCTCCCTCATGAAGGCCGGGTGAGGGCTCGCGCGTACCACGCCACTTTAGACGTTGCCCATACCCCGTCCTTCGCGGGGGTGGGGTCGTGTTGGCGGAGCGCCCGTCCGAGGTGCGGTGGAGCTCGATTGAGCAGACGGATGAGCGGCTCCGTATTCATCTGCCAAATGCGCTGTCGGCCGGTCGGGAGGCGGATGCCCGAGAGTCCCGGCAGTCTGTAATGAACTCGAAAAAACGCACGTCCTCACGGGGGTAGGCTCGTGACGGCCGGTGGGCGGGCAGTGCACACCGGCGGCCGGGAGGGGGCACGCCCCCAGGGCCGGCGACCGACATGTGGAGAGGAGCCCTGACCCAGGGTGAGCACCAAGCCGACCACCACAGACCTTGAATGGACCGAGCTGGACCAGCGGGCCGTGGACACCGCCCGGGTCCTGGCCGCCGACGCCGTACAGAAGGTCGGCAACGGCCATCCCGGTACGGCGATGAGCCTGGCCCCGGCCGCGTACACCCTCTTCCAGAAGGTGATGCGGCACGACCCGGCCGACCCGGAGTGGGTCGGCCGCGACCGCTTCGTGCTGTCCGCCGGCCACTCGTCCCTGACCCTCTACACGCAGCTCTACCTGGCCGGTTTCGGCCTGGAGCTGGCGGACCTGGAGTCCTTCCGCACCTGGGGCTCGAAGACCCCGGGCCACCCGGAGTACGGGCACACCAAGGGTGTGGAGACCACGACCGGCCCGCTGGGCCAGGGCGTGGCCAACGCGGTGGGCATGGCGATGGCCGCCCGCTACGAGCGCGGTCTGTTCGACCCGGAGGCCGCGCAGGGCGAGTCGCCCTTCGACCACTTCGTCTACTGCGTCGCCGGCGACGGCTGCCTCCAGGAGGGCATCTCCGCCGAGGCGTCCTCGCTGGCCGGTCACCAGAAGCTCGGCAACCTGATCCTGCTGTGGGACGACAACCACATCTCGATCGAGGGCGACACCGAGACCGCCGTCTCCGAGGACACCGTCAAGCGGTACGAGGCCTACGGCTGGCACGTGCAGCGGGTCGCCCCGAAGCCGGACGGCGACCTCGACCCGCACGCGATCTACGACGCCGTCGAGGCCGCGAAGCAGGTCACGGACCGGCCGTCCTTCATCGCGATGCGCTCGATCATCGCCTGGCCGGCCCCGAACGCGCAGAACACCGAGGCCGCGCACGGCTCGGCGCTCGGCGACGACGAGGTCGCGGCCACCAAGCGGGTCCTCGGCTTCGACCCGGAGCGGAGCTTCGAGGTCGCGGACGAGGTCCTCGCGCACACCCGCGGGGCGCTGGAGCGGGGCGCCCAGGCGAAGGCCGAGTGGGAGAAGTCGCTGCAGCTCTGGCGGGACGGCAACGCCGAGCGCGCCGCCGACTTCGACCGCATCGCCAAGGGCGAGCTGCCGGCCGGCTGGGAGGAGAAGCTCCCGGTCTTCGAGCCGGGCAAGGGCATCGCGACGCGCGCCGCGTCCGGCAAGGTGCTCCAGGCCCTCGGCGCGGTGATCCCGGAGCTGTGGGGCGGTTCCGCCGACCTCGCCGGGTCGAACAACACCACCATCGACAAGAACAGCTCCTTCCTGCCCGCCGGCAACCCGCTGCCCGAGGCGAACCCGTACGGCCGCACGATCCACTTCGGCATCCGCGAGCACTCCATGGCCGCGGAGATGAACGGCATCACCCTGCACGGCAACACCCGCGTCTACGGCGGCACCTTCCTGGTGTTCTCCGACTACATGCGCAACGCGGTGCGCCTGTCGGCCCTGATGCACCTGCCGGTGACGTACGTGTGGACGCACGACTCCATCGGCCTCGGCGAGGACGGCCCGACCCACCAGCCGGTCGAGCACCTGGCCTCGCTGCGCGCGATCCCCGGCCTGAACGTCGTCCGCCCGGCGGACGCCAACGAGACCGCGATCGCCTGGCGCGAGATCCTCAAGCGCTACACCAAGGAGTTCGGCAAGGGACAGCCGCACGGTCTGGTGCTGACCCGGCAGGGCGTGCCGATCTACGAGCCCGACGACGCCGCGGCGCGCGGCGGTTACGTCCTGGCGGAGGCCGAGGGCGGCGAGCCGCAGGTCGTCCTGATCGCCACCGGTTCCGAGGTGCACGTGGCCGTCGAGGCCCGGGAGCGGCTGCAGGCCGAGGGCGTGCCCACGCGGGTCGTGTCCATGCCCTGCGTGGAGTGGTTCGAGGAGCAGGACCAGGGGTACCGGGACTCCGTGCTGCCGCCGTCCGTGAAGGCCCGTGTCGCCGTGGAGGCGGGCATCGGGCTGACCTGGCACAAGTACGTCGGGGACGCCGGCCGCATCGTCTCACTGGAGCACTTCGGTGCCTCCGCCGACGGCAAGGTGCTCTTCCGCGAGTTCGGCTTCACCGCCGAGAACGTGGCGGCCGAGGCCCGGGAATCCCTGGCCGCCGCCCAGCGCTGACGCTCATATACGACACGTAGGAGATGTAATTCCATGACAGACGCACTGAAGCGCCTCTCCGAGGAGGGCGTGGCGATCTGGCTGGACGACCTGTCGCGCAAGCGGATCACGTCCGGCAACCTCGCCGAGCTGATCGACCAGCAGCACGTCGTGGGCGTCACCACCAACCCGACGATCTTCCAGAAGGCGATCTCGCAGGGCGACGGCTACGACCAGCAGCTCTCGGACCTCGCCGCCCGCAAGGTCACCGTCGAAGAGGCCATCCGCATGATCACCACGGCGGACGTCCGCGACGCCGCCGACATCCTGCACCCGGTCTTCGAGGCCACGAACGGCCAGGACGGCCGGGTCTCCATCGAGGTCGACCCGCGCCTGGCGCACAGGACCAGGGCGACCGTCGCCGAGGCCAAGCAGCTCGCCTGGCTGGTGGACCGCCCCAACACACTGATCAAGATCCCGGCCACCGAGGCGGGTCTGCCGGCGATCGCCGAGACGATCGGCAACGGCATCAGCGTCAACGTCACGCTGATCTTCTCGCTGGAGCGCTACCGCAAGGTCATGGACGCGTACCTCTCCGGCCTGGAGACGGCGCGGGAGCGCGGCCTGGACCTGTCGAAGATCCACTCCGTGGCGTCGTTCTTCGTGTCCCGTGTGGACACCGAGATCGACAAGCGCCTGGACGCCCTGGGCACCGACGAGGCGAAGGCGCTGCGCGGCAAGGCCGCCGTCGCCAACGCCCGGCTCGCCTACGAGGCGTACGAGGAGGTCTTCGGCTCCGAGCGCTGGAACGCCCTGGAGCGCGCCGGCGCCAACCGGCAGCGTCCGCTGTGGGCGTCGACCGGCGTCAAGGACCCGGCGTACCGGGACACGATGTACGTCGTCGACCTGGTCGCGCCGAACACGGTCAACACCATGCCGGAGGCCACGCTGGAGGCCGTCGAGGACCACGGCGAGATCAGTGGCGACGCCGTCACCGGCACCTACGAGCAGGCACGCGCCGACCTGGACGCGCTGGAGCGGCTCGGGATCTCGTACGACGACGTCGTCCGGGTGCTGGAGGACGAGGGCGTCGAGAAGTTCGAGGCGTCCTGGAACGACCTGCTGAAGTCGACCCAGGCGGAGCTCGAGCGCCTCGCCCCTTCGGAGGGCTGAGTTGTCACGCCTCACCGGTTCCGGAGCGAACCCGCTTCGTGACCCCGCCGACCGACGGCTCCCGCGCATCGCGGGGCCGTCGGGCCTGGTGATCTTCGGCGTCACGGGCGACCTGTCCCGGAAGAAGCTGATGCCCGCGGTGTACGACCTCGCCAACCGGGGTCTGCTGCCGCCGGGCTTCTCGCTGGTCGGCTTCGCCCGGCGCGAGTGGGCGCACGAGGACTTCGCCGCCGAGGTCCACGACGCCGTCAAGGAGCACTCCCGGACCCCCTTCCGCGAGGAGGTCTGGCAGCAGCTCATCCAGGGGATGCGTTTCGTCCAGGGCACCTTCGACGACGACGACGCGTTCGAGCGGTTGCGCGGCACCATCGAGGAGCTGGACAAGGCCCAGGGGACGGGCGGCAACTTCGCCTTCTACCTCTCGGTGCCTCCGCGTTCCTTCCCGGTGGTCATCCAGCAGCTCAAGAAGCACGGCCTGACCGACCAGTCCTCGGGTTCCTGGCGGCGCGCGGTCATCGAGAAGCCGTTCGGCCACGACCTCGAGTCCGCCGAGGAGCTGAACCAGGTCGTGCACGAGGTGTTCGAGCCGGACCAGGTGTTCCGGATCGACCACTACCTCGGCAAGGAGACGGTCCAGAACATCCTGGCGCTGCGCTTCGCCAACACGATGTTCGAGCCGATCTGGAACCGGTCCTTCGTGGACCACGTGCAGATCACCATGGCCGAGGACATCGGCGTCGGCGGCCGCGCCGGCTACTACGACGGCATCGGCGCCGCCCGCGACGTCATCCAGAACCACCTGCTGCAGCTCATGGCCCTCACCGCCATGGAGGAGCCCGCCTCCTTCGACGCGGACGCGCTCGCGGCGGAGAAGACCAAGGTGCTCGGTGCCGTGCGGCTGCCGAAGGACCTGGGCCGCAGCACCGTGCGCGGGCAGTACGCGGCGGGCTGGCAGGGCGGCGAGAAGGTCATCGGGTACCTCGACGAGGACGGCATCGACGCCAAGTCGAAGACCGACACCTTCGCCGCGATCAAGCTGGGCATCGACAACCGCCGCTGGGCGGGCGTCCCCTTCTACCTGCGCACCGGCAAGCGTCTGGGCCGCCGGGTCACCGAGATCGCGGTGGTCTTCCAGCGGGCCCCGCACTCCCCCTTCGACCACACGGCGACGGAGGAGCTGGGCTCGAACGCGGTCGTCATCCGCGTCCAGCCGGACGAGGGCATCACGGTCCGCTTCGGCTCCAAGGTGCCGGGCACCTCCATGGAGATCCGGGACGTGTCCATGGACTTCGCCTACGGCGAGTCGTTCACGGAGTCCAGCCCGGAGGCGTACGAGCGGCTCATCCTGGACGTGCTGCTCGGCGACGCCAACCTCTTCCCGCGCACGGAGGAGGTCGAGCTGTCCTGGAAGATCCTCGACCCGATCGAGGAGTACTGGGACCGGCACGGCAGGCCCGCACAGTACAAGTCGGGCACCTGGGGCCCCGTCGAGGCGGACGAGATGCTGGCACGAGACGGACGGAGCTGGCGCCGGCCATGAAGATAGACCTGACCGGCACCACCGCCGGCGCGATCAACAAGGCGCTCGTCCGGGGCCGCCGTGCGATCGGCACCCCTGCCGTCGGCATGGTCCTGACCCTCGTCATCGTCACCGACGAGGAGAACGCCTACGACGCCCTCAAGGCCGCCAACGACGCCTCGCGCGAGCACCCCTCGCGCACGCTCGTGGTCATCAAGCGGGTCTCCCGCTCCCCGCGCGACCGCACGTCGTCCCGGCTCGACGCCGAGGTGCGGGTGGGCGCGGAGGCGGGCACCGGCGAGACGGTCGTCCTGCGGCTGTACGGCGAGGTGTCCGAGCAGGCCGAGTCGGTGGTGCTGCCGCTGCTGCTGCCCGACGCCCCGGTGGTCGTCTGGTGGCCGGTGAACGCGCCGCTGGACCCGGCCAACGACCCGCTGGGCGCCCTGGCCCAGCGCCGGGTGACCGACACCTATGCCGCCGAGCAGCCGGTGCGGGAGCTGTCCGCCCGCGCCGAGACCTACGCACCCGGCGACACCGATCTGTCCTGGACCCGGATCACGCCGTGGCGCTCGATGCTCGCGGCGGCCCTGGACCAGGTGGTGTGCGAGGTGAAGGCCGTCGAGGTGGAGGGCGAGGAGTTCAACCCGAGCTGTGAGCTGCTGGCGATGTGGCTCGCGGACCGGCTGGACGTCCCCGTCCGGCGTTCGCTGTCCGCGGGGCCGGGGCTGACGGCCGTGCGGATGGACACCAGCGAGGGCCCCATCACCCTGGACCGGGCGGACGGCTCGCTCGCCACCCTGGCCATCGAGGGCCAGCCGGCCCGCGCGGTGGCGCTGAAGCGGCGGGAAACCGCCGAGCTGATCGCGGAGGAGCTGCGGCGGCTCGACCCGGACGACACCTACGCCTCCGCGCTGGCCTTCGGCGTGGAGCGGCTGAACACCGTGCCGGAGCCCGCGGCGGCGGAGCCGGCCGCGGTCGCCGAACCGGTGGAGGAGGAGTCCGCGAAGGCTCCCGCGAAGAAGGCGGCCGCCAAGAAGGCCCCGGTGAGGAAGGCGGCCGCGAAGTGAGCACCCCGCAGCTCGTCGTGCATCACGACAAGGAACTGATGGCGCGGGCCGCCGCGGCCCGCCTGATCACCCGGATCGTGGACGCGCAGGCCTCCCGGGGCACCGCGTCGGTGGTCCTGACCGGTGGCCGCAACGGCAACGGCCTGCTGGCCGCGCTGGCGGCGGCACCCGCCCGGGACGCCGTCGACTGGGGCCGCCTCGACCTGTGGTGGGGCGACGAGCGCTACCTGCCCGAGGGCGATCCGGAGCGCAATGTCACGCAGGCCCGCGAGGCGCTGCTGGACGCGGTGCCGCTGGACCCGGAGCGCGTGCACGCCATGCCCGCGTCCGACGGTCCGCACGGTACGGACGTGGAGGCGGCGGCGGAGGCCTACGCGGCGGAACTGGCCAAGGCGGCCGGGCCGGAGAACCACGGCCCGGTGCCGTCCTTCGACGTGCTGATGCTGGGCGTCGGCCCGGACACCCACGTGGCGTCGCTGTTCCCGGAGTTGCCCGCGGTCCGCGAGACGGAGCGCACGGTGGTCGGCGTGCACGGGGCGCCGAAGCCGCCGCCGACCCGGGTCTCGCTGACCCTCCCCGCGATCCGCTCGGCCCGCGAGGTCTGGCTGCTCGCGGCCGGCGAGGACAAGGCCCAGGCCGTGGCCATCGCCCTCTCGGGCGCGGGCGAGGTGCAGGCACCGGCGGCGGGCGCCCGCGGACGCTCGCGGACCCTGTGGCTCCTGGACTCCGCGGCGGCCTCGCGGTTGCCGCGGTCGCTGTACCCACCGGCGTCACCGTGAGGCCCGCCCTTCCGTGACGGACGGGGGCGGCAGGGATCCAACTCCCTGCCGCCCCCTTCGCGTTGCGCGCCGCCACCCCCAGCCGGGCTCTTCACACTTCCCGCACCAAACGTCCATGCCGCCTTCATCCTTTGGATAAGCTCCTGGCCGTATCACTCGCACCATTGAGGGGGGACCTCATGCGTATACGCTTCGCGCTGGCCGCGGCCGTCTCGGCCGGAGCGCTCGCCGTCACCGTCGCGGCCCCGGCCCAGGCCGCCGAGTACTCCTCCGCCCTGAAGGTCAGGGGCGTCCAGTACGACGCTCCGGGGCGGGACTCCAACAGCTGCTCCTCCGGCAACACCAGGGGCGAGTACGTGACGATCAAGAACTACTCGCGCACCGCGACCGTGAACCTCAGGGGCTACGTGGTCAGGGACGCCACCAGCACCAACCGGTTCGTCTTCACCAAGAACCACTACCTGCAGCCCGGCGACTACGTGAAGCTGCGCGGGGGCCACGGCACCGACTCGGACGCCGGCAACGTCGTGTACCGCCAGAACTGCAACTTCATCTGGAACAACGACAAGGACACCATCCGCCTCTACAAGCCCTCCGGCGCCCACGCTGACACCCACGCCTACACCAGGTCCGCCAACGACCGCGACGGCAACGGCTACATCACCTTCCACGGCTGAGGGCGCGTCGCACGAGGACGGGCGACCGGCTGCGCGGATCGGGTGCTCCCGCGGCGGGAGCGCCCGGCGCCGGACGTAGGACGACGGAGGCGGCCGGTGAACCGGCCGCCTCCGTCGTCCCCGTCAGGGTGGGGTCACTTGACCGAGCCGGCCATCACGCCCTGCACGAAGTGGCGCTGGAAGGCGAAGAAGACGACCACGGGGACCGTCAGGGAGATGAAGGCACCCGGGGCCAGCACGTCGATGTTGCTGCCGAACTGGCGTATCTGGGACTGGAGCTGCACGGTCAGCGGCTGGGAGGAGCTGTCCGCGAAGAGGAGCGCGACCAGCATGTCGTTCCAGACCCAGAGGAACTGGAAGATGGCGAGCGAGGCGATGGCGGGACGCCCCACCGGAAGGACCAGGCGGGTGAAGATGCGCCACTCGCCGCCGCCGTCCATCCGCGCCGCCTCCAGCATCTCCTTGGGCATCTCCGCGAAGTAGTTGCGCAGGAGGAACACGGCGAAGGGCAGGCCGTAGGCGACGTGGAAGAGGACCACGCCGGGGATCGTGCCGAACAGGCCCAACTGGCCGAAGAGTTTGGCCACCGGCAGCAGACCGATCTGCACCGGTACCACCAGCAGGGCCACCACCAGCAGGAACAGCGGTTCGCGCAGCGGGAAGTCCAGCCAGGCGAAGGCGTATCCGGCGAGGGCCGCGATGACGACGACCAGGACGGTCGTCGGCACCGAGATCAGCACGGTGTTCCAGAAGGCCTGGGTGATGCCGGCGTTCTTCAGCAGCGCCGAGTAGTTGTCGAAGGAGAGCTGCCCCGGACTGGACAGCGCCGTCCACCAGCCGCCCTTCGCCGTGTCATGGGCCGAGCGCAGGGAGGACACGAACAGTCCCGCGAGCGGGGTCGCCCAGACCAGGCCGATCACCACGAGGAACGCCTGGACCAGGCCGTTGCCCAGGCCGCGCCTGACCACGTTCATCGCTGACTCCTTCGGAAGCGGCGGACGTTGAAGACCATCGCGGGGATGACCAGCAGGAGCAGCAGCACGCCGAGGGCGCTGCCGAGCCCCTGGTTGTTGCCGCCGCCGAACGACACCAGCCACATCTGGGTCGCGAGCACGGTGGCGTCCTCCTGCACCGGTCCCGGCGCGATGATGTAGACGAGGTCGAACACCTTCATCACGTTGATCACGAGGGTGACGAAGACGACCGTCAGCACGGGGGCGAGCAGCGGCACGGTGATGCGGCGGAAGATCTGCCACTCGTTCGCGCCGTCCATCCGCGCCGCCTCCAGCGCGTCCCGGGGCAGGCTCGACAGACCGGCGCCGATCAGCACCATCGCGAAGCCCGTCCAGATCCACAGGTAGGCGCCGATGATCGCCGGGGTGACCAGCGTCGGGCCGAGCCAGGAGACGCCCTGGTAGGGCGGCGCGAAGTTGGACGCGGGCAGCTTCACCGTGTACGAGCCCTCCTGGAGTCCGGTGAAGCGGAAGGAGCCGTCGGAGGAGGACGTGGTGCCGGCGATGGTCCTCCCGTCGCGCAGCGCCTCGACCTTCATGCCGGGCAGGCCGCTCTCCTTCGGGTCGACCCGGCCCTGCTCGCCTCCCCCGCCGGGGGTGAAGTCGAGGTAGACGACACCGCGCAGTTCTCCGGCGGCGGCGGCGCGCCGCGCCGCCGGACGGGCGGGCGAGGCGTCCCGCGGCAGGTCGCCCGGCAGCACGCCGACCATGGGCAGGGTGACCGACTCGCCCGGGGACGCGGCGGCGTGGCTGAGGTAGGACCCGTCGCCGCCCCGGTCCAGCAGCCCCTCGCGGCCCCGTGCCGTCGGGTACGACGAGGTGCCCTTGAACACGTCGTGGACGCCGACCACGGCGGCGTCGAGGACGCCCTTGTCCGGGTCCTCGTCGTAGGCGAGGCGGAAGATGATGCCGGCGGCGAGGAAGGAGACCGCCATCGGCATGAACAGCAGCAGTTTGAAGGCCGTGGCCCAGCGGACCTTCTCCACCAGGACGGCCAGGATCAGGCCGAGGCCGGTGAGCAGGGCCGGGGCCACGACCACCCAGATGGTGGTGTTGCGGATGGCCTTCAGCGTCGCCGGGTCGCGGAACATCTCGGCGTAGTTGCCGCCGCCCACGAACCGGGTGCCGGAGGCGTCGAAGAAGCTGCGTCCGACCGAGAACAGCACCGGGTAGACGACGAGCGCGCCGAGCAGGAGCAGGGCGGGGAGGACGAAGAGCAGGGCGACGGTCCGGGCGCGCCGCCGGCCGCGGCGCCCCCGGGCCGTGCCGGCGGCGCGCGGGGCCGCCTCCTTGGACACGAGTGTGGTGGCGGTCATCGGTCCGGTCAGTCCTGGTAGGCCTTGGTCGCGGCGGCCTCGAGCTTCGCCGCGGTCCCCGCCGGGTCGGACGGGTCGCGCAGGAAGTCCTGCAGGAGCTTCCACTCGCCGGCGCCCTTGGTGCCGCCGAAGGCGGCCGGTGCCTGGTCGGACATGTCGAAGCGGACCGAGTCACCGGCGCCGACGAGGGACTTGGCGGTGGCGCGGGTGACGTCGTCGCCGTAGGAGGAGAGGTCGAGCTTCCTGTTCGGGGACAGGAAGCCGCCCGCCTTCGCCCAGACGGCCGCGGCCTCGGGGGTCGCCAGGTACTCCAGGAGCTTCATGCCCGCCTTCGCGTTCTTGCCGTCCTTGAGGACGACGGCCGCGTCGCCGCCGCTGACCACCGGGGCCTTGCCGCCGCCCACGGCCGGGAACGGGAAGAAGTCCGCGTCCTCGCCGATGCTCCGCTGGAACTGGTCGTGGGCGACACCGGCGACGAAGTCGCCCTCGTAGACCAGGCCGGCCTGCGGCTTCGGCCCGAACACCTTCTCCACCGAGCCCGGGAAGTCGGTGTTGAGGGCGCCCTTCCGGCCGCCCGCGACCAGCTGCTTGTCCTTGAACAGCTTGCCCAGGGTGCCGAGCGACCGGACGACGGAGGCGTCCGTCCACTTCAGCCTGTGCGCGGCGAGGGCGTCGTACTTCTCGGGACCGGCCTGGGAGAGGTAGATGTTCTCGAACCAGTCGGTGAGGGTCCAGCCGTCCTGCCCGGCGACGGCGAAGGCGGCGAGCCCGGAGTCGGAGACGGTGTGCCCGGCCTTGAGCATCTCGTCGTAGGTCTTCGGCGGCTCGACCCCCGCCTGGGCGAGCGCGTCGGGGCTGTACCAGACGGTCGACTTGTGGGCGGCCTTGAAGTAGAGGCCGTAGAGGGTGCCGTCGACGCTGCCGTACTTCTTCCACACGGGCGCGTAGCCCGCGTCCACGGACTTGCCCGTGGTGGCGGACAGCGGCTGGAGCCAGCCCTTCTTCGCGAACTGCTGGAGCACGCCGACCTGGGGGACCATCACCACGTCGGGTGCGTTGCCGCCCTCGATCTTGCTGCCGACGACCGTGGAGACGTTGTCGCCGGTGGAGACGAACCGGGTCCTGGCGCCGGTCTTCGCGGTGAAGGCGTCCAGCACCTTCTGGAAGTTCTTCTGTTCGCTGCCGGACCAGACACCGGCCACGGTGACGGTCTGGCCGCTGAGCGCCTTGTCGCCGCCGCCGGCGGAGACGGGGTCGCCGTCGCAGGCGGTCGCGCCGAGCGCCAGGGCGAGGGCGGTGCAGCCGGTGAGCAGGGTGGTACGTCGCATCATCGTTGATGTCCCTTCGGGAGGGTGGGAGTTGACGTGGAGCGGGGGCAGGTCAGAGGTCGGTGAGCCACCAGGCGGCCGTCGAGCCGGGCAGCACCCCGGCCGGGCAGGGCCCGCTGGACAGCAGGGGCGTGCCGGACGCCGGTGCCGGGGTCGGCGAGGTGGTGAAGTTGACGGCGCAGACCAGGCCGTCGCCGCGGACGAAACCGAGGACGCCGGGCGGGGTGTCCAGCCAGCGCAGCGTCCCCTCGCCCAACTGGGGCAGTGAGGAGCGCAGTTGCAGCCCGTCGCGGTACAGGTGCCAGAAGGAGCGGGTGTCGGCGAGGGCCCGGTCGGTGGCGTACTCGGCGAAGTACTCCGGCTGCGGCAGCCAGGGTTTGGCGCTCTCCGCGCCGGAGGTGAAGCCGAACGGGGAGGCCTGTCCGGACCACGGCAGGGGCACCCGGCAGCCGTCACGGATGCGGGCCCGGCTTCCGGTGCGGTGGAAGATGGGGTCGGTGAGCACGTCGTCGGGCAGGTCGACGACCTCGGGCAGGCCCAGTTCCTCGCCCTGGTAGATGTACGCGGCGCCGGGCAGGGCCAGCATCAGCAGTGCGGCGGCGCGGGCGCGGGCGGGCCCGAGGCCGCTGCCCCCGGTGGCGGGCTCGCCGTAGCGGGTGACGGTGCGCACCTGGTCGTGGTTGTTGAGGACCCAGGTGACGGTCGAGCCGGTGCCGGCGATGTCCTGCATGGCCTCGGAGACGACCTTGCGGAAGGCGTCGGCGTCCCAGGGGGCGCCGAGCAGGTCGAAGAAGAAGGCCTGGTGGAGTTCGTCGGGGCGGACGTACCGGGCGTGTTCACGGGCGGTGGGCACGGAGACCTCGCCGACCAGCAGGCGCTCGCGGCCGTCGCGGGCGGTGTACTCCTCGCAGGTGGCCCGCCACCGCCGCCACACGTCGTGCACCTCCGGCTGGTTCCAGGCCAGCGGGTTGACCGAGTCGCGGGTGCGGGCATCGGCCTCCGGGTCGGGCGAGTCGGGCAGTTCGGGGTGCTTGAACAGTCCGGCGGCGACGTCGATGCGGAAGCCGTCCACGCCGCGGTCCAGCCAGAAGCGCAGGACGCGGTCGAACTCCTCGGGGATCTCGGGGTCGCGCCAGTTCCAGTCGGGCTGTTCGGGCGTGAACATGTGCAGGTACCACTGCCCGGGCCGGCCGTCCGCCTCGGTGACCCGGGTCCAGGCCGGGCCGCCGAACATGGCGTGCCAGTTGTTGGGGGGTTCACCGCCGGCGGGGCCGCGCCCGTCGGCGAAGTGGAAGCGGGCGCGGGCCGGGCTGCCGGGCGCGGAGGCCAGCGCCTCGCGGAACCACGGGTGCTCGCTGGAGCAGTGGTTGGGGACGATGTCCAGCAGCACCCTGATCCCCAGCCGGCGGGCGGCCGCCATCAGCAGGTCGAACTCGGCGAGGTCGCCGAAGAGCGGGTCGACGTCGCGGTAGTCGGCGACGTCGTAGCCGTGGTCGTGCTGGGGCGAGGGGTAGAACGGGCTCAGCCAGATCCCGTCGACGCCGAGCTTCTTGAGGTACGGCAGTCCGGCGCGGACGCCGGCCAGATCGCCGACACCGTCGCCGGTGCTGTCGAGGAAGCTGCGGACGTAGACCTGGTAGATCACCGCGTCACGCCACCAATGATGCCTGTTCAACCCTGTGGCCTGTCTCTGTGGAGGGCAGCAGTTATGCATGCATGTTAGGTAGGCGTGTCGCAGAGGTGTCAATGAAGAGAACGAACACTACTGAAGAGTTGGGTTCGCAAATCCGGATCTATTCGGGCATTCCGAATGCAGTTGAGATGTCCGCGTTACTTAACAAGTAACTAGCAGAGGAGTCAGCGACCGGTGACGGCGTCGAGCTCCCGCGCCAGCCGGCGCACCGCGGCCGAGGGCGTCTGCCGCCCGGTCAGCGCGTCGTGCACGACAGCCTGGACGACCAGGCTGACCTGGTCGTAGCGCGGGCTCGTGGGGCGCGGCTCGGCCGACATGACGGCGGCGCGCAGGGTCGGCAGATAGGGGAACCGCGCGATCAGGGCCGGGTCGTCGTAGAGGGAGGCCCGCACGGGAGGCAGCGCGCCCCGGGTCAGTACCTGGCGCTGGACGCGCTCGCTCGTGAGGTAGGCGATCAGACGCGCGGCGGAGTCCGGATGCCGGGCATGGGTGTTGACGGCCAGGTTGGATCCGCCGAGGACGCTCTTGCCCGGCCCGTCGGGTCCGGGCAGCGGTACCGCGCCGATCCGGCCGGCGACCCTGGAGCCCCGGGCCGAGGCGGCCGCGTAGGCGTAGGGCCAGTTGCGCAGGAAGAGCAGCCGGCCGGCCAGGAACGCCTCCTTGGACTCCTCCTCCTTGTACGTCAGCGCCGCCCTGGGTATCCAGCCCTCGCGCAGGCCCCGGGCGAGGAAGCCGATGCCCTCGCGGGCCGCGTCGGAGTCCACGGTGACGCGGGCTCCCTCGTCACCGAGGATGGTGCCGCCCGCCGAGTAGACCGCCTCGGCCGCGTTGACCGTGAGGCCCTCGTAGGGCAGGAACTGGCCCGCGTATCCGTCCAGCCCGTATCGGGGCGCGATGGTCTTCGCGTCGCGCTCCAGTTCGGCCCAGGTGCGCGGCGCCGGCACGCCGGCCCTGGCCAGGACGTCCTTGCGGTACAGCAGCAGCCCCGCGTTGGTGACGTACGGGACGGCGTACAGCCGCCCGTCGTACCTGGCGGTCCTCACCACCGGCTTCAGGAAACCGCCGAGCGGGAACCGGTCACCGGGCAGCGGGCGGATCCAGCCGGCCGCGGCGAACTCTGCGGTCCAGTTCACGTCGATGTTGAGGACGTCGAACCGGCCCCGGTCGCCGCCGCGCAGGTCCGTGGTCATCTGCGCGTACGTCTCGTCGGCGGAGTCCGGCAGCTCGACCAGGGTCACCTCCTCGCCGGGATGGGTGCGGTTCCAGCCCTGCAGCAGCGGCCCCAGGTAGCTGGTCAGGTCGCCGGCGGTGGCCAGGGTGAGCGGTCCGCGCCCGCCGTCGCCGGCTTCCCCGGCCCGGGCGCCGGAGGCCACGTACCCGGACAGGACCACGGCGAGAACCAGGAGCCCCCTACCGGCGGCGCGCATCCACCGCATAGGTTCCTCCCTGAACACGTACACCAGGCTCCGGGCACCCTCGCCCGGGAGTCAGAGGCCATGTATACCTGTTAGGTATGGGCGATACTAGGGCCTGGCGTCAATCTCACGTCGTCCGCCCGCTGGCGGGCCCGGCGGCGACCGGCGCGTAGGATCGCAAGGTACCGCAGCGTCCTCGTGGCGAAAGCCGCGCGGGCGGTTCGGCGACGCGGCGAGCGTGCGTGCCGGTCGCCGCCGGGCAGGCGTGAGGCCGACACCGGGCCCCGTGGGCCTGGAGCACATCGCCGGAGACAGGAGGAGAGCACGAGTGCGGCTGCCTCTCCTGGCACTCCTCGCGCGTGGCCCGGCGCACGGTTACGAGCTGAAACAGGACCTTGAGCAACTGCTGGGCTCCGCGTACCCTCAGCCGAACGTCGGCCAGATCTACGTGACCCTCGGCCGCCTCGAGAAGTCGGGACTGATCGAGGGCGAGGACGTCGAGCAGTCGAGCCGGCCCAACAAGAAGGTCTACCACCTCACCGACGCCGGGCGGGAGGCGCTGCACGCCTGGTTCGAGGAGACCGAGGACGAGCCGCGGGTACGGGACGAGTTCTTCATGAAGCTCGCACTGGCCCCGCAGACCGGTCTCGCCGACCAGATCGCACTCATCAACAGACAGCGGCGCCAGTACCTCAACACCATGCGCGATCTGTCGAAACTGGCCGCGGCCGAGAGCCGGGACAACCGAATCGCCCAGCTGCTCATCGAGGGCGCCATGCTGCACCTGCAGGCCGACCTCGACTGGCTGGAGCGGTGCCAGGAGGAACTGGAGGAACCGGAGTGAACGACGGCTCCGTTCCGCTGCTGCGCGCCGAGGGACTGGTGAAGACCCACCACGGCGGGGGCGCGCCCGCGCACGCCGTGCGCGGGGTCGACCTGAGCGTGGCGCGCGGCGAGTTCGTGGCGATCACCGGGCCGTCCGGAGCCGGCAAGTCCACGCTGCTGCACCTGCTCGGCGGACTGCAGCGGCCGGACCGGGGGAGCATCCGGCTCGACGGCCGGTGCACGGACTCCTTCAGCGAGGCGCGCTGGGCGGTGGAGCGCCGCAAGGCCATCGGGATCGTCTTCCAGTTCTTCAACCTGGTCTCGAACCTGTCGGTCGCGGACAACGTCGAGCTGCCCGCCCTGCTCGCCGGCGTGCCCCCGAAGCGCGCCCGGGCCGAGCGCGAGGAACTCCTCGCCGAGCTGGGCCTCGCGGGCAAGGAGCGCAGCATGCCGGGCGAGCTGTCCGGCGGCGAGCAGCAGCGCGTCGCGCTGGCCCGCGCCCTGGTCAACCATCCGCCGCTGCTGCTGGCCGACGAGCCCGCCGGCAGCCTGGACAGCAAGGGCACCCGCGAGGTGATGCGGCTGCTGTCCCGCTTCCACGGACGCGGGCAGAGCATCGTCCTGGTCACCCACGACGCCCGGCTGGCCAGCGCCGCCGACCGCGTGATCAGCTTCTTCGACGGCCGGATCGCCGACGACGCGGTCCTGGACGGTGCCCCGCCCCGGAAGCAGGGGACCGCGGGTGTGCTGGAGCTGAGGGACTGATGGCGCACCGGCCGACGGGGCACGGACCGATGACGCGGGAACCGACGGTTCACGGCCCGGCGGCGCACCGACCGACCGCCCACCGGCCGCACGGCCGCGGGACCGGGGACTGAGCCGTGCGAGCCACCCTGCGCTGGGCCCACTCCGATCTGCGCACGCACCGCGGCGAGGCGCTGTTCATCACGCTCGCCACCGCCGGCATCGTGGCCTCCCTGCTGCTGGCCGCCGCCCTGTTCGGCTACGCCACCAACCCCTGGCAGCGGACCTTCACCCAGGCCCGCGGGGCCCATGTGTGGATCCACACCGCCGCCTCGGCGGACGCCCGCGAGCTCGCCCGGCTGGACGGTGTCGAGTCCGTCGCCGGCCCCTACCCCACCGAGTCCGCCACCGTCGCCGACCGCGGTGCCCGGGCCGCCGTGGAACTGCGCGGCACACCGCGGCTGCCCTCGGTCGGGCGCCCGGTGCTCACCGCGGGCCACTGGCTGGCCCCGGGGCGGCCGGACGGCGTGGTCCTGGAGAGCCGGCTGGCCCGGGCGCTGCTCGCCGAGCCCGGCGACGTCCTCACACTGCCCGGCACCGCCCGGACGCTCACCGTGGCCGGCATCGCGGACAGCGCCGAACCCGGCTACAGCCCCGGATCCCGGCCCGGCCTGGTCTGGGCCCTGCCGTCCGCCGTGCGCGCCCCCGGCGGCCAGGTGACCGGGCTGCGCCTGGGCGACCCGGCCGACACGGACTACGCGGTGCAGCGCGCCGTCACCGTGCTGGGCGCGGGCGCGGTCGGCGAGGTCTCCACCTGGCGGCAGGCCCGGGCCGCGGCGCAGGGCGAGAACCGGCTGCTCGGCCAGGTGCTCGGCCTGTTCGGGCTGGGCGCCCTGGTGGCCGCGGGATTCGCCGTGCACGGCGCGATCGGCACCCGCATCCGCGGCCATCTGCGGGACATCTCGGTGCTCAAGGCGATCGGCTTCACGCCCGGGCAGGTGGTGCGGGTCTTCCTGCTGCAGCACCTGGCGTACGCGGCGTTCGGCGCGGTGGCCGCGGCGGCACTCACCGAGGGATGCGGCCGCCGGGTCCCGGGGCGGCTCGGCGACGCGGTGGGCCTGTGGCAGACACTGCCCGGGCACACCGTCGCGCTGTCCGCCGTACCCGTGGGCGCGGTGCTGTTCATCGCTCTGACGACGGGGCTCGCGGCCTGGCGGGCGGGCCGGGTGCCGCCGGTACCGGTACCGCGTCCGTCCGCTCCGGCGGGCGGCCGGCTGACCGGCCCGGCGCGCCGCGCCCTGGGGCTGCGGCTGCCGGCCGCGCTCGTCCTCGGCTGCCACAAGGCGTTCGCGGGCCGCGGCCGGTCGCTGGCCGGCGTGGCCCGGCTGACGCTGCCGCTGACCCTGATCGTGGTGGCACTCAGCGCCTGGACGACCATCGACCGCTTCCACAGCAGCCCGGAGCGGGTGGGTCTGCCCGCCGCGCTGGCGGTCCGTCCGGACGGCGCCCTGGACGACGCGGGCCTGCGGGCGGTGCTGGCGGCCGACCGCCGGGTCGACGCCGCCTATCCCGGGGTCGAGGTGGCCGCGCTGGTGCCCGGCCAGACCGGGACGATCGCGCTGCGCGGCCTCGGCACCCGCGACCGGCCCTACCCGTACGCGCTCGCCGAGGGCCGGGCCGCGCGCGGGCCGGACGAGGCGGTGGCCGGACAGGGCCTGCTCGACCTGCTGCACGTACACGTCGGTGACTGGGTGCGGATGACGGTGGGCGAGCGACCGCAGATCCTGCACATCGTGGGCCGCAGCCTCGAACCGCAGAACGCAGGCCGGGTCGTGACGACCTCCGTGGACACCCTGCGCGAGAACGACCCCGCCCTGTCCCCCGCGTTCTACCAGCTCCGGCTGCGTCCCGGCGCCGATCCGCGGCGGGTCGCGGCCGCGCTCGCCGCGGCCGGGCACGGGCACCTGGACGTGCATGCCGTGCCGAACCCGGCCGACGGGCTGTCACCGCTGCGCGCGGTCGTCGCCGGGCTGGTCGCGGTGCTCGCCCTCATCGGTCTCGTCGAGCTGCTCACCGCGATCGGCGGCAGCGTCCGGGAGGGCGAGCGGGACGTGCTGGCCCTGCGGGCCATCGGCATGTCACCGCGGCAGATCGGCGCGATCACGGTCACGGCGACGACCTGTACGGCGCTGGCGGCGGCGGTCGCCGCCACGGGGCTGGGGCTGCCCCTGGCACACCGGCTGATCGACGCCCAGGGCGACTCCAGCGGTATCGGCGCCGGCATCGCCCAGTCGCCCCCGCCCGGTGCGCTGCTCGCGCTGGGCGCGGGCGCCGTGCTGGGTGCCGCCGCCCTGACGGCGCTGCCCGCCACCCGGGCGGCCCGGCGGCGGCAGGCTGACACGCTGAGCGCGGTGGCCTGAGCGCCGGGCCCCGAAGCACCCGCCTCCGGACCCGGCGGGCCGCCCGCGTCAGCTACGGCCGCGCAGCTCCCGGTACTTGGCCACGAGCGCCCGGGTGGAGGCGTCCAGGCCGGGGACCTCCGCGCCCTCGGTCAGGGCCGGTTCGACC
>NZ_JALLIN010000040.1 GCF_023630175.1 Streptomyces cellostaticus | reverse complement strand
TGGTGCAGCAGCCAACGCCAGCGGGGTTGTTCGAGCACTACCGACGTCGCGGCCAGCGCTGTCGCGACAACTGCCGCCCACGTGGGCCATGCGAACCACGGTGCCACGGCTGCGGCGGTCACTTCGAGGAGCACGAGCAGGAGCATCGCCGCGCCGGGAATCGCCACCGGCGGGTCGAACGGGCGGTCGCCGGGTGTCCCGACGACCGCCGGCAGTCCGATCAGCAGGACCAACGCGGCGATCGAGACTGCCCAGTCGACTTGGTGCAGCGCCCACGGGGTGGCCGTCCAGCCGATGAGTTCGGTCAGGAACCGCAGCCCGGCGGCGGCGTCGGTGCGGTTCGGGGAGTCGGCGGCCTGGGTCATGATCCCTCACGGGCATGGAGCGGCGCGGTGTCGGGCCCGCCGCCGGCGGCCTCGGCCTGCATGCCGCTGATGAGCGTGTCGACGACGAACTGGTAGCTGTCGGCGTTGTCGCGCTCCATCCGGAAGGCTTCGTCGTTTTCGAGGCCGACGAAGCCGTGGATGACGGTGCGCAGGGCTCGGACCGCGTCGATGGCGCGTTCATCGGTCAGCCCGAAGCCGGCGACCGCGTCGACCAGGATCTGCACCGCTTCGTGGGCCACGGCCTGGTGTTCCTCGTCTTCGGGGCGCGGGGCGCGGACGCTGGCGGCATACCGGCCGGGGTGCTCGAGCGCCCACTTCCGGTACGTCTCGGCGATCGCGCGGACCGCGTCCGGACCGGACCGGCCGACGGCGGCCCGAGTCAGGACGGCACCGATGTCACGGACGGCCTGGAGGCCGACGCCCCGCTGGAGGGCGTCCAGCGAATCGACGTGCTTGTACAGGGACGGTGTCCGCACGCCGACCCGCTCGGCCAGCAGGCCCATGGTCAGGCCGGGGAAGCCGACCTCGTCGGCGAGTTCCGACGCGGCCGCGATGACCGTGGCCCGGTCGAGTCCGGCCCTAGGCACGGGCCGTCTCCAGGAACGCGCGCACCAGGCCGACCACCGCCGTTGGGAATTGGACCTGCGGGTAGTGGCCCGCCCCCGGGAGCATCTCGAGCCGGCCGACGCCCTCCGGCAGCGCGGCCACGATGGCCTCGCCCTCGGCCTTCGGGTCACCCCAGTCAGGGTCGAGGGTGCCCATGACGACCAGGACCGGGCAGTGCACGTTGCCGAGCTGGGCACCGGCGTCGGCGGCGCTGTTCATCTGCTTCCGCAGGGCCTTCATCCGGCCCGGCTCGTGCAGCATCGCGTCGGTGCGCTCAAGACTCGCGGCCCAGTCCGCCGGGCGCGGCTCCGGGGTTGCGATCTCCAGGTACTTTCGCCATTGCTTGTGGCTGCCGAGCATCGCGACGGCCGAGATCGCCGTCGCGGCCTTGCGGTAGCGGGACACGCCCAGGGCGCTCAGCGAGTACTCCACCTTGCGGGTGAACGGCGCCAGTTCGACGACGGCGCTCACGAGCGTCGGCGCCTTGGCAGCAGCGATCGTCGCGGCACCGCCGGAGATGGAGTGGCCGACCAGCACCGCGGGACCGTCGAGGTGCTCGATCAGTGCGATCAGGTCGGCGGCAATGTCGGTGCGGGTGTAGGACGTCCACGTCGCGGTCGACTCGCCGCTGCCTCGCAGGTCCACGGCTGCGACCCGGTAACCGGCGGCCACCAGCTCCGGGACCATGAGCCGATAGGCGTCGCGGGTCTGGCCGATCCCGTGCGCAAGCACCATCAGCGGCCCGGAGCCAGTCACCTCGTAGGCGAGGGTGCCGCCTTCCACGTTCAGGAACTCAGTCATGTCGACCCTCCATGGCTAATGTCAATAGCTAAAAAGCTATTCGAAATAGCCGCGGCGGTCAAGGTCAGCGCGTGAGGATCCACGGCAGGCCCGGTGAGAAGCAGTTGTCCTGCCGGATGTGATCACTGGGCTTCCGCTGTTCAGGCACGGTTCCGGTGTCGTCGTGGGAGGGTTCGGGCAATCAGTCCGTCCTCGACTGTGCGGAGGTGGCCGGTGGCGTCGGTGGTGGGGTTGTTGGAGGGGCGGGGCTGCTGCCCGGGTGCGGATGGAGGCCTCAGTTGGAGGCGGACCGGTTCCTGCCCGAACTCGCCGCGGCCGAGGGGGTATGGGAGTGGCGGGTGATCGCTGGAGACGGCCGAGGCTCTGGCCGCCCACGGTGATGCGGCGGATGCCCCGTCGCCGCCGGGGAGCCGCGCGTGCGAGGCGACGGCTCATGAGCATGGCCTGCGAGAAGTAGATGAACGCCTCGCTGTTGCGGGCAGTGTCTTCTTCTTCGTCCAGGTGCCCAGGCGGCCGATGTGGCCGCCGTCGGCCCGCACGAGCGTGATCTTGTGGAACCGCGCCGCGCCCGCAGGTGGGGCAGCGTGACGCGGGGCGGTCTGGCGGTCGGTGACGTTCGCGGCACACACCGGCACGATCAGCAGCAGGCCCAGGCAGTCCGTGATGACACGCCGGCGCCTGCCGTTGATCTTCTTGCCGCCGTCATAGCCGCGCGTGGCGGGCGGGCGCCGAGGCGGCGTCGGCTGGACAGCATGGCCGGTGTCGCCCCGACTCCCCCGGACGCGGGCAACCTGCAGCGGCCGCGGCGTTACCACCGCGGCCTCCAGGCCGGCCGGAAGGTCCACGTGATCGCCGACCGGCACCCGGTCCACCGCAAGGCGGTCCGCGCGTGGCTCGCCGACAACACCGAGCGGATCGAACTCCACCTGATGCCCGGCTACAGACCGGAACTCAACCCCGACGAGACCTGAACGCGGACATCAAACGGCACGTCCACGCCTCACTCGCCCGCTCGGTGGACGACCTCGCCCGCGAGGCTGCCGCTTCCTCCACTGCCGCCAGCGCCAACCACACGTCGCCCGCGGCTACTTCCACGCCCGCCACGTCCGCTGCACGCTCCAGTAGGAAACCAGATCGTTTCGGATCAATAAGAACGCAGCGATCGGTCCCCTCCAGCAAATCCTCCTCATTCTCACAGCTGGGTTTCGCCGCCGTCCACGGCCAGCTCGATGCCCGTGGTGTACGTGGCATCGAAAGCGAGGAATGCGGCAGCCCTGGCGAACTCCTCGACGGTGCCGTAACGTCCCATGGGATTGCTTGCGATCCGCTCCTCCCTGAACTCGGATATGGCCTCTTTGGGCAAATTCATCGTTTCCAGAATCCCAGAGTCGATGGGGCCCGGGCTGATCGCGTTGACACGAATCCCTCGCGGAAGCAGCTCACCGGAGAACGTGCGGGCCATCGAGCGCAGCGCCGCTTTGCCGGCCGCGTAGACGCTCGTGTCCACCTGCCCGATGACGTTCGCGATCGAGGTGGTCAGGACGACACCGGCGTTCGGGCTCAGCAACGGGGCAAGGCTCTGCAGAGTGAAGAAGGCACCCTTGACGTTGATCGAGAACAATTCATCATACATTTCCTCGGTCGTCGACTTGAGAGGTGTGAGAAGTGAAATGCCGGCGTTCACGAACAGAGCTTCGACCGAACCGAACTCGCTCTTCACGCGGTCGGCGAGCGTGTCCAGGTCGGGCAGTGAGGCCACATCGCCTCGGAAGGTGACGGCATTTGAACCGAGCCGCTTGCCCGCCGCGTCGAGCTTATCCTGAGAACGGCCGGTAATTACTACGCGGGCTCCGCCTTGCACCAGCAGTTCCGCGAGCGCGAGTCCCATTCCGCTACTGCCACCCGTGATCACCACATTCTTGTCGCGGTACTGACTCATGCCGAGTTGCTCCGTTCAATTGTCGAAAGGTTGGTGATAAAGCCGGATTCTGCTTTTCCTGAGGCGGATCAGCGGCGGGTCTCGATCTTCATGTCACCTGTGGTGACCGTGCGGATGTGGTCGCTGGCGAGCAGTCCGTGCGGGTTGCCGAGGTCGATGGCGCTGACCTCGTCGAGGCGGGCCAGCTGGGAAGAAGTCAGGTCGACCTGCAGGGCGCCCAGATTGTCCTCCAGCTGCGCGGCCGTGCGGGCGCCGATGATCGGCGCCGTCACATCCGGGGAGTGCAGGGCCCACGCCAGTGCGACCTGGGCGGGTGTGCAGCCCAGGTCCGTAGCCACCTCCTTCACCGCATCGGCGATGGCGAGGTTACGGTCGGTGACCCATCCCAGGGCGGCGTTGAGGCTCTTGCGATTGCTGGTGCTTTCCCCGACGACCGGACCTGCCGGGTTCTGGTCCTCCCGGCTGTACTTACCGGTGAGCACCCCACCTCCCAGCGGGGAGAAGGAGACCACGGCCAGTCCCATCTCGCGTGCCATCGGGATCAGGTCACGCTCCGCGGTACGTTCGATCAGGCTGTACTCGATCTCCAGCGCGACCAGCGGCGACCAGCCCCGCAGATCGGCGATCGCCTGCATGCGCGACACCTGCCAGGCCGGGGCACTGGAGATCGCCACGTACAGCACCTTGCCCTGCCTCACCAGGTCGTCGAGGCCGCGCAGGATCTCCTCCACCGGCGTCCTGAAGTCCCAGACGTTCAGATAGAGCAGATCGATGTAGTCCGTGTCCAGCTGTCGCAGACTGGCTTCCACTGACGCCGACATGCTCTTGCGGTGCGTACCCCCGGAATTGGGGTCGCCGGGCCGGCGCAGCGTCGAGTACTTCGTCGCCAGCACCAGACTCTCGCGATTGCCGCGGGCGAACTCGCCCAGCAGCCGCTCGGAGCTGCCGTTGGTGTAAGTGCTGGCGGTGTCGAAGAAGTTGCCGCCGAGCTCCGTGTAGCGGTCGAAGAGCTTGCGTGCTTCCTCTCGCTCGGCGCCCCAACCCCATTCCGTGCCGAAAGTTGCCGCACCCAGCGCCAGTGGTGAGACCCGCAGCCCGGAACGGCCGAGCAGCCGGTAGGTGTCGAGAGTTAATGACATCAGACTTCTCCTGATAGTTGTGGTGCGTGGTATCGGGGGCCGGTGGCCGACATGCGTCCGTGTCGCAGACGCCGAGCCCGAACCCGCCTGCCACGGACACGTCCTGACCGGTGTCGTGGCCGGCGGCGTCCGACGCGAGGAAGGCGACGACTTCCTCGACCTCCTGGCTGGATCCGAAGCGCTCGAACGGGATCTTCGTGCGCATGACCTCCAGACCGCTCTGAGGCAATCCCACCTCGTCGAGGGGCGGAGTCTCGGTCGCCTTGGGACTCACGGCGTTGACGCGGATCCTGCGCGGGGCCAGTTCCAAGGCGAGCGAGGGCAGCATCGCCAGCAGGGCGCCGCGCGTCGCCACCCCCAGCGTGGCGCCGGGGCTGCCGAGTCGGGTTCCGACTCCCACCGTGAGGACGATTGCTCCGCCATCGTTCATGAGCGGAAGCGCCTTCTGGAGGGTGAAGTACTGGCCTTTGAAGTTGACGTCGACGTGCTCGTCGAACGACTCCTCCGTCACGTCGGCAACCGGCGCAGGCCGGAAGATCCCGGCGTTGAGGAATAGCACGTAGAGAGAGCCGAAACCTTCGGTCACCGTTGCCACGAGATCGTCGGCGTCGGACCGGATGACGAGCACGTCGCCGGGAAGCTCGGCCCGTGTCGCGCAAGGGAGTCGGGGTTCTGCCCGGTGACGGCGCCGCGGTAGCCACGGGCGTGCAGTAGTTCAGCGGTCGCTCTGCCGATTCCGGTCGTACCGCCGGTGATCAGCGCTGCGGGCATGGTGGGCCTCTCGTTCAGCGAGCAGGTCGCGACAAGCGGGGAGTACCCCGTTTTCGCTCACTGTACAGTACCGGGGACATCCCCGATTCGATCGCCCGCATCTCACCCACCCCTCTCGATCGCGAAGGTCATGACACCTCCACGAAGCACCCTGCGCGCCGACGCCCAACGCAACCGCCAGCACCTGATCGCCACCGCCACTGAGGCTTTCGCCTCCGGACAGGCGATCTCACTGGACGCGATCGCCAAACGCGCGGGCGTGGGGAACGCCACCCTGTACCGGCATTTCCCCACCCGTGAGGATTTGGTCGAAGAGGTCTACCGCGACCAGATCCGCCCGCTGCGCGATGACGCGCTCCTCCTCCTGGAAACCGAGCGGCCCGCACAGGCTCTGCACGCCTGGATGCACTGCTTCGCCGAATGGGCGGGCGAGCGGCGAAGCATCTGCGAAGCTCTGGTCGCCATGAGCGCTTCCGGACGCTTCGGCACCGGACCGGTCTGCGACCAGATTCAGCAAGTCCTGGGGATGATGCTCAAAGCCGGTGCCGAAGCGGGAGAACTGCGCAGCGACATCGATCCGGTCGACGTCGGCAGCATTCTCGCCGGCCTACTTTCCGTGGCCGGCGCTCCTGAGCAGCGCACTCAACTAGACCGCATGCTGAAAGTCGTCATTGACGGGCTTACCCCCAAGCATTCGTGAGAGCCGTCTTGACCAGGCTATGGCCAGGCTCTTGCCATGAAGCCGTCGAGGGTGCCGGATCGGCACTGAAGGCGCTTGGCCATGGCCGCTCCTCCTGCGCCTCATCGCAGGATCAGCACGCGGACCGGTCTTTCAGACACCCTGTAGAGCCGCGTATCTCCCGCAGGATTCACCCAGAATCGCCACTCGATCGGGGTCCGCGTAACCCTTCGCCACCGCCCATCGCACTCCGTCGACGAGGTCGTCGTGCATCTTGCTGACGAACTGTCCGATAGCCGCCCTGGCGAAGGCTTTGCCATATCCGGTAGAGCCGCGGAAGTTGACTTGGAGGACCGCGTAGCCGCGATTGGCGAAGAACTGCACGACGGGGTCGAAGCACCAGCTGCCCCGGATCCAGGGGTTGCCGTGCACGAGCAGCACCATGGGCAGCCGGTCCGGTTCGATCCCAACAGGCAGGGTCAGGTACGACGGTAGGGGCAGCCCGTCGCGGGCGGTGATCGTCACCGGCACCATCGGTGCCAGCTCCGCCGGGTCCAGGTTGGGCCTGTTCCGAAAGAGCATTCGGGCCTCGCCTGTGGCGTGGTGGTAGTAGAACGTTACGGGGTCGCGGTCGTGCGTGAAGGTGACCACCCAGTGCCGCTCGTCCAGGTCGGAGCCGAGGGCGTCGATGTCTCCGTCGTGGAGTTTCTCCAGGTTCTTGAGCACATCTGCGAAGTGCGGGTCGAGAGCGTGAATCACCTGTCGTTCGCCCAGGTAGCGGGCACCGATCAGTTCGCCGGTACTGCGGCGCCGGATGAGCGGTGAGGGCAGTTGAGGTAAGACTCCCGCGCGCACGTCGAGGTCGTAGACGGGGTGCGAGTCGACCTCGGTCTCCTCGCCGGTGCCGAGGTCGACCCGCACCAGGCGGGTCCGGTCGGTGCCACGGTTCGAGCCCACCCATACGCCGGTACCATCCGGCGTGATTTCCATCGGATAGATGCCCACTGGATGGTCCGTACCGTCGAACACGACAAGGGGCGGTGTCGCACCGGTCCTCCGGTTCCTGCGCGACAGCTCCAGGTTCCCATCGACCCTCGTCGTGCTCCGAAACACCATGCTGTTGCTGTACAGCCACCCGTGACCACCAAACTTCTCCACGACGATGGCGAGTTCGCCGGTGGCGATGTCCAGTTCCATCAGGTCGTACTCGGCAGGGTCCCGCAGATTGACCTGGATGATCGCCTTGTTCGGTCGTCCGGGAGGCAGGTCGATGTGCAGGACCCGTGTCAGTGAACCGGGTGTGAGGTCGACGGGCTCGGCATCGGGGGCGTGCTGATCGATGCGGTAGAGGTGCCAGCGCCCGTGGCTCTCCTGGTACCGGGTATAGAGCACCCATCGCGGATCGCTCGTCCAGTAGTAGCGGTGCACCCCACGTGCCTCGCGGGTGAGGCATCTGACGTCCTCAGGTGTGTCGATCCCCTCGATCCAGACGTTCGGCTGCCCCATCCAGGGCGCCAAGTACGCGATTTGCGTACCATCCGGCGACAGTGAGACGGCCGCACGAGCGGGCGGAGTGAAGAGTTCCGCGACGGGGACGGGATCAGGCAGTGCCATGTCCGGGCCTTTCCGGGATAAGCAGGTGTGCGACCGCGGTGCAGGCAGTGACATCCATCGGTCACTGATGGCAATGTCACTCAAGGACGGAACGTCCCAGAGTGATCTGTCCACCTCTGGAGCGTCCGGGCAGGGCGGCCTTCAGCCGGAGTCTGCGTCACCGCCGGATGCGCCGTCGCGCTTCCCGCCCGGGATCGCCTTCGGTCCCGTGTCCGGTCCGCTCGCCGCGGTCGCCCCCTTTGACCTGGCCTTCTCCGCCTCGGCGGCAGCCTTCTCCAAAGCGGTGAGGACGTCCTCGTCCCAGTGCGTGCCGGCCGCGCCGTGGTGGGCCCGGACGGTGGTGGAGTCGATGCTGACCAGGGACAGGTCCACCTCGCCCCGCTTCGCGGCCTCTGCGATCAGGCCTTCCATGAGGGCTTCGAAGACCCTGGCGTCACGCCACTGCCGGAACCGGTTGTGGACCGTCGACCAGGCGCCGAACTCCGTCGGCATCTCCCGCCACCGCCCGCCCGTCTTGAACCGCCAGATCACGCCCTCGAACTGCTGCCGAAGCCGCTCGGGATACGGACTGTACTCACCGATCGGCAAGTACGAGGCGATGAACTCCCCCTCCGCATAAGTCAGTTGCACTCGCTCACCCAAGATGGCCTACCAGTCCAGGGCCTGCCGCGAAGGCAACCTCGCAGACTGATCACGACCCAATCCCTAGCACCGTCGTCTCGCTGGCATGAGCCGTCCGAGCAACCGCCCGAATGCCGCCGTCATCCAAAATCCCGGCCTCGGCCCCCATCGTCGGCCGTCGCTGCCACTCGTCCAGCTGCTGGGACAACACCTGCAAGGCCACGGCGAGTTGGTGGCAGATCGATTCGGGGATACGCAGTACAGCAGCGCACTGAGGTGTGTTCGGGGCGCGTCGCTGTGTCTATCCGGCATGCACCCCTCTTGAGTCGCACGCGGACCTCGACTGACAGCCCTTCACCATCAGCTCACGGAGCCGGAGCCGATGTCAGTGGCTCCGGCCCCGTTGACCGGACCGTACCCGCGTGATTGCCCGGGCTCGATCTAGTCTGAACCACGTTCTGCCGGAGCCGTTCGGTGACGCACTGCCGTCCCCCACTCGTCGAAGCCGTTGGCCAAGAGCGGCACTCCCATGCCCTGGGTCGCCACGACGGTCAGGGACCGCCGCGAAGTCGCTTCAGCCGGGATACGGACCGTGTCCGAGTCCTTTGGCGGCCCTACGCCACCGCGGCGGCCAGGCGGGTCAACGACCCGTCGAGTGCGTCGGCGGAGGCGACCGGCAGTCGAGACACCTCTGCCGGGTGGGTGACGGCCGTCCAGTCGTAGGTCTGGGTAACCTCGGTGTGGCCGTCGTCGGTCGGGGTGAGTATCCAGGTGAAGCGGTGGCCTGCCGGGCGCTGGCCCGGTTGGCCGGGGGCCCAGGCGATGACCCGGTTCTTGGTGAAGGCTACGACGTGGTTCTCGATCCGGTAGTCGCCCATCTCGTCGTTGTGCATGGCCATGACGAAGGTATCGCCGACGCCGTCGACCGGGCGGGAGGTTTCGGCGTGCCGCAGGAGGCCGGTGGCGTCGAGTTCGGGGTGGCGGCGGGGGTCGCGGAGCACCGCGAAGATCCGTCCGGCCGGGGCGTCCAGGACACGGGAAACAGTGATGTGGGTCGGGTTGTCCGTGGTGACCGGGTCGGGGTAGAACCGGGCCCAGGCGATCCGTCCGTCGCGGGTGGTGAGTATCACCGGGCCGCGCAGTACGACCGTCGCCCCGGTCGGGGCGGTGCCCTGCCACTCCCACTCCGACCACAGCTCGTCACCGTTCTGGGCGTGGCGCAGGATCTCGGCCCGCACGTCGGGCAGCCCGGCCAAGATCTTCGTCCAGTTCGCGGCGACCTGGTCGGAACCGATGAATCCCTCGGCCGGCCGCAGCGGTCGTTCGGCCACGTAGTCGTCGGTGAAGCAGTCGGCGATCCGCTCCGGGATATGGGAGTTGATCGCCTCGCGCAGGGCCTCGAGGGTCTGGGGGAGCATGCTGTCGATCTCCTAGATCTGATTCGTTCTGTCACCCTCGAGCATGAACATCGGGGGGCTGCCCGACAATCGGACACCGCCTGGACACCGCCCGGACACCGCCCCGGCCCTGGAAGGCATAATCGATCCCGTGAACGATTCGTCAGAACGGGCGCGGAAGACGAGTGACTTCGCGGCCATGCTGCGTGACCTGCGGGAGGCCAGGTCGCTGACCCAGCAGGAACTGGCAACCGCCGCCGGATTGTCCGTTGACGCCGTCAGCGCCTTGGAGCGCGGGCGGCGGACCCAGCCCCAGCCTCACACGGTGCGGTCGCTGGCCTCTGCGCTGCAGCTCCGTGACACCGACCGCATGGCGCTGCTGTCCGCCCTGGGCCGGGCCGGGGACAAGTCCCTCGAGATGCCGCTCCGCACATTGACGCCCCGCTCGCCGTCGCCTCCGGCCGTCCCGGTGGTCGGGCGAGACGACGAGGTCGCCGAGATCGTCACCGTCCTTCGCGGCACGACGGGCAGGTTGGTGACGCTCACAGGTCCGGGCGGGGTGGGCAAGACCACCGTCGCGCTGGTGGTCGCGGATGTCGTGGCCGCCGATCACCCTGGCGGCGTGTACTTCGCCGACCTGACCGACGTCACCGACCCCGACGACGCCGTCGCCGTCATGGCCCGCGCCGCGGGATCCCACGCCGATACGGTGACCGGCCTCGCCGCGCACCTCGCGGGGACATCGGCCCTGCTCGTGCTCGACAACCTGGAACGCGTGACAGCCTGCGGCCCACATCTGATCGAGCTGCTGACCGCCTCCCCCGACGCAGTGGTCCTGGCCACCAGCCGCGTCCCGCTGAGGGTGCGCCGGGAACGTGAGGTGCGCATCGCCCCGCTCGGACAGGCGGCCGCAGTGCGGCTCCTCGGCGAGCGGCTGGCCGCCGCCGGCGCGCCACCGCCCGCCGGGAGCGCGGACGAGGATGCCGTCGCGGAGCTGTGTGGGCGGGCCGACGGACTGCCACTGGCCATCGAGCTCCTGGCCGCCGCGGCGGCCCGACTCGGGCCACGGGCACTGCTGGAGCGGGGCGAGCAGCTGACGAATCTGCCCGTGGCCAGGCCGCGGGACCTGCCCGCACGGCAACGCACCATGGCGGCCGCCATCGAGTGGAGCTCCCGGATGCTCGGCCCTGAAGCCCGGCGACTGCTCCCCCGGCTCGCCATGATCCCGGGCAGCTTCTCCCTCGACATCGTCGACGCGATAGCCGCGCCGCACGCGGCGGGTGCGATGGGCGCGCTCGCCGAGCTGATCGAACACTCCCTGGTCACCCGCGGCGACGACGCAGGGCTGGTCGCGCGGTTCCGGCTGCTGGAACCGGTCCGCCGGCACACGCTTGAGACGCTCGAACCGTCCGACCGGGAACAGGCCCGTCGAGGCGTGGCGCAATGGGCCCTGCGGGCGGCGCGGGAACACGGTGTGCGGATCCGGGGCCGCGGCGACATGACGGCGGTCGAGCAGGTCGAGGTCGATCGGCACGTGCTGCGCCTCGGCTTCGACCAGCTCGTCGACGCCGGTCGGCACGGCGACGCCGCCGAGTTGCTGTGGTCGATATGGCTGCCGCTGTGGATGACCGGGCACACCCACGAGGGCCTCGCCTGGACCGACCGCCTGCAGGAGAACAACCTGAGCGAACGGGGCCGGGCCCGCTGGCTGGTGGCACGCGCCGGGTTCAACCGCGTCGCCACGGACCTCTTCGCCACCGCGGAACGGGCAATGCGGCTGGCCGAACGGATCGATGACGCCTCCCTGGCCGCGGAAGCGGCGATCTTCGCGTCGGCGGCGGCGCTGCGCCTGGAGGACTTCGATCGTTCGGGTGCTCTGCTGGCCAGGGCCGAGGTCCACGTGAAGGAACGCCTCGACGTCGAACACGACGTGTGGGCAGCCGTGCACGTACCCATCGGCTGCGGAGACGGCGCGCTGCTGCGCGGTGACCGGTCCGCGGCGGCGCAGCACTGGCGGACTGCCGCAGCCACGGCGCAGGAGCTGGGCAGCGGGTTCTCGGTGGCCGCGGTCCTTGTTGAGTGCGCGCATGCCGCCCGCGGCGAAGGACGCCTGGACGACGCGGCCGTGATGCTCGCTGTCGCTGGCGAGCTGGCCCCCCGACAGGACGGGCACCGGCCGCAGGCACACCTGGCGGGCGTGGCCGCGGCCCTGGCGGCCGACCTCGGTGACGTGACGTCGGCGAAGTGGTGGGAGGGCGTGGCAAGGTCGGCCGCAGCCTCGTTGGACGCCGATGAACTTGGCGAGCGGCTCCGGGAGCTCCTCCGGCGTGCCGACACCGTGGCCGGGCGAGGCTGAGCTCGGCCGTCCGCCCGTACCGGGGGTGTCCGGTCGGTGTCCGGTGGTCTCCCCCGAGCGGGGTGGCAAGGATCGGGTTCATCAGGTCGGCCGCGAGAACGGCCGACCTCCGCCGACTCCGAGGAAGCCCTCCCCATGACAGCCGCACCCATCGTGCTCGCCGCGACCCCGCTCACTGGTCACATCCGGCCGGTCCTGAAACTCGCCCGCCACCTCGTCGCCGCCGGACGGCGCGTCACGGTCGTCAGCGGCAGCCGGTTCGCGCCGCAGGCTGCAGCGGCGGGGGCGGCGTTCGTCCCGCTGGCCGGACCGGCAGACTTCGACGACCGCCACCTCAATGAGCTGCAGCCGTGGCTGCACGAGCTGGCACCGGGTCCGGAGTTCCTGCAGGCCATGTTCGGCTGGTTCACCGACATGGCGCCGACGCAGAACGCGGTGCTGCAGGAGGTGTTGGCGGAGCAGCCGGACGCCGCAGTCGTCCACGAGGCCGCTTTCTACGGGACGTGGCCGCAGCTACTGGGTGCTCCCGGGATCCGACCGCGGCGCACCGTCGGCCTCGGAGTGTTCCCCCTGACCCTCAGCGGCGCTGAGCTGACGATGATGGGGCCTCCTCCGCCGCGCGCCGGGCTCGACGTGCGGGGAGCGGCTGCGGCCTTCAACGCCGAACTCGCCGCGCAACTCGCCAGCGCCACCGCGCACGCCCAGCAGGTCATGTCGGTCCTGGGCGCAACCGCCACGCTGCCGGTGATCAGCGACGCTCAGGTCCTACTCCCCGACGTGTTCGCTCAGCTCACCGTGCCATCCTTCGAGTACCCCCGAGTCGACGCACCCCCGACGCTGCGGCTGGTCGGGGCCCTGCCGCCCGAACCGCTCACCGCATGGGAGCCGCCCTCATGGTGGCCTGAGCTGTCGCAGCGCCGGGTCGTCGCGCTCACTCAGGGCACGGTCGCCAACCACGACCTGACCGACCTCGTCCAACCGACGCTCGACGCGCTGGCCGACGAGGACGTGCTCGTCGTGGCAGCGCTCGGCGGCCGCGAGATCGTCCACAGTGACCTGCGCGTGCCGCCGAACGCGTACATCGAGTCCTTCATCCCGTTCGACGCGCTGTTCCCGCTGGCCGACGCCGTGGTCACCAACGGTGGGTACGGCGGCGTACAGCTCGCTCTCCACCACGGCGTGCCGCTCGTCGTGGCAGGCGGCAGCGAGGACAAGCCCGCGGTGGCCGCCCGGGTTGCGGACTTCGGCGTCGGTGTCGACCTGCGCACCGGCCGACCGGAGACCGCCGCGGTCGGGCAGGCCGTCCGGCGGGTGCTGGACGAGGCGGCGTTCCGACGCCGGGCACGGGAATTGAGCGCGGACTACCAGGCAGCCGAACCGGTGCGCGCCATCCTCGACATCATCGACGGCGCGTGACATCTCCGATCATCCCGGTCTGCCGTGGCTCGTCCGACCTCGTCGACGGTGACTCGCATACCGCTCGCCACGGTCCCGGCAGTGTGGACGCGGGCGCGCACCGCGTAACGGGGCTCTGGCTTCTGAGCACCCTGGGGACCCTGGCTGTCCCATGTCCTTGATCGTTCCCCGGCCGTGCCAAACCACGTTGCCTGGAGCGCTGTCGCGGGAGAGGCACAGTGCGTGGGAGTTCCCCGCGTACATCCCCTGCCCTGCCGCCCAGCAGTGCACTCGATCGCGGAGGACAAAAGTGAGGTCTCCCAAACGAGCTCGTGGATGGTCGGCGTGGCGCGTCGAGACCATGATCGTGATCACAGCGGGGCTGTTGGCGCAGAGCACCGAAACGGTGCTGGATGTCCTGTGTGAGCGCGGCAGTCGTGGTCTGCCATGTGAGGAACGGTAGCGACAGATGTTCAACTCGCAGTCATGTCTGCTGGCCTACGGCCGCATCGCCACGGTCGAGCAGCCGCAGCGCGAGCAGCCCACCGACGCCCGGCACGAGGGCTGCGATGTCGACGGCCGGGGCAGGCTTGAGGCGCCATGTTGCGATCACTACGAACAGGTACGCGCAGCCGTGTGTGGGGCCCATCACGGACGAGATGGGCTTGAGATGGACGGTGAACACGTTGGCCAGCATCACGATCAGGGAGATCAGCTCGGCGTGAGCTGCGATGCGCAGGTGGCGCGGTGAACGCGGATGCATGGTCACGCTCCTGTGGTCGAGCCGGGGCGGATGATCATCAGGACGGTGACAGTCGCCCAGAGGAGGTTGAAGATGCCGGTGGCCAGGGCGAGACGGCCCGCGTCTGCGTGCGCCAGCGACGGCGTCTCGGCCGTGCTCACCGTGTCGGTCAGGGCACGGTCCTGACCGGGCAGGATGAGCAGGATCAGGACGCCGGCGGCCGCTGCGGTCAGCACGATCGAGGTGATCAGCCAGGCGTCGCCGAGGACACCGAGGCTGCTGGCTGTGGCAAGGCCGAACATGGGGACCGCGATGCCGATGCCTGCGTAGACCCTGCAGATGCGGTGCAGCGTCTGCAGGGTCGTGCGGGTGCCGTCCCGGTCGCTGGCCGTACGGCGCAGCGTCCCGGGGAACATGCTGGCAGCAACGGTGACGGGGCCGACGGCCAGGATGGCGGCCAGGACGTGCAGGGACAGCAGAATCTCGGTCACGCCTGGTGCTCCACGGCCGCCCGGCGCTCGCCGGTGACCATCGAGGCCGGGAGGCGACCGGCCTTGGAGGTGCCGTTGAGCGTGTCGCCGTCCACGGTCACGTCGAAGGCCAGGTTGAGCCGCATGGGCATGATGATGGCCTGCTTCCAGGTGAGCCGGCCGCCGTCGAAGGCGATGTCGCTGAGTGGTACCTCCTCGCCGGTTCCGTGAGCGACGCCGGTCAGGGTGCCGTCGTTTTGCCTGCGCAGTTCCACCACGGTCTCGATCTTGCCGATGGGGGTGGAGATGGACAGGTTCCAGGTGCCTTCAACGGGCATGGTGATGCTCTTTCTCGTGATGCGATACAGGCGTGAGGGGCGGGCCCGCGGCGGTGGGTGCGGGCCGGGGGCTCAGAAGGTGGCGGGAGTGGGGCCCTTGGCGCGCCAGATGGTGCCGCGTCGCTCGTAGGCGAAGAGTTCCTCGACGGCGTGCGCGATACGTGGGCCGACCTCGCGTTCCAGCAGGTACAGGCCGAGATCGAGTCCAGAGGTGACGCCGGCGCCGGTGATCAGGTCGCCGTCGTCGACGACACGGGCGCGTACCGCGTGCGCTCCGGTGGCGTCCAGCATGTCCAGGCCCGTGTGGTGCGTGGTGGCGTGTCGCCCCTCCAGCAAGCCGGCCATGGCCAGGACGAGCGAGCCGCCGCAGACGGTGGCGACGGTCACGTCCGGGGCGTCCATCGCCTGCTTCAGGAGCGCGGGCAGCTCGGTGGTCAGCGTGCGGCCGAGCAGCACGGGGATGAACTCGCTCTGCTTCCACTCACCGGTCCCCGCTTCCTCCTCCGGGACCTCGCCGGGTTCGCCGACGCGGCCGGAGGCGCCGGGCACCAGGATCATGTCCGCACGTTCCGGGTCGAGTGCGGCGGTGGCGCGCAGTACCAGCCCCCCGGTACCGCTGATCACCTCGCGAGGCCCCTCCGCGGAGGCCAGTTCCACGGTCACCGCTCCCTCCGAGGCTGTGCCGCCGGCGTACAGCACCTCGTAGGGGGCGATGACATCGAGCGGGTCGAAGCCGTCGAACAGGCTGATCTGGACGTGCATGGGGTCGTTCCTCCGGGATCGGGTTTGCTGCGTCGTGGTGAAGCCAACCGGCTGCGGACTCGATCGCCCAGAGGCAGGAGTGACATGTTTCAACGGAAAATTGCCATACCCTTCTACGGGCATCAAACCTGGTGTCACATGGGCGTACTGGCATCTTGGCCCGGGATTCGTCGTGCTTCGAACAGATAGGTTCCCGCCATGCACACCATCGCCGTTCTCGCGCTGGACCAGGTGATCCCGTTCGACTTGTCCACGCCTATCGAGGTTTTTACCCGGACCCGCCTGCCCGACGGGCGGCCCGGCTACCAGCTGCGGGTCTGCGCAGAACGCAACGAGATCGACGCCGGCGCCTTCACCCTGCGCGCGCCGTGGAACCTGGAGGGCTTGAAGAACGCGGACACGATCGTCGTGCCGGGAATCGCCGACCCCACGGCCCCGCTCCCTCCTGCCGTACGCGACGCTCTGAGGTCGGCCGCCGCGTCCGGGACACGGATCGCCTCGCTGTGCGTGGGCACGTTTCCCCTCGCGGCCACCGGTCTTCTCGACGGGCTGCGCGTCACGACCCACTGGCGTGCGGCAGACCTACTGGCCGCCCTGCACCCCGACGTCACCGTCGACGCGGACGTGCTCTATGTCGACAACGGCCAGTTCCTCACCTCGGCAGGCGCCGCCGCCGGCATGGACCTGTGCCTGCACATGATCCGTCGTGACTACGGCTCGGCCGTCGCCGCCGATGCCGCCCGTCTTTCCGTGATGCCACTCGAACGCGAGGGCGGACAGGCTCAGTTCATCGTCTACGACCATGCCCTCCCCCCGCAGGGGTCCGAGTTGGAGACGCTGCTGACCTGGCTGCGCGAGAACCTCGCCCGCGACCTCACCCTGGGCGACATCGCCGCGCACTGCGGAACCAGCACCCGCACCCTGATCCGACGCTTCCGCACCCAGACGGGCACCACCCCGCTCCAGTGGCTCCACCGGGCCCGCATCCGCCAGGCACAACACCTGCTGGAGACCACCGAGCACTCCGTCGAACGCATCGGCCACCAGGTCGGATTCGGCTCGCCCACCGCCTTCCGCGACCGCTTCAAACGCACCACCGGCGTCAGCCCGCAAACCTACCGACGCACCTTCAGCTGACTCGTGATCATTCTCCTGAATGGTCATCTGTGAGAATCCTTCCGCGGCTTGGGGCGCGCTGTTACCGGGTGGTGGCGCGGAGTGCGGCGTGGGAGGCGGTGGTGCAGATACCCAGGGCCGTGGTGCTGATGTTGGTGAGGGTGTCGCCGGGGGCGTGGTACTGGGGGTCGAAGGGCTGGCCGGCGACGCCGCCGAAGACGGCGGCCTCGTGGTCGTCCTTGAGGCGCGCGGGGGCACTGTTGACGGTGTCGATCCCGGCGACCGGGATGCCGGCGTCCAGGAAGGGTACTTGGTCGGACATGCCGTCGATCGGGCCCTCCAGCCAGGGTCGGCCGACGGCAGCGAGGTGGTCGGTGTAGTGGCGCTGCGGGCCGTCGCCGTAGACACTGATGACGTAGTTGGGGGCAGCGACCATGTCGGTATTGAAGTAGCCGCGGACGAGTCCGAGCGGTTCGGTGGCGACGAAGTGCCGAGAGCCGCGCATCCCGTCCTCCTCGCCGCCCCACCAGCAGAACTGGGCACGGCGTCCGGCGCGGGCGGCCAGGGAGAGGGCGAGGTCGAGCAGGAGCGCGGAGCCGGAGGCATTGTCGTCGATGCCGGGGCCCGCTGGGACACTGTCGAGGTGGGCTCCGAAGAGATGGCGGGGGGCGGTGATGTCGGGCGGCACGGTCAGGACGTTGAAAGTGTCGACCTGGCGCTCTCGCAGTTCGAGATCGACACGCACTGTCGCGCCCCCGGCATCCATGTCCTGCCGCAGTGCGGTGGCGGCACTGGAGTAGACGGCGGCAGCCGGGGGCAGGCTGATGTCCCCGGGGGCGTCGAAGGACAGGCCGATGAGAAAGTCGAATTGGTCGAGGTAGAACAGCACCGCCGAGACGCCGGCGGCGCGGGCGTAGACCAAGGCTTGGCGGGCCATGGCGGTCTGGTCGTCCGCGATCCGCTGGTGGACGGACGGTCCGCCTCCTGTGTGGCAGCCAGTGCGGCGTTCCTGCCGGGCTCCGCGCAGCGTGTTCGGGCGCAGTTGCAGAAGCGCCACCTTCGCGCGGGCGTCGATCCCCTCCCAGCTGTCTGCGGCGTCGCCGAACGGGTTGCGCGGGACGACGAGTTCACCGATGTGTCCGCCGTCGGGCGACGCCGCCAAGCCATGCGCCGGGAAGTGGATCACGTCGCGCCGCCGCGGGCGGATCTGCTCGACGGTGTCGCGTACGAAGTCCGTACGGACGTAGCCGAAGTGCTGACGCCGGGTGCGCAGGCCGGCCGCGTGGAGCCGGTGCTCCACGTAGCGGGCGGAGTACTCGAAGCCGGGCCGGCCGGCCGCCCGGTCGCCGCCGTGCCGGGCGGCGACGGCGTCCAGTACGCGCAGGTGCTGCCGCACCCGCTTGCCCGCGCTCTCCACAGGCGGGCAGGTGGGTGTGGCACCGTACGCCTGCCCGCCGAGGGCCGTCGAGGCCACGAAGCCCGTGGCTATCGCGCCCAGCGCCCCTCTCCGGGATATCCCCTGTGGCTGCTGATGCGAGTGCATCGATGTCATCGGGCGTTCCTTCCGGTCACTGATGGTTCGCTGAGGGATCGGGCGAGGACGGGGGACGCCGGGCGGGCTCCGGGGAACGGGAGTTCCCGGTGAGCCTGCTCGGGGGCAGGAAAGGGGAGGGCCGTGGCGTGTGCCGGGATCAGGCCCCGGACAGCGCCTCGGTCGGGGGCAGTCGGGAGGCCCGTACGGCCGGGTAGAGCCCGGCCAGGGCGCCGATCGCGAGGGTGGCGACAAGGCCGCCGGCCATCGCCCAGACTGGGACGACGGCCGGCCAGCCCTGAGAGAAGGCGTAGACAGCGGTGACGGCCGCCCCGATGACGACTCCGGCGATCCCGCCGATGCCCGCCAGCAGCTGGGACTCCGCGAGGAACTGTGTGCGAATATTGCCGCGCCGTGCGCCGAGAGCGCGGCGTAGGCCGATCTCACCGCGGCGTTCCAGGACGGAGATGACCATGGTGTTGGCCACGCCGACCCCGCCGACGAGGAGGGCGACCCCGCCGAGGCCGAGCATCAGGCCGGTGAAGGCCGCATCGGTGGCGCCCTTGGCGGCGAGAGCGTCCGAGGGGCGGCTGACGAGCACTTCGGTGGGTGCCTCGGGGTTGACGGTGGCGGCGAGGACCTCGCGCACCGCGGTGACGGCGCTGTCGGTGGTGCGGACGTAGAGCGTGGTGGGGTGTCCGTCGAAGGCGAGATGTCGCTTGGCGATGTCCCAGCCGACGAGTGCGCTGTCGTCGAGCTCGGGTGCCAGGGCCACCTCGTCGAGGACGCCGACGACGCTGAACCACTGGCCGCCCAGCCATACCTGGGAGTCGGGGCTGATGCTGCCGATGCCCAGCCGGTCGGCGGCGCCTGCGCCAAGCACAGCGGCCGGATACCTGGAGGTGGCGGAGTTGAGCCAGCTGCCGCGGGCGAGGGTGCCTCCAACGGTGTCCAGGAGGTCGAGGCGGGCGGCCCGGACGCTGATGCTGCCGTTCTCGGCGGCCGGGATGCGGTCGTTGCGGTAGACGTACGCCTTGACCTTGCCGGTGCCGGTCGCGGATTCGACCGGGGCGATACGGCCGACCATGTCGATGGAGCGTTCGGGGAGCTTGGCCTCGCCGCCGCTGAAGGTCCGGCCGGGGGTCGCGGTGAGGAGGTTGGTGCCGAGGCGGTCGAGGGTGCGCTGCAGTTCGGCGTGGCTGGAGGTGGAGATTCCCACGACGCCGATCATCGCCGCGATGCCGATGGCGATGCCGAGCGCGGACAGGAAGACCCGCAGCGGGCGGGCTCGCAGTCCGAAGGCTCCGACGCGGACGATGTCGCGCGTGTTCATGCGAGAGACCTTCAGCACGGCGACACCGCCTGGGCGTCGGCCGCGCCGGTCTGCGTGGCACCGGGCGCGGAGTCGTGCACGATGCGGCCGTCGCGCACGTGGACCTGGCGGGGCAGGGAGGCGGCGATCTCCCGGTCGTGGGTGATGATCACCACAGTGGTGCCCTCGGCGTTCAGGGCACGCAGCAGGTTCATCACGGTGGTTCCTGAACGGGAGTCCAGGGCCCCGGTCGGCTCGTCCGCGAGGAGCAGGCTCGGCTCACCCACCAGGGCGCGGGCGATGGCAACACGCTGCTTCTCGCCGCCGGACAGCTCGTGGGGCCGGTGGTAGACGCGGTGGCCGAGGCCGACCCGTTCCAGGGCTGCCCGGGCGGCGACGCGACGCTGAGCGAGCGGGATGCCCGCGTACAGCAGGCCCTCGGCGACGTTGTCGAGGGCGCGGACACCGGCGGTGAGATGGAAGTGCTGGAAGACGAAGCCGATGTGCAGCGCGCGCAGCGCGGACAGCTCCCGGTCGCCGAGGGTGGCGACGTCGTGGCCGTCTACGGTGACGGTGCCGTGGTCGGGCCGGTCCAGGCTGCCGATCATGTTGAGGAGGGTCGATTTGCCTGACCCGGAGGGGCCGACGATGGCGACCAGTTCGCCGTGGCGGATGTCGAGGCTGACGCCGTCGAGGGCGGTGACGCCCCCGGGGTAGGAGCGGGTGATGCGGTCAAGGCGCACGACGGTGGAGGTCATCGCGGCACCCCGACCTTGTCGCCCGCCTTCAGTCCGTCGCCGGTGATCTCGACCCGGCCGTTGGCGAACATGCCGGTCTTCACCGCGACGGTGGTGGTGACGGAGCCCTTGACGACTTGGACGCCGTAGCCGCCCTCCGACAGGGCGAGGAGTGCGGAGATGGGCACGGTCAGCACGTCCTTCTTCTTCTCGGAGGTGATCTCCACGTCGACGGGCGCGCCGTCGTAGCTGCCGAGCTTGTCCTTGTCCTTGTCGTCGATCCGGACGGTGACCTTGATGACCGTCTTGCCGTCGTCCCCTCCCGGCCCTCCCCCGCCGTTCTCGGTGCTTGCCACCTTGCCGACGGAGGAGACGGTGCCGGCCGCGCGCGCCCCGTCGGGCAGGATGACGGCGACCGCGTCGCCGCGGCGCACGAGGTTCTGCTTCTTGGCGTCGAGGTCGATGACGACCAGCCGGCCGGTGCTGGTGTACGTCAGGACGGGTGAGCCGGGCCGGAGGGGCTCGCCCGGCTTCACCTCGTGTCCGGTGACGCGTATCTTGCCGCCGGCGACGACCAGGTCGGCGGGCTCGACCGTGCCCGTCTGCGGCACGCCGAGGCTCTTCTGCCAGCGCTTGACCGCTGCCGCGGTCTTGTCGGAGTACTCCTCGTCGGCAGTGAAGCCGGTGTAGCCGAGGGCGGCCAGCGCACGCTCCACCTCGGCAACGTCGGGGCCTTTCGCTCCGGGGCGCAGTGCGCGGTAGAGCGGGGTGTCGCCGTAGATGAGAGGGACGGGCTGCCCGTCGACCTTGAAGGCGTTCTGACCCTGCGCAATGGTGGTGCCGGGTTTCGGCATCCAGGTCAGGGTGCCCGATGCGCCGCTCAGCAGTGGCTGCTTGTCGCCGTAGCCGAGGCTGCCGGTGACGGTGTCCTCGCGGGCGAGGTCGGAGCGGGTCACGGTGGCGGTCGCCGGTGGCAGGCCGCTGCCCTTGTCAGTTTTCCCGCCTTCGTCGCCGGCGCCGTACGCCACCACCCCGACGGTCCCCAGGACGACCGCGACGGCAACCGCGACGAGGGCGACGACGGTGCGGGGGCGGCGGGTGCGTGGCGGCCCCTGCCGGGTGTCGTCGAGAGGCGTGTCCGGCGGGTTGTGTGCGGGTGTCTGTGCTGGGTCCGCCGGAGTGGGGAGGTGGTCGGTGCGCTTGGGCCTATCGTCCGCGGTGCCGGTGTCGGGTGTGTGTGTCATGGCGTCGCCGCCCGTCACCGCTGGGAGGCGGGGTTGACGTCCTTGCACTTCTCCGCGGCGGCCCGGAGCTTGTCCATGTCCTTCATGGCGTCCTGGTCGACCGGCATACCACCTGTCTCCGGGTCGGGGTCCGGGGCGTCGTAGCCGTTGGCGCGCAGGCACTTGACGTACTCGCGCATCTGGGCGAGTTGCTTCGCGTCGGGCTTGTCCTGCATGTCCTGCGCGGTGGGTGCGAACTCCTTGCACGCCGCGAGCGCGGCCTCCACTTCCTCGGGCGAGGCGATTTGCTCGGGCGCGTCCTCGCCGGCCTTTCCGCCGGGTGGCGCCACGCCTCGCTCGGAGAGGCAGGCGGTGTACTTCTTGCTCTTCTCGGCGGCGGTGAGTTGCTGTTCGCCCTTCTGCTTGTCACCGCCCGCGGAGGCGACACTGTCGTCGCCGCCGTTGTCGCCCCCGCAGGCGGCGAGCAGGAGGCTCATCAGCGGTATGGCGGCCAGCAGGCCCCAGCGAGTGCGCGATTTGGTACGCATGCGCTCGACAATCCCTTCCGTGCCGGGCGTCTCCCGGCGTCGGGGACCAGTAGAGGTGGGGCCCGGTATCACCGGCGTAACCGGAAGTGTTTACGTTCCGGTTATCCGCGCCTCTGCCATCCTGTGCGGCATGAGAGTGCTGATCGCCGAGGATGAGCGCATGCTGGCCTTCGCCCTCGCCGAGGGGTTGCGCGAGGAGGCGTTCGCCGTCGACCTGGTGCACGACGGCGACTCCGCCCTGGAACACCTCTCCGTGCACGACTACGACGTGCTCCTGCTGGACCGCGATCTGCCGGTGGTGCACGGCGATGAGGTGTGCCGGGCCGTCGTGGAGTCCGGCGGCAGCACCCGGGTGCTGATGATCACCGCAGCCTCCGACGTTCCCTCCCGCATCGACGGTCTCGCCCTGGGCGCCGACGACTACCTCCCCAAGCCGTTCGCCTTCGAGGAACTCGTCGCCCGCGTGCACGCCTTGGCCCGCCGTGCTCGGCCTGCGGGCCCGCCCTCCTACGAGCGAGCAGGTCTGCGAATGGAGACCGCTCGCCGCGAGGTCTACCGCGACGGTCACCACGTGTCCCTGGCACGCAAGGAGTTCGCCGTCCTTCTGGAACTGCTCCGGGCGGACGGCGCGGTCGTCTCGGCCGAGGAGTTATTGGAGCGGGCATGGGACGAGAACATCGACCCCTTCACCAACGTCGTCCGCGTGACGGTGATGAAACTGCGCAAGAAGCTCGGCCAGCCGCAGGTCATCCTGACCGTCCCGGGCGCGGGGTACCGAATCCTGTGAGGCGCCTCGCGCGGTCGATGCGACTGCCGCAGCCGCCCATCCGCATCCGGCTCACGCTCCTGTACGGCACCTTGTTCATGGCCTGCGGGGTGATTCTGCTCGGCGTGACCTACCTGCTGCTCGAAGCAGGGCTGGCCGACCGGTTCCAGGCGGCGGGGGCCCTGTTCGTCACCAGGGAGGACGGGATCACTTGGGTGTCCGAAGCCTCACATGCCCCCCTCGCGCAGGACCTCCGGGCCAGCCCGGCAGCCAGCAGTCCCGGACTGCGTGAGCTGGAGGAGAGCTACCGGGCCGTGGCCCTGCAGTCCCTGCTGCGCCAGGGCGCCCTCGCGCTGGGCGGACTCACGGTCGTGGCGACGTTCTTCGGCTACGTGATGGCCGGCCGGGTGCTGCGTCCCCTGGACCGGATCGCGCAGACCGCGCAGCGCATCGCCTCCCGCGGCGACCTCGCCGAGCGGCTGGCATTCACCGGTTCCCGCGACGAGGTCACCCGGCTCGCCGACACCTTCGACACAATGATGGGTCGCCTGGAGAAGACCTTCCAGGACCAGCAGCGCTTCATCGCCGACGCCTCCCACGAACTGCGCACGCCTCTTGCCATCAACCGCACCCTCATCGAGGTGGCCCTACGCCGCAGGACGGCCACCGAAGACACCCGGCGCCTGGGTCTCTCCCTGCTCACCGTCAACGAACGCAACGAACGCCTGATCAACGGCCTCCTTGCCCTGGCCAAGGGGGAGGCGGGGATCGCCGACTACACGCCCGTCGACCTCGCCGCGCTCGCCCGTCACACCGCCGAATTGCACCAGCCGCAAGCGGACGCGGCAGGCATCGGCCTGCGGCTGGAGATCCGACCGGTCATCGCCTCGGGCAACGCCGTGATGGTGGAACGCATCATCCACAACCTGCTGGAGAATGCCGTCCGCTACAACGGGCCGCATGGCTGGGTACGCCTCACCACCGGCACCGCCCCGGACGGCGGCGCCGCCCTGACGGTTGAGAACACCGGCCCCGTGGTCGCGGGCGACGACGTCGAGGCGCTCTTCCAGCCCTTCCGTCGCCTGGCAGCGGACCGCACCGAATCCGAGCGGGGATCGGGCCTCGGCCTGGCCATCGTCCGGGCCATCGCACGCTCCCACGGCGGCGAGGTCTCGGCGCATCCTCGCAAGCACGGCGGACTCATCGTCACCGCAACCCTCCCCCGTTGGGTCCCGCCCCGCTCCCACGGCGGCCATCGCGGGGCGAGAAGGGGAGACGCAGACGGCGCCCGGTGAAACCGGGCGACGGGCGCGGACGGGGCCACGCACCGCCTACACCGCGGTGGTAGGGCGTGGCCCCCCACGAGCCCAGCGAGATCCGAACCAGAAGTGCCAGGCGGCACAGCACAGTCCCTCTGAGATCGGGCCGGACAGCGCAGCGGCCCTGTCGATCGTAGTCGGCGACACCCCGGAGCGACTGGGCAGCGATGCTTCCTTCGCCGCCCTCTGCTGCGTCAGTCTCGTCGAGCAGTCCTCTCGGGCCAGAGCCGGCATCGACCGCTCAACCGGAGTGGGGACAGACAGACCAACGCCGCCTTGCACCGCATCGCGTCACCCGCATGCGACTGGACGAAGCCACCCGCATCAATGGGGAGCGGCGCGCCACCGAAGGAAAAGGGAAGCGCGAGGCAATGCGCCGCCTGAAACGCTACACGGGGTGAGCATGGAGGTCGTCGCCGATCCGTTCGGTCGGCCACCGTGGCCTTCCCCTCCCCTGCCCGGGGCCCTCCACGACGTCCGCCCGGCCCGCGAGCACCGTGTCATCGACGCTCTCTCAGGGGCCCGCATCGTCTGCTGGGCCGACACGGGATACCAAGGAACCGGGGGCACGGTCCGTGTTCCTCACCCCGGCCGGTGGGAGACGCTGTCCGCAGACCAGCAGGCCGTCAACCGGTCCCGCGCGAAGATCCTGGCGCTGGTCGAGCAGGCCGTCACCACTCTCAAGTCTGGCGGCTTCACCGTAGACTCCGACTCCTCAACATCCCGGATCACAAGCTTCGTCCAAGCTGTCCGGTCCTCCATTCGCCGCCTCAGCCATTGATCCGAAACGGTTTGGGTTCTGGTTCCTTGGTGGGGTGTGAGCGATCCGGTGGGGAGCGCGCGGCATCCGTCGCCGTCGGCACAGGAGGCCCTGCGGCTGCGGGCGGTGGCCGCGTTGGTGGCGGGGCACGACCGTGAGGACGTGGCGGCGGTCTTCGGGGTGTCGCTGAAGGCGGTCGACACCTGGTGGGCGAAGTCGCAGGCCGGCGGCCGTGAGGCGCTCGTCATGCGCCCGCGGGGTGAGCCGGGTCGGGGTGCACCAGGTGCTCGGGGAGGCCGAGCAGGCCGCTGTGCGGCAGGCGGTCCTCGATCACCGGCCCTGTGACGCGGGCTTGAGCGGGCAGTTGTGGACGCGGCGGCTGATCGGTGACCTGATCGCGAAGCTGTACCGGGTACGGCTGACCGACCCGGGGGTGGGCAAGTACCTGCGACGCTTGGGGCTGTTCTTCCAGCGCCCGGACAAACGGACCGTCGAGCAGCCCGAGGCCGTGCGTCGCTGGCACCAGGAGACCTGGCCGAAGATCCACGCGAAGGCGAAGGCCGACGGCGGTGAGATCCTCTTCGCCGACCAGGTCGGCATCCGCTCCGATCAGGTCACCAGCCGCACCTGGGGAGAGAAGGGGAAGACGCCCGTGGTGCGGCGGAGCGGGAACCGTTTCTCCGTGAACGCGATGTCCGCCATCAGCGCCAAGGGCCGGATGCACTTCATGGTCTTCACCGAGAGCTTCACCGCCGAGGTGATGTGCCGCTTCCTGGACCGGCTCGCCGGCCACTTCGACCACAAGATCCACCTCGTTGTCGACGGGCACTCCGCCCACCGTTCCTGGAAGGTCCGCGACTGGCTCGCCGCCCACCCCGAGGCTGTCGAGCTGCACTTCCTGCCGCCGTACTCGCCCGAGCCGAACCCCGACGAGCTGGTCAACGCCGACCTCGAGCACAGCCTGCCCCGGCAGCACCGAGCCCGGGATCAAGCCGAACTCGCTGGCCGAAACCCGCCGCTTCTTCCGCCGACGCCAGCCAGAGCCGATGTGGCAACTGCCGGACATCCATGGGCCCGCACACTCCGAAGCACCATGCGGCCTCCGGCCCCATCACCAGGCTCGGGCCCCACCTCCGGATGTGGCCGTCAGGGGGTGGGCGCGAGGCCAACCTGGAGGATGCCGAGGTAGTTGTCGATCGCTGCACCCTGCCGCTCCGCAGGGTGCTCACTGACAGCGTGAATCAGTCCGCACAGGAGCTTGAGCAGGTTCTCGCCGGTGAGGGCAGCGACCGGGTTGATACGAGCGAGCAGGTGAGAGGTGACTTCCACCAGCTCCGTCTTGGCCCGGTGCAAAGAGTCCGTCTCGTCGGACCCGGTGATCAGAACGTCAGTGAGGCCCGGTTGGGCCATGGCTGCCAGGAGTGCCGTGCGGAGGAAGTCAACAAGGGCCTTGGTGGGGTCGGGGTGTCTGCCGACTGCGTTCGCGGCATCGATGAGTTCTCGGACCGCCTCGGTCAGGACGGACTCCAGCATGGCCCGCTGCGTGGGGAAGACCCGGTAGACCGTCCCCACGCCTACTCCCGCCTTGCGTGCGAGCTCGTTGAGGGTGAGCGTGGTCTCCCCGCGCATGACGGCGCTGTGGGCCTCCTCGAAGATCCTCTGCCTGTTGCGTGCGGCGTCGGCTCTCATGGCCCTCCTCGAAATCAATATGGATAGCCTATCAGGCGGGTGCTAGAGTGAAGTGGATAGATAATCCACTTCACTCTGTCAGGAGCGGTCATGACCGTCGTGTTGATCCATGGAGTGCCCGAGACGCCCTCTGTCTGGAACGAGCTCCGGGAGCGGATCGACCGCCCCACCACAACCGTGCGACTGCCCGGATTCGGCAGCCCTCGCCCGGCTCGCCTGGATGGCAAGGAGGCATACGCCGCCTGGCTGGCGAACGAGCTGCGAGCCCTCGGTGAGCCCGTCGACCTTGTCGGCCACGACTGGGGTGCGCACCTGGTGATGCGGATCGTCTCCGCCTACGAGGTTCCGGTGCGCAGTTGGGTGTCCGACGTCGCCCACGGCTGGCACCCCGACTATCAGTGGCACGAAGCGGCGACCCTCTTCCAGAAGAGCCCGGACGGTGAGGAGTTGCTCGCCTCGTTGCGCACGCAGACTCCTGGCAGTCCCAGCTTCGGCGACTTCCTCCGCCCCCGAGGGATGAGCGCCGATCTGGCCGCAGAGGTCGACAGCGTCCACGACGAGGAGATGAGCACGGCCATCCTGACGCTCTACCGTTCGGCCTGGCCCAACTTCCACACCGACTGGGGCCAGAGCTTCGACCGCCCCGCTCCGGCGCCGGGGCTCGTCCTGATCCCGACTGGCGACCCCATGGCCCAGCCTGCAATGGACCTGGACGTGGCCAGGCGAATCGGGGCGCAGGCAGTGGAACTGGACCACCTCACCCACTACTGGATGCAGCAGGACCCCGATCGGGGCGCGGAGGTGCTGAACCGGTTCTGGGGGACCGCATGACATCCGGGTGGCGTGCGACGTCCCTGCGATGGCAAGGCCGCTCGCACGTGAGGGCGGGACCGTGATGGCGGTGACTCAGTCCGGTCCCAGGCCGAACGGTGGGCCGGCGAGATTGAGGGGGCTCGGCCCCACCCTCCAACTCCTCAGTGCCAGGAAGGATGGCCACCTCCGCAAGGGACGTCCACTCATCGATCTCGCCCTACCCAAGACTGCACGGTCAGTCACCGGTGCCGGGCTGAGACAGCACCAGGAACAGCAACTCAGCCGTGGTCCGGATTCCTGATGGTTCGGAACCGCAGGACCTGTCTCCGCGCGGGCGTCGCCGCCCTTCCCGGCCCTGACCCCGACGCGGGGCCGCGCGCCGCAGACCGCCTCTTCCCTCGCTCTGCAACTCAATGAGCATTCTCAGCGTTGACGCTCCGGAGCAGGGACGGCAACGACGATGACCGTCATGCGGTTGAGGCTGCAGCGAGCTCCGTGGAAGACGCGCCAGGACCCCAGTCTCGCCACGCCTCGTTCGGCCGGTGCTCGTGCCGCTGACAGGGCCCGGTTGAGCGTCCGCTGGCTCGCGGTGAGGCTCTGGTGCGGAGTACGCCTGATCGGCGTGGTCACCCAGGAGCCGGCCCCGATGCACGCGCAGCCGGCGAGGACGGACACGCCCTGGCGTTCGCAGATCCGGATGATGCGGTGGGTGCGGGCCGCAGTGAGATCGTGAGTGCGGCCGGGCAGTGCGGACGAGACCCACAGCCGGCTTGCCCGCGAGGTCGGCAACGACCTGCATGTTCACGCCGTTTGCGGCGCTCGCCGGGATCCGTCTCCGTCACGTTCCTGTACGGTCGCCGCCCTGGCGGGCTGCGCGAGGGGTGTGACGCGGCTCACGGGAACTCGTCCGCTTCGACCGTCAGTTGTAGATGTGACCACAGATATGCGAACCCGGGTGCGAGACGGGAATCCGGATGCCTTCGCGGAGCTCTTCGACGAGTGCGCCCGCGCGGTGTACAACCATGCCTTCCGGCTGACCGCCGACTGGTCGCTGGCCGAGGACGTCATGTCGACGACCTTCATGGAGGCGTGGCGGCGCCGTGCCTCGGTCGAGGCCGAAGGAGGCTCACTGCGGCCGTGGCTGCTGGGTATCGCCACCAACGTCGCCCGCTCCCACTACCGCAGCAACCGCCGTTACCTCAAGGCGGCAAGCGCCGCAGCCGCCGCGAACGCCACCGAGGAACAGGTCGAGGACCACGCCGAGGAGACCGTCGGACGCCTGGACGACCAGCGTCGTATCAACGCCACACTGGCCGCGCTCAGTCTGCTCAACCGTCCTGAGCGCGAGGTCCTGACGCTGTGCATGTGGGAGGGGATGGAGTACGCCGACGCGGCCCGTGCCCTCGGCATTCCGATCGGCACCGTCCGCTCCCGCCTCTCCCGTGCCCGCGCAAAGCTGCGCAGACTCGCCGACACACAACTGCTCGAAGGAAAACGGGAACTCAACCGCGCGAACCGGCAGATAACAGGTGACCGCGGATACGCGGTCCGGTCCGCGCAGGAAGGAAACCGATGAACGCCAGCCCCTCCCACCAGCCTCACCCGGCTGAGTGGACGGAGACGCAGAGCCTTCTGCCCGCCACCGAGCGGGATCTGCCGGCGGGCCGCCACCAGTTCCACAAGGAGCAGATGATGACCCAGATCCAGGAAGACCTCCGCACCGCCGCTGCCGCCCGCGTCGCACCTGCGAAGCGGTCCAACCCGTTCCTGCGACGCACGGTCCTGATGCCCACCGCGGCGCTCGCCCTGGCCGGCGCAGTCGTGGGCGGCCTCGCCTTCACCGGCGGCAAGACGGACGGGAAGACCGCGCTGGCCACCGGCCCCGCACTGACCACCCGGATCGGCGTCGCCAACGCCAAGGGAGCCCCCGAACTCCTCGACCGCATCTCCCTGGCCGCCGCCGGCACCTCCGCGCCCGCCCCGCACGCCGGCCAGTACGTCTACATCGCCTCGAAGGTAGCCGACACCTACGTCAAGACCGTCGACGACAAGTCCCGGGTGGTCAGCGACGAACTGCACTCCCGCCAGGCCTGGAGCTCCCTCGACGGCAAGGACGGCTGGCTGATCGAGGCCGGCCAGACGAGCGACAACGGCATGACCCTGGCGAGCGACGTCCCCCACAGTGGGGCCTACAACGCCCTGGCCAAGCTGCCGACCGACCCCGACGCACTGCTGCGGAAGATCTACAGCGAGTCGGAGACCTACCGGGACCCCGAAGTCCCGCGCGACCAGGCGGCGTTCGTTGCCATCGGTGACCTGCTGACCGAAAGCTACCCGCCCGCCGACGTCAGCGCCGCCCTGTACAAAGCCGCAGCCAGGATCCCGGGGGTCACCGCGGTGGACGACGCGGCCGACGCCACGGGCCGGCACGGAATCGCGATCGCCCGGGAGAACGACGCCGACGGCCAGCGCACCGAGTGGATCTTCGACAAGAAGACCCTGCAGTTCCTCGGCGAGCGTGTCGTGGTGGTCAAGCCCGTGAAGGACAGCGAGTTCACGGTTGGCACGGTCACGCATACCAGCGCGATCACCCAGCGCGCAGTCGTCGACGCCAACAAGCAGGTCCCCGGGCAGACCGGCTGACGCCCCGACAGCACCTGGCCGCCCGATCGTTCCGCCCGTTCCCGCCCGCGCTGCTCGCCCAGGCCCGGCCGGGCGGGACGAACCCGCTCACCTGCCCGGCCGGCTCCAGGAATTCCTGCTGGGCGGCCTTGCTGTCGGCCTCCAGCGACGCTGAAGGTCCCCTCATGTGGAGTCCGTGATACCAGGGGAAGTTGAGGTTCATGGGCTCCAAGCAACATAAGTACGACGCCGAGTTCCGTGAGGGTGCGATACGCATCGTGATCGAGACGGGCAAGCCGATCCCGGAGAGGCTGCTACCGCAGCGGTGGCCAACTGGGCGGAGGAGTCCAACGGCCGCGGCGAGGCCGGAACGTACGAACTGGCGGAACCAGTCGAGGCGGAGGTCCTTCCCGGCCTGTTGGCAGCACTGGGGCTGGAGTCCCTGGGCGGCGTCGGTCCGCCCAATACTCCAGCCGAATCCGAACAGCCTCCGGACGCTCGCCAAGCCTGGCGACAGCGCCGGGCGAACACCTGGTTCCAACTCTCCCGCCCGGACGCCCTGAACCACTACGCGGCCCTACGAAAGCTCCTTCTCCAGCAAGGTGACCTACTCGTCAAGAAGATCGACACCGGGGCGCTACTTGATCAAGTGGGCGGGCGTCTGATCATTTTGAGTCATAGCCCGCCCTGGACGACAGATTGCATGCCGACACGACAGCTAGCCTGCTGAGTCACAATCGAGTGAGGGCGGCGCATCAAGATTTGCCAACTAGCACACTCCATGTGCCAACTACCGTCCTCGGTCACAGCTGGCTTCTTGACCGCCGACGCGGAATGTATGCTTAACTGGTTTTTAAAATCAGCCATCTCCAGAGCTCATCCGACGAGTTGAGCATGTTTAATCGGGCACCTTCACGGGTGCAAGTATGGCTGGTTTCTCCTCTTTTCGGCGTTGGCCCGTAACGGCCGGGCGATGAAGCCGCCGCAGGTGCCGCTTGCGTACGTTGCCGGCTGAGTCGTGGTCCGGCCTGTTGGGGCCTGCCATCGAGAGCGGTGTCGGGTACCGCCCCTGGATGATCTAGAGTTCCGGCGGCGGCAGTCGATCCGCCGTTCGGATACTCGACTCAGGGGTGGGGATTGATCACTGAAAAGTCTGCTGCTGTGCAGCGGAGAATGCCGACGACCGTGCGGCGGGTAGCCGCCACGGCGGTGGCCGGGGGCATGGCGATGGTGGGGGTGGGGCTCACGGCGCCGGCGGCACACGCGGCCGAAGGCGACATCTCGTTCTCGAACGTCGTCCTCAACAACGGCAAGCCCATCGTCGTCGGCCTCAGTGCCGAGGTCGAGGCCCCGCTGACCTACACGGTCAAGAGCAGCGTGTCACTCGACGACTGGTGGGTCGAGGCCTACCGCACCAACGGGACCACTAAGTACCTGCTTGCGATCTCCACGACTCGGTGGAGCTGCAGGACATCCTCCGCAGGGGGCTACACATTCCGCGACTGCGCCGAGACGATGACCATCGACCCGGACGGCATGCCGGGCGGGAACGGCAACCATCTCGTCAACAGTGACGCCGCGGCGTGGAAGACCCTCGGGACGGGCATCAAGAAGAACGGCGGTTACGACACCGACCTGCTCTCCGCGACGGTCCGCCTCCAGCGTGCCTCGCGTATCCAGAAGGCGAACGCGTCCCCCGAACCCGTCGCAAAGGGCAAGCCGATCACCGTCACCGGCACCGTGCAGCGCGCCAACTGGAGTCGGCACCGCTACGACAACTATGGTGACCGGCTGGTGAAACTGCAGTTCAAGCCCGCCGGTTCCAGCAGCTACTCCACGGTCAAGTCGGTGACTTCCAGCAGCACCGGCCACCTGAAGACCACCGTGACAGCCTCCCAGGACGGCACCTGGCGCTGGAGGTACAGCGGCAACACCACCACCGGTGCCAGCAACTCCTCGGGCGACTACGTCGACGTGACCTGACACCCGTACCACGGTCACCAGCCTGACCGCACAGTGAAGACCCCGCTCCGGCGGGGTCTTCACCGTGCCCATGATGGCAGCTCGCGCCGGGGTCTCCGTCAGCCCGGGACGGTAGGGCCGCCGTTACTGATGATCTTCGCCTGGTGTCGCGCCACAGCCATTGGTGGCGGCAGGTCAGGGCAGACCGTCCAGCGACATCACGCGAGGAATCTCAGTAGCGGCGGGACCACCTGCACCAGCGCCCGGTCGTACGGCGCTCGGTGACCAGAAGCAGACCGAGAATCCCAGCTCAGGACCCCCTCCCTCGGCATGATCGATGAGACGAGCGCTCGGCTCCGTCCACGGCTCTCCCGAGACGCCCCGTTCCACCTGCCCTGAGTCTCGACTCAACCTGTCAGCCCGCAGGTCAGCGACCCTGTCTCTGCAAGACCTAATGAGACGGGACAGGGACTGTCGCTGAGGGCTCGATTCTCACGGCACCTGTCGGTTCCGTCACTCGGGAGGGTGAGGATCTCCGCTGCTGCCCGGACGATGTCCATCGAGAAGCCACGATCGATTGATACGCCGCACCCCGGCCGTCTCAGTCACGGTGGCGACGCCGCAGCTCCCAACAAGATCAAGAGACACCTGCATTGCGACAGGACGACTCCGGACGAACCGCCAAGCTGCCCAGGTAGCCCGTCTGGTTCACCCCTGGAGGGTGGCAAGCCAGTCGGTCAGCAGGCGGTTGACCTCATCAGGGCGCTCCTGCTGGATCCAGTGGCCGCAGCCGTCCAAGAGGTGGGAGGCCGACAGGCCGGGGAGAGTGGTGGAGTAGGTGTCGATGGCGTCGGACAGCCAGGTGGTGGAGGCGTCCAGGGCGCCGCCGATGAACAGGGACGGCTGCTTGATCGGGGCTCCGCGGTGCGGGGCGAGGTCTTCCCAGTCTCGGTCCATGTTGCGGTAGCGGTTGAGTGCGCCGGTGATCCCTGTGCGCTCGAACTCCCCGGCGTAGACGTCGAGGTCGTCCTCGCTCAGCCAGGCCGGGAGGACTCCCGTGGGGAAGCGGTCGCGCAGCCGGCCGCCGCCGCGGGCGACGAAGTGCGGGTCGGGCTCGCCCTGGGCGGGCATGGTGTCGGCGGACAGGGCCGTGTAGAAGCCCGCGAGCCAGCCCCGGACGTCGGGCTCGATCTCCGCCTCGGCGCGGCCGGGCTTCTGGAAGTAGGAGACGTAGAACTCCTGCTCGGGGCCGCCGATCTGGCCGAAGATGTCGGTGGGGCGGGGACCGCCGGGCGGCGCGTAGGGGACGCTCAGCAGGCCGACGGCGCGGAAGACCTCGGGGTGGAGCAGGGCGGAGGTGGCGGCGATGTTGGAGCCCCAGTCGTGGCCGACGACCACCGCGTTCTCCTCGCCGAGGGCGCGCACGACGGCGACGTTGTCCTCCACCAGGTCGAGCATGCGGTAGGCGTCGGTCGCCTCCGGCTTGGAGGAGCGGCCGTAGCCGCGCACGTCGATCGCCACTGCCCGGTACCCGGCCGCGGCGAGGGCCGGGAGTTGGCGGCGCCAGGAGTACCAGGACTCGGGGAAGCCGTGCACGAGCAGGACCAGCGGGCCGATGCCCTGCTCCACCAGGTGCAGGCGCCCGGCCGGAGCCTCGACGGTGCGGTGGCGGAGCTCGGCGGTCGGCTCGGGCTGCATGGGCTGCATGGGCTTCTCCTCGGATCGCGGGGGGGGGGAGGGAGGCGGCTACCCATCGATCATGGGGCGCGGCACCCGCCCGACGCGACCAGGCTTGCCATTCTGGCAAACTTGCAGGACAGGGCGATGGAGCGGCACGGCAAGTAAGGAGCGGGAGGGTGGCAGTCGACGACGTGGACGGCACACTGGCCGCGATGGGGCCCCGGCTGCGGGCCGCGCGCGAGCGGCATGGCGCGACGCTCGCCGGTGTCAGCTGTGCGACCGGCATCTCGACCAGCACGCTGTCGCGGATCGAGACCGGCCGGCGCAAGCCCACCCTGGAGGCAGTGCTGCAGCTGTCGAAGGAGTACGGCGTCTCCCTGGACGAGCTGGCCGGCGCCGCACCCGCCCCCGCGGCCGAGCCGCGCGCTACGGCGCCGCTGAGCTTCGGCGACGACAAGGCGGTGCTGCCGCTGACCCGGTACGTCGGCGGCCTGCACGCCCACAAGCACATCCTGCCCGCCCTCGAGGACCCGCCCGCGCGGCCCCGTCAGATCTCCCACGACGGCCACGAGTGGCTGTGCGTCCTGTACGGGCGGCTGTGGCTCGCGCTCGGCGACCAAGACCTCATCCTGACCCCCGGGGACGTCGCCGAGTTCGACACCCGCACCCCGCACGGGGTGGCGAACGCCAGCCCCGGCGGTCCCGTCGAGTACCTGATCATGTTCGGACCGCAGGGCGAGCGCCTACGGCCGCGCACCCCTCCAGCGGCTGGTCGCGGGACTGGTGACAGAAAGGCTGCTGAATGAGCATCTGTGACAAGCCGCGTGCCTTGTTGGTGACAACCACGCTGCGTCGTCCTCATGGGATGCGGTCCTTCGGATGCTGCTCAGCTATCGCGTGCCCAACGGGGCTGCTTTGTCGGTGGCGGCGCGTAACGTGAGCCGACACACCGCACTCGCAGCAGGAATCGCCATGCCACTCACCGGGGAGCAGTCCGCTTCCGTCGCCGTGCCGGCCGCGCGCCGGCGTCGGCCGCGGCGGTCGTCAGTCCGTCACGGCCAGGCATCGTGCGCCGACTACGGCTGTACCCGTGCCGAGTGCCGCCACGCAGCACTGCGTGCCCGCCGCCGGCGCGACCAGGACCGCGCGCGCGGTCTGTCCACCCGTGTCCCACCGCACGCCGCCGCTCGGTGGGCGGTCCGGCTGCGCGAGCACGGCATGTCCGCGCAGGACATCGCCGACCGAGCCGGGCTCTCCGTGACCCTGATCCGCCGCGTGCTCCGGACCCCCACGCAAGGCACCACAGTCCGGAACATCGCCCGCACCACTGCGGACGCCATCCTCGGCATCCCGCTCCCCCACCGTCGCACCCCCGACGCCCCGGGCCTGACCGACTCCGCGGAAGCATCGCGGCTGTTGGCCGACTTGGCACGTGCCGGATGGCCCGCCACCACACTCGCCCTGCGCCTGGGTGTCAACGCCCGTACGATCGCCGAGGTCCGCGATAGGCGCCCCCGCCTCCACCTCGACCTGGCGCTGCGGATACGCCGCCTGCACCGCGACCTGATCGGCCGCGACCCGGCCAGCTACGGCATCCACCCCGCCGACAGCGCCCGCAGCCGCGCCGCAGCCGACCGACGCACCACGGCGACAGCCGCCTTACCCGGGTAGCTCCCACACGATGTCGGACTCTCGTCGTTGACGTGCCGCACAGGGCCATGACCTGCTTCTTCTCGTGAACTGCTGCGCGTGACGAGGTGGTTGGTTGGCTAGGCTGCCCACTGATGTGCGGGGTGTACCCCGCTCTCGTCATCCCCGACAGTCCGCTCACCCGCTGCCAGCTCCGCTGAGAGCAGCGCGTACGAACTGCGTCCGTGGTGGGCGCGCTGCCGGGAGCAGGGCGTCGAGGGTCCGGCGATGGTCGCTGCCCGGCAGGCGCTGAAGCACGCTGAGGGCGCGGTGCCGCTGCGCCAGGACGACGTCGTGCAGACCGCCTGAGCGGCCCTCCCTCCCGCCCACCCGTGCTCGAGCGCACCCTGGCCTTCTTCGCCCTGCCGCTGGCGGTCGGCGCCTGGCTGGTCGGCAAAGACGCCGACGGCCACTCCCGGAACTGCGCGGGCCCGCCGTCGGCATCACCGACCCCGTGACCTGCGTGCCGTACGGCCTCGACACGCGTGTACCCGCACTGACCGTGCCAAAAGCAGCGCCCGCCGGCCGGCCCGTCCACGCAGCGGCCGAGGACGGCTGCGACCTCCTATGAAGCAGCGGTCGCCCTCGCATCGTTCCTGATCTGGGCAAGATCCGTTTGAATACGGACCCTAGATCATGCTGAAGACCGGTCAGATGAGCCAGGCGGGGTGCTCGTAGCCTCGTCGTGCTGACGCCGCCCTGCTCCGGGCCGCCGCAGTCGGCGGTCCAAGGCAGGGCGGCGGTGGTGACCGGTTCGGGGCCGCGGACGGCGGCCGTGCGGTTTGTCAGGCCGGCAGGTGGAACTGCTGGTTGGTGGTGCCTGTGCAGGACCAGATCTGCAGGGCGTTGCCGGGCCTTGCGCTAGAAGGTCAGGTTCCAGGCGTCGATCTTGCCTGTGTCGAAGGCGGCGTTGTCGTTGACGCGCAGTTTCCAGGTGCCGTTCGCGACCTCCGAGGAGGCGTTCACGGTGTAGGTCTGGGCGATGTTGTCGGCGCTGCCGCCTGTGCGGTTGTGCAGCGTGTAGACGGTGCCGTCCGGCGCCACCAGGTCGACCTTCAGGTCACCGATGTAGGTGTGCTTGATGTCCACACCCACCTTGAGGGTGGCCGGGGCGTTGCCGGCCACACCGGTGACGGCGATCGGGCTCTCCACGGTCGCGTTGTCGTTGATGGCGAAGTCCGTGAGGTTCTCGAAGTACGTGCCGGGCGGCGGGGTGGTCCCGACGGCCTTGAGGGCGTCGACCTGGCCTTCGCCGAAGAACGAGTTGTTGGCCGTCGTGCCCGTGCAGCGGCTGTCCGAGGGGCAGGCGATGTCGTTCGCCTGGGCGGCCAGCTTGGCGCGGAGCTGCGCCGGTGTGATGCCCGGGTTGGCGCTGGCGATGAGGGCCGCCACGCCGACCACGTGCGGGGTGGCCATCGAGGTGCCGCTCTTGCTGCCGTAGCCGCCGCCGGGGACCGTGGAGTACACGCTGCTGCCCGGCGCCGCGACGTCGATGACGCCCTGACCGTAGTTGGAGAACGAAGCCTTGGTGACGCCCGTGCCGTTGGCCGCGACCGTGACCACGCCCGGCAGTTCGGTCGGGATGTCGAGGCAGGCGTTGGTGATGGTGCGGGTGACCGGCGTCGAGTCGTTCGGGCTCGCGGAGTCGGTCGTCTTGTGGGCGAGGTCGTAGTTCTCGTTGCCCGCGGCGGCGATCTGGAGGGAGCCCTTGCCCTCGGCGTACTCCTGGGCGCGCTTGACGCCCTCGATGATGGCGGCCTGGTCGATGTTGTCCGGGCAGTTGAACTGCCACGGGTCTGTGTAGTAGCTGTTGTTGGTGACCTTGAAGCCGTGGTCACCGGCCCAGACGAAGCCGCAGATGGTGTTCTCGGCGAAGAAGAAGGAGTTGCCCGGCTCGGCGACCCGGACCGCGGCGATCTTCACCCCGGGTGCCACGCCGACGACGCCCTTGCCGTTCTTGGCCGCGGCGACGGTGCCCGCTACGTGGGTGCCGTGCGTGTCGACGTCCCGCCACGCCCCGGCACGGGTGTCGGGCTTGCCGTAGGCGCAGGAGACAGAGTCGGCCGCGTCGAAGTTGGGCGCCAGGTCCTGGTGCTGGTCGTCCACACCGGTGTCGAGGATGCCGACCGTGACGGAGGCGGAGCCCGGGTTCACGGCCCAGGCCTGGTCGGCCTTGATCTGGCTCATGTCGGCCCGGACCGGTTCTCCGGCAGGGGTCGAGGCCTGGGCCGGATTGGGCGGGAGCGCCGGGTCGTAGGCGGCGGCCGGGACGTCCGAGGTACGGGTGGCGCCGACCTGCTGCACGCCGCCGACGCCGCGCATGGTCGCGGCGAATGAGCTGGACGCCGAGTGGGCGACGATCACGCCGATGGCGTCGAAGTTCGAGAAGACGGTGCCGCCGTTGGACGTGATCGCCGAGCGGACCGCCGAACTGTCGCCGGGGGCGGTGATCACGAGGTAGGCACGGGTCCCGGCCACCCAGGTCGCCGTCTGGGATGCCGGCACGGCGGCCGGAGCGTGGGCCTTGGCGGCCGGTGCGGTGGAGGGGACGACGGGGAGCGTGCCCGCGAGGGCTCCTGGGGCGCCGAACGCGAGGGCGGCGCCGAGCGCGGCGGCCAGCACCAGCGTGCGTCTAGGGCGGCTGGATATGTGGGGTATCAATGCGTCCTCCGAAGACGGCCCGGCCGTGCTGAGGGCACCGGCCGGGCCGTACGAAACGAGTGGTCGTTGCAAGATTGTCAGGTGCATGGCCTTTCGAGGAAGTACCTTTCCGTACACAGACGCGATAAGAGCATGGCTGAAAAGAGGCGCACTCCGAGCGTCGGATGTCGGGACCCACCTCGAACTCGGCGACGTCGAGCGCGCCTCGGCGTACGCCGCCGGCTGGTGCGCGCTGTGCTGCCCGCGCCACAGCCACGGACCCACGCGGCGACCGACACCGCCCGTACCCTGCCGGACGTCGGCGGCGCACTGCTCTCGGCCTTCAAGTGAGGTGAGGCACCGATGGACCAGCACGAGCATTGCGCCTGTCACGAGAGCGCTCTGACCTTGCGTCAAGCCTTTCTGGACTGGGCGCCCGTGATCGTAACGGCCATCACCGTACTGCGGTCTTTCTGGTCGTGACCAGGAAGCCGTATCGCCCCGCCGCAAGGGCTGTGCTCGTCGCACCGGAGATCGTCACCGCCGTGGTGGCCTCCGTCCATGACGCCTTCGCCCTGAGAATCCCGCGCGCTCCAAGGGTGGGAACAGGGCTCGACCAGGACGCGGTCCTGCTCGACCTGCTCAGCCTCCGGCCCTCCTCCCGCCGGATCCGGCGCAGCAACAACGACCCCGTCAACGTCAGACGGTCCTTCGCGCCCCCTGCCACGATCGGCGTAGTCGGCGCCACCAGCCCCTTCGCCGTGCGCGGACCCCAGGCGCCGCCCCGAACCGAACTCTCGGCCATGACCGAACCCGCACCGGAGATGCTCGACCTCGTCGCCGACCGCCCACTGACCGCCCTCGCTGACATCGCCTTCGCACGTCTGGACACCTTTGCCGCCTGGGACCCGGCGACCGAGGCCCCGCCGGAGCTCGTCTTCCTCAGGGCCGAAGGGGCCGACATCAAGGCCCGCCTGGCACCGCTGGTGGATTCGGACTCCGCCGGCGTGCTGTACGCGCTGGGCGTGCCCATCGTGGCGAGCGGCATCATCGCCGGGTTCTTCGCCGGTTTCGTCGGGTCGGAGCTGTGGCAGGACCCGGACATGGTCGACCGCTGGCGCGCGATACTCGGCCGGCTGCGGAGCCTGGCCGAGGACGTCGTCTTCCTCGAGGAACAGGCCGAACTCGACCTGCCGCTGGTGGAACGCCTGTTGTGCGAGTGCCTGGACACCGCCGCCCACCGCCTCGACGCCTGGGTGACCTCGCTGGCCACCGCCCGCCTGGCCGCAACCCGCGACCAGCCGTCCGGGCTGCGGACCGGCGCCTACGGCTGGCTGGTGGACGTGGCACCCGCGGAGCCCGCGCACCGCATCGCCAGCGACGGGTACCTCGTGGCTCCCTCCCTGCACCATGCCACGACGGCGGCGGTGCTCCGCTCGGGCTGGCTCGCCCACAGCAACCAGGACGCCTTCGCCGTCAACCTCACCTCCCGCCGGGTGCGCAGCGCCCTCGCGCTGCTGGACGGCGTACGCTCCGGGCAGGACCTCGCCGCACTGCTGGCTGCCCGCGAGGCACTGGGCAGCGGGCGGTCGGCGGCACGCTCCTGCTGCGTCCTGGCTACCGACGCCGTCACGGGCACCGGATCCACCGCGACCCCCGATCCGCACAGCCTCGCGGGCCTGGTGGTGGACGCCTGGACGGAATCGGTCCCGTGGGAGGGACGTGAACCGGGTACGGCGGAGGAAGTCGCCGCCTTCGCCTTCCACGCGGCTCGACCCGGTGCCCGCGCCCCGCAAGCCCTGCTGCTGGCCGTGCCGCCCGACCGGTCACGGGGCTGGCGGATGCAGGACGTGCACGCTGTCATCGAGGAGACCTTCGACCTCGCCCGGATCCGGGCCCTCGACCTCATCGACCTGCCCGAGATGCGCGGCCCACTGCCGCTCGAGCAGCCCTTCATGGTGGGTTTCGGGGAGCTCTGAGACCAGTGAGCCGCTTCGAACCAGTGCCCCGCGACAACGGCGTCGGCGACGGGGTGGCGCACGCGTCCACGATCCGCTGTGGATGCTGAGCCGCCAGTGGCAGTTCGGCGAGTTCGTCGGCGAGGACGCGGGCTCCGCCGTCCAGGTCGACGTCAACGCCGACACGCACCCTCTGGACGGCTGGCGCCCGGCTACCGAGTTCGCCTTCCGCCCTTACGACCCCGGTGCCGAGCCCCTGGAGCGGCTGGTCGAGGAGGAGCCCGCCGCCCCCGGCACCGATCCGCGGCTGCGGGTCACGGCGGGCGCCCGCTTCGCCCGGCAGCTCGCTGATGCGGCGCTCGCCGCGAAACTGCCCGTCTTTGCCGTCCGCTACGGCTTCACGGGCGGGCATCCCGCATCGCGCGGACTGGCGGCCGCCCTGCACCGTCGGCTGCCGGACGGTGCCGCCCTGGCCACCGGCCTGCGCGTACTGACCGGTCCCGACGGCGCCGCCGCGGCGGCCGAGGCCCAAGCTCTGGGGCTCGATGCGGCCGCCCGGGCCGCCCTCGCCGCGCCGGCGGCCGCGTGGCTCAAGTGGTGGCAGACCAGGGCACCTGCCCCCGCCCAGCCGGAAGGCGCCACCGGACGGCGCCCGGCAGCTTGGAACGACAACCGCCTCGAGTACGCCTTCTCCGTACGGGCCTCCGGACTCGGCGACACCGAACTGGCCGCCTCCGAGTACACCGGCGGGCGCCTGGAGTGGTACGCCCTGGACGCCGTCCCCACGTTCGCGCCCGGCGAGGGCACGGAGCCGCACGATCTCTTCCTGCGCGGGGTACCTGCCCCCGCCCGGTACGGCGGCATGCCCGCCAACCGCTTCTGGGAGATGGAGGACGCCAGGATCGACCTGGGCTCCGTGGACGCCGCCCCGCACGACCTCGGCCGGCTGATGATGGTCGCCTACGCCACCGCGGGCGGCAACGTGCTCGGTGAGCTCGTCGTCCCGGCGCCGACGCGCAGAGGGCCTGCCGGGCCGACGGGCATAGATGGCGGCATCCCTCGACGAGGCCGGAGGCGCCGTCCCGTCCTGCGGACATAGGCCGCGTGTACGGACGCAGGCCTGCCGGACTCCGGCTCCGTAGAGCAAATACAGAAGGCTCACACAATCCTCAAGACGCCCACATCGTCTTGGTGACGCCGCGTAAGCAGATGAGGGTGCAGCAGATGGCGGTGACGGCGAGCCACTTCCTGGCCTTCACCGTGATCTGCTGCTACAAACGCCTCCTCACGCTGACCATGTAGGACACGGTGTCAGGCGCCGTCGACGTACGGTACGCCCATGAGCTGGTGGAGCAGGCGGCGGTCGATGATGATGATCGGCGTGGTCAGGCGGCCGCCGAACTCGACCAGGGCCGTTTCGATGCCGAGCAGCGCAGCAGTGAGCCTGGCCCGACCGATCACCCCGGCCCGCACGGCTGTCTGGCCGATCAGCACACGCATTGCACTGAGCACCCCGGCCAGCTTCGCCGCGGCCTCCCGGCCGTTGAGGGGCAGCTGCCGGATGGAGGTGAGCACGGGCTGGAGGGCGGACTGGGTGGAGGGGATCAGTCGTGGCTCGATATTGCGGGCGGTCAGCTGAGCAGACATGGCGTTCAGCTGGTTGGTGACGAGGGCCTGCGGGGTGCGGCCGATTTCGGGACCGAGGCCGCCCTGCCCGAGCACGACCCCCTGCAGGCGAGTGGGATCGGTCTGCCGCAGCACGGTCGCCGCGTTGTTCGTCTCCCGGGCGATCCTCAAGTAGTCATCCGCAAGCTTGAGGACGGGGTCGCACAGGCTGCGTACGCGCACGCCGAGCGCGGGTCCAACGCCCTGCAAACGGTTCAGGACCAGCTCAGCCACGTCGCGGTTGCTCTGGATGTTACGGGCGGTGTTCAGCACGTCCCCGAGGTGGTTGAACCCGCCGGGGCCGATGACCCCGCCTTGGGCTTCGAACAGCGCGGCCTCGTGCGAACCCTGGTAGATGCCGTGCATCGCGCCGCGTGAGGAGTTGAAGAGCGCGAGAAGGGCCTGGGAAAGCTCCAGGATGAGTTCTTCAGTCGGATCCACGGCCTGCGCTCCTACTCCGCGAAGATCGACTGGACGAGGGTCTGCAGCTCGGCGTCGTCGAGCACCGGGTCCTCCACGACCGGTGGCTCCTCCTCGACCGGCCGGTGAGAAAGCAGCAGCGCGAACATGGTGACGGTGCGCAGCTCGTCGAGCACCCCCACCGTCTGCTCTTCGAGCGCCGTGATGGCCTGCGCTCCGGGATCGATCCGGCCGTCGACGATCCCCGTCACAACGGTCTGGAACTCCTCGATCGCTCCGATGGTTCGGGGGCCGACGAGTCCATCGAGGGCCAGCACCGTCTGACCGCGCTCGGCGCGGAAAATGTTGAGCAGCCCTTGGACGTACTGCACTTCACGCCGCAGATTCGCGCCGTTCCGGCCGACTGACTGACTAATGGGCATGGGGTGGCCTCCACACAGGCTCAACTGGGCGTCAGTCGTACACGGTGGCAGCCCCGCCGTCCGCGCACGGGGGACCACGCCCGGGGGTGTCACCCGGGTTCCCCCGGCCGGAGCACCCCGATCGCGAAGAGCTGAACCGCTGCACAGCCCAGCGGGTAAAGGGGGCAGAGGGTGGCTTCGATGACCGAGGGACTGTAAATCGTTCGGCGTGACTCCCGATCATGGAGGATGCATCGATGACCAGTGAGAATCACCTGCCCACGGTTCGGTCGGCTCCCTCAACTGGCCTGGGAGGGCGCGAACTTCGGAATGAATCTTGCCGAACACGCCCCGGGCCGCGTCCCGGCACCGACGTGTTCCACGTCTGCGAGCTCGTCCCGATCCTGCCGATCGGATCTGAGCGCGCCGCATGGCCTTGTTCACCCGATCTCATGAACAAGGCTATTGCCGCCTCAGCCCACCCGCACCAAGGACACCCTCGTCTCCGCCTGACTCCGGGCGCGCCGCAGCAGCACCGCGGCGGCCGCGCACTGCACGGCCATGGCGAGCCCCAGCGCCAGGCAGACGCCGGGCAGGCCGAGGCCGGACAGGGCGTACGCCAGGGGCAGTTGGACGGCGGTGCCGAGCAGGGTGACCCGGACCAGCGCGGGTGCTCCCCCGCTGCCCTCGAAGACCCCGCCGAGCGCGATGAAGCACGCCATCAGCAGTAGGTAGGGGCCGATGCAGCGCAGGAACAGCACGCCCTGGTGGGCGACGTCGGGTCCGGCGCCGAACGCGGCCATGATCCAGGGTGCGGCGGCGGCGAACAGAGCGGTGGCACCGAGCCCCAGCGTCCCGGAGAGTCGTACCGCCTGCCGGCCGATGTCCCTCCGTGCGTCCTCGCCCGCGCCCCGGGTGTGCGCGGTGTGGATGGCGGCGGCCTGCCGTGCCGCGTAGAAGGCCATGGTGGCGACGTACATCACCTTGTACGCGATGGCGTAGGCGGCCACCGCGGTCACGCCGAGCCGGGCGACGATCGCGACCAGTACCAGTGCCCCTCCTTGCCGCACGGTGAAGTCGGCGGACATGGGCAGCCCGGTGGTGAGCGCGCGGTGCAGGGCGGCGGGGAGCGGGTCGGTGGGACGGGCCTTGGCGGCCGTCCGCAGCAGCGCGTTGCGGCGCAGGGAGCGCAGGCCCACCGCGAGGGCCGCGCAGCGGCACAGCACGGTGGAGGCGGCGGCGCCCAGCACGCCGTAGAGGTGGATGAGGACAGGGTCGCACAGCAGGATCAGCCCGTTGGCCAGGAGGGCGAGCCGCAGGGGGGTGCGCGTGTCGCCGGTGCCCTTGAGGATGCCGTCGATGAGCTGCTGGGCGAAGAAGACAGCCGTGCCGGGCAGGGAGATCGCGAAGTAGGCCGTGGCCAGCCGCAGGGACTCGGGGTCGGCGCTGCCGAGGACCAGCCGGGCCAGGGGCCCACGCAACAGGAACCCGCCCACCGCGACGACCGGGCTGACCAGCCCGCACAGCACCCAACCGCCGCGTACGGCGGCCCGTACAGCGGCCGGGTCGCGGGCGCCCCGGGCGTGCGCCACCAGCACGGTCGTACCGGAGGCGAAGACCAGGGCGACACCGAGCAGCACGTTCTCGGTGTTGGTGGCGACGGCCACGGCGGCGACGGCGGCGCCACCGAGCCGGGAGACCCAGACGGTGTTGACGATCCCGGATGCGACCGAGGCGAGGAGCGAGAAGTAGACGGGGTGGGCGAGCGATATGAGCTGCCTGCGGTGGGGGTTCACGTCCGGCCTCCTCGACCTCACCCAAAGAGCTACCTCGGATCGAGGTAGCCCGAAAAGAGGTATCATGGTGTCCAGGGCACCGCAAGGAGGAGAAGGCGTGCTGGAGTTGTCGATCCTCGGCTTCCTCGCCGAGGCGCCGCTGCACGGTTACGAGCTGAAGGAGCGCATCAAGACGCTGAGCGGGCATGTCCGCCCGGTCAGTGACGGCGCGCTGTACCCGGCCATCAACCGGCTCCTCGCCGCCGGGCTGCTCGACCAGCGCACGGAAGGCGGCGCGAGCGCGGCCCCGCGCCGGGTGCTGACCCTGACCGATGAAGGCCGCGCGCAGTTGCTGGCCCGGTTGCGTACGCCCAAGCAGGCCGAGATCACCGACCATGTCCGGTTCAACACGGTCCTGGCCTTCCTGCGGCACCTGGGCGACCCCGCCGAGCAGGCCGCGGTGCTGCGCCGCCGCCTGGACTTCCTGGAGACTCCATCAAGTTTCTTCTACCGGGAGGGCGAGCCGGTGCGCGCGGAGGAGGCCGGGGACCTGTTCCGGGAAGGCATGCTGCGCGTCGCCCGGGCCACCGGGACAGCGGAGCGACAATGGCTACGCGAGGCCATCGACACGCTCAGCCGAACTGCGCCCTGACGCACTCCTCGACCGCACTGCGCAGGTTCTGGAGGAGGCCGACGCCACCGGCGAGACGGAGCGGACGCGCCTGCGCCAGGAGGCATCGTGGCAGACCCGCTTCGAGTCGCTCCTGGAGAACCTGGAGGACTCCGAGCAGCAGCAGGTCGCGACCGAGCTTCAGGCACTGGTGGCCGAGCAGCAGGAATTCGCGGCCCGCCAAGGCGTAGTCGGCAACACCTTCAATGGCCCCGCCGCTCTGCAGGTCGGAAACCACAACCAGCAGGAGAACCGCTTCCACATCGCGACCTACCTGCCCGCTCCCGTAGGCCCCCGGGTCATCCTCCAGGTCTCCAATTCCATCCCTGTGTACGACCTGCGCGACGGGAGCCAGGACCTGGGCGATCATTTCGTCAGCGTGGAGGCGGTCAACACCGGTGACCAGCCGATCGCCATCACCAGCTGGGGCATCGAGCTCCCCGGTGACCGGCGCATGTTCGTCACGCGAGGCGAGAACTGGGCAACTCCGCTGCCCCACGTGCTCGCTCCCGGCGCCCCTCCCGCACGGTTCCTGATCCGAGCCGATGAGCTGCGACGGGTAGTGCGAGAGCACCGCATCCCGTACACGCAGATGCGGCCCTACGTGGGCCTGGCCGACGGGACGGTCGTGCACGCCGACCGCAGCGTGCCGTTGGCCTGACGGGCGGAGTCGCTGAGGGGCGGGCTGCCAGGGCTGGCAGCCCGCCCCTTCGTCCTGACCAGCAGATGATCGGCGGTTAGCGGCCCGGTCGCCGCCGCGTGAGAGGCGGTGCCGGTTCGGCCGGCCGCTGGACGCGGGGACCGGTGCGGCTCCGCAGAGCGCGGCGAAGGAGGCCCCGGTCCGCATGCGTTCGGGGTTGCGTCCCGCCGTGATCAGCAGCTGGGCCGCGGTGTCGGGTCCGACTCCGTAGGCGGCCCGCAGACCCGGGGTCTGGACGGTGACCTCGCTGTCCAGGGCTTTGGTCAGGGCCTCGTGCTCGCCGGTCGGCTCTTTGACGCGTCGGGCGAGGATCTTGAGCGCGGCTAGGACAGCGGCGTGGACCGCGTCCCCGGCCGACCGCAGCCGGGCCAGGGTGTCGGTGCGGTCCGTTCCTTTGAGCTGCCCGTATTTTGCGCGGATGCTCTCGGGCGCGGTGAAGAGGATGCGGGTGATCTGGTTCACGGCTGCGGTGCGTGCCTTGACGGCGGAGCGGGCGGCGTTGTGCAGAGCGCGTATGCCGGCGACGGTGCCGTCCTTGGGCACGCTGGAGGCCCGTCCGGACAGAGCGGCGCGGGCGGCGGCGTAGGCGTCGATGGGGTCGGACTTGCCGATCAGTCGGCGTTCGGCCCGGTCGGGCCGGTTGGCCTCGACGACCGTGTGCCCGTGTGAGCGGGCGGCGCGGGTGAAGCCGGCACCGTAGGAGGAAGTACCTTCCACCCCGATCGCGATCACGTGGCCGTGGGCATCCAGGAAGGCCAGGGCCGCGGCGTATCCGGCTGCGGTGGTGGTGAACTCTGCGTCTGCGAGGTGGCCGCCGTTGTCGCCTATGACCGCGACGTGGACGGTGTCGGCATGGGAGTCGACCCCGCCGAACACGTCCTGGTCGCCGATGTCCTGCGCAGCCTCTGATGCCATGCTGATGATGCCTTCCCAACCGGAGGTGGGCACCGGCCGGGTGGCGCAGACAGGACATTGAGCCGAAGCACGGTAGTTGTCACCCGCAGAGCCGGTTGAGCTGGTGAATGTGACCGGGCGAAGCAGGCTGGTTGTCACCAGTGAGGCACACGGCTTGTCACAAGTGCTTGTTCGGCAGCCTTCTTGTCACCAGTAGCGAAGATCGCAAGCTGCGGGCTGTCTGGGGCCGATGGACGGTCTGATGGGGGGCTGGTGGGGACGAGGCGTCCGGCTCGGTACAGTGCCTCGTACACGAGCTGGTGCTGTCGGGTGATCCGATGCGCCACTTCACCCGGCGCCAAGCGGCACCGACCTGGCTTGCAGCTTCGGCTGGCGGGACGGCGGTAGGGACTGTCGGACCCACCTGCCGTCCCCGCGCTCAGGAGACGTGTCGGACCGGCTCTGCTCCGGTTTCGATCAGGAAGTCGGTGAGTACTTGGGCGAGTCGTTCGGGCTGGTCCTCGGGGACGAGGGTGGATGAGTCGGCGATCTCGATCAGCCGGCCCTGCGGGTACAACCCAGCCAGCCGGGGGCCATGCTCACGCGGCATCAACCGGTCCTCGGTCGCCCAGACGACCAGTACCGGGCGGTCGAAGTCACGCAGTCGCTCGCTCCAGGCGAGCAAGGTCTTGCGCGCGGGTGCCCCGGTGGCGAATTTGGCGAAGTCTCTGCGGATGGCCCTGCTGTGGGTGGCGGGCGCGAACCAGTCGTCCATGACCTCGTCGGGGACCCCACGCAGGCTCATCCCGCCGTATCCGCCCCGGCTGTGACGGAAGGCGGGAACGCGCATGAGCCGTGTCAGGAGCCAGACGCCGCCGGGAACCCTGCACACCTGAGCCATGGCCTTGGCCGGCCCTGGGGGAAAATTGTCGAAGGCCTCGCAGGTCACCAGCACCAGGCGCGCGATGTGCTGATCCTGCCCTTCCGACACCAGGAACTGGCCCCCGCCCCAGTCATTGAGCACGAGTGTCACCTGGCCCGCACCGAGCCCCTCGATGAAATCGCCCAGGAGCCGGGCGACACCGCGCTGGGACAGGTCGGCATCCGGGTTCATCGGCTGACGGTGACCACCCAGAGGCAGCGTGGGCAGGACGCAGCGGTATCCGTCCAGCAGCGGGACCACCTTGCGCCACTGGGTCTCGTTCATCGGTAGACCGTGGCCGAACACGAGCACAGGCCCCTCACCACCGGTGTCCTGGTAGTCGATCGGTCCGGACGACAACTCGATTCTCGGCATCCCAACCCCCATTTGATAGATCGTTCTACTGTAACCTTGAAAGGAAAAGGGGTGGAAGGCAATGGGACAGACGGACACGCGAGCCAGGATCCAGAGTGCCGCCACGGTGCTGTTCCGCCGACACGGCTACTCGGCCACCGGCCTGAAGCGGATCGCGGCAGAGGCGGACGCACCGTTCGGCTCGATCTACCACTTCTTCCCTGGCGGCAAGCAGCAACTGGCCGAGGACATGATCCGCACGTCCGGAACCGAGTACGGCCGAATGGTCCTGGCGCTGCTGGAAAGCGCGCCGGACCCGATGGAGTCCCTCGTGCACGCATTCGAAGCGGCCGCGGACGACCTTGCAGCGGCCGACTATGCCGACGCGTGCCCGATCGGAACCGTGGCCCTGGAGGTCGCAAGCAGCAATGAGGTGTTGCGGATCGCGACGGCGGAGGTTTTCGAGGAGTGGGTCGGCACGGCGACAGGGTGGTTCGGCCGCTGGGTGACCGAACCGAAGACGGCGCAGTCTCTCGCGTACTCGATGGTCATGATGCTGGAGGGGGCTTTCATGCTCAGCCGGGCTGCCCGTGATCCGGAACCACTGCTGGTGGCCGGCCGATCGATGGCCAAGTTGTTGCGCACAGCCATCACTCAGGCCGACGAGGACTGATCTCGAACAACGAGAAAGACAACCTGTGCATGAGCGGCGCACAGGTTCACGGCTGGCTCCACGCGCCGGAGGACCGCTGCACCGCCGCAGGGGCGTAGCCGCCCCCGTCCAGGTCGGCAAGCGCGGGGAGGCGGAGCGCACACACGGGTGGATGAGCGACTACGGCACGACGCGCCGCTGCCGCTGGGATGGCCGCCCCACCACCCGATGCCTCAAGTGATCCATTGGCCGGTCGGTCAACGTCACACCAGTCGGTGACAACAAGCCTGCCTCGGTGACAACTACCGTGCTTCGGCTCAGACATTGAGGGGGGTTCTGACCAAGCTCCTATCAGGTCATGTTCCGCCCGGCCGGAGCCGTAAGAACAGGTTCCGGCAGCCGGACAGAACAGCGGGAGGACAGCCCAGCAGGGCGTCAGTCAGTGCCCGAGCCACGACCACCGGAACCTGAGTATCAGCATCAATGTCAGTGCCTGACCTTACGATGCGCAGACGTACTTGCCCTGAAGTTGGTTACAACGGCATCCCCGGAGACGGAACACCCCCGCGTCGGCGGGGAGGACGTAACGATGTTCTGTGGACATACGCTGTGCTGCCTCAGATCGTGTTGCGGCTGAGCGAGTCAAGTGGTCTACGAGTGGCGTCTGTTCTGGGTGGGAGCCGGGGGCAGTCCGGCAGAAGGCCGGCCCGTGCCCGGCTGGGAGGACTTGGAGGAGCGCGAGCGGGCGCTCGGGCTGCGCGAGCGGCAGCCGATCCCCATCTCGCCGAATGGCCGGGTTGATCCTCGGCTGAATGAGTGCCTGCGACGCTCGGCGTTCTCTTGCCAAGGCACAGGGCACGCAGGTCACGTACGCCCCGCTCTACCGGCTGTTCTTCACGTTTCTGTGGCAGCGCGGGCTGGACTGGGACGAGGCGTCGGAGGACGACGTCGAGGACTGGGAGGACTGGCGCCGGCGCGGGGCGACGAATCCGGCGCCGGTCGACGGCGGCACGTGGGCGAAGGAGCAGGCCGCGTTGAAGCTGCTGTACGGCATCGCGGCCCAGCGCGGCCTCGTGCCAACGAACCCGGTGACGCTCGCCTCGCCGTCGGACCCCCGCTTGGCGAACTTGGATTGCGCTCCCGTGATCGACGTACTCGGGCGAGACTCACGACAGCAGATGACCGGCGAATGAATTGGACATGACAGTTCCGTTTGCTGATCACATCTGGCTTGAAGCCGCAAGCTGCGGGCCGGAAAGTCCCCGCAGAAAAGCGTCCGTAGCTGTTTACAACGGCTCGCATGCTGGGGTGAAGGCGCGAGGGGTGGTCACTGTGATCCGATAGAGATCTTGTGTCTTCCACCCCCCGTTACCTCTACGAGGAGCTGACCGCTCTGGTGGTTGAGCTTCAGCCCACCCCACTGCCACGGCCCAGCTCACTCAAGCCGTCGACGCGGCCCCGCTCCACTCGCCAAACCGCGCGCTCACTCGCCAACTGAAGCGCTCAGTCACACAACTGTGACTGAGCGCTTCAGTTGGCGAGTGAGCACGTGAGTCGGTGACCGGAACATCCGGTATCGACGGCTTGGTGAGTCGGGGCAAGGGGCCACTCGAATCTGCTGGCCTGAACGCCACCACGGCGGACAAGACCGATGAGCGACGATCAAACTGTCAGTGGCGGCCTCTAGGGTCAGCCTTATGACAGCAGACCTGGTCCAGGCCTCATGGACTCGCATCGACGCGTGGCTGCGCGAGCACGCACCCCGCACTTTTGCCACGCTACGGCCGCCCGCAGGGGACGACGAGATCGCGGCAGCGCAAGAGGAACTCGGTGTCACCTTTCCTCCAGACCTGGTCGCTTCACTCCTCCGGCACAACGGGGCGCTGGAGGGACCTGAGGCTTTCCGGTTCAGCACAGGCGACCGGCTGCTCGGAGTGAGCGGAATCCTCGGGGACACTGGGTTCATGCGCGGCATCGACCAAGGCCTCGACGGGGAGACCGAGGGCTACTGGCTTCACGACTACGTGAAGTTCGGTTCATACGACGTGACGTCGGACGGTCTTCTGACGGATTGCCGTACCGGGCGGGACTTCTTCGGTGCGATCGGGCGGTTCTTCGACGAGACCGGCACCAGTTTCGGGGAGGCCGACTCGCTGGGTGAGTATCTGGCCGAATTGGCCGGCAAGTTTGAGCGCGGCCAGGACGCTGGTGTCGTCACGTTAAACGGCCGGCTGTTCTGGGAGGGGCCTCTGCCTGCCAGGCCGCAGTGCAGTGCCGACGAGCCCCTTCCCGGACCGGATGAGCAGCTGCCAGAGCTGGAGCTGTCCTACAGTCCCACCGACCTGCTCCACGTGAGCCACCTGGACGGGCATGAGGAACTCGGTGCGCTGATCGCGATCCTGCCGCATGAGCGGGTGGTCGACGCCGCGCGGAAGCAGCTGCGCAGACTGGCGGTCGAAACGGGCCTGAACAACTACCCGGAGGTCAAGGCAGCCCTGGACGCTTGGGAGCGCGGTGTGGCCCCGCCACAGCCGGACCAGACCGGCCCGCTCGCCTTGCGACTCCGCGCGGTGCTCGCGCAGGCCGACACCGACCGAGACAGCATTCGTAGGTGGGCCGCAGAGAAGATAGCCCTCGGGATCTGGGGGTCCCCCTACAGGTCCGTGTGCGAGAGCGCGGAGATCCGGAGTCACTTCACTGTCGACTGGCGTGCAGATCTGCATGCGGACCTAGGTAATCCGCCACTGCCACCGATACCTGACGACCGATTCTGGGGGGCGCTGCGCAACCCCGCCATCGACTCCAGTTGGTACGCGGCTCAGTACGCGCAAGACCGGAGCTGACCCTAGGGGTTGCCCTTCCGCGTGAGTGCTTCGTCTGGCGAGTTGAGCAGGGTACTGGTACAGCCCAGTTGTTGATGTTGTTTTGGGCCTTTCCCCGCGTACGGCGCGTGCCCTGCGGTGTGCTCTCGTCCTGGGTGACGTACAGGTCGTCGAGATTCCGGTGCCGGTGTGGTCCCATGCCTGCCGGCTGGACGACCTTGCGCTGCCGTACGCACTGCCCGAGTGGGCCACCGAGTGCCTGGATCTGGGGCCGGGATGGACACGTACGTGGACGGAGACGTGGAAGACCGGGAAGTCCGAGGTCATCGTCCCGGTGAAGGACCTGTCGGCGGGGCCAGCGATGGCGCCGGTGCCGGTTCGGCGGTTCTCTTGGCGGACCGGTCAGCGTCCCCGGCTCGGGCTGGAGTGCCTGGTGACGACCCGTCGGCAGCACGGCTTCGAGAGTCTGGCCGAACGCTGGCTGCTGCTGGTCCTGGACTTCGTCGGCGGGTTCGACGAGGTGCTGTCCCAGCCGTTCCGTCTGCGGTTTTCCTCCTCGGAGGGCAAGGGCTCGCACACTACGGACTTCCTCGTGCTCGCGGCGGGAGCCTCGTGGCTGGTGGACGTGCGTCCTGGGGGCCTGATCGGCGAGGGGGACGAGGTGCGGTTCGCGGTGGCAGCGCAGGTGGCGGCCGCCGCGGGCTGACGCTACATGGTGGTGACCGGCTGGCGCCGGCAGGTGCCGGCGGGGATCGACGCGTTGTCGGTGCGGCGCCGTCCGATGGCCGATCCGCTCGGGCTTGAGCGGCAGCTGCTGGCTGCGGTTGTCCGGCGTCCGTGGCGGTTCGCGGAGCTGGTGGATCAGACGCATGTTCCGGCGGTGGCCCGCACGCACGCGGTCCGTCTCCTCTGGCGCCGGCGGATGGCCGTCGACCTGACTCTGCCGTTCGGGGATGCGGCCTGGGTCTATCCGGCGGGAGGCCATGATGGATGACAAGCAGCAGCCTGCCCGGCTCGAGGACCTGAAGGACGATGACCAGAAGCGGCTCCGGCTGAGGGTGGCCCACTTCCTGGAGGCCGAGAGCGGCTTCCGCGGCGGCAGCCGACACTGGCCCCAGGAGGGTGAGCCCCGGCCCGAGTACGACCAGGAGCGGACCACGCTGGCCGAGCGGCGGCTCGCCAAAGTGGCCGAGCTGAAGGCTCTGCACCCGGACGATGCCCGTCAGCTGGGTCTGGGGCAGGTCAGCGAGCGCACGCTGCAACGGTGGTCTGCAGCCTGGCCTGAACAGGGAATCATGGGGCTGGCGGACGGCCGTCTCACCCCCGTGCTGCGGGGGCACCGCAAGGTCACGTTGCAGGTGGCGGAGGCGATTCACGCGGTCCACGCGGAGTGTCTGCACCGTTCCCGGGTGGTGCTGTCGGCGAGGGCGATGCGAGCTCAGGACAAGGCGGCCTGCGAACGCGCTTTTTTGGGAATCCAGTCACTGCTGCTGGAACTGCTTCTCGGCTACCGCGGGCGGGATGTCGCCGACCGGGGTGCCGACCCGGAGGGCGACGCGGTCTGGACCCTGGACGAGATGGAGCATCTGCTGGCTACCTGGATCGTGTGCGGGTTTACCGACCGCAGGAAGCTCGCGCACCGGTTCTGAACTGCGACGATTCATACACTACATGTCCGCTGACAGCGATTCCTGAAAACGACAAGGGATACTTCTCGCCCCACCCGGTCCGGTTCTCAGCAGACTGGGGAAGCTCACCATGCATCGCTGGCAGAGTTTCAGGCGGTGCCCTCGTCCGGCTTGTCGAGGAGGGCCAATTCCTCTTCGGTCAGACGCAGGCTTCCGGCGGTGATGTTCTCTGCCAGGTGCGCTGGGTTTGTGGTGCCGGGAATGGCCAGCACGTGCGGGCCGCGGTGGAGGGTCCAGGCAAGCCGTATCTGGGCCGGCGTCGCATGGTGGGCGCGGGCGACGGAGTGGACACGGGTGTCGTGCTCCCGGCCTGCGGCCGCCTCGCGCCGCAGGCCGGAGACCGCGAAGAACGGGAAGAAGGCGATGCCCTGCTTCCTGCACAGGTCCACCAGCCCGCTCTCGTCGGCGCGGCGCCAGTCCAGGCTGTAGGAGTTCTGCACGCAGACCACGGGCGCGATCTTCTGGGCCTCGGCCACGTGCTCGGGCAGGACAGCGGAGAGCCCGAGGTGCCGGACCAGGCCGGCCTCGCGCAGCTCAGCGAGGGCGCCGAAGTGCTCGGCGATCGAGGCCGTGCGGGGGCCGCCGGCGCGCAGGTTCACCACGTCCAGGCAGTCCCGGCCGAGCTGGCGCAGGTTCTCCTCGACCTGGCCACGCAACTGGTCGGGGCGGACCATGTAGAGCCACTCGCCGGAGGGATCGCGTCCCGGGCCGACCTTGGTGACCACGACCACGTCGCCGCGCCAGGACGACAGGGCGCGGTTGATGAGTTCGTTGGCGGACCGCAGCGGCGAGAAGTAGAAGGCGGCCGTGTCGACGTGGTTGACCCCCTGCTCGAACGCGCTGTGCAGCAGGCGGACGGCGACATCGCGGTCGATCGGCGGGCCGTCGGAGTTCCCCATCATGCCGTTGCCCGTCAGCCGCATCGCGCCGTAGCCGATGCGGTTCACCTCCAGGTCCCCGAGCTTCCAGGTCCCTGCTGCCGCTGCTGCGCTCACCGTGCTCCTTCGCCCGTCGGTTCGTCAGGTCCTGGAGTATGGGGCCGTCACGGTCTGCTGCGACAGGTCAACGGGCTGGGCGAAACGTCACATCTCTATCGGGAACTAACCATCTTCGCAAGGCCGTTGGAACTGACAAGAGAGCGTCGGCCAGGGCGAAGTTTCAGACCTTGTGCTGCTGTCCCGGCGAGGCGGCAGACGATGGTGGCTGCGTTCAGCGCGGCCGGACAAGGTGATCGCCACTCCATGGGACGGCCCGTCCACCGGGATGGTGGACGGGCCATGGAGTGCCTGGGTGGAAGGGATCAGGACTTTGGCCGTGGTTCGGTGATGCGGACTTCGAGTTCGGCGACGCGTCGGTCCTGGAAGCGCAGGTTCGAGCGGGCGGCCTTGAGCCGCTCGTCGAGAGTGCGGCTGTCGGCGGTGAGCCGGCGGACCCGCTGTTGACCGGCGAACCCATCGCTTTTCCTCGGACGGTCACCGCGGAGTCTCCGCGCGGCTCTTGCATGGCAGGCGTGCCTGCTCCGAGGTACCCCAGGATGGGCTCCAGTAGCGTCACGGAGGGGGATCAGGTGCCTGGCCTTGGGTGGGAAGACTGGACAGCCGCGCAAGTGGACCCGCGCGGGTCAGTCTCCAGCACACAGTGGCCAGGGCAGGTGATCCCGATAACGCGGCCGCGGGAACGGGGTTGGTGACTGGTCTTGTGAGCCATCGCCGCATTTCAGAGGCACACCCGCGGTGTTCTGCCCGCGGCAGAACACCGGCCGGACCGGGCTCGACGATCACTACAGTCCAGTCTCATGACGACGGTTACGACGCATACGGTCGAGTACCCGGCCGACGGATTGACGATGATCGGGCACCTCGCGTTCCCGGCCGGTGTCGACCGCCGGCCCGCGGTGCTGCTCGGACCAGAGGGCATGGGGCTCAGCGACGTCGAGCGCCGCCGAGCCGATGCTCTCGCCGAACTGGGATACGTAGCGTTGGCCTTCGACCTCCACGGCGGGCGCTATTTGCGCGACCCCGAGGAGATGCTGGCCCGTTGCATGCCGCTGCTCTCCGACCCCGACCGGATGCGGGGCATCGGCCACGCGGCTCTCGACGTGTTGCGCACCGAACCGCGGACCGACCGCGACCGGATCGCCGCCGTCGGCTACGGCACCGGGGGCGCCATCGGGCTGGAACTCGGGCGCGACGGCGTCAACCTGCGCGCGATCGCGACAGTCAACGCACTGACCACGGGCCGACCGGGCGAGGCGGCGCGCATTCGCTGCCCGGTGTGGGCCGGGGTCGGGTCGGAAGACCCGATCATGCCGCCCGCGCAACGGAACGCGTTCACCGCTGAGATGCAGGCCGCGGGGGTCGACTGGCGCCTCGCAGTCTACGGCGGCGCCTTGCACGCCTTCCACCACCCGCCGGTCGACCACCCCGTGGTCCCCGGCGTCGGCTACCATCCACGGCACGCACAGCGAGCCTGGCGCGACGTCGTCGACCTGCTCGTCGAGTGCCTGCCCGTGACGGAGTGAGCTGGTCAGTCCAAGCTCGGCCACCCGATTAGCAGCGCGTACCGGTCACCACGGCAGGTTTCTGACCTATTCCGGTCCCACCCCGTGATGACGTCACCGTGAGTGATCGTTTTCAAGTGCAGAGAAGCATCACAGCTTCCTGCGGCCAGGAGGCCTTCTTGGAAGGACACGTCCACGCGTTTCGCACGCTGGGCGGAGTTCCGGGCGCCAGAACCGCTACGACAACCTCTCGCCAGCCGTGTCGAGGGTGATCCGCAAGATCCGGTCGCGAGAAGAGCATCCGCGGTGGAAGGACTTTCGGCATCGCTCCGTTCTACTGCGAGCCGGGACTTCGCGGCGCCCACGAGAAGGGAGGCGTGGAGGGCCAGGTCGATTACTGGCGCCGCAATTGCCTGACCCCGGTGCCGCGGGTCGACTCCCTCGAAGAGCTCAACGCCCGCTTCGCGGAGTTCGAGAGGGCGGAGGAGGCCGGGCGGGTCGGGATGCGAATCCGCACCATCGGCCAGGACTTCGCCCAGGAGGCCCCGCTGCCGCTGCCCGAGGCAGGGTTCGAGACCGGCATCGCGTTCACCCCGCGAGTCGACCGCTCCGGCATGGTCGCAGTCCGGGTCTGCCGCTACTCGGCGCCTGTCCGGTTCATCAGCCGCACCGTCCACGTGATGCTGCGATCCAGCGAGGTGGTGTCTTCCACGGCCGCACCGAGATCGCCCGCCACCGCAGGCTGACCACGAAGGGCGCCGAAGGGCTCGTACTGGACCACTTCCTGGAAGTGCTGCTGGCCAAGCCGGGCGCGCTGGTCGGCTCCGAAGCCTTGGACCAGGCCCGCCGCGAGGGCACCTTCACCCTGGCTCACGAGGCGTTCTGGTCCGCGGCCAAGCACGGCCTGGGCGAGAGCGAGGGGCCCAAGGCCCTGGTTCATGTCCTGCTGCTGCACCGGCACCTGCAGCACCGCGACGTAGTCGCCGGGAATCGAGCCGCCCTCGCGATCAATGCCTGCACCGCGGACGTGGTCGCGGTGCAGGCACGCACGGCCGCCGAGTCCGAGGGCCGCTCGCCGACGGTCACCGTCACCACACCGCTGCCCGACCCGGTCACGCCGCCCGACCAGCGGCTGCCCAGTCCGACTGAACGCCGGGCCAATCGGCTGCCCGCCTCGACCGCTGGGACCAACTGCTGCACCGTCCTGAAGGGAAGCGCCCTGACTGGGCCGCGCCACACCCTGACCGAACCCGCCTCCGACGCCGCGATCGACACCGCTTGCCGGGTGCTGCGGCTGCCGACCATGCGGGCCCAGTTCGCCGACACCGTCGCCCGCGCGGAACGCGAGCACCTGTCCAACCGGCTTTCCTTGTCGAACTGCTGATGGCCGACTGCGAGGACCGCGACCGCCGCCGGTCAGAACGGCGCATCCGCGCGGCTGGCTTTCCCCGCCAGAAGTGGCTGTCCGATTTCGACTACACCGCGAACGCGAGCGTCGCCCCGGCTCTGATCAACAACCTCGCGACCTGTGAATGGGTCAAGAAGGGCGAGAAGGGCGAGCCGCTCGGGTCTGCGGCGGCCGCGACGAGCACGGGCGTCCGGTCCATGTCACGCCGCACCAGTGGCGTCACACCTTCGGCACCCGGTGATCAACAACGAGGTCCCGCAGGAGACCGTCCGCCGCCTGCGTGATCACGACTCGCACGCGATGACCGCCCATTACGCCCGTCTGTCGGACACGACCATCCGCCAGCAGTGGGAACGGGCTCGGAAGCTCAACATCGCTGGTGCACAACTCGCCATCAAATCCAGCCCGTTGGCCGATGCTGTCTGGATGAAGAACAACCTCGCCCGAGCGAAGACGGCACTGCCCAACGGCTACTGCGCTCTTCGGCTGCAGCAGAAGAGCGAGTTCGCCAATGCCTGCTTGACCTGCCCGGTCTTCGTGACCACCGCCGAGTTCCTGCCCCAGCACCGCCACCAGCTCGAGCAGACCCGGGCCTTGATCGCCAAAGCCGACCACAACGGCCATCAACGGCTCGCCGAGATGAACCGCGCGGTCGAGAAGAACCTCCTCGCAATCATCAACGGCGCAGCCACCGCAAGTAGTTGCTGCGGCAGCGGAGGCTCCTGCGTCTGTTCACGAAAACGGGTCTGCTGCACGAGCGCATCAGCCGACTCCGCACCGAGAACCAACAGCTCCGCGATGCCCTCGCCCACGCCCACGGCCAACTCCGCGCAGCCCGCCCGTCTCAACAGCGAAGGCTAGAGGTGTGCCTTGAACGCAGCTTCCGAGCGAACCGGTGAATATGCGGGTCAAAACGATCGACGGGTTCGGACAGCAGCTCATCGAACGACCACCAGCGCGCGCCATCGAACTCGCCAGGATCGAGCCGCAGCCGATGATCGTTGCTCGCAACCTCGATCACGTGCCACAAACTCACGTCCGTGTGCTGCCGCACCGCAAGGCCCTGGGTCTCGGTGACCGTGACGAACAGCGGCTCGGGGCCGAGCCAGGGCACCGCAGACGCAGAGATGCCGAGTTCCTCGACACACTCACGCCGCACCGTCTGCCACGGCAGCTCGCCGACCTCGCAGTGGCCGCCCGGGGGAAGAATCAGACCGGACTTGCGGTGTTCCGTCAGCAACATCGAGCCCGTGGCGTCGTCGAACGGGACGAAGTACGACACCAGGTGCATGGGCGGCTGGTCCGGCGGCACGATCCGGTGCAACCCAGCGCCGGAATCGATCCATTCGAGCGCAGCCTTTTGATGATCCGCCTCCAGAACGTCCGCGGGCTCAATCAAGGCAACGACTCGGGCGATCTTCTCGCGATCCATACTCACGGAGCCAGACCCTACAAAGCCCCTCTGACACCCAGGCCGTGGCAGCAGTCGAAGCCATCCGTCCACGACATGAGCTGCTGCACACCAGCGGGATTCGGAACACGAGGGCGAGATAGCAGCCGCCATCGTCGACCGCCTCACCTGCAACGGCACGATCATCGAGGCCGGCACCAAGTCCTACCGCCTTGCCCGGACCAAAGCCAGGCAGCAAGGTTCGGACAAATGATCCACTGTCATGTCCGCCGTATCCTCAACTGCCGCTCGAGGAAACTGCCGCAGCACGCAGAGCTGCCGAAGCCGATCCCACGATCGCCTCACCGTGGCCGAAGCACGCCACATCCGCATCCAGCCGGCTCAAGGCCCGCAAGGATTCCAGTGCACGAGAGCGGTCGGTGTTGAACACGCCGACCATGGTCTTGCCTCCCACGTTCGCTGCAGCGTCGCCCAGGAAGAGCACCCCGAAGGCAGGGAGATAAAGCGCAGTGCTGCCTGGAGTATGACCCGGCGCAGCCACCACGCGAGCCCCACCGCCAAAGGGAAGCACATCTTGATCACCGACCTCATGGTCCACCGCTACCGGCGGTGCCGGCGGCAGCTTCGGCTTGCTCTCGAACAAGGAGCGTTCCCAGTCCGGAGCATCCGCGAAGACCGGTGGCGGAGCCGGTGACTCCCCCCGGATCACCCCGGCGTCCAAACGGTGCGCGAACACCTCGACCCCACCCCACGCGGCGATCTCGGCAGCACCGCCGGCATGGTCCTCATGGAAGTGGGTGAGCACGATACGCCGCAGGTCCCCGGGCTTCGACCCGAAACTCAGGATGGCATCGGCGACTGCCGGACCGGCCCCCGCAGCTCCAGAATCGATCAACGTGAGCCCGTCCGCGTCACGCCACAGATACGCCTGCCCGACCTCGAAACGAAGCAGACGCAGTTCCGGCAACAGCTCAACGCTCTCCATAGGAACAACCTAGGCACCGTCGAAGCCGTGCACTCGCCGCTTCGCCCTCAGCAGATGAGCGAAAGCACGCTTGATGGCTCGAGTTCCATCGCGAAGTCACGCCAACCGGCGCCAGTACGGACCGGAACCCGGGGCCAGCCCAGCCCGCGCACCAGCTCGGCCACGCCCTCCTGCGGATGCGCCGGCATCTCTCGGTAGACCACTTCCGCCGTGGCGTCGATTCCCAGAGCGTCCAGCATGCACTTCTCCCTCTGCACCTGCGTGCGGTGGCGGGACGAGGGAGTCTGATGGCAACAACGCCCTGCCCTCGTCGTCAGCAGTGCCCGACGGTTGCCGAGCGGCAGCATTCCGAACTCACGAGCAGCACTCCGCGGCGCGGGCCGCGCCGGTGCGACTTCAGCCGGCGCGTATCGGGTCCTGGCGCTTGTTGGCGAGGAAACGCGCCTTCTTCTCGCGGTTCCCGCAGGTGTTCATCTCGCACCATCTGCGCGTGGCACCCCGGCTGGTGTCGAAGAAGGCGGCCCGGCACGTCGGGGACGCGCACAACGCCATCTTCCCCTCACGCGCGCCCGAGACGATGTCGACCGCGTCGGCGGCGATCACGCTGAGGGCGTCCTCGACGGAGGCGGAACCCAGGTGCCACTCCTGTCCGCCCTGGGGCGAAAGGACCGCCGAGGCCCGGCCGCCCGTACTGCAGTCATTGATGACCTGGACGGCCGCGGCGGGAATGGGGACCTGCGTCGCGACGGCGGTAGCGGCTTCATGGATCGCTTCACGCAGTTGCCGAGCATGCTCCAGTTGAGAGTCGCTGCACGAATCGACCTTGAGTCCGTTGACCGCCAACCAGTCGACCAGTCGCTCGGGGACGGGAACGCGTTCGACGGGTTCACCGCACCGTTCCGTGAGGGTCGCAGTGAAGCTGGTCGCCAGCACCTTGCCAAGACGGAACTCGGGGAAATGCTCGACGGGCATGGAACCACCTTAGCCGGTTGCTGTATCGAGGACAAGCAGGAGAACCGCTCCAGGTGGTTCCGCAGTGCTGGAGGGTACGACACCCGGCCCGCACCCCCGCGCCCGCAGCGCGTGGGCGGCGTCTCCGTGGACGGACGGCGCACTTCGCGGTCCTGATTACGTCGAGGGCGATTCAGGACGCTCGTAGGATCTTCCTTGGCCCTCTGCGAGCTTGCAGTATCGAAAGGGCCGGAGGACGAGCCAGTGAGCCGCGAGAAAGCAAGGCCTTGGAATTCCGGCGCCTCGCCCCGCGAGCCGATGAATTGCGCCCCTACAGGGGCAGAAGAGCTGCCGCTCCCCTGAGAAGGAGGACAGCCTATGACTGTCGCTCAGCGTCCCGACCTGCATCCGACCCGAGTCCTCGGTGAGGCCGTTCCTCAGCCGCGGACGAACCCGTCGGTGCGGGGAGGGGCTCTGGGTCCGCTCGACGGCGAGCAGTTGGAGCAGTACGAGCCAGCGGCTACCCGGTCCTCGACGACCTGCCCTCCGCGCAGGAGGTGGACCTCTACCTGTCCGAACTCCGACGCCTCGGTGAGGACCCGGAGCTGCGCGCGGGCGAGCGCATCATCCTGGAACCTGCTGCACGGCTCCAACGGGAACCTCTCGCCGTTCACGCGCTCGAACATCTTCATCGTCTGAACAGCGCGGAGATCACGCGGGGGGGCGCCCTACGCCGCGGACACGCCGCGTCCGCAGTACCTCAGCAACCGCGAATTCCCCTCCCCGCAGGGCATGTAGGGCGCCCACGTTCGTCGCCGTACAGGTGAGGCCTGCTGGCCCCGGCCGTGTCCGCGCCTCCTCTCCGGGCGCCGCACGGGCCGGGGCTCGACTTATGCAGTTCCGGCCGCCGATCCATCGCGGGGTCGGCTCCGGCACGCTACTCGCGCGGCGCCCCGGGCAGGAGTGTGGAACCGGCTTGGCCGATTGCCACGGGAATCACAGGCTGATAGAACCGCCTTAGATGGTTCACCTCGACTCGGAGACTTCATGGCGCCCTCGAAAGCCAGCCCTGAGCGCCCTGCGGCGCACACACGCCCCACCGGGCTCGGAGAGAGAAGACCGACGGCTGATTTAGCAGTCCTGCCGGGCGTCGTCGCAGTGGTCCTTCCCTTGCTGCGCTCGCCGAAGAAGGCCAACCGAGACGAGGTCTGCCATGACCGGAACTGTCGTTGCTCCAGCGCCGTCCACCGCCGTGTCGAAGAAGGTCCTCCTCCCACTGCTGCTGGTCCCCATGTTCCTGGGCGGTGTGGACTCCACACTGTTCAACTCCATCGCCTACGACCTGCCAGTCCTGACCGAGTCATGGCGCCTGTGGTTCATCGACGGATACACGATCGCCCTCGCCTCCAGCGTCGTCCTCGGCTCGCGTCTAGGCGCACGCCTGGGTCCCGGCGTGACGCTGGCGACCGGCCTCTTCGTCTTCGCCCTCGCGGGGGCGAGTCCCGCACTGCTGGACTCGGCGGCGACGTGGACGGCTAGCCGGTTCATCCAGGGCTTCGGCTACGCGCTGATCGTCTCCAGCGTCGCCTCGGTCATCGGCGGACTGCCCGAGACGTCGGAGCGTACCCTCGGCTACTCCCTGTGGATCACCACGTACAGCTTCGGAGCCGGTGCGGGACCTCTGATCGGCCGGGCGTTCGTCGGCATGGACGCGTACGCGATGCTCTTCTGGCTGCCCGCCGCAGTCGCCCTGGTGTGTGGGGTGCTCGCCAGCGGGGTGCGTGGAAGTGGATCCCGGAGGTCAGGCTCGTCAAGTCGCCGCCTTGGGCAACAGGCACCACGATGGCGCGGTGGAGTCGCGATGAACCGGGACGGTTCGCAGGGGGACTGACAAACCATCCGGTTGCTGGTCTGGGACCGGCTTCCCGGCACACCAGTGGACGTCACCGCTCCGGAGGACGTCGCCGCGGCTGCCGCGGCCGCCGATGACGTCAGCATCGTGATCAACAACGCGGGTGTCGGAGGTTTCGACACCGAGCTGCTGGCGGGCTCCTTCGACGGCGCGAGCGGGGCAATGGAGATCAACTACTTTCGGGACCTGGGCCGTGTCCCGTGCTTTCGCCCCAGTCCTGGCCCGCGACGGCGGCGGCGCACTGATCAATATGCTGTCGGTGACCTCCTGGACGTCCCGGCCGGACTACCCCGGTTGTGCGGCCTCCAAGGCAGCCCAGTGGTCCTTGACGGGCGCACTGCGGGAAGGTCTGCGCGAGCAGGGAGCGCTCGTGATCGGCGTCCACGCCGGTTTCGTGGAGACGGATCTCAGCTGCTTTGCGAACGCACCGATGATCAGCGCGGAGGACGTCGCGGAGCAGGCCATGGACGCTCTGGCGGACGACCGGGGTGAAGTCCTGCCGACGAGCGGACCGGGGAGGTCAAGCACGCTCTGTCGCGACCGGTCGAACGGTGAGAAGACGTCGGATCAACCTGGAGGCGCCGCTCGCGGCGGATGGCTGCCTGATTCCCGCGCAGCGCGCGAAGTGCCGGATCACTCCTCGGGGCATCTGGGTGACACCGCGGCACGTCGGTCCATCCCCTGATGACGGTGAGGGTGACGGTCACGATTGTCCACCTCAGTCGACCGCTCAACGGACACGAGGCGGGGATCTCAGGAGAGCCAGTCGGCGTAGTGGGTGGGGGCGAGGCGCGCGTTCTTGTCGGTGAGGACATCACCCTTGACGACGGCGAACATGCCGGCGGTGGGGTCAGTGACGACGGTGCGGCTGTCGCCCCTGTGGGACATGGTCATCCGGCCCAGCTCGTCCAGGGGGAAGACCTCGGGTCCCGCGATGTTGCGGATGCCGTTCAGCGGCGCCCCGACGGCGACTTCCGCCACCGCGTCGGCTACGTCCTTGGAAGCGATGGGCTGAATGGGCGTGGCGGGCAGCCGGACGGTGTCGGCGTCCGCGGTCCAGGACAGGACCGCGTCCATGAAGTCCATGAACTGTGTGGCCCGCACGATCGAGTAGGGGATCGGCCCGGCCATGAGGATCTTCTCCTGGAGCACCTTGGCGCGGTAGTAGTCGAGCTCCGGCACCTGGTCCGCGCCGACGATCGAGAGGATGACGAAGTGGCCGACGCCGCCCTTCTGGGCCGCGGCGAGGAGGTTGTCCATCGAGGTCTGGAAAAAGGCGAGCGAGGCTTCGTCGAAGGTCGGGGAGTTGGTCAGGTTGACGACGGCGTCGGCTCCCGTCACCGCCTCGTCCAGCCCCTGTCCGCCAATGACGTCGACTCCGGTCGACTTCGAGTGTGGTACGGCCTCGTGTCCGGCGGCGCTGAGGTTCCTGACGACCTGCGAACCGATCAGACCGGTACCGCCGATGACTGCGATCTTCATGACGTTCCTCTCCGCGCGACTGCTGCGTGATCCGGCATAGGCAACGCTATGCGGCAGGGGCATGAATCGGCTCGCCGACCGACCGAGTTCATCGGTCGCCGGGTTCGCCGATCGACCGTGCAACAGTCCCGGTTCGCCGCCGCGGCCCGCCGGTGCTCGCTCGGGATACCGAGGGCACCGCAGCGCTGCTCACCTCAGGCGGACCGGGGCTCGCGGTACGGGACCTCCGATCGGGTGAGTACAGCCGCGCGCGGTGTACGTCCAGCGGCTGGGGAAGCCTGCCGCGAGCCGGGTCCCGCCCACTGAGTCTCGTCGCTCGGCGGTCGTGCTCGGCGACGGCTGATCCGGGGCACCGGCCGGTCAGTCGAGGAGCAGGGGATCGGGCAGGGAAGCCACCGGGTGCATGCGCAGCAACGTGTGCACGACGCCCCCGAGCCCTGACATGAGGCTCGGGGAGAAGGCTTCCCGGGCCAGCCCGCCGACCGGGCCGCGCTGTTCCAGGCCGGTGAGGATCTCACCGTCCAGCTCGGCGCGCTCGCCGAACTGCACGGCGGTGAGGAACTGCCACAGCCCGAGGTCCCCGTGGCACAGTGTGTGGCTCCAGCCGAAGCCCTCGGCGGCGCAGGCGGCCGCTGCCCGCCGGGCCATGTCCAGGCGGGCCGGATCGCCGGTGCGCCGGTGGAGGTCGAGCATGCCGATCCCGATCCCGGCGCTGCCGTGGCACCAGCTCGTGAAGAAGTCCTCCTCCGCGCCGACCCTGGCGTCCTGCCAGTTGCCGGCTCCGGGCCGCCACAGGGACTCCTGGTAGGCGAAGGCCCGCTCGGCGAGCCGGCTCCAGTCGCTCCGGTCAGCCGCTGACCCCGCCTCGCTCAGGGAGAGCCGGGCCAGCGCCCAGCCGATGCCGGTCGCGCCGTGGGCGAAGCCCCCGATGCCCTCGGGGTTGAGCCGGGTCGTCCAGCGGGCGCCGCTCTCGTCCACGGTGGCCAGCCCGATCAGCCTGCGCCCGATGTGTGCGGCGGCGGCCAGCCAGCGGTCGTGCCCTGTCGCCTCGGCCAGGTCGAGCAGCGGGACGATGCCGCCGGCCGCCCCGTTCAGCAGGTCGACCTCGATGTCGTCGTCGACGAGCGGGCCCTCCAGCAGCTCAGCCCGGCGGGCCGCCCGCTCCAGCAGCCGGTCCTCGCGCGGCGCCCAGTCCTCGCCCAGCACCCGGTGCAGCGCCAGCCAGGTCCACATCTGCGACGCGGCGCCGCTGAACGCCCCGGCCGAGGGAGTCGGCGTCCGCTCCTCGGTAGCGGCCAGCACCCGCAGCGTGCCCTCGAGCGTCTCGGCGACGCCCGGCACCTCGTCGGCCCGTCCGGCCCGCGCCTCGGTCAGGTACTCGGCCAGGGTCAGGGCGACCCCGCCCTGACCGGTGTACAGGTCGGCGGGCAGCACCCTGATGGACCATCCCGCGGGTGTGAAGACGGGACTGATCCAGGTGACCGTGCCGTCCTCGCCGCGCACCGCGCCGTCGCACAACCGGCGCACCATCCGCGCGGCCAGCTCCCGGCGCCGCCGCTCCGCGTCGCGTGCGTGCGGATCGCGCGCGGCCTCCCGCACCCTCGCGGGCAGCGAGCGCTCGTTGAGGTAGGCACCCACCAGCGCGTCCTGGATCACCGCCTCCTCCAGCGTGAGGTCGGCCGTGCGCCAGTCCTCGACCGTGGCCCGTACGGCCGCCGCGTCGACGGTGAAGGTGAACATGGGGACATCGCCGACCAGGAGTTCCGCGATCTCGCCGTCGATCGTCTCCCGGTCCGTCGGCGCGCCGGGCAGTACCTCGGCGTTGCGCAGCAGGATGTCCCGGGCCCGTTCCACGGCCGCCGGCTCGTCGTGCAGCGACGCCGGGTGCCACAGCATCCGGCCGATGTCGACGTACGCCTGCGTCGGCCGCAGGATCCGGCGCGCCCGGGCGCCCTCGAAACGGCGCAACAGCCGGTAGGGGTCGGTCCCGGGCCGGCGCAGGTGCGCGGTCATCTCCTTGAAGCCCGCCAGGACCCGGTCCCAGTAGGCGCTCAGCACGGGGGTGGGACTGGGGTGGTTGCCCGCACCGGACACGGCCACCAGGTCCACGTGGAAGCGGGCCGCCGCGGTGCCGCCGTCCGCGATCACCGGGTTCGGGATGAGCGGCTGCTGTCCGGGCAGCGCCCCGACTCCGGAGATGTCCACCCCGCCGAGCGCGAAGCCGGTACCGCGCACGGGCAGCAGCCCGGTGCGCAGCACCGTGCGGCGGATCGCCGCGGCCGCCACGTCCACCGCGTCGCCCCGGCCGCTGGGCGGGAAGGGAGCGGGCGCGTCGAAGAGCGTCTCGGCGTCCACGATCACGGGCACCGGGCCCGAGGCGATCATGTTCTCGGCATGCATGTCGGTTCCGCCGGTGAAGCGCAGGACGGCCAGCCAGTGTCCGATGTTGCGGTAGAACGCGGCGAACTCGGTGTCGTCGGCGCAGTGGCGATGGCCGACGAACTCGGCCCAGCCGTAACCGCCGCGCCCCAGCATGCGCGGCACCCGGATGCGTTCCCCGGGCGCCGGGGCGTCGGGGAAGTCCGCGTAGACCTCGTCCAGCAGCCCGCCGAGCGCCACGTCGGTCTCCGGCGGACGCGGCTTGTACATCACGGTCCCGCCGGCGAAGTCGGCCCGGCTGACCGTCAGGCCGCCCCGGTGGCTGTCACCCGCCCCGAAGGTGACGGCGCGCAACTCGCCCGCCTGCGACCCCAGCAGCCGGCGGAGCAGCACCCGGTCATCGGCCAGCCGCCCCGCGAAACCGGTCGTCGCCGCCACCGACAGACGAGCCACCGAGGCGACACGGGCTGCGACGGTCGGGTACCGGCCGGCCAGCCGGTCGAGGTAGCCGTCCTCGCCGGCCTGTTCGATGAACTCGGTCCAGGTCCGTGTGTCGGTCCCCGCCGCTGCGGCCTCGGGCGCGGGTCCGCCCCCGGCCGTCATGCGCAGCGCGTGCAGTTCGATCAGGAACACGCGGGACAGTTTGGCGTGCAGGGACCGAAGCAGCGCGGTGTGACCGGCCTCCAGCACCGTGGCGCGTTCCGCGCGGTCCAGGTCGTCCACGGCGGCCAGCCGCCGGGCCAGCTCGTCCCGCCACGGCCGGGCGATGTTCCGTACGGGCCGGGCGAACCACTCGGTCTCGCCCGTCTCCTGCAGCTGTGCCACCGGTTCGCTCACCGTTCGCCGTCTCCCTCTCCACACCACGTCCATGACCCGCTGGCCCCACCGACGGGAGGAGGGAGCCGCGCCGCCTCGCGCGCGGCTCCCCCGCTCGCACGTTCAGCAGCACCAGCTGCCGTGCGACCCGCTCGGGCTGGAACAGAAGCCGTACAGGGAGTCGCTGGGGTCGTTGAGCGCGGCCTCCGTGGCGGCGCCGCCGACGTACAGCGGGCCGGCAGGGTTGATCTGGCCCTGGGCGCTCTCGGCGCCCGACAGCCAGGCTTCGAGCACGGCGGCGGTGTGAACACTGGACTGCGGCATCGGCGGCCTCCGGAGGGTGAGTCCGGGCGGATTGCCCGGACTCCCGAGTATCGCGACATCCGAACACCCGTCAGATGCCTGATTCGGCCACAGTCCACCGGTAATACTGATGCCCCCTACAGGAATCCGGGGCGGTGCCGCGCGCCCGCCGTCCCGTCCCGGCATGAGGTGCTCGACCAGCGTGTGGTCGAGCAGCCCGGTGGGGAACAGATCGCTGCCGTGGTCGGAATGACGCACTCCGCCACGGGGCACCTCCGAGACGGTCGTGCCACGCGCGGTCCGCCGGACGAACGGCAGCGGCCCCACCGGAACACCGTCCGGCGGGGCCGTTCGTCGCACTGCC
>NZ_JALLIN010000004.1 GCF_023630175.1 Streptomyces cellostaticus | reverse complement strand
GCCGCGCCACCAAAAGGGGTGAACGGGCGTAACTTTCCGGTACAGATGGCGTTCTTTCGCGCTAAGACTGCGGAACGTGATCGTCCGTGCGCAAAGGCCACACCGCCGCCAACTCCCGCCGGGCCGACCGCCGTCGGGCCGCGGACCGGGTGCGGGCACGGAGCCGGGAACCGCTGCGCGCACGACGCGCGCGGGGCGCGGTGGACCTGGTACGCGGGGCCGGACTCCTCGGTCCGCCCGCGGCGCGCCGCCGCGGCCCGGCCACCGACCCGGTGGGCCGTGGCGCGGTCGTGCGCGATGTGCGCGGGCGCGGGGCCGGGTTCCCGCCTCGGCCCGCCGACCGGCGCGGCCGCGTGGGCGCCGGCCGTCAGCCCTCGGGGTAGGGCCAGGGGTTGGGCAGGCAGTGGATTCCGTCGTGGTCGAGGAACTTGGTCTGCTGCTGCATGACCGGGGCGAGTTCGCCGTCCTTGCCGCAGTTCACGTGACCGCGGCCGAGCCGGTGGCCCATCTCGTGATTGATCAGCATCTGCCGGTAGGCATGGATGTCGTCCGCGTAGGTCCTGCTGCCCTGCGCCCACCGGTAGGCATTGATCATCACGCGTTCGGTGGCGGCGGAGTCGCAGGAGACGTTGTCCTCCGTGGTGTCCAGTCCGGACTTGGCGCACCAGTCGGCGGTGGTGTCCGGACTGGCGAGCGTGATCACGAAGTCCGGGTGGCCCGAGGAGACCCGCTCGAAGGTACGGGCACTGTCGTGGGCCCAACTGCGGTCGTCGTTCAGCGTCTTCTGCACGGCCTCGGCGAACAGCTCACCGTCCAGGTCGAGCCCCTGCTCGACGTCCACCCGGTAGGTGTACTTCTTCCCCCCGCCGGGGGCCTTGTCGAGGCCCGGAACCGCGTCGAACTTCCCGGATCCCTTCAGCTCGGCGCTGATCGGGTACGTCCGGTCCATCTTCTGCTCGTACGTCAGCGCCGTCGCGCCGGGCACGTCCGAGGGCGCGGCGCCGGGGGCGTGGGCGTCGTCCGTCCGGCCGGTGGTGGACTGCGCCTGGGCGGCGCTGCCGTCGTGGCCGTCCGCGACCTGGCCGGCCACGACGATCGCCAGGGCGGTGGTCACGGCGGCGGCCGCGATGCCGGTGAAGGCCCGGGTCCTGCCGCCGGAGCGCGGTGCGGGCACGGCGGCCCCGGGCCCGTCGCCGTGAGCCCCGTGACCTGTTCCGGAGCCGGCCGAATCCGTGCCGGGGTCGGCCGGCTCCGGTCCGCCGCCGGGCCCGGAGCGGCGTCCGGAGCCGGGCTCGAAGACGTCGATGTCCTCGTCGAACGCGTCCAGGTAGTCCTGCCGGGGGCCCTGCCGCCGCCGCTGCCGCGGGAGGGCCGTACCGGGGCCGCTCGTGCCCTGCCTGGCACCGGCAGCCGCGGAGGCCGCCGGTCCCCCGGCTCCCCCCGGCCCGCCGGGAGCGGTCCCGGCGCCGCCGGCCGCCCCCTTGAACTCGCCCCAGCCGCCACCGGCTTCCCACTGCTCGGGGTGCCCGCCACGGGCCCGCGCGGCCCCGCCGCCGAGCCGCGGCACACCGTGCGCGGGCGTGCCGTCGGGCGACCGCGGAACACCGCGGGCCGGTGTGCCGTCGGAAGGCCCCGGCACCCGGCGGGCCGGAGCGTCGTTCGCGGAACCCGGCACACCCTGCGCGGGCGTGCCCCCGGGCGGTCGTGGAACGCCACGGGCGGGGGTGCCGGGCGGAAAGCCGGGGGGCCCCGGCGCCGGGCGCGGTGCCGCCCCCCGGACGGCCGGGCCGCCCTCCGCGGCCCGGCGCTGGCCGGGCAGCCGGACCTCGCGTCCGGCTGCCTCCTGTCCGGCCCCCGGGGCCGCGCCCCGCGCCTCCCGCTGTGCGTTCGCGTCCGCGGAACCGCCCTTGGGGGCCGCTCCGCGGCGACTGTGGCGTCCCACCAGCCCTCAGCTCTCCATGTCTGTGTCCGTGTCCGTTTGCGCGCCCGTGTCCGCGGCCGCCTCGCCGCCCGGCGTCCTGGCCCGCCCGAGGAGTTCCCGGAACGCCCCCGCCACCACCTCCGGGTATTCCATCATCGCCACGTGTCCCGCCTCCGGCAGCGACAGCAGACGCGAGTCGCGGAAGGAACGGGCGGCCTTGCGGGCCATGCGGAAGCCGACCAACTGGTCGCGCCCGCCGTAGACCAGGAGGGTCGGGGCGAGCACCCGCTCGGCCTGGCGCCACAGCCCGTGCTGTCCGCCCAGGGTGTAGGCGTTGACGATACCGCGCGCGGATCGTGCCATCGCGTCCCAGAAGTACGGCAGTTGCTGCCGTCGCTCCAGTTCCTCCACGGCGTGCCGGAACGCTTCGGCCGACACGCGTCCCGGGTCGCCGTAACAGAGCGCCATGACGCCGCGCACCCGCTGCTCGGCCGTCCACTCCCGGGTGAGCCGGGTGAACAGCGCGGCGATGCCGGGGACGCCGAGCAGTCCCGTCGGCACCGCGGTCCGCTGGATCCGCAGCTCCGGGAGTGCGGGCGACACCAGGGTGAGCGTCCGGACGAGATCGGGCCGGACGGCGGCCACGCGCGTGGCGACCGCGCCGCCGAGGGAGTTGCCGAAGAGGTGCACCGGGCCGCGACCGGTGGCGTCCAGACAGCGGATGACCGCGCGCGCGTGCCCGGTGACGGAGTAGTCGCCGTCGTCCGGGGGCGGGGAGTCACCGAAGCCCGGCAGGTCCACCGCCTCGCCGTCGACGACGCCGTCCAGCTCCGCCATCAGCGACGACCAGTTCTGCGAGGAACCGCCGAGCCCGTGGACGAAGAGAGCGGGCGGCAGCCCCTCACGCGCGGGCGGCCGTGAACGCAGTGTCAGGGTGGCCCCGGGCAGCCCCACCGACCTCAGCCGCTCGCCCTCACCGACCCGGACGGGCGCGACCCTGGGCAGGACACTTGCGGCCGGCACGGACGGCGACTCGGTCGAAGACATGCGGCAATGTTACGAGACGATCACGTAGCGACTCATGTGTTCGCCGTCACAGACCGCACCGGTCCGGCGCGGACACGGGCCCGGGAACGCGGCGCGGACCGGACGGGGCGGCGCCCCCTCCCGGAGGCCGCGCGCACGAGGCCGGCGGGCGTCCACGGCATGGCACCGGAATCAGGTGTCTCCTAGGCTCGTACAGAGGGCACCCGAATGTGGCCCCTGCTGGTTCCAGGGACGTTCGTAGGAAGGGAGCCCACCATGACCCACGACTCCATCGAGGACCCTATCGAGCCCGACGCCGCTGAGGACCGGGAGAACGACAGCGCCCCGGAGATCGACGTCGAGGCCCCCGAGGTGGACTCCGCCGAGCAGCACACGGACGTCACCCCGGAGCGCGACGACCCCCTGACGGACGTGGACCCGGCCCGCGGAAACGAGGCCGATCTCGTGGAACAGCGGCGCGTCGTCTCCCTCGACGAGGACGACTACCGCTGACCTCGCGGCCACCGCGCGGTACCCGATCGGCAGCGCCAGGGGGGCGTCGACCGCTTTCCTCGCCGTCCGGTACGTGAAATTCTGCGCTCGCACCGCGCACAGCACGGTTACCGAAAAGTACGATGGCCGCGCGGCCTGCACCGCACGTGGACGACTTTGGGAGGCGGCGTGACAGCCATCGAGCAGACTGAGGCGGCACGCCCGCGCGGCACACGGCTGCCGCGCCGAGCCCGACGGAACCAGTTGCTGGGCGCCGCCCAGGAGGTCTTCGTCGCTCAGGGCTATCACGCCGCGGCGATGGACGACATCGCGGAGCGGGCCGGCGTCAGCAAGCCGGTGCTCTACCAGCACTTCCCCGGCAAGCTGGACCTCTATCTCGCGCTGCTGGACCAGCACTGCGAGGCGCTGATCCAGTCGGTGCGCAACGCGCTCGCCTCGACGACCGACAACAAGCAGCGCGTCCGCGCCACCATGGACGCCTACTTCGCCTACGTGGAGGACGACGGCGGCGCCTTCCGCCTGGTCTTCGAGTCCGACCTGACGAACGAGCCCGCGGTGCGCGAACGCGTCGACAAGGTCACCAACGACTGCGCCGAGGCCATCTGCGACGTCATCGCGGAGGACACCGGCCTGTCGCGCGCGGAGTCGATGCTGCTGGCCTCCGGCCTCGGCGGTCTCGCCCAGGTGGTGGCGCGTTCCTGGCTGCACAGCGACCGCAGTGTGCCGCGCGACCAGGCGGTGCAACTGCTGACCTCACTGGCCTGGCGGGGCATCGCCGGCTTCCCGCTGCACGGCATCGACCACCACTGACGGTCGTCCGTTCCCCGCGGTGTTCGCTGATGGCGTTCCGGCCCGCAGCGTGTACGTCCCCTCACCGGGCTAATGTGTGCTGGTACGGCGCGGAAGATCGCGCACAGCACTGACCGTCGGAGGGACATAGCCGTGGAGGTCAAGATCGGCGTGCAGCACGCGCCCCGCGAGATCGTTCTGGAGAGCGGTCAGAGCGTCGACGAGGTCGAGCGCGTGGTGGCTGAGGCCCTGGCCGGAAAGACGCCGCTGCTCAGCCTCGAGGATGAGAAGGGCCGCAAGGTCCTGGTGCCGGCGGACCGCCTGGCGTACGTGGAGATCGGCGAGCCGACCGTCCGCAAGGTCGGCTTCGGCACTCTGTAGGTCCCGTTCGGCGGAGGGGACCCGGTGGCACGGCGCCACCGGGTCCCCTCCGTCCTGTGGTGCCCCGTGCCGCCGGGTCCGCGTGCCGCCGTGAGGTCAGCGCCGGCCGCGCGCGGATGGAGCACACGTGGTCCCCGGAGGAGGGTTGCGCTCCGCAGGTCACGGGTAGGACGGGCTACGACCGTGAAGCACCGGCCGGCCGTGGGAGGGACCCCCGACATGATCCTGGAAGTGCTCGGATCCGCAGTGGTCGGTCTGGTCCTCGCCTGGGCGGCGACGCAGCGGCTGGCCCACCGGCTGCCGGCTCCCGCCCTGGTCTTCGCGACGGGCGTCGCCGGCGCCCTCTTCGGTGACTTCGTCACCCACAGCGCACTCGGTCCCGGCACGGCCCTGCCGAGCCTGCTGGGCGCCGCGGTCTTCTCGGCGGCCTCGCTGTCCCTGCTGCTCCGCCCGGCCGGCCGCGGGCTGCGCCGACGATCGATCCCGGCGTAGCCGCGACGCCGCCGAGGGGGCGTGACCGCGCCCCCCTAAAAAGGCCCGACCCCGTGCCGGGAGGCCGGGGCTCAGGCCGCGAGGCCCAGCGCGGCCATCCGCTTGGTGTGCGCCTCGGTGATGCGGGAGAACATCCGGCCCACCTCGGCGAGGTCGAACCCGTCGGCCACACCGCCCACGAGCATCGTGGACAGCGCGTCCCGGTCGGCGACCACCCGCTGCGACTGCGACAGGGCCTCACCCATCAGCCGCCGCGCCCACAGCGCCAGCCGCCCGCCCACACGCGGGTCCGCGTCGATCGCCGCGCGCACCTTCTCCACCGCGAAGCCCGCGTGCCCGGTGTCGTCGAGGACGGCGAGGACCAGCTCGCGCGAGTCGGAGTCGAGACGGGCCGCGACCTCCCGGTAGAAGTCGCTGGCGATCGAGTCGCCGACGTACGCCTTGACCAGGCCCTCCAGCCAGTCCGAGGGCGCCGTCTGCCGGTGGAACCCGTCCAGGGCCGCGACGAACGGCTCCATCGCCGCGGTCGGCTCCTCACCGATCTCGGTCAGCCGGTCGCGCAACCGCTCGAAGTGGTGGAACTCGGCCGAGGCCATCTTGGCCAGCTCCGCCTTGTCCGCGAGCGTGGGCGCCAGCTTGGCGTCCTCCGCGAGCCGCTCGAACGCCGCGAGCTCGCCGTAGGCGAGCGCCCCGAGCAGGTCCACGACCGCGGCACGGTACTGCGGGTCGGCGGAGGCCCGGGTCCAGTCCTGGGCGGCGACGCCGGTGGGTGCGGCAGCGGCGGCGGGCGCGTTCTCAGGCTTGTCAGAGCTAGTCATGAGGCGCACAATAGTCCGCCCCTCCGGGCCCGGAAGCCCCTGGTCGACCAGTGTGACGACGACTACGTGAGCAAATCGGCCATCGCATGTGCGCGAATCCGGGGTATGGTGGTAATGCGCCTGGCTGAGTGCGTCGACGGTGTTCGACGTGTCCCGACAGGCCGCACGCATGAGGATGCCCGGTCGGTGGCCCGATCGGCTCCGACCCGACAGCCCTCCCCGGCCGTACGGAACATACGTACGTCGACCGGAGGGACACCCTCAGCGGTACGAGCGCTAGAGCGTCGGCAAATGGTCCCGTGCCCTACGGCTGGCCCGAGTGGTTCGCCCGTATGGCAGCCGACGTCCCCGGCACGGTCCGTCAACGACCCCGACGCTCGCCTCGCGCCGCGCCACACAGAAGAGGCAGCACCCTGACTACGACGTTTCGAGACCTCGGAATCCTTCCCGAGACGGCCGAGGCCCTGGAGGCCGTCGGCATCGTCACACCCTTCCCCATCCAGGAGATGACACTCCCCGTCGCCCTTTCTGGCACGGACGTCATCGGCCAGGCCAAGACCGGCACCGGCAAGACGCTGGGCTTCGGTCTCCCGCTCCTCGAGCGCGTGACGGTCCCCGCCGACGTGGAGACCGGCCGCGCCGCCCCCGAGGCCCTGACCGACGCGCCGCAGGCGCTCGTCGTCGTCCCCACGCGCGAGCTGTGCCAGCAGGTCACCAACGACCTCCTGACCGCGGGCAAGGTGCGCAACGTGCGCGTCACCGCGATCTACGGCGGCCGTGCCTACGAGCCCCAGGTCGAGGCCCTGAAGAAGGGCGTCGACGTGGTCGTCGGCACCCCGGGCCGGCTCCTCGACCTCGCGGGCCAGAAGAAGCTGGACCTGAAGCACGTCAAGTGCCTGGTCCTCGACGAGGCCGACGAGATGCTCGACCTGGGCTTCCTGCCCGACGTCGAGAAGATCATCAACATGCTCCCCGTGAAGCGCCAGACCATGCTGTTCTCGGCGACCATGCCGGGCGCGGTCATCGGCCTCGCGCGCCGCTACATGTCGCGGCCCACGCACATCCGCGCCACCGCCCCGGACGACGAGGGCGCGACGGTCGCGAACATCAAGCAGTTCGTCTACCGCGCGCACTCCATGGACAAGCCGGAGATGGCCGCCCGCATCCTGCAGGCCGACGGCCGCGGCCTCGCGATGATCTTCTGCCGCACCAAGCGCACCGCCGCCGACATCGCCGAGCAGCTCGAGCGGCGGGGCTTCGCCTCCGGCGCGGTCCACGGCGACCTGGGCCAGGGCGCCCGCGAGCAGGCCCTGCGCGCCTTCCGCAACGGCAAGGTCGACGTCCTCGTCTGCACCGACGTCGCCGCCCGCGGCATCGACGTCGAGGGCGTGACCCACGTCATCAACTACCAGTCCCCCGAGGACGAGAAGACCTACCTGCACCGCATCGGCCGCACCGGCCGCGCGGGCGCGAAGGGTACGGCGATCACGTTCGTGGACTGGGACGACATCCCGCGCTGGCAGCTCATCAACAAGGCGCTGGAGCTGGACTTCAACGACCCGGCGGAGACGTACTCGAGCTCTCCGCACCTCTTCTCGGACCTCGGCATCCCCGCGGGCACCAAGGGCATACTGCCGCGCTCGGAGCGGACCCGTGCCGGGCTCGACGCGGAGGAGCTGGAGGATCTGGGCGAGACCGGTGGCCGCGGAGCACGCGGCCGTGGCCGGGGCGGTCGCGGTGGCCGCGCCGACTCCGGTGCCGCCCCGTCGGCCGAGCGTGAGCGTCCGGCCCGCACCCCGCGCCGTCGCCGCCGTACCCGTGGCGGGGCCCCGCTCGACGCGTCCACCGCCCCGGCGCCGGCAACCGGGTCCGGCACCGACGAGGAGCCCACGGGGACCCGTACCCCGCGCCGTCGCCGCCGTACGCGCGGCGGGTCGGAGGGCGAGCCGGTGACGGCCGCCGCCACGACCGTCGAGACGCCCGCCGCCGAGTCGGCCGCCGTCGAGTCGGCCGCCGTCGAGTCGGCCGCCGTCGAGTCGATGGACACGGCGGAGGGGCCGGCGGCCCTGGAAGCTGCGGAGAAGCCGCGCCGCCGCCGCACCCGGAAGGGCGCCCAGCCGGCCGGAACCGCCGTGCCCGAGGCACCGGTGGCCGAGGCACCCGTGGCCGAGCCGGCATCCGTGGTGGCAGCGCCCGAGGCCGCGGTCGAGGCCGCCGAGCCGAAGCCGCGCCGCACCCGCAAGAAGGCCGAGTCGGCCGCCGAGGCCGCCGTCGACACCGCGGAAGCCACGGAGACCAAGCCGCGCCGCACCCGCAAGACCGCTGCCGCCGCCAAGACCGCCGTCGACACCGCGGAAGCCACCGAGGCCAAGCCGCGCCGCACCCGCAAGAAGGCAGCCGCGGCACCGGAGACCGTCGAGGCACCCGAGGCCGAGGCCAAGCCGCGCCGGACCCGCAAGACCGCTGCCGCCGCCAAGACCGCCGTCGACACCGCGGAAGCCACCGAGGCCAAGCCGCGCCGCACCCGCAAGAAGGCGGCCGCGGCACCGGAGACCGTCGAGGCACCCGAGGCCGAGGCCAAGCCGCGCCGGACCCGCAAGACCGCTGCCGCCGCCGAGACCGCCGTCGACACCGCGGAAGCCACCGAGGCCAAGCCGCGCCGCACCCGCAAGAAGGCGGCCGCCGAGGCCGCGGTGGACGGGGCGGAGGTGGCCGCGCCCAAGGCACGGCGGACCCGTAAGGCCGTCGCCGAGGCGGCTGTCCCGGAGATCCCGGCGCAGGCCACCGAGGAGCCGGAGGCCAAGCCGCGCCGCCGGACCACCCGCAAGGCGGCGGCATCCGCCGCCGAGTCCGCCGAGGCGGCTCCGAAGGCGCGCCGTACCCGCAAGGCGACGGCCGCCGCGGAGGCTCCCGAAGCCTGACCCGGCGCCCCGGCCGGACGGCACGACGGGCCCGGTCCGATGGCCCGGTCCACCTCGGTGGGCCGGGCCATCGGCGTCTCCTCCCCGTCTCCGGCCGGCGCACGGCCCGTCACCCGCCCCGTCGCCGCGCCCGATAGCCTCTTCCCATGAGCAGGCCTGCCACCTTCGTCCCGCCCGCCGGTGCCCGTGCGTACTCCCTGCGGACCGCACGCGGCGAGTTCGCCGTGGTCGACGCGCCCGTCGCCGACGGGGTCGAGCCCAAGGGGGTCGCGCTGCTGCTGCCGGGGTTCACCGGCAGCAAGGAGGACTTCAACCCGCTGCACGTGCCGCTGGCCGAGCGCGGGTACCGGACCGTGGCCGTGGACGGGCGCGGCCAGTTCGAGACCGACGGTCCCGAGCACGACGAGTCCGCCTACGCCCAGGAGGCGCTGGCCAGGGACGTGCTCGCGCAGGTGGCGGCCGTCGGGGCGGCGCCGGTGCACCTGCTGGGACACTCGCTGGGCGGGCAGGTCTCGCGCGCGGCCGTGCTGCTGGACCACTCCCCCTTCGCGTCGCTCACCCTGATGGCCTCCGGCCCGGCGCAGATCTCGGCCTCCCAGCGGCAGCGTGTCAAGCTGCTCCGGGACGCGCTCGCGGTGATGACGATGGCCGAGGTGTGGGACGCGATCCAGGCCATGGAGGCGCCGGAGGAGACCGCCACCGGCGGGCTGGACGGCGGCCTCGACAACCGGGCCGACCTGCGGCGCCGCTGGATGGGCAACAAGCCCGCCCAACTCCTGGCCACCGGCCGCCAGTTGTGTTCCGAGCCGGACCGTGTCGCCGAACTGGCCGCCGTGCCGCTGCCGTTCCACGTCCTGTCGGGCGCACTGGACGACACCTGGCCGCTGGACCTGCTCGACGACATGGCCGTGCGGCTGGCGGCCCGGCGGACGGTCGTCGAGGGCGCCGAGCACTCACCCAACACCGACCAGCCCCTGAGCACCGCCCGGGCCCTCGCCGACTTCTGGGACGCCCACCCCGCGGCCACCGGCTGACCTGCGACGCCGGGCGGCGACGTGGTCGGCCGGCCCCGCGTCCGCGAGGCTCACCGCGCAGGGGCCGGGTGATCGTCAGCGGTGGCCCAGCACGTTGACCACCCGGCCGTCGGGGTCACGGACGAAGAACCGGCGCACTCCCCATTCCTCGTCCCGCAAGGGGAGCACGATCTCCGCGCCGCTCTCCCGCATGGCCTCCCACGCCGCGTCCACGTCCTCCACCTCGACACTCATGTCGGGCGTGACCGGGGCGGTCTTGTCACCGGCCGTGAAACTGACCTGAGCCGTCGGGCTGGTCGGGGAGCCCATCGTCATGATCCAGCCGTGGTTCATGACCTCCTGGAGCCCGAGCAGTTCATAGAAATCGCGGCTCTCCCGGACGTTCGACGACCGGACATTGGGTACGACACGGCGGACGGCCATCGGCAACTCCACGTGGGCAAGAGGTGTCCTGGGTCTCCAGGAGTACTACGCCGGACGCCTCGCCGCCCGCGTTTTCGACGCACGCCCCGTACTCGGCACGCAACACGCCCCAGTGCCGCGTCAGCCAGGGTTCGCGGCCCTCAGTACTGCGTCTGCAGGTGCTCCCAGAAGCCGTCCCTGAGGGCGCGGCGGAGGTCGGCCTGGCCGCGCAGGGAGTACTGGAGCATGCCCTCGGCCTCGACCAGGAGGTCCTGGTCGACGGAGCCGGGGAGGTAGGGGTGGCCGGGCAGCAGCTCGACGAGTGCCTCGCGGCCCCGCGCGGAGAGCCACTTGGCCGCGATCCGGGCGCCGACGAAGCGGACGTCCTCGCGGGTGGGCCGGGTCCCGGCGGCGGGCTCGTAGGCGGCGGCCGTGCGCCGGGACACGTAGGGCTTGAAGAACTCCAGGTCGAGGGTGCGCTGGCTGTCGACCTCCCAGAGCAGCGGCTCGGCCTGGTTGCGCCCCTCGGCCGCCTCGATCCCCCAGAGGTGGACGCGGGCACCGTAGCCCTGGGCCGCCTCCACCGCGGACACCAGGTCCTCGTCGCCGCCGAGCAGGGCCGCGTCGCTGATGGCGCGGTGCCGGGCCAGTGACTCCAGGTCGCTGCGGATGAGTGAATCGACGCCCTTCTGCTGGTTGTTGGCGTTGAGGTTGCCGAGGCGGACCTTGACGTCGGGCAGTTCGGCGATGGTCTGCTGCTCGGCGGTGTGGATGCGGCGGCGGGCGCCGTCGTACCAGTAGACGCGCAGCAGCCGGCTGTCGGCGAAGATCGTGCGGGCCTTGTCGATGAGGGCGTCGATCAGGCCCTCGGCGTCGAGGTCGAAGGCACGCCGGTCCTCCGTCCCGGCCACGAGCCGGCCGGCGGCCGCGTAGAGGTATCCCGCGTCGACGAAGATCGCGTGGGTCGAGGGCGTCTTCGCCACCTCGGCGAGCATGCGCTGCAGCAGCTCGTTGGTGTGGTCGATGCGGGCGGCGAGGGCCGCCAGGTCGTCGTTCATCGCCTCCATTGTCCTGGCGATCACGCTGCGAACACAACTGCTCTCGGTCAGTCCCGCGGACGCCGCTTACCGGTCAGTAATTAGACGTTCGAAAAATTTCTTTAGCGTAGGGAATGTTTGTAACACGCAGCTCGTTGGATACCTACGACAGCACGTCACACCAGTAGTTCTCCGCAGGAGGATGACCAGACGAAGGGAGAAGCCCTTGCGCTTCGAGATCATGCGACTCGACGAGGTCGACGGCACCACCGTGGACAGCACCGTCGTGGACGCCGCCTCCGTCAACCGGATCGTTCAGCAGGCCGCAGCCGTGGGACAGCGCCTCTGGATCCGCCCGGCCGAGTGCCCGGCCTCGTAACACCCGGCGCTCACCGCGCACGGCGCTCGCCCGGATGACACCCGGCACGCGACGCCCGGCGCCCACTCAGGCCTTCCGGGGGAGCCGAGGCCGGCTCCTCAGCTTCCCCGGATCACCTGAGTGACCCCGTTGATGATCTGCTGCACGGCGATCGCGGAGAGCATCATGCCCGCGAGCCGCGTCACCAGGACCACACCGCCGTCCTTGATGACCCGGATGATCAGCAGCGAGTAGCGCATCACCAACCACAGCACGACGTGGATCGCGAGGATCGCGGCCCAGACCGAGACCTGCGTGGCGACGTCGCCGGCCTTCTGCACGGCGAGGATCACGGACACGATGGCACCGGGCCCCGCCAGCAGCGGCATGCCCAGCGGTACGAGCGCGACGTTCACGTCCTTGGTCTGCTTCGGCTCGTCGGTCTTGCCGGTGAGCAGGTCCAGCGCGATCAGCAGGAGCAGCAGACCGCCCGCGATCATCAGCGCGGGAACGGAGACGTGCAGGTAGTCGAGGATCTGGTGGCCCAGTACGCCGAAGATGGCGATGACCCCGCCCGCCACGCACACGGCCTGGAAGGCCATGCGCTTCTGCACCTTGGCCGGACGGCCCGCGGTCAGGGCGAGGAAGATCGGGGTGATCCCGGGGGGATCCATGATGACGAAAAGGGTCAGGAACAGGGAGCCGAAGACGGCGAGGTCGAACATGGTGGTGCTACAGGCCTTGCTGGAGAGGGGGATACGGGGACGGTCGGGTGGGGCGGGCGGGCCGCCTCAGGCTCCGCCGGTCCCCGGCACCGGGAACGCCCCGGTGGCACGCCGGGTGATCTCGCCGTAGACCTCGGGGTCGGTCGTGCAGGCGCCCAGCGAGACGGTCTTGCGGCTGCCGTGGTAGTCCGAGGATCCCGTGACCAGCAGTCCCAGTTCCTCGGCGAGGCCGCGCAGCCGGGCCCGCGCGTCGGCGTCGTGGTCCATGTGGTCGACCTCGAGGCCGTCCAGACCTGCGGCCGCCAGTTCGGCGATGACGGACTCCGGCACCGTGCGGCCGCGCTTGGCGGCGGCCGGGTGCGCGAAGACGGCCACCCCGCCCGCGCCCTTGACCAGACGGATGGCCTCGAAGGGGTCGGTCTCGTGCTTCTCCACGAACGCCCGGCCCCCGTCGGCGAGCCACTCCTCGGTGAACGCGTCACCGACGGTCGGTACGACACCCAGCTCGACCAGCGCGGTGGCGACGTGCGGCCGCCCCACGGAACCGCCGGCGGCGATCCGCTCCACCCGCTCCCAGGTGACCGGCACGCCCAGCCCGTTCAGCTTCGCGACCATGCCCTGGGCCCGCGGCACCCGGTCGTCCCGGACCAGCTCGCGCTCGGCGAGCAGACCCGGTTCCTCGGGGTCGAAGAGGTAGGCCAGCAGGTGCATGGAGATGCCGTCGACGCGGCAGGACAGCTCGGCGCCGGTGACCAGGGTCAGCCCCTCGGGCAGGGCCGCGATCGCCTCGGCGTACCCGCGGGTGGTGTCGTGGTCGGTCAGCGCCACGACGTCCAGCCCGGCCGCGGCGGCGTTGCGCACCAGCTCGGCCGGGGTGTCCGTGCCGTCGGAGGCCGTGGAGTGACAGTGCAGGTCGATGCGCACGGCTGCTCCAGACGGTGACGGGACGGCGGGGACACCCAAGGATAGCGGCAGGAACCGGGTGCCCTGTCACACCCGCACGGGGCCGGCGCCCCCTACAGCCGCGCGCTCAGGGCTTGAGTAGCCGCGGCGACAGCGCGCCGCACGGCACCAGGTCTATCTCGGCGCCCGCGTCCCGCAGATCGGCCAGCACCAGCTCGTCGTACATGAGCAGGCCGGACTGCTCGGGCCACATGACCGCCCACAGCCAGAGCCCCAGCGCCTCGCCGGCGAAGACCGCGCGGTCGTCGGGGCCGCCGGAGACGTGCCAGAGCGGGGTGGGGCGGCCGGCGGCCAGCACCTTGGCCTGGGGCGGCTTCTCGACGTTCAGGTAGGGCCCCGGGTCCGGCCCGTCGATGCCCGCGTAGTGCGCACCGAGACCGACACCCAGCTCCTCGGCGACGAGGATCAGCTCACCCACGCCGCCCAGCGGACCGGGACCGGAGCACGCCACGGCGGTGGCACGGCCGCCGCTGCGGTCGTCCCCCGCGTAGGCCACGCCCGTGAACAGCCACCCGACCGGCAGCGGCCACGGCATCCACACCGGGACCTGCGTGCGGTGCACGACCACGTTGAGCGCCTCGACGCTGGGCGGGATCACGGGCTGCAGCGGATACACCGTCCCGTGCACGTCGCACTGCCAGGAATCGGCGAAGAGGCCGGGAGCCCTGACCCGGCCACCACACTTCGGGCAACTGGGTTCGCCCCTCATAGGGCTCCACGGTCCTACCCGGACCGGCTCGCGTCAAGGACGATCACCCGTCCGGACGGAAGCCGCGCGGCCCGACGGTCCACACCGAACCGGCCCTCGGCGTGTCGGACGCGCCGCGCCCGGTGGCGAGCGCGGGCTGCAACTTCGTCCGCTGGTTCGCGGCCGCCGCGGCGCCCCACCTCGCGCCGAAGATCGAGGAGTGGACCGACCCCCACGTCCCGATCGTGGCCGCGGCGGCCACCGCCGTGCTCGGCGCGGTCGTGGTCCTCGTGCGACGCGAGGCCCTCACCCACGAGGCCGCGGAGCCCGAACCCCGGCACGCCACCGAGGACGGGGTCGGCGTCTTCACCAACTGACCGATCAGGAAAGGACTTTGGTGAGCTTGCTCACGCGGGCCCGGCATCCAGCGGGACGGACCTGCGGGCGGGATCCCTCAGGTCCGTGCCGTGCGCCAGCCAGCGCTCCTGGAGGGCCGGGGCACCGTGCACCCGCTTCCAGGCGGCCTCGTTGGGGGTCATCGGCAGCAGCGGCAGGAACCGCACCGGATCCATCGGGGCGTCCAGCGCCAGATCCTCGACGAGCCCGCCCGGCTCCCCCACCAGCACGGAGCTGAACGGGGCGCCGGGCCACAGCGGTCCACCGACGTCCAGGGACGCACCGGGGGCCACGACCAGCCCCTCCACCTGCGGGGACGCGGCGAGCACGGCGAGCGCGCGGAGCACCTTGTCGGTGTCGGCGAGGCCGGCGCGAACCGACAGGACCAGCTCGGCGCGCGGTCCCTCGACGGGGTCGGCGAGCATCGCCGTGGGATCGGTCATGGGGTGCGCGGACATCCCGAGCGTGGCGTAGCGGACCACGTCCCCCTCGCGGAAGCGGAGCACCTCGATGCGGTCGGTACCGAGGAAGGTGACCGCGGCGCGCGCGTCCGGTTCGCCCAGCGCGGTGTTCAACCGTGCCTCGACCAGAGGAAGAACATCAACCATGCGGCGAGCATAGAACTCGTCAGCGCCGGGCAAAGCGGCGCCTTGACACCACACGCTGCTGCTACGCTGAGCCGGTGGTTCGGGGCAGCACGCAGAAGCGTCGCTATCTGTCCCGACGCTGAGACTCCCTTACGAGGGACCGGCCGGAGGAGGTGGGGCTGTCATGGATCGAAGTCGACCGTGCAGTACCACTCGCTCTTCCGGCTGCTGATCCAGTTACCGGCTGGCCACCGCCTTCCTTTCGCATCGTCGTTCGGAAGAGCACTTCGTCTCGCTCTGCCTGATCTGTCTGCCCTGAATCAGTTCTGCATCAGCAGCGAAGTCGCCACCGCGACGGTGCGGTGCTCCCCGCTTTGCGGACGTGCCAAACATCCTTCCCAGCCCCGGGCCGGGAGGACTTACGCCGGACGTCCCCATTCCGGGTAGTTCCACCCGTCGACGCGCGCTGTCGCTGCCCGCCCGCGAAGGAGCCCGCCCATGTCGATGATCCGCGACCTGCGCGCCGTGGTCCGCCCGTCGTCCCGTGTCCCGCTGCGCAAGGAGCAGAGCGCGCCGTACGACACCACGCGTGACCCGGCGACACCCTCGGCCGTCGTCGACTGCGCCGTCTACCGCGACGGCGCCCGGGTGCGCAGCGCGGAGCCGCTGAGCCCGCAGGAGGCGATGCGGCTGGTCCGCCGCGACGGCGGGTTCGTGTGGATGGGGCTGCACGAGCCGACGGAGTCGGAGTTCGCCGGCATCGCACGCGAGTTCGGGCTGCACCCGCTGGCCGTGGAGGACGCGGTACAGGCCCACCAGCGGCCCAAACTGGAGCGGTACGACGACTCGCTCTTCACCGTCTTCAAGACCATCCACTACGTCGAGCACGACCGGCTCACCGCGAGCAGCGAGGTCGTGGAGACCGGCGAGGTCATGTGCTTCACCGGCCGGGACTTCTTCATCACCGTCCGGCACGGCGGCCAGGGCTCGCTGCGGGCGCTGCGGCACCGGCTGCAGGACGACCCGGAGCTGCTCGCCAACGGCCCCTCGGCCGTGCTGCACGCGATCGCCGACCACGTGGTGGACGGCTACATCGCGGTGGCCGACGCGATGCAGGTCGACATCGACGAGGTGGAGACCGAGGTCTTCTCGCCGGGCCGCCGGGGCGGTGTCTCGCGTGGTGTGGACTCGGCGCGGATCTACCAGCTCAAGCGTGAGGTGCTGGACTTCAAGCGGGCGGTGGCGCCGCTGCTGCGGCCCATGCAGCTCCTGAGCGAGCGGCCGATGCGGCTGGTCGAGCCGGACATCCAGAAGTACTTCCGGGACGTCGCCGACCACCTCGCCCGGGTCCAGGAGCAGGTGCTGGGCTTCGACGAACTGCTCAACTCCATCCTCCAGGCCAACCTGGCGCAGGCGTCCGTCGCGCAGAACGAGGACATGCGCAAGATCACCGCCTGGGCGGCGATCATCGCCGTGCCGACGATGGTGTGCGGGGTGTACGGCATGAACTTCACGTACATGCCCGAGCTGCACTGGCGGTACGGCTACCCGGTGATCATGGGCATCACGGTCGCCCTGTGTCTGGGCATCCACCGCACCCTCAAGCGCAACGGCTGGCTCTGAGGGCCGTCCCGCAGTCCCCGGCTGACGCACGGCGCCGGCCACGGCGCCCCGCCGCGTTGCAGGACCGCCCGAACACGCCGAGTGTCCCGAACACGCCCGGTACGAGGACGACCCTCCGCCCCGCGGCGCACCGCATCCGACGCCGTGCGCCGCCCCACCGGGGACTGCGGGGCAGCCCTTAGGCTGGGCTCATGACAAGCGAGCTGCTCGACCAGGCCCTCGTCGAGGAGGCCACCAAGAAGTCCGGCCTCGTCTGGGTCAGGGCCGCCGGGGCCCCGGCGGCTCGTGCGCTGTGGCACGTGTGGCACGAGGGCGCGGTGTGCCTGGTCGGCGACGGGCCCGGGGAGCAGCCGCTGACCGGCCTCACCGACGGCGGCTCGGCCGAGGTGACCGTGCGCAGCAAGGACAAGGGCGGCCGGCTGGTGACCTGGCGGGCCACCGTGTCCGTGCTCGGCTCCGGCTCACCGGAGTGGGAGGCCGCCGTCGCCGAGCTGAAGGGCAAGCGGCTGAACGCCCCCGACGGCGAGGAGATGCCCGCGCGGTGGGCCCGCGAGTGCAGGGTGCTCCGTCTGGTGCCGGCCGGGTCCACGCTCGCGCTGCCCTCCGGGAGTCTGGCGGAGCGTCCGGTGCCCTCCCCGGCGACGACGCGCCGACCGGCCCCGGCCGCCCTGCCGCGACTGCTGGCCGGGCGGCGGCGGAAGGGATAGACGCCGGGCCCCGGCGGGCTACGACGCCGGGAGCTGCTTGCCGTAGTCGACCGTCTCGCCCTTCGCGGGCCGGGCGACGGCGAAGTCCTTGCCCCAGTCCGAGAAGGTGAGCGTGCCCGCGGAGCCGGCGCGCTCCAGGCGGAGCGGGTACGGCTCGCCCTCCAGTGAGACCTCCAGGGTGCCGCCGTCGCCGTCGTCGCCGGTGATCCGGATGGTGCGGGTACCCGCCGCCTCGTGGTGGCCGTCGGTCGCCAGCGAACCGTGCAGGGTCAGCAGGCCGTCGAGCAGGAGGTCCTTGTCCGTGAAGCCGCTGAACTTCTTGTACGCGGGGTCTCCTTGCGGCACCTTCACGTACTTGCCGTCCAGCTTGCCCGCCGCGGACTTGTCGCCGCCGTTCCAGAACGCCGCGTCGGCCTTGAGGTACAGCTCGGTGCCCACCCGCAGCAGCCGGAAGGTGGCGCCCCGGGAGGTGACCGAGCCGGTGCCGCCGTCTTCCTTCAGCCGCATGTCCAGCCGGTACGTGCGGCCGCTGGTGACCACGGTCCCGGCCAGCCGCACCGCGGGGGCCTCGTCGGCGGCGGCGCGGGTCCTGGCCTGGATCCGGCCGGCGGGCAGCTTGCCCACCCCGTTGGTCCCCGCGTCCGGATCGTCACCGCACCCCGTCAGCACCGTCGCTCCCGTCACGGCCAGTGCGCATGTCGCGGTCACCAGCGCGGCCCGGCGAACACGGCCCAGGGGCATCGCAGTCACAGGTGGGGCTGCCTTTCTGACGGTTGCTGAGCGGCGTACGGCAGCGTACCGGGGCCCCGGCCGCCGGGCGGAGCCAGTCCGTCCGGACCGCCCACCAGGGCGTATCGGATCGGTACGGGCTAGCCTGAAGCGCACGCGAGCGGGCACAGAACAGCAATCCCATGCAAGGCGAGCAAAGGAAGCACAGCCATGGCAGCCGGCGCCCCCCGGATCTTCGTCTCGCACCTTTCCGGGGTCCCCGTCTTCGATCCGACCGGCGACCAGGTGGGTCGCGTACGCGACCTGGTGGTCATGCTGCGCGTCGGGCGGCGGCCCCCGCGCGTCCTCGGGCTGGTCGTCGAGCTGTCCAACCGGCGCCGGATCTTCCTGCCGATGACGCGGGTGACCGGTATCGAGTCCGGCCAGGTCATCACCACCGGAGTGCTCAACGTGCGCCGCTTCGAGCAGCGGCCCACCGAGCGGCTGGTCTTCGGCGAGCTGCTGGACCGGCGGGTGCGGCTGGTGGAGAGCGACGAGGAGGTCACCGTCCTCGACCTGTCCGTGCAGCAGCTCCCCGCCCGCCGGGACTGGGAGATCGACCGCGTCTTCGTGCGCAGGGGACGCAAGGGCGGTGCCTTCCGCCGGGCCAGGGGCGAGACCCTGACGGTCGAGTGGTCGTCCGTCACCGGCTTCTCCCTGGAGGAGCACGGGCAGGGCGCCGAGAACCTGCTCGCCACGTTCGAGCAACTGCGGCCCGCGGACCTCGCCAACGTGCTGCACCACCTGTCCGCCAAGCGGCGCGCGGAGGTCGCCGCAGCCCTGGACGACGACCGGCTCGCCGACGTCCTCGAGGAACTGCCGGAGGACGACCAGATCGAGATCCTCGGCAAGCTGGCCGAGGAGCGCGCGGCGGACGTCCTGGAGGCCATGGACCCGGACGACGCGGCCGACCTGCTGGCCGAGCTGCCGGAGGCGGACAAGGAACGGCTGCTGAGCCTGATGAAGCCCGCCGACGCGGCCGACATGCGGCGTCTGATGTCGTACGAGGAGCACACCGCGGGCGGTCTGATGACCACCGAGCCGATCGTGCTGCGCCCGGACGCCACCGTCGCCGACGCCCTCGCCCGGGTCCGCAACCAGGACCTCTCCCCCGCGCTCGCCGCCCAGGTCTACGTCTGCCGCCCGCCCGACGAGACCCCGACCGGCAAGTACCTGGGCACCGTGCACTTCCAGCGGCTGCTGCGCGACCCTCCGTACACCCTGGTCAGCTCGCTGCTCGACGACGACCTGCAGCCACTGGCCCCCGACGCCGCCCTGCCGGTCGTCGCCGGGTTCTTCGCCACGTACGACATGGTGGCCGCCCCCGTGGTGGACGAGTCGGGCTCGCTGCTCGGCGCGGTGACCGTGGACGACGTCCTCGACCACATGCTGCCCGACGACTGGCGGGAGACGGAGTTCCACCTGGACGAGGGAGAGGAGGCGGCCACTCATGGCTCCTGAGCGCGACACCGCGACCCGCGAGCGCAATCCGGTGGGCGCCACGGCCGCCCCCCGGCCCCGCGCCCCGCGTCTGGACCAGCCGCGCCCGCCCAGGCGGCGCATCCTGCCCGAGTGGGATCCGGAGGCCTTCGGCCGGCTGTCGGAGCGGATCGCCCGGTTCCTCGGCACGGGACGCTTCATCGTCTGGATGACGGTCGTCATCATCCTGTGGGTGCTGTGGAACATCGCCGCGCCGGCGGGGCTGCGCTTCGACCAGTACCCGTTCATCTTCCTGACCCTGATGCTGTCCCTGCAGGCCTCCTACGCGGCCCCGCTGATCCTGCTGGCGCAGAACCGGCAGGACGACCGCGACCGGGTCAACCTCGAGCAGGACCGCAAGCAGAACGAGCGGTCCATCGCCGACACCGAGTACCTGACCCGGGAGGTCGCCGCGCTGCGCACCGGCCTCGGCGAGGTGGCGACCCGCGACTGGATCCGCTCTGAGCTGCAGGACCTGATGAAGGAGCTGGAGGAGCGGCGGCGTCACGACGGGCACGTCGTATTCCCGGCAGAGCGGGCGGAACGGTCGCCCGGACGTGACGCAGACGACCGCTGAAGGGCTACCCGCGGGCCCCAGGGGGCGCCGTACCATCGTCTCTATGGCTACGGAAGACGCGGTGCGCGAGGCACTGGCGACGGTGAACGACCCCGAGATCAACCGACCCATCACCGAGCTGGGGATGGTCAAATCGGTGGAGATCGGGGAGGACGGCGCGGTCGCGGTCACCGTGTACCTGACGGTCTCCGGCTGCCCGATGCGCGAGACGATCACCCAGCGGGTGACCGAGGCGGTCTCCCGCGTCGAGGGTGTCACCCGTGTCGAGGTGTCGCTGGACGTGATGAGCGACGAGCAGCGCAAGGAGCTGGCGAACGCCCTGCGCGGCGGCCAGGCCGAGCGCGAGGTCCCGTTCGCCAAGCCGGGCAGCCTCACCCGGGTCTACGCGGTCGCCTCCGGCAAGGGCGGCGTCGGCAAGTCCTCGGTGACGGTGAACCTGGCCGCGGCAATGGCGGCCGACGGTCTGAAGGTCGGTGTCGTGGACGCCGACATCTACGGCCACAGCGTGCCGCGCATGCTGGGCGCGGACGGCCGTCCGACCCAGGTCGAGAACATGATCATGCCGCCGTCGGCGAACGGCGTGAAGGTCATCTCCATCGGCATGTTCACCCCGGGCAACGCGCCGGTCGTCTGGCGCGGCCCGATGCTGCACCGCGCGCTGCAGCAGTTCCTCGCGGACGTGTACTGGGGCGACCTGGACGTCCTGCTGCTGGACCTGCCGCCCGGCACCGGCGACATCGCGATCTCGGTCGCGCAGCTCGTCCCGAACGCCGAGATCCTGGTCGTGACGACGCCTCAGCAGGCGGCGGCCGAGGTCGCCGAGCGGGCCGGCTCCATCGCCGTGCAGACCCACCAGAAGATCGTCGGCGTGGTGGAGAACATGTCCGGCCTGCCCTGCCCGCACTGCGGCGAGATGGTCGACGTCTTCGGCACGGGCGGCGGCCAGCGCGTCGCGGACGGCCTGACCCGCACCACGGGCGCGACGGTCCCGGTGCTCGGCAGCATCCCGATCGACGTCCGGCTGCGCGAGGGCGGCGACGAGGGCAGGCCGGTGGTCCTGACCGACCCGGAGTCCCCGGCGGGTTCGGCCCTGCGGGCGATCGCGGGGAAGCTGGGCGGCCGTCAGCGCGGCCTGTCGGGCCTGTCGCTGGGGCTGACCCCCAGGAACAAGTTCTGAGAGCTCTCGCGGCCGTACACCAGGGACGAGGGGGCGCCGGGAGGTACTGGCGCCCCTCTCTCCCGTGCGGTTCGGTCAGGCGTACGCGGCGACGTCCTTGACGACGGCGAAGCCGAGTCCGTACGCGCTCATCCCCCGCCCGTAGGCGCCGACGTGCACACCTGACCCGGTGGAGCCGGCCAGCACCCAGCCGAACTCCGACTCCCGGTAGTAGAAGGGCGTGGGCACCCCGTCCACCGGCAGCGAGAGTCCGGACCACTCCGGTCCCTCGAGGTCGTCGGCGAGTGCCCAGGCGGTCTCGGTCTGCTGGTCCAGCCAGTCGTCACGCAGGCCGTGGTCCATCTGCCCGGGCCAGGTGAAGGACAGCAGCCCCACTCCCGCCAGCCAGGCCGCCGAGGACACCGACGTCGCCTCCAGCAGTCCCGTGCCGTCGGCGCTGCGGCGGGACGGGTTCGCGGCCACGGTGACGACGACCGCGAACTTCTCCCGCGGCTCGTCCGCGGCCGCGGCCACGTGCTCGTTGCGCACGGAGGGCTCGTCACCGTGCCCGATCGAACCGTGCTCGACGGCGCCGTCGGCCGCCGCGCCGACCTGCATCAGCCAACGCGGTCCCGTGAAGGCCTCGTCGAGGCCGTACCAGGGGAAGGGCGCCCGCAGGTACCCGTCGACGGTGCGCGGGGCGGAGGGGGCGTGCTGCCCGTCCTCCGCGGCCGGCGTCTGTGCGCCCACCCGACTTGTCGTCTCCATCTGCCCGGACGCCTCCTCGCTCTCGTCGGACCGGGAGGCCCGCCCCCCTTCGGGCGTACTCGTCCGGTCCGCACAACAACTCGGCAGCATATCCACACCCGTGCGGGCAGCAGGGAAGCCGCCCGGCGCGTGGGTCGCACGTACGGCCCGCCGGGGGCTCGTGCGCCGTCATCGGGCTGTGAGGTGCGCCACTGGGTCCCGGCCGGGATCAGGTGGCGTCCGCGTCGAACGGCGGAGGAGCGCCCCTGCCCGAGTCGTCGGGCTTCTTGGTCATGTCGATGCGCCCGCCCGGCGAGGAGGACGGGGCCTGGCCGTCGCGGCTGTGGACCGCGTCCGTGACCTCGGCCATCTCCTTCTTCAGGTCGAATCCGTTGCGGATCTCCTTCAGCCCCAGGTCCTCGTTGTCCAGCTGCTTGCGGATGAAGGTCTTGGGGTTGAGGTCCTCGAACTCGAAGTCCTTGAACTCCGGGCCGAGCTCGGTGCGGATGTCCTGCTTGGCGCTCTCCGAGAACTCGCGGATCTTCCGGATCGTCCGCGTCACGTCCTGGATGACCTTGGGGAGCTTGTCCGGACCGAAGACGAGCACGGCGAGAACAATGATGGTCACCAGCTCGAGTGGTCCTATGTCATTGAACACCTGACGCTCCTTGCGATCCTCGGTCGCTCAACGGTACCCGGCCCGACTGCCGGGCGGGTACCGCCCGATGGTGAGACTTGCGTCAGTTCCGCCCGGCCCGGAACGCGGGGGCGGCCGAGGGGGTGCCGGAGGCCGGCGGCGTGTCGGGAACGGGGGCGGACAGGGTGCCCGGAGCGCCGTTCAGCCGAGGTGTGGCGGGCCAGGAGGTCAGGGGCAGCGGGGTGATGTCGTCCAGCGGGCGTATCAGCGGGGAGACCGCGGCCGCGCCGGCCATCACCGGCGTCGTCAGGTCGCGCATGACGTCCTGGACCTGTCCGGCGAGCGGCGGCTGGGCACCGGGCAGCAGCGGGGCCGACAGGGAGGTGGGCGCCGCCGGGCTCGGGCCGAGCAGGCTGCTGCCCTGGGCGAGCAGCGGGCCCACCGCGCGTCGGCGCTGCGTGTCCGGTGTCGCCGCGCCCGCACCGGCGCCCGGGACCGTGCCCGTGCCGGCACCGGCCGAGCGGGCCGGGACCACGTTGCCGGTGCCGGAGCCGCCACGGGCGTCCGCGGCGAGGTCGCCGGTGATGGCGCCGGTGACGCCGCCGAGCGCGACCGCCGCCAGGGACACCGCACCGGCGGCGGCGGCCGCGAACCGCAGTCCGCGCGAGGCGAAGCGGTCGGGGTCAGGGCGGCCGACCGGATGGATGCGGAAACCGCGCTCCCCCGGAGCGGGGGCCACGGCATGGGCGGAAGCCGCGGGTACGTAGCCGAACTCGAAGCGCTCCTCGCGCCCCGCCCCGAAGACCCCGGTGCCGGAGTCTCGCCCGAGGACGTCCCCCTGGGGCACCTGTGTGCCACCGCCGTCGGGCCCGCCTCCCCCGGGAAGGCCCTGGAGGCGGGCCAGGAAGCTCTCGGAGGGGGGCGGCGGGGCCGCCTCGGCGAACACGTTCTTCAGCCGCCGCTGGGCGTCCGCCTCCGCCTTGCACCGGGCGCAGGTGGCCAGGTGGGCGAGGACGCGTTCACGGGACTCATGGCCCAGCTCCCCGTCCACGAGGGCGGAGAGCCGGTCTCCCAGGTGCTGCTCGGCGAGCTGGGGCTGAGCGGGTTTCGGACGGGATCCGTTCACGCGGTCGCGCCCCCTCCCCCCAGAGCGGGGACACGGGCCACGAAGGAACGCCGCTCGGCCCTGCGGGCCTCGGGCGACCGGTGGGCGAGGGCCTTGCGGAGCTGGGAGCGACCGCGGTGGATGCGGGAACGGACCGTGCCGAGCTTCACGCCGAGGGTCGCGGCGATCTCCTCGTAGGACAGCCCCTCGATGTCGCAGAGCACGACGGCGGCGCGGAACTCGGGCGCGAGGGTGTCGAGCGCCTGCTGCACGTCGGCGTCGAAGTGCGCGTCGTTGAAGACCTGCTGCGGGGTCGGCTCCTTGCTGGGCAGGCGCTCGGCCGCGTCCTCGCCGAGGGCGTCGAAGCGGATGCGCTGCTTGCGCCGGACCATGTCCAGGAAGAGGTTGGTGGTGATGCGGTGCAGCCAGCCCTCGAAGGTGCCCGGCGAGTAGGTCGACAGGGAGCGGAAGACACGGACGAAGACCTCCTGGGTGAGGTCCTCGGCGTCGTGCTGGTTGCCCGTGAGGCGGTAGGCCAGGCGGTAGACCCGGCCGCTGTGCGTGCTGACGATCTCCTCCCAGGTGGGCGGAGTCCACGCCTGCCCGTCCGCGTCGGTGGAGAAGGTCGCGGTGTGGGCGTCCCCGGCGGCGGCGCCGGCGGTCCGGCCGTGGTCAGCAGCAGTGTCGGTCACGGATTTCGGCTTCCCCGCCGACCCGAGAAGACGCCTCAGCATCCCTCTGCGGTCAACAGGCGCAGCCGCACCTCCCCTGTCAGCTCTGGTGGTGTCCAGTGGAGCCCCTACCATAGCCACCTCGCCCGTTAGGACCGGATAAGCGGTTTTACGAGAAATTGATCTGGGCTGATACGGCTCATACGGCTGCGTCAGCATGTGCTCGGCGTCCCGATCCACCGCTCGCCCCCCATCGCGTCCGGGCCCTTCGTCTCAACCCTGTAAACGCGCGGTCCCATCTGCGGGTTCCCGACGCCAACGGATACAGTCACGCCCAGGCAACCACGGGGACAGGAGAGCGTCATTACCGGCAACCGGCAGACTAGCTGGGCGTTCGCCGACGCCTATGTCGCCGAGGACGAAGCACTGCGCTGGGCCCGGGACCGGGCCCGCGACGCAGGGCTGCGCTCGGTGTCGCCCGGCACGGGTGCCGCGCTCCGCCTGCTCGCCGCCTCCGTGGACGCGAAGGCGGTCGCGGAGATCGGCACCGGCTGCGGGGTGTCCGGAATCCATCTGCTGCACGGCATGCGCCCGGACGGGGTGCTCACCACGGTCGACCCCGAGCCGGAGCACCAGCAGTTCGCCCGGCAGGCCTTCCGGGCCTGCGGCTTCGCGAGCAACCGGGCCCGGTTCATCCCGGGCCGGGCGCTGGAGGTGCTGCCCCGGCTCGCGGACGCCGGCTACGACCTCGTCTTCTGCGACGGCGACCGCCAGGAGTACTCGGACTACCTGGCTGAATCGTTGCGCCTGCTGCGCCCGGGCGGCCTGGTGGTGTTCGAGGGCATCTTCGCCAACGGCCGTACGGTCGACTCGGGACCGCAGCCCGCGGAGGTGCTGCGGCTGCGCGAGCTGCTGCGCACGGTGCGGGAGAGCCAGGAGCTGGTGACGTCGCTGCTACCGGTGGGCGACGGGCTGCTGTGCGCCGTCAAGCGGTGAGCCGGGCGTCTCGGGGCTGCGGACACACGTCCGCCCCGGCACCGCATACGGTGCCGGGGCGGACGGAAGGACAGGATCGCCGGCCCGTCAGACGACGACCTTCTTGAGGGCGTCGCCGAGCGCCTCGGCCTCGTCAGGGGTCAGCTCGACGACGAGTCGACCGCCGCCTTCGAGCGGAACGCGCATGACGATGCCCCGCCCCTCCTTGGTCACCTCGAGCGGGCCATCACCCGTCCGCGGCTTCATGGCCGCCATGCTCGTTCCCCTTCCTGAAACCAGGCTCATCGTCTGCCGAAGCCCCACGAAGGGCACCCCGCGGTCCTGGTACGGGACACGCGACACCGGCATCGAACACATTGCTTCCAGGCCATTATCCCGCATGCCAGGACCCGATGACCAACATCAGTCGGCATCGCTTGCGCAACGCGCGCGAGCAAAACCACCCAATTCGGCGATGTGGCTGCGATACTGCGCCACCACACGGACGCACCGCGGCCGGCCTCGCTCCGTTTTCGTTTGACGCAGGTCACACCTCCGGTCCGGCCCCCGGGCGGCGATCTCCGCCATGCTGTCCTTCGGACCGTGGCGTACCGAGCGGTACGCCACCACTTCTGACCGGAGGGGATGCCCCATGGCCGACACCGTTCTCTACGAGGTGACCGACGGACTCGCGACGATCACGCTGAACCGCCCGGAGGCGATGAACGCGCTGAACATCGCGGCCAAGGTCGCCCTCCGGGAGGCGGCGGAGTCCGCGGCCGGGGACGGCGCCGTCCGGGCGATCCTGCTGACCGCGGCCGGGGACCGGGCGTTCTGCGTGGGCCAGGACCTCAAGGAGCACATCGGGCTGCTGGTGTCGGACCGCGAGACCGGGTCCCGGCAGACCATGAGCACGGTCCGGGAGCACTACAACCCGATCGTGCGGGCGCTGGCCGGGGCGGCGAAGCCGGTGGTCGCGGCGGTGAACGGAGTCGCCGCCGGGGCCGGGTTCGGCTTCGCGCTGGCCGCCGACTACCGGGTGGTGGCCGACACCGCGGCCTTCAACACCTCGTTCGCGGGCGTCGCCCTCACCGCCGACTCCGGCATCTCCTGGACGCTGCCCCGGGTGGTCGGCCCGGGCCGCGCCGCCGACCTGCTGCTCTTCCCGCGCAACATCAGCGCCCAGGACGCCCTGGAGCTCGGCATCGCCAACCGGCTCGTGCCCGCCGCCGAGCTGCGGACCGAGGCCGAGAAGGTGGCCCGGGCCCTGGCGGAGGGTCCGACGGTGGCGTACTCGGCGATCAAGGAGGCGGTGGCCTACGGCCTGACGCACTCCCTCGCCGAGACCCTGGAGAAGGAGGACGAGCTGCAGACCCGCGCGGGCAGCTCCGAGGACCACACGATCGCGGTCCGGGCCTTCGTCAACAAGGAGAAGCCGAAGTACCTGGGCCGCTGAGCGACCGGCTCCCCGGGCCCGCGGGTGGCCGCACCGCCGCGGCGGTGCGGCTCACGCACCCCTCCAGGTGGTCGTCGACCAGCCCGCATGCCTGCATCAGCGCGTACGCCGTCGTGGGGCCGACGAACCTCAGGCCCCGTTTCTTCAGCGCCTTGGACAGGGCCGTGGACTCGGGGGTGACGGCGGAGACGTCGGCCAGGGTCCGCGGCACCGGGCGGCCCGCCGGGTCCGGGGCGTGCGACCAGATCAGCTCGTCCAGCTCGCCCGCCGCCCAGCCGGCCAGCACGCGGGCGTTGGAGAGCGTCGCGTCGATCTTGGCGCGGTTGCGGATGATGCCCGGGTCGGCCAGCAGCCGCTCGCGGTCCTCGTCCGTGAACGCGGCCACCCGCTCGATGCGGAAGCCCGCGAACGCGGCACGGAAGCCGGGGCGGCGGCGCAGGATCGTGATCCAGGACAGGCCCGACTGGAAGGCCTCCAGGCTGACCCGCTCGAAGAGGGCGTCGTCACCGTGGACCGGCCGGCCCCACTCCTCGTCGTGGTACGAGACGTAGTCCTCGGCGGACAGGGCCCAGGGGCAGCGGGCCCTGCCGTCGGGTCCGGCGAGGGCGGCTCCGGGGCTCGTCACCGCTCCTCCTGACCGGGCTTGTCCGGCCGGGCGTGCGCGGCGGCGGCGCGTGCGCCGGCCAGCGCGGACTCCAGGTCGGCGATACGGGCGTCCCGCTCGGCGAGTTCGGCGGCGAGCCGGCCGAGGGCGTCGTCCACGTCGGACATCCGGTAGCCGCGCGGCGCCAGCGGGAAACGCAGGTTCGCCACGTCCTGGCCGCCGACCGGGCGGTCCGGGGGCAGGGGGTCCCGCAGCCGCTCCGGAACGGCCTCCGGCAGCGGGCCGCGCTCACCGCCGCTGACCACGGCAAGTGTCACCGCGGCCACCACGACGGCCAGGGCGACGACCAGGAACAGGAACATCAGCATCGCCAGGGGTCCCCACGCTCGGTACCGGACGCTGTGCCGGCGGACGAATCTGTCAGGCTCCGATCGTGCCATGCGAACCGGACGGTTAGGGTCACAGGCGGCTGTACCGAGGGACGTACTACGAGAGGTCGCAGCGGATGCTCAGGCTGGGCAAGCGGGAATTCGGGGCGCACGAGCCCGTGATCATGGCGATCGTGAACCGGACCCCGGACTCCTTCTACGACCGCGGAGCCACCTTCCACGACGAGGCGGCCCTCGCGCGCGTGGAGCGGGCGGTGGCCGAGGGCGCGGCGATCGTCGACATCGGCGGAGTGAAGGCGGGGCCCGGCGAGGAGGTCACGGCCGAGGAGGAGGCACGGCGGACCGTGGGCTTCGTCGCCGAGGTGCGCCGCCGCTTCCCGGACGTGGTGATCAGCGTGGACACCTGGCGGGCCGAGGTCGGCGAGGCGGTGTGCGAGGCGGGCGCGGATCTGCTGAACGACGCGTGGGGCGGCGTCGATCCCGCTCTCGCGGAGGTCGCCGCACGGCACGGCGCGGGGCTGGTGTGCACGCACGCGGGCGGGGCCGAACCCCGGACCCGCCCGCACCGGGTGACCTACGACGACGTCGTCGCCGACATCCTGGAGGTGACCCTGGGGCTGGCGGAGCGTGCCGTCGCCCTGGGGGTGCCCCGGGAGTCGGTGCTGATCGATCCCGGGCACGACTTCGGCAAGAACACGCGGCACAGCCTGGAGGCGACCCGGCGGCTGGACGAGATGGCCGCCACGGGGTGGCCCGTGCTCGTATCGCTCTCCAACAAGGACTTCGTCGGCGAGACGCTGGACCGGCCGGTGCGGGAACGGCTGGTCGGCACGCTGGCGGCCACCGCGGTGTCGGCGTGGCTGGGCGCGCGGGTGTACCGCGTGCACGAGGTCGCCGAGACCCGCCAGGTCCTGGACATGGTCGCCTCCATCCAGGGCCACCGGCCCCCGGCGGTGGCCCGCCGCGGCCTGGCGTAGCCGGCAGCGGCACAAGGCCCCCGCGGACCGTCCGGGACGGGTGTCCGGCCGGACGGGGAGGACGGGACCGGGGCGTGTGCCCCGGGACCCGCTCCCCGGTCCGCCCGGTCCGCCCGGTCCGCCCGGTCCGCCCGATCCGCCCAGTCCGGCCCGGCGCGCCGGGAGCACCGACCGGACGCCGCTCCTCGACGGGCGGCCCCCGGCGGTCGCGGCACTAGCGCCCGGCCTCCTTGGACACCAGGGCCACCGCTTCCTCGACCTCGTCGGTCACGTGGAACAGCAGCAGGTCCTTCTCCGCCGCCTTCCCCTGGGCCACCAGCGTGTCCTTCAGCCAGGACAGCAGACCGCCCCAGTACTCGGTGCAGAACAGCACGATCGGGAAGCGGGTCACCTTCTGGGTCTGGACCAGGGTGAGCGCCTCGAAGAGCTCGTCGAGGGTGCCGAGGCCGCCCGGCAGCACCACGAACCCCTGCGCGTACTTGACGAACATCATCTTCCGGACGAAGAAGTAGCGGAAGTTGAGGCCGATGTCGACGTAGGGGTTGAGTCCCTGCTCGAAGGGCAGCTCGATGCCGAGCCCGACCGAGGTGCCGCCGGCCTCGCACGCGCCCTTGTTGGCCGCCTCCATGGCCCCCGGGCCACCGCCGGTGATCACGGCCCAGCCGGCCTCGACCAGCCCTCGCCCGAGCCGTACGCCCGCGTCGTACTCCGCGGAGTCCACCGGTGTCCGCGCCGAGCCGAACACGCTGATCGCGGGCGGGAGCTCGGCCAGCGTGCCGAAGCCCTCGATGAACTCCGACTGGATCCGCAGGACCCGCCAGGGATCGGTGTGGACCCAGTCCGTGGGGGCGCGCTCGTCCAGCAGCCGCTGGTCGGTCGTGCTGGCGGTCACCTGTCCCCGGCGCCGGAGGACCGGTCCGAGCTGCTGCTCGTCCGGCGGCTGCTTCTTCCCCAGGGGGTTGCCGGTAGCCATGTGCGCTCCCTCCGCTTGCGGGTAGTACGGCCTCAGCCTAGATCCACGCGGGTTTCGGACGGGGGACGTGAGCGTGTCGGGCGTGCGGCGCCCGGTGGCCTGCGCTATGCGGTGAGCCAGGACCTCAGCCGCTCCTCGCCCGCGAGGATCTTGGCCACTTCCACCCGCTCGTCCCGCTTGTGCGCCAGGTGCGGGTTGCCGGGGCCGTAGTTGACGGCGGGCACACCGAGGGAGGAGAAGCGGGAGACGTCCGTCCAGCCGTACTTGGGCTGCGGGGTGCCGCCCACCGCCTCGATGAAGGCCGCCGCCGCCGGGTGGGAGAGGCCGGGCAGCGCGCCGGGGCTGTGGTCGTCGATGACGAACTCCTCCACCCCGCAGTCCGCGAACACCTCGCGGACGTGCGCGACCGCCTCCTCCTCGGTGCGGTCGGGGGCGTAGCGGAAGTTGACGGTCACCACGCACTCGTCGGGGATGACGTTGCCCGCCACTCCCCCGGAGATCCCGACGGCGTTCAGTCCCTCGCGGTACTCCAGGCCGTCGATGACCGGCCGGCGGGGCTCGTAGGAGGCGAGCCGGGCCAGGATCGGGGCCGCCGCGTGGACGGCGTTGGAGCCCATCCAGCCGCGCGCCGAGTGCGCCCGCTCGCCCCGGGTCCTCAGCAGCATGCGCAGCGTGCCCTGGCAGCCGCCCTCGACCTGGGCGTCGGAGGGCTCCAGCAGGACCGCGAAGTCCCCGCGCAGCCAGTCCGGGTGGGCCTCGGCGACGTGCCGGAGGCCGTTGAGCTCGGCGGCGACCTCCTCGTTGTCGTAGAAGACGAAGGTCAGGTCGCGGTTGGGGGCGGGGACCGTCGCCGCGATGCGGAGCTGCACCGCCACACCGGACTTCATGTCGCAGGTGCCGCAGCCCCACAGCACGCCGTCCTCGTCCAGCCGGGACGGCACGTTGCCGGCGATCGGCACGGTGTCGATGTGGCCGGCCAGCACGACCCGCTCCGCGCGGCCCAGGTCGGTGCGGGCGATCACGTTGTTGCCGTGGCGGTCGACCGTGAGGTGCGGCAGGGCCCGCAGGGCGGTCTCGATCGCGTCCGCGAGGGGCTTCTCGGTGCCGCTCTCGGAGGGGAAGTCCACGAGCCGGGCGGTGAGCTCGGCGGCGTCCAGCGTGAGGTCAAGCGAGGTGTCGGCCATGCTCCCGACCCTAGGCCATGGCGCGTTGGCGGGTCCGCGCCGCGCTGCGCGGACCCGCCGCCCGGGGCGGGCGGCCCTCCAGTACCTTGTACGCGTGCCAGAGCCGTACCCCACCCGTCCCAAGCGTCGCGGCCGTCTCCTGCGTTACGGGGCCGCGCTGTTGGTCCTGTGCGGCGTCGCCGCCTACCTCGTGGTGCAGTACGTCACCGGCGGTCCGGGCGCGCGCGGCTGCCGGGTGGTCGGCGGCGGCAAGGACGGCGCGTCCTACGAGTTCACGCCCGAGCAGGCGGTGAACGCGGCGACGATCGCCGCCGTGGGCACCGGGCGGAACATGCCGGAGCGGGCCATAACGATCGCGCTGGCGACCGCGCTCCAGGAGTCGGGGCTGCGCAACCTGGAGCACGGCGACCGGGACTCCCTCGGCCTGTTCCAGCAGCGCCCCTCACAGGGCTGGGGCACCGAGCGGCAGATCATGGATCCGGCCTACTCGGCGGGCATCTTCTACGCCCACCTGGCCGAGGTTCCGGACTACATCGGCCTGCCGCTGACGGTGGCCGCGCAGCGGGTGCAGCGCAGCGGCTACCCGGAGGCGTACGCCAAGCACGAGCCGGACGCCGAGTTGCTGTCGGCCGCGCTGACCGGCCACACGGCGGCCACCCTGACCTGCGCCGGGCGCCCGGAACGCACCACCGCGCAGACGGGTCCGAACGCGGTGCGGGCGGCGCTGGTGAGGGACTTCGGCCGGGACGCGCTGCGGGAGACGAACGCCGTGGTGGGCGGTACGCCGGTGCCGTCGCCGTCGCCCTCGCCGAGCGTGACCGCGACCGCGCGCGGGCGGACGGTGACCGTGCCGGTGTCCGAGGGAGCGCGGGGGAACGCGGCCTCGGCGGGCCTGCGGGAGCGTGAGCGGGGGTGGCAGTTGGCGCACTGGGCGGTGGCCAACTCCTCGGCGCTGCACATCCAGCGGGTGTTCTACGCGGACCGGGAGTGGACCGCGAGGGACGGCGGCGGCACCTGGCACCGGGTGGGCACGGGCGGTGCCGGCGGTGCGGAGAAGTCCGCCGGGTCGGTCCGGATCGTGGCCGGACAGTAGTACGGCGAATCCCCCGGCCGGGTTGCGCGGCCGCTCGGTGGAGGTCGTCGCGGCCGGGGGCGGAAATCGCGTCGACACCCTTGTGAATCAAGAGGCGTAACGATTCTCCGCGACCCCCCGCGGACTCCCTTTGCCCGTTTTTATCCACAGAAGATAATGCGATGCGTTGCCCATTCTTTACCTTCGGCTTCCGCAACCTTCATCGGCTTCGAGCGGTAAGCACGGCGTCCGGGCCCGGACACACCACCGTTCCTCCCGTCGAATGGAGCACCATGTCCCTCCCCCTGACCCGCCGGATCGCCCGTGCCGCGCTGCTCGTCGCAGCGGGAGCGGCCGCCGGGGTCGGTGCGGCCGGCTCTGCCGGCGCGGCCACGAACCTGCCGGCGGCCGCGCCGGAGCTGGGCGGCCTGACCGCGCTGGACGGCGCGGCCGGCGTCGGCAGCACCGTCGACGGTGCGACGCAGCACGTCACCGGTATCGCCGGCAACACGGGCGGCAAGGCGGCCAAGAAGGCGGCCCCGTCGGTGGCCAGGACCGGCGCCGGTGCCGTGAAGAAGGCCGCGCCCGCGGCGAAGAAGGCGGCCGGTGACGCGGCCCGGACGGCCGGCGGTGTCGTCGGGCGCACCGCCCTGGGCGCGGCGGGCGGGCTGCCCACGGGCTCGCTGGGCCAGGGCGGGCTGCCGACGTCGTCCCTGCCGACGTCGTCCCTGCCGGCCGCCCAGCTCCCGCTCGGCGGCTGAGCCCGCCGTCACGGCAGACGGCCGACGGGGTCCGGGAGCGCTTCCCGGACCCCGTTCGCGTGTCCGCGGCCGCCGGGGCGTGCCGCCCGGCGGTCAGGGCGGTCGGGACGGGCCCGGGGCCCTTCGCCCGATCCGGCCCGTCCGGAACGAGGGGCCCTAGGGGGCGAGGCGCTCCACCGCGGCCCGGACCCGCTCGTCCGTCGCGGTCAGGGCGACGCGCACGAAACGGTCGCCGGCCTCGCCGTAGAAGTCGCCCGGCGCGACCAGGATGCCCAGGTCGGCCAGGTGGGCGACGGTGTCCCAGCAGGACTCGTCGCGGGTGGCCCACAGGTAGAGGCTGGCCTCGCTGTGCTCGATGCGGAAGCCGTGGCCGAGCAGGGCGTCGCGCAGCAGCGCGCGCCGGGCGGCGTAGCGCTCGCGCTGGACGCGGACGTGCTCGTCGTCGCCCAGGGCCGCCACCACCGCGGCCTGGGTGGGCGCCGAGGTCATCATGCCGCCGTGCTTGCGGATCTCCAGCAGCGGGCCCAGGACGGCCGGATCGCCCGCCAGGAAGGCGGCGCGGTAGCCGGCGAGGTTGGACCGCTTGGAGAGCGAGTGGACGGCCACGATGCCGTCGTAGGAGCCGCCGTTGACATCCGGGTGCAGGACGGAGACCGGGTCGGCCTCCCAGCCCAGTTCGAGGTAGCACTCGTCGGAGACGAGGAGCACGCCGTGGGCGCGGGCCCAGGCGACGATGCCCGTCAGCTCGTCCTTGGACAGGACCCTGCCGGTCGGGTTCGACGGGGAGTTGAGCCACAGGAGCCGGAGGTTCGCCGGGTCCAGGTCGCGCGGGTCGTCGTAGACCTCGTACTCGGCGCGGGCCAGGCGGGCACCGACCTCGTACGTGGGGTAGGCCAGGCGCGGGTGGGCGACCCTGTCACCGGGGCCCAGGCCGAGCTGGGTGGGGAGCCAGGCCACCAGTTCCTTGGAGCCGACGATCGGCAGGACGTGCCGGTGGGTCACGTCCCGGGCGCCCAGCCGGCGCTCCAGCCAGCCGGTGATCGCGTCGCGCAGCGCCGGGGTGCCCCAGACCGTCGGGTAGCCCGGCGAGTCGGCGGCGCCGACCAGCGCCTTCTGGATCAGTTCGGGGACCGGGTCGACCGGGGTGCCGACGGACAGGTCGACGATGCCGCCGGGGTGGGCCGCGGCCGTCTTCTTGTACGGCTCCAGCTTGTCCCAGGGGAAGGTCGGAAGCCGGTCGGAGACTGCGGACACGGGTGCTGGCTCACTTTCTGCTTCGGCGAACGCCACGGTCCCGTACGGCGCCGATCGAGAGCCGATCGGCCGTACGGGACCGGGGCGGCGCGCTGCGGGCCGCCGGGCCGGCGCCCGGCGGCGCGACCAGGGCCGCTCGTTCGGGTCACGGCTGATCCGGCCCGACCCGAACGACGGACCCTAGGCCTGCGGCGGCAGCGCGGCGATGAAGGGGTGGTCCCGCTCGATCAGGCCCAGCTTGCTGGCCCCGCCGGGGGAGCCCAGCTCGTCGAAGAACTCGACGTTCGCCTTGTAGTAGTCCTTCCACTCCTCCGGAGTGTCGTCCTCGTAGAAGATCGCCTCGACCGGGCAGACCGGCTCACAGGCACCACAGTCGACGCATTCGTCCGGGTGGATGTACAAGGACCGCTGGCCCTCGTAGATGCAGTCGACCGGGCACTCCTCGATGCACGCCTTGTCCTTCACGTCGACACAAGGCTGCGCGATGACGTAGGTCACGCTGTCGTTCCTCCTCGATAGGGCGCTGGCGGGCCTCCGTAGGCTCCGCCGCCTGGCGCGCGGGAGCGCGGCGTCGTCGATGCCCGCCCCTAGTATCTCCGTTCTGGGGCAAGATCCGAACAGGAGGGGTGAACTGACCAGTGGAAATCTCGGCGCACGGACGCCTCACGGTCCGCATCACCGCCGCTGACGTGGGAAAACGCGTCTCGATACGACGCCTCGGCGAGCCCGGGACCGGGCCGGAGAAGTTCACCGACACGGTCGGCGTTCTCACATCATGGGACGACGGCGTGCTCATGATCACATCGCGGGACGGCCGGAGTGTCCGGATCGCGGAGTCCGCGCTGGTCGCGGGGAAGGTGATCCCGGCAGCGCCGGCCCGCCGCCGGGGGCCGGCCGCCACCTACGCGGAGCTGGCCCGGGTCGCCGCCCGGGCGTGGCGGCCGGTGGAGAGCGAGCGGCTCGGCGAGTGGGAGCTGCGCGCGGCCGGAGGGTTCACCCGGCGCGCCAACAGCGTACTGCCGCTCGGTGACCCGGGACTCGGTCTCGACGCCGCCCTGGAGGCCGTACGGCGCTGGTACGGCGAGCGGGGCCTGCCCGCCTACGTGCAGACCGCGACCGGCGCCGAGGGCACCCAGGAGGTGCTGTGCGCGGAGCTGGAGCGGCGCGGCTGGGTGCGCGAGGTGTCCTCCGGGCTGTGGACCGGGGCGCTGGCGCCGGTCGCGGACACCGCCGAGGGCGCCGGGGTGGTGCTGTCCCGGGAGGTGGACGAGGCGTGGCTCGCCCGGTACCGGCGCGAGGGGGTGGGCGAGGTGGCCCTGCGGGTGCTCGCCGGTGGCCCCTCGGTGTGGTTCGCGACCGTGCCCGGTGCCGCCGGTGAGGCTCCGGCGGCGATCGGGCGGTGCGTGGTGGACGGGCGCTGGGCCGGGTTCGCCGCCGTGGAGGTCGATCCCGCGCGCCGCCGCCGGGGTCTCGCCACCGAGGTGATGGCGGCGCTGGCCCGGCGGGCCCTGGACGAGGGCGCCTCGGCGGCCTGGCTGCAGGTGGAGACCGCCAACGAGGGGGCCCGGGGCCTGTACGCCCGGCTGGGCCTCGCACCCCACCACGCGTACCACCACTACCGCCGGCCGGACACCGGTGGCACCGGAGGGTCGTAGCGATCGCCGTGGGAGGGCATGACCCAGACATGCGGCACCCTCGACTCCCGCCCCCGTACCCGCCTCCGCCGGAGCGGTCCGCGGAGCTGCGGCGGCGGTTCGGCGCCGAGGCCAGGTCCGAGCGGCCGGACCTGTCGGCGCTGTGCCTGCTGATCGGCGCGGAGGCGGACGGCTCGCTGGACGAGGACGGCATCGACGCCGCCCAGCTCGAACTGGACGGGCTGGCCGGACGGCTGCCGTACCGGCCGGGCGGGCCGCGGGCGTGGGCGGAGGCGGTGCGCCGGCTCCTGGGCGGGGACGAGGCGTTCCACGGCGTCCCCGCCGACTACCAGCGGCTGGAGTCCTCGCTGCTGCACGAGGTGCTGCGGCGGCGGCGCGGGCTGCCGATCCTGCTGTCGGTGGTGTGGCTGGAGGTCGCCCGGCGGGCGGGGGCCCCGGTGTACGGGGTCGCGCTGCCGGGGCACTTCGTGGTCGGGTTCGGGGCGGCGCCGGAGCAGGTGCTGGCCGATCCGTTCGACGGCGGCCGGGTGCTGGCCGGCGCGGACGCCGAGCTGCTCGTCGCCGGGGCCACCGGATCACCGTTGCAGCCGTCGATGCTGGAGCCCGCGACACCTCTGGAGGTCGTGCAGCGCATCCTCAACAACGTCCGGGCGTGGGCCGCCGCGCGCCCCGAGCGCTCGGACGTCGCGCTGTGGGCCGTGGAGCTGAGCCTGCTGCTGCCCGCGCATCCGGCGAAGCTGCGCTACGAACGCGGTCACCTACTGGTGCAGCGAGGTGAGTTCGAGGAGGGCGCCACGGAGCTGGACGCCTACGCGCACCTGATCGAGGTGGTCGACGAACCGGCCGCCGACCGGGTGCGCCGCCAGGCGCGGACGGCCCGGGCGATGCTCAACTAGCCTCGTGCCGGGGAACGTTCGCCCTGCCGCTCGGTCAGGTGGGTCCAGCTCCGGGTGCATGGCGGCGCGGCGGGGAAGTCATCTCCCGACGCGGCGCTACCGTCATGAGGGTGACGGGAAGCACTGCCGACCGGCGATGGTCCGAATCCATGCCGGTGGCCTATGAGCGGTACCTCGTGCCGGTGGTCTTCCGGCCCTTCGCCGAGGACCTGACTGCCCGGGCGGCGGCACTCCACCCTCGGCGCATCCTCGAACTCGCAGCGGGAACCGGCGTGTTGACATCGGCCCTGCTCGCAGTGGCACCCTCGGCCGAGGTGACCGCCACCGACGTGAACGAGGCCATGGTCGCTTTCGGGTCGACCCGGGCCCCTGGCGCGGTGTGGCGGCAGGCCGACGCGCAGCGGCTGCCGTTCCCGGCCGGCGGCTTCGACCTGGTGGTCTGCCAGTTCGGTGTGATGTTCTTTCCCCACCGCATCGAGGCCTTCACCGAGGTCCGCCGGGTGCTGGCCCCGGGCGGCCGGTTCCTGTTCAACACCTGGGGCCCGCTCGGGACGCACGCCTTCGAAGTCGCGCTGCAGGCCGGGTTGGAGCGGGCCTTCCCGGTCGACCCGCCGCAGTTCTTCCGGACGGTTCCGCACGGCTATGCCGACCCCGCTGTCGTGGCCGCCGATCTGGCGGCCGCCGGGTTCGCCGTCGAGGACGTGCGGGAGCTGACGCTTCAGGGGCGGGCCGCGTCGACCGCCGACCTTGCCACCGGGTACCTCACCGGGACACCGGTGCGCACGGCCGTTGAGGAGCGCGGCGGCGGACCCGCCGTCCGGGCCACCGTCATCGATGAGATGACGGCCCGTCTGGGCCCGGGTCCGGTCAGCGCCCCGATGACGGCGTACGTCCTGCGTGCCGCGGCCTGAACGCCGGACGCGCCCGCGCACCGGACGCGGGTGAGTCGACCCCGGCGGGGCCGGTCGCACGGACACCCGGTTCGCCCTCCCCGTGGAGTCGGGCGCACGGCCCTCCTGGCTGATGCCGTCGGCCACCCCCTCGGCGACCAGGGAGTCCGCCGGCCCGGCCGGACTCCAGGTCGAGAGCGGCAGGCCGTGCTCGACCGGCCCGGACTCGGGGATCCTCTTGATCTCCCGGCGCTCCGGCAGCGAGAACGCCCTCGACCGCCCACCCCTGTGCCTCGGGTGGAGCGAGCCGAGACCGTCCGCGTCGTAGTCGGGCGAATGTTGTCCGATGCGGCACCGGTGCCGTGTCGGCCGGGGTTCGCCGCGTCGGGGCGAACCCCGGCCGACGCGGCGCCAGGCGCCTCCGTCCGGACGGTGCCGGGCCGGAACGCGGGCCGTGCGCGGCCGGAACCTCAGAGCCAGCCCTTCTCCCGGGCCATCCGGACCGCCTCCGTCCGGTTGCGCACCGCGAGTTTCTGGATGGCCGTGGAGAGGTAGTTGCGGACCGTGCCCTGGGACAGGTGCAGGGCCGCCGCCAGTTCCGCGTTGGTGGAGCCGTCGGCCGCCGCGCGCAGGATCTCGCGTTCGCGGTCGGTGAGGGGGTTGGCGCCCTCCGCGAGGGCGGCCGCGGCCAGGGTGGGGTCGATGACCCGTTCCCCGGCGAGCACCTTGCGTACCGCTGCGGCGAGTTGGGCGGCCGGCGCGTCCTTCACCAGGAAGGCGTCGGCGCCGGCCTCCATGGCGCTGCGCAGATAGCCGGGGCGGCCGAAGGTGGTGAGCACGACGAGCTTCACCTGGGGGAACTCCCGGCGCACCCGGGCCGCCGCCTCGATGCCGGTGCAGCCGGGCATCTCGATGTCGAGCAGGGCCACGTCCACGCCGTGCGCGCCGACGGCCGCCTGCACCTCGTCGCCGCGCGCCACCTGGGCGACGACCTCGATGTCGTCCTCGAGGCCGAGCAGGGCTGCCAGCGCCTCACGGACCATCGACTGGTCCTCGGCGAGGAGAACCTTGATCGGGCTGCTCATGCCCGGGATCCTATTGCCCTCGACGCGCCGGCGGCACACGGGCGACCAGCCGGAAGCCCTGCCCGGCGCGCCCCGCCTCCAGCATGCCGCCGGCCTTCTCCAGCCGCTCCGCCAGGCCGGTCAGACCGTTGCCGGGGGCGCCGGAGCCGCCGGAGCCGTCGTCCTCGACGCAGAGTTCGAGCATCGGGCCGTCCAGGGTCTGCCGGTGCAGGAGCTGCACGACGCAGCGGCGGGCGCCGCTGTGCCGGACCACGTTGGTGACCGCCTCGCGCAGCGCCCAGGCGAGCGCGGCCTCGCTGTCCTCCCCGGCGCCGGCGAGGTCCGGTCCGGCGGGCAGCTCGGCGCTCACCCCGGCCGCGGTCAGCGCGACCCGGGCGCCGGCCAGCTCGGCGGACAGGCGCGGGCGCCGGTACCCGGTGACGGCCTCCCGGACGTCCACCAGGGCCTGGCGGCTGACCTGTTCGATGTCGGCGACCTGCTGGGCGGCCTTGTCCGGGTGCCCGGGCAGCATGCGGCCGGCCAGCTCGCTCTTGAGCGTGATCAGGGAGAGCGAGTGGCCGAGGAGGTCGTGCAGGTCGCGGGCGAGCCTTAGCCGCTCCTCGTTGGCGGCGAGATGGGCGACGGTCGCCCGGGCCTCGCGCAGCTCGACCGTGGTGCGGATGAGCTGGACGACGCCCGCCATCGCGAAGCCGATGAGCACCACCACCAGCAGCAGGTTCCACGCCTGCGTGGCGTCGGTGGCCAGGCCGACCAGCATCATCACCGCGCCGGTCGCCGGGACGGCCCAGTAGGCCGCCCGGAGCGGCAGGGCGGCGCCGCAGGCGACGGAGACGTAGCAGAACAGGCCGAGCCAGTCGGCGCCGAGCGTGAGGCACAGTGTGACGGCCAGCAGGCAGAGGCCGACGATGAGGCCGGCGACCAGGGGCCGGCGCATCGGATGCCCCATGTTCCGGAAGACCAGCAGCAGGTAGACCCCGGCGAACAGCGTCAGGCCCAGCCAGCCGGCCGCCGTGCCCGAGGGCGTGTGGTGGCCGGCGGCCAGGTCGTGGACCGGGGAACTCATGAAGACGAGCCAGACGCCGATCCAGACGAGCTTGCGCAGCAGTTCCCGGCGGTTGCGGGGCGGCTGCCCCAGGCCCGTCGCCCGCTCCGGGCCGCGCGGCCGGTCCTCGGTCGTCATCGCGCTCACGCCTTCAGCGTGTCCTTCCGGTACAGCCAGGCCGCGCCGCCCGCGAAGAGGACGAAGTAGACGGCGAGGACGGCGACGTCCGTCGTGTGCGGGGCCTCGCTCCGCTCGATCGCCCGCCCCAGTGCAGCGTACGCGTGCGTCGGGAGCCACTCGGCGATGTCCTGCAGGATCCGCGGGAAGGTGGTGGAGGGCATCCACAGGCCGCCGAGGATCGACAGACCGAAGTAGACGATCATCGTGATCGGGCGGACCGCGTCCCCGGAGGCGACGTAGCCGATGGCCACGCCGAGCGCCGCGAAGACCAGGCTGCCCGCCCAGATGACCCCGGTCAGGGCGAGCCACTGCCAGGTGTCCAGGCGCACGTCCTTGAAGGCGGCTGCGACGAGGAACACCACGATGATGGACGGCAGGCTCACCACGGCCGCGCTCGCGGTCTTGGCGAGGACGTAGCCGCGCCCCGGCAGCGGGGTCAGCCGGAGCTGCCGCACCCAGCCGCTCTCGCGCTCCTTGGCGATGCGCTCGCTGTTGCCCATGAGGACGGCCGTCAGGGCGCCGAAGGACGCCATGGAGACCATCAGGTAGGTGGCGACGGTCAAGCCGGTGTCGTCGACGCGCTGCCCGGAGCCGGCGCTGCTGGAGAAGATCAGGTAGATGAACGAGGGGTAGAGCACGGAGAAGAAAAGGAACTTCTTGTTCCGCAGGGAGCGGGTCAGTTCCAGCTTGATCAGCGAGTTCATGACTGCTTGGCCTCCTCGGCCTCCGTGATGGCGACGAAGGCCTGCTCCAGGCCGAGCCCGGCGACCTCGAGGTTGCGGGGGTAGGCACCGAGACCGTACAGGGCGTGGACGGTGGCGTCGGCGTCGGAGGACTGGATGCGGACGGTCTGCCCGGAGACGTCGAGCGCGGTCAGGAACGGAAGGTCGCGCAGGGCCCGCTCGTCGATGCTCCCCTCCAGGTCGAAGGAGATGCGGCGGGCCCCGGCGCGGGCCTTGATCTCGGCGGCCGTGCCGTCGGCGAGGAGCCGGCCCCGGTGCAGCACCAGGACCCGGTCGGCGATGGCGTCGGCCTCTTCGAGGTAGTGGGTGGCGAAGAGGACCGTACGGCCCTGGTCGGCCTGCTCGCGCATGGTGGCCCAGAAGGCCTGGCGGGCCGAGACGTCCATGCCGGTGGTGGGCTCGTCCAGGACGATCAGGTCGCTGTCGCCGGCCGTGGCGAGGGCGAAGCGGACGCGCTGGGCCTGGCCGCCGGAGAGCTTGTTGACCTTGCGGTCGGCGATCTGTGTGATGCCCGCGCGGGCGAGGACGTCCGCGGCCCGGTACGGCCTCGGATGCAGTGAGCAGGCCAGCTTCACCAGCTCGGCGACGGTGACCTCGTCCATCAGCCCGCCGCTCTGCAGCATGGCCCCGACCCGCCCCGCGACGATGGCCTCGCGCGGGCTGGTGCCGAACACGCCGACCGTTCCGCTGTCGGGGTGCTTGAGCCCGAGCAGGAGATCGAGCGTGGTGGACTTGCCGGCGCCGTTCGGGCCGAGAAGGGCGACGGTCTCCCCCGGATGCAGCCGGAGCGAGAGGCCGTCGACGGCCCGCACGCTCTCGTACGTCTTGGTCACCTGGTCGAACCCGACCACCGGGGTGGTGGTGGGCGGCGCCGCTGTCGTTGTCATGTCCCCATGCTGGCCGGGCGGGACGTGGCCCCGGCAGTGTCGGCGGTCCTCAGTGCCGTATGACAGATGTCATGCGGGTGCGGTGACACGACCGCCATGCGGGTGCGGTGGCACGGCGGAGGGGGCGTCCGGACCGCGGACGCCCCCGGTTCCCGTCCGGCCCCGCCGGGGCCGTTCGTCCGGACCGTGCCGGGCCGGCGGGGTCCGGCCCGATCCGGACCAAGGACCCCGGTCGCCGGTCAGGGTTTGCGACGGGGCGGACCCCGGCCGGCGCGGCGCTGGTGCTGCGACCGGAAGGGTTCACCGGCTCGCGCGCCCGGCACGGCACCTCGCCGCGTCGCCGCATCACCCGAGTACGTCCGGTACGCGGACGACGCTCCGCCTTGCGCTGCACCGCACCGGACGCCGCGAGCCTTCCGTCAGACCCTTCCGGTCACAGCACTAGCTCGGGTTCGTGTCGATGACCGCGACCCGGTTCGTCCGGCTGGTCAGCGCCTGGCGGAGGGCGACGTACACGTCCTGGGGCGTGACCGCCGTCTTCTTGCCGGTGCCCCGGGTGATGAGCACGCCGTCGAAGGTCTGGCCGTAGAGCTGCTGCAGCGCGTCCAGGTCGGGCTTGTCGGTGAGTTTGCCGTCGGGTGTGGCCGTGACCCGGAGGAACTTCCACAGCGACTTCTGCGGGCTCAGGGCGATCGAGTGCGCGGCGTCGGTCTGCACCGTCACGTTGGCCGACATCGCCGGCTCCGCGAACTCCTTCATCTCCCGGTCCACCTCGGCCTTGGAGACCGTCGGCTGCCTGGTGGCGGTCGGTACGGCGACAGGCATGGCGGTGCCGGTCTCCACCAGCGTGCGGTAGGCCTGCGCGACCGCACGGGTCGAGCCGGCCGCGTCGATGGCCTTGCCCTCCTTGCCGTACACGGCCACGGCCTTGCCGGCGCGGAACTCGACGCCGCCCTCGACCACGGAGCCCGAGCCGCCGCCGGTCTGCTGGAGGGCCGCCTGCAGCTTCTCCTCGTCCACCGGCATGACCGGCTCGACCTCGCGCTTCTGCCCGAAGAGGGAGCCGATCACCGAGACCGGGTTGTAGTCGCTCTGCGCGGCGTCGCTCACCGTCGCCGCGAAGTCGAACTGCAGGCCCGCGTTGTCCGGCTCGACGGAGACGGTCTTGCCGCCCACGGCCAGCTTCAGCGGCTTGCCGACCCGCCCGCCGAAGGCGTCGTCGAGCTTCTTGACGGCCTCGTCGCGGGTGCCGCCGCCGATGTCGACGCCGAGCACCGTGGTGCCCTTGGGCACGTCGGTGTGGTTCATCAGCAGCCCGGCCCCGTAGGCGCCGGCCGCGACGACGACCAGGCCCACGGCGAGCAGCACCAGCTTGCTGCGGCCCTTCTTCGGCCGGGCCGCCGCCTTGGGCTGCGGGGCCGGGGCGGGCTTGGGTGCCTGGCGCGGCACCGGACCGTCGGTGGGGGTGCCGGAACCGAACGGGGCGTTCCCGGCGGACGGGACGACCGGGATGCCGCTGGTGACGGTCTGCCCGGAGACGTTGCCGGCGGCGCGGTACCCGGGCGTGCCCGGTTCGGGGGCCGGCTTCTGCGGGGTGAGGATCGCGGTGTCGTCGCTGAGGCCGCCGCCGGGGCCGGCGAGGGCGCCGGGGGCCAGCGGGCCGCCCTGGCCGTGCGCACCGCCGGGCAGCGGGTGGCTGCCGGTGTCCCCGGGCAGCCGGTGACTGCCGGTGTCGCCGTAGCCGCCGAAGGACTCGCCCAGATCCCGGTCCGGGTCGCTGAGCGGGTTCGCGGGGCCGGCCGGCGGAATCCTCGGCCCGTCGCCGGTGACCGGTCCGCTCGTCGGGCCCGCCGGGCCCTTGGGACCGCGGCCGCCCTGGCCGTTCGGCCCGTTGAAGCCGCGGGGGCCGCCCGGGCCGCCGAGCCCGCTGGTACCGCCCGCGGGGCCGCCGCCGGGGCCGTCGAACCCGCTCGGCGCGCCCTCGGAGAAGAACGGCAGGTCGTCGCGGCTCGGCTCATCGCCGCCGCCGGAGCGGGCGCCGCCGCGCGAGCCCGCGGCCAGTGCCTCGGTCACGTCGAAGGAGCCGGTGCCGCCGCCATGTCCCGGGGCCACGGGGCCGCCGGTGGCCCCGGTCAGGCCGGAGCCGTTGGTGCCGCCGGGGCGCGAGCCGCCCGGTGCGCCCATGGCGCCGACCACACCGCCGGGGCGTCCGCCGCCGGAAGGGGCGCCGGTGCCCCCCGGCCGTGCGGGCGGCGCGGCCACCGGCGCCCGGTGGGAGCGCGCCGTGCGCACCCCCAGCGGCAGCCGCTCCACCAGCGGCTCCTGGGCCATCCGGGCGCGCACGCGCTCGCCGACGTACGGCGTGCCGTTGCGCGCGTCGAACCGCGCCGCGAGTTCCAGCGCCTCCGCGCGCGCGTGGGCGGCCAGTTCCCCCGCGGTCCAGGCCCGCCCGGCCGGCCCCGGCACCCGCTGCCCGCCCAGCCCGAGGGCGGTCAGCCGGTCCATCAGCAGGGCCACCACGGCCGTGAAGTCCAGCCGGCTGCGCGGATGCCCGGTGTCCGTGAAGTACGCGGGCCGCTCGGCCAGCAGCTCCAGACCCCGCGCCTCGTTGCCGCTCAGCGCGCAGAACTCGACATGGTCGGCGTAGGCGCCGCGCATGCTCTCCATGGTCCGCACCAGGCGGAAGCCGCGCAGATGGTGGGCGCGCGCCTCGTCCGTCCGGCCCAGCCGCAGCAGCGGCGCCAGCGAGGAGGCCAGCACGGTGTGCGGCTCGTGGGCGCAGGCGTACTCGCCCTCCAGCACCGGCCGCCACAGCCGCAGCGCCCGGTCGTCCTCGCCGCACAGGACCTGCCAGGTGCCCTGCCCGTGCAGCTCGCAGGCGTGGCAGTCGGCCATCCGGTCCCGGTCCGCGGCCAGCCAGGCGGTGTACGCCCGCCCGGCCCTGGCCAGGTCGCCGATGTGCGCGGCCACGCTGAACTCGGCAGCGTGCACGGCCCGTTCGGAGTGACCGGCGAGCCGGTAGCGGTGCGCCATCTCGCCGAGCCACTTCTCGACCGAGGCCAGCGGGACGTGCGGCTGGTCCAGCATGCCCGCCGACATCCACTTGAAGACCCAGTGCAGCGAGTGCGTCTCGTACGCGTCGAAGTCCTCGGGGCGCTCGTCCCACATGCGCAGCAGCCGCGCGAACGGGACGAACATCCTGTCCTTCTCGGAGCTGTAGTTGTACACCTTGAGCTGGTGTCCGAGCGCCTCGATCACCGCGAGCGGGACGGCCAGCCGCTCGGCCTCGGCGAGCAACTGCTCCGCGCGCGCGTTCCGGGCGGGCCCCTCCGGCTGCCCGGAGTTCTCGGCCATCGCCCGGCGCAGCGCGTCGAGGTCCGTGATCTCGCCCATCAGCGACCGTTCTCCCCGTGTGTGGCCCACTCCAGCAGGCCGATGAACGCCCGGTTGAGCAGGGCCGAGTCCGCGGGCCTGAGCGGGCGCTGCGCCATCAGCAGTGCCTGCCCGTACAGCGACTCGGTGGCGGTGCCGATCAGCTCCGGATCCCGGACCGAGGCGATCCGCCGGATCAGCGGGTTGAGGTGGTTGAGCACCAGCCGTGCGCGCGGCGCGCCGCCGCGCAGCGAGCCCAGGATGCCCGCCCACAGGTCGTCGGCCCGTTCCTCGGCCTCGGCCCTGGCCTGTTCGTGCCGGGCGGTCCGGTCGTCCAGGTGCAGCGCTGGCACCGACAGCGGGTGGAACGCGCGCAGGACGACATCGCAGCCCAGGGGGTCGAGCTTCGCCCGCGCCGCCGCCAGGAACCCGGACAGCGCCAGCTCCTGCTCCGGATCGACCGCGTCCAGGTGCGCGGTCACCGTGTCCGCGTCCAGTTCGGCGACCACCGTGCCCGGCCGCACCGAAGGCAGTGCCTCCACCAGCTCGCTGTCGTAGGTGTATCCGCCGTTGACCACCCCGACGCCCTGCGCGGAGGCGATCGGCGCGACCTGCCGGTACTCCTCGACCGTGCGCGTGAAGTGCACCACCGGGTGCCGCTGTGCGAACTCCTCCAGGGAGAGACGGCCGTCGGTGGTCTCGAACGGCAGCCACGGCAGCATCGTGCGCAGCATGTCCGCGTCGTGCCGGGCCAGGGACTTCACCCCCAGGTGGTGCACGGCGAGGAACGCCGCCAGGCGCTCCGGGTCGCCCGCCGCCAGCCCGGCCAGCCAGGACCTGATCCGCTCGCCGAGGGCCTCCCGCACGGCCGCCAGCGTCTCGTCCTCGTAGAGCGCCTCGCGCGATGCCGTGGGCCGCAGGCTGTCGGTGTCCAGCACACAGCGCACGAAGAACGCCCAGTCCGGCAGGAGCTGTTCGGCCCGCTCGGTGAGCAGCATGCCCTTCAGGTGCACCCGGTGCGTGGCCCGCTGCGCCGGGCTGACCGCCGACGGCAGCACGTACGCCACGCCGCGGATCCCGGCGACCGGTACGTCCAGGCCGATGGAGTCCAGGGGCGTGAACCCGAACAGCTCGTGGCAGTGCCGGGCCAGCGCCACCCGCCGGGCGGCCGGGGAGGGGTAGGGGCGGTCCCAGGGCGCCGGCAGGTCGGTGACGGCCTCCTCGCCCACCCGGACGTCGTACGGCAGCAGCGAACCGAAGTCCCGGGCCAGCTCCCGGACCCGGCCGGGCGACAGCCACTGCGCCGCACCGGCCCGCGCCACCAGGTGCACGGTGGTGCCCGGCTCGGGCCGCTCCGCGTCCGGCAGCGTGCGCACGGTGTACGAGCCGTCGTCGCGGGCCGTCCACTCCACCGGCGGGGCCCCGGGCGTACGGGCGCTGCGGCTGACCACCCGGATCCGCTCGGCGACCACGAAACAGGCCAGCAGGCCGATGCCGAACTGCCCGAGGAAGTCGGACCGTGCCTCCTGCAGGCCGTCCGCCCGCTTGGAGCTGCGGCCGATGGTCGCCAGCAGGCTGTGCACGTCCGACTCGGTGAGCCCGACGCCGCTGTCCTCCACCCGCAGCGTCCCGTCCGCCGCGTGCAGCCGCACCCGAGCCGGTGCGCCGGGATCCTCGGCCCGCCGGGCCGTGATGGCGTCCACCGCGTTCTGCAGCAGCTCGCGCAGATAGACCTTGGGACTGGAGTAGAGGTGATGGGAGAGCAGGTCCACCAGACCGCGCAGGTCGACCTGGAACGTGTGGGGTGACTGGGGTGCCTGGGATGCCTGTGAGGTCTGGGAGTCCATCGTCGCAGCGCCGGCGGGGGGAGCGTGCGTTCGGCGCGGGGTCGGGCGGTCCCGGGTGGGGCGGTGACCGCGGGGGATGGCCGGAGCGCGCCATCCTAGGGCCGGAGCGGGCTACCTGACCAGCGGTTTCCCGAACCTGTACGGTCCGCGGGGCCGAAGCCGCCGGGCGGCCTCTACGGCATTGTCGGTGCGGTGGTGTGCAATGGATCTCGTGCCCGCACTGGAAGAACCACTGAAGCAGCCCCTGAAGTCAGTGCTCGGCCCCGCCACCGCGAAGGTGATGGCCGAGCACCTCGGCCTGGTCTGCGTCGGCGACCTCCTGCACCACTATCCGCGCAGATACGAGGAGCGCGGCCGGCTCACCCCGCTGGCCGAGCTCCCGATGGACGAGCATGTCACGGTGGTCGCCCAGGTCGCCGACGCCCGCCTGCACAGCTTCGCCTCGTCCCGTGCCCCGCGCGGCAAGGGGCAGCGCCTGGAGGTCACCATCACCGACGGCAGCGGACGGCTCCAGCTCGTCTTCTTCGGCAACGGTGTGCACAAGCCCCACAAGGAACTGCTGCCGGGCACGCGCGCGATGTTCGCCGGCAAGGTCTCCGTCTTCAACCGCCGTCTCCAGCTCGCCCACCCGGCCTACGAACTGCTGCGCGGCGACGGCGAGGAGACCGTGGAGAGCTGGGCCGGCGCCCTGATCCCGATCTATCCCGCCACCGCCAGACTGGAGTCCTGGAAGATCGGCAAGGCGGTCCAGACGGTGCTGCCCAGCGCCCGGGAAGCCGTCGATCCCCTGCCGCCCTCCCTCCAGCAGGGCCGCGGCCTGGTCACCCTCCCGGAGGCCCTGCTCAAGATCCACCGCCCGCACACCCCGGCCGACATCGCCGACGCCCGGGCCCGCCTGAAGTGGGACGAGGCCTTCGTCCTCCAGGTCGCCCTCGCCCGCCGCCGCCACGCCGACGCCCAGCTCCCGGCGGTCGCCCGCAGACCCGGGTCCGACGGCCTCCTGGCGGCCTTCGACGACCGCCTGCCGTTCACGCTCACCGAGGGCCAGCGCAAGGTCTCCGAGGAGATCTTCGACGACCTCGCCACCGAACACCCGATGCACCGCCTCCTGCAGGGCGAGGTCGGCTCCGGCAAGACCCTGGTCGCGCTGCGCGCCATGCTCGCCGTGGTCGACGCGGGCGGCCAGGCCGCGATGCTCGCGCCCACCGAGGTCCTCGCCCAGCAGCACCACCGCTCCGTCACCGAGATGATGGGCGAGCTGGCCGAGGGAGGCACGCTGGGCGGCGCCGAGCATGCCACCAAGGTGGTGCTGCTCACCGGCTCGATGGGCGCGGCCGCCCGCCGCCAGGCCCTGCTGGACCTGGTCACCGGCGAGGCCGGCCTGGTCATCGGCACGCACGCCCTGATCGAGGACAAGGTCCGGTTCCACGACCTCGGTCTGGTGGTCGTGGACGAACAGCACCGCTTCGGTGTCGAGCAGCGCGACGCCCTGCGCGGCAAGGGCAAGCAGCCCCCGCACCTGCTGGTCATGACGGCGACGCCCATCCCGCGCACGGTCGCCATGACCGTCTTCGGCGACCTGGAGACCTCCGTCCTCGACCAGCTCCCGGCCGGCCGCTCGCCGATCGCCAGCCACGTCGTGCCGGCCGCCGACAAGCCGCACTTCCTCGCCCGTGCCTGGGAGCGGGTCCGCGAGGAGGTGGAGAACGGCCACCAGGCCTACGTGGTCTGCCCGCGGATCGGCGACGAGGAGGACGGCCCCGGGAAGAGCGCGAAGAGGTCCGCCGGGGACGAGGCCGAGAAGCGGCCGCCGCTCGCGGTGCTCGAGGTGGCCGACCAGCTCGCCCGCGGCCCGCTCCAGGGCCTGCGGGTCGAGGTGCTGCACGGCCGGATGCACCCGGACGACAAGGACGCCGTCATGCGCCGCTTCGCGGCCGGCGAGGCGGACGTCCTGGTCGCCACCACGGTCATCGAGGTCGGCGTCAACGTGCCCAACGCCACCGCGATGGTGATCATGGACGCCGACCGCTTCGGCGTCTCCCAGCTCCACCAGCTCCGCGGCCGGGTGGGTCGCGGCTCGGCCCCCGGCCTCTGCCTCCTGGTCACCGAGACACCCGAGGCCGGCACCGCCCGGCAGCGCCTGAACGCCGTCGCCGGAACCCTCGACGGTTTCGAGCTCTCCCGCATCGACCTGGAGCAGCGCCGTGAGGGGGACGTCCTCGGCCAGGCCCAGTCCGGCGCCCGCACCAGCCTGCGCGTCCTCGCGGTCATCGAGGACGAGGAACTCATCACCGAGGCCCGGCAGGAGGCGGCGGCGGTGGTGGCCGCCGACCCGGACCTGGAGGGCCTGCCCGGACTGCGGACCGCCCTGGACGCGCTGCTGGACGAGGAGCGGGAGCAGTACCTGGAGAAGGGCTGACGCGGGCCCGCCCGGAGGGGCGGCGGGCCGTACTCGGTGTGCGGCTACCGCGGCGCGGGCGCGACCGGCCACAATGAGGCGTACCACCGACCACGGAGAAGGACCCCACATGACCCGCGTGATCGCCGGCCGGGCCGGCGGACGGCGTCTGTCAGTGCCACCCGGCACCGGAACCCGCCCCACGTCCGACCGCGCCCGCGAGGGTCTCTTCTCCACCTGGCAGTCCCTGCTCGGCGGCCCCCTGGACGGTGAGCGCGTCCTCGACCTCTACGCCGGATCCGGCGCCGTGGGCCTGGAGGCGCTCTCCCGGGGCGCGGGCCACACCCTCCTGGTCGAGGCGGACGCCCGCGCGGCCAGGACCGTCCGGGACAACGTGCGGAGCCTGGGCCTGCCCGGCGCCGAGGTGAGGGCGGGCAGAGCGGAACAAGTGATCAGAACCGCGCCCCCGGCCGTCCCCTACGAGCTGGCCTTCCTGGACCCCCCGTACGCCGTCACCGACGACGATCTTCGGGAGATCCTGCTCACACTCCGCTCGCAGGGGTGGCTCGCCGAGGAAGCCCTCGTCACCGTGGAGCGCAGCACCAGGGGCGGCCGATTCGAGTGGCCGGACGGCTTCGAGGCGATCCGGTCCCGTCGCTACGGCGAGGGAACGTTTTGGTACGGTCGCGCCGCCTCTACGTGCGAAGACGCACGATGACCGGACCGGAGAGCGAGGGAACACAAGTGCGCCGCGCCGTCTGTCCCGGGTCGTTCGACCCGATCACCAACGGACACCTCGACATCATTGCCCGCGCCTCGCGTCTGTACGACGAGGTCTACGTGGCGGTGATGATCAACCAGTCCAAGAAGGGCCTGTTCGAGATCGAGGAGCGGATCGAGCTGATCCGCGAGGTCACCGCCGAGTACGGAAACGTCCGGGTCGAGGCCTTCCACGGCCTCCTCGTCGACTTCTGCAAGCAGCGCGACATCCCCGCCATCGTCAAGGGCCTGCGCGCGGTCAGCGACTTCGACTACGAACTGCAGATGGCCCAGATGAACAACGGCCTCACCGGCGTCGAGACGCTGTTCGTGCCCACCAACCCCACCTACAGCTTCCTCTCCTCCTCGCTGGTCAAGGAGGTCGCGGCCTGGGGCGGCGACGTCTCCCACCTGGTGCCGCCCGCGGTTCTCGAGGCCCTGAACGGGCGTCTCCACAAGGGCTGATGGGACTACAGTCGTCCCGTCCGTCTCCAACACAGCAGTAGAGAGTGGCGAGCACAGGTGGACGTCCAGAAGAAGCTCGACGAGATCGTCGCCGCGGTCACCGGCGCCCGGTCCATGCCGATGTCGGCCTCGTGCGTGGTCAACCGCGCCGAGCTGCTCGCGCTCCTCGACGAGGTGCGCCAGGCACTGCCCGGCTCGCTCGCGCAGGCCCAGGAGCTGATCGGCGACCGTGAGCAGATGGTCGAGCAGGCCCGCGTCGAGGCCGGGCGGATCATCGAGAGCGCCCACGCCGAGCGCGGCTCGCTGATCTCCGACACCGAGGTCGCCCGCCGCTCCCAGGCCGAGGCCGACCGGATCCTCACCGAGGCCCGTACGGAGGCCGAGGAGATCCGCGCCGAGGCCGACGACTACGTCGACTCCAAGCTCGCCAACTTCGAGGTCGTCCTCACCAAGACCCTCGGCTCGGTCGGCCGCGGGCGGGAGAAGCTGCTCGGCACCGGCCCCGGCCTGGACGAGAACGGCTACGAGGACGAGGACGCGCCCGAGCGCAGCCAGGACCCCGAGACCCTGCGCCACAACGCCGACGCGTACGTCGACGTCAAGCTCGGCGCCTTCGAGGCGGTCCTCGCCAAGACCCTGGACGCGGTCGGCCGCGGCCGGCAGAAGCTGCACGGCCGCATCGCCACGGACGACCTCGGCGCCCTCGCCGACGACACCACGACCTTCCAGCACTCCAGCGACGCCGACTACCTGGCCGACCTCGCGGCTCTCGCCGACACCCCGGCCGAGCGTCCCGCGCCGGCCCAGCAGCCACCGCAGCCGTCGTACGAGCCGCAGCCGGCCTATCCGCCCACCCCCGGCTACGCTCCGGCGGCTTCCGGCGGTCAGCAGCCCGACCCGTACGGGGACTTCCCGCGGCAGCCCGACTACGCGCAGCAGGACCCGTACGGCTACCAGCAGGCCGACCCCTACGCCTATCAGGGCGCCTACGAGTCCCAGCAGGCCGCGTACGACCCGCAGCAGGCCGCGTACGACCCGCAGCACGGTCACCGGTCCCAGCAGCCCCAGCAGACGCAGGACCAGCAGGGCTACGCCCTCGAGGAGACCAGTCTCTTCGACACCAGCATGATCAGCGCGGAGCAGCTACGGGCGTACGAGCAGGGCCGCGGCCTGTAGCCGGTGCCCCGGAGCCACCACCGGATTGGGCCCTGAGCGAAAGGTCCAGTATCCTGGCTCTTCGGTCGCGTGTACGTCCGCGATCACCGCTGCCCGGAACACCGACGGGTGGCGTCCCTCCGAGTTCGAAGATCGAAAGCAGGAATGGCTTCCAACGCCCGCCACGACCACCGCAACCCCCTCGTGTTCGACACGCACGAGCTGGGTCGGCGGCCTGGCGCGCTGCAGCGCCTGAACCGCACGATCGACGCCCCCGGGGACCTGGGTCTGCAGGGAGTCATCGGAGTGCCGGAAGGCGCCCCGGTGGAGCTCGAACTCCGGCTCGAGTCGGTCATGGAAGGGGTGCTCGTCACAGGCACCGCCCGTGCACAGGCCGAGGGGGAGTGCGTAAGGTGTCTGGAGCCGCTCGGGCTGGAGCTCGAAGCGGACTTCCAGGAGCTGTTCTCGTACCCTGACGCCGACGACCGGGGCCGTGTGATCGCGGAACCGGGCGACGACGTCGAGGACGACGAGGACAGGTTCTTCCTCGAGGACGGACTCTTCGACCTCGAACCTCTGCTGCGCGATGCGGTGGTGCTCGCACTGCCGATGCAGCCGGTGTGCCAGGACGACTGCCCGGGCCTGTGCTCCGAGTGTGGAGCGCGGCTCGCGGACGACCCGGACCACCACCACGACGCCGTCGACATTCGTTGGGCGGCATTGCAGGGACTCGCCGGCACCATGCAGGACGGCGAGAAGGACGAGATGAGCGGCGCCGAAGCGGGCGTCGACGAGAAGCAGGAGAAGTAGCCGTGGCTGTTCCGAAGCGGAAGATGTCGCGCAGCAACACGCGCCACCGCCGGTCGCAGTGGAAGGCTGCGGTCCCCACCCTGGTTGCGTGCGAGCGCTGCCACGAGCCCAAGCAGCAGCACATCGCGTGCCCGTCTTGCGGCACCTACAACAAGCGCCAGGTCCTCGAAGTCTGAGCGGGCTGGTGAGAGGCACTGTGTCCAGTCCCAAGAAGGCGGCGGAAAACCAGGCCTCGTCCCACACGCTTCTGGAAGGGCGGCTCGGCTACAAGCTCGAGTCCGCCCTTCTGGTGCGAGCGCTGACCCACCGTTCCTACGCGTACGAGAACGGCGGTCTGCCGACGAACGAGCGGCTGGAGTTCCTCGGGGACTCCGTCCTCGGCCTCGTCGTCACGGACACGCTGTACCGCACCCACCCCGACCTGCCCGAGGGCCAGCTGGCCAAACTGCGGGCCGCGGTGGTCAACTCGCGTGCGCTGGCGGAGGTGGGCCGCGGCCTCGACCTGGGCGCCTTCATCCGGCTCGGCCGTGGTGAAGAGGGCACGGGCGGCCGGGACAAGGCGTCCATCCTCGCCGACACCCTGGAAGCGGTGATCGGCGCGGTCTATCTCGACCAGGGCCTCGAAGCGGCCTCCGAACTGGTGCACCGCCTGTTCGACCCGCTGATCGAGAAGTCCTCGAACCTCGGTGCCGGCCTGGACTGGAAGACCAGTCTCCAGGAGCTGACCGCGACCGAAGGGCTCGGCGTCCCCGAGTACCTGGTCACGGAGACCGGCCCGGATCACGAGAAGACCTTCACTGCTGCCGCCCGCGTCGGAGGCGTCTCGTACGGCACCGGCACCGGCCGCAGCAAGAAGGAGGCGGAGCAGCAGGCCGCCGAGTCCGCCTGGCGGGCCATCCGGGCCGCCGCGGACGAGCGCGCCAAGGCGGCCGAGAAGGCCGTCCAGGACGACGACACGTCGTCCGCGCCCGCCTGACGAGAGCAACACCGAGCGTCCGCCCCGCTGTTCGCAATGGGGCGGGCGCTCGCCTTCATCCCACGGTTCCCACGGGGGTCACGATGCCCGAGCTGCCCGAGGTCGAGGTCGTCCGGCGCGGTCTGGAGCGGTGGGTCGCCCACCGCACGGTCGCCGAGGCCGAGGTACTGCACCCCCGCGCCGTGCGCCGGCACGTCGCGGGCGCCGAGGACTTCGCGCACCGGCTCAAGGGCCACCACATCGGCACGCCCAGCCGGCGCGGCAAGTACCTGTGGCTGCCGCTGGAGGAGACCAACCAGTCCGTCCTCGCCCACCTCGGCATGAGCGGCCAGCTCCTGGTGCAGCCGCACGAGGCGGCGGACGAGAAGCACCTGCGCATCCGGGTGCGGTTCGCCGACTCCCTCGGCACCGAACTGCGCTTCGTGGACCAGCGGACCTTCGGCGGACTCTCGTTGCACGACAACACCCCCGACGGCCTGCCCGACGTCATCGCGCACATCGCCCGCGACCCCCTCGACCCGCTGTTCGACGACGAGGCCTTCCACCAGGCCCTGCGTCGCAAGCGCACCACCATCAAGCGGGCCCTGCTGGACCAGTCGCTGATCAGCGGGGTCGGCAACATCTACGCGGACGAGGCCCTGTGGCGCTCCCGCCTCCACTACGAACGCCCCACGGCCGGCCTCACCCGGCCGTGCACCACCGAACTCCTCGGCCACGTCCGGGACGTGATGAACGCGGCCCTCGCCGTCGGCGGCACCAGCTTCGACAGCCTCTACGTCAACGTGAACGGCGAGTCGGGCTACTTCGACCGGTCCCTGGACGCGTACGGCCGTGAGGGCCTGCCCTGCAAGCGGTGCGGCACGCCCATGCGGCGGCGCCCGTGGATGAACCGGTCCAGCTACTTCTGCCCGAAGTGCCAGCGGGTCCCGCGCGGCCGGTAGCCGGCACCCGTACCGGCCACTGACGCGGCACTACGACGGCTGGCGTGCGTCGTAGGCGGCGCGGGCGGCGAGCACGTCGTCCATGGAGCCCTCCACGCAGTGGATGAGGGCCAGCAGCCGCTCCGCGACCCGGTGGCCGAGCGGGGTCAGTTCGTAGTCCACCCGCGGCGGGTTGGTCGGCTGGGCCTCGCGGTGCACCAGACCGTCGCGCTCCAGCGCGTGCAGCGTCTGGGACAGCATCTTCTCGCTCACTCCGTCGACCCGGCGGCGCAGCTCGTTGAAGCGCAGCGAGCCCTCCTGCAGCGCGCCGAGCGTCAGCCCGCCCCAGCGGCCCGTGACGTGCTCGAGCGTGCCGCGCGAGGGGCACGCCTTGGCGAACACGTTGAACGCGAGATCGTCCTCGATGACGGGCCGCCGGTCTGCACTCATAGCACAAGCGTACGTGAACGCAGCGCACCCCACCAGGTTGCACTAACCATAAGTTAGTGCTTTCCTTTTGTCATCGCCCGGCGAGCTGCCCCTTCGAGGAATTTCAGGAGTCCGTATGACCACGCCCGTTGTCTCCATCGCCTACCACTCCGGCTACGGCCACACCGCCGTGCTCGCCGAGGCCGTCCGTGCCGGTGCCGCGGAGGCGGGTGCCGAGGTCCATCTCATCAAGGTCGACGAGATCACCGACGAGCAGTGGGAGACGCTGGACCGCTCCGACGCGATCGTCTTCGGCTCGCCCACCTACATGGGCACCGCCTCCGGTGCCTTCCACGTCTTCGCCGAGGCGTCCTCCAAGCGCTGGTTCGGGCAGGACTGGAAGGACAAGCTGGCGGCCGGTTTCACCAACTCCGGTTCCAAGAGCGGCGACAAGCTGCACACGCTGCAGTTCTTCCAGATCCTCGCCGGACAGCACGGCATGCACTGGGTCAACCTGGGCCTGCACCCGGGCTGGAACAACAGCGAGGGCTCCGAGTACGACCTCAACCGCCTCGGCGTCTTCGCGGGCGCGGCCGCGCAGACCAACGTGGACGAGGGCCCGGACGCCGTGCACAAGGCGGACATCGCCACGGCGGAACACCTGGGCCGCCGGGTCACCGACACGGCCCGCGTACTGGCCCGCGGTCGCGCGGCGTCCTGAGCGGGCGGAGGACCGCCCGCGCGCCCGGCACTGACCGGGCGCGCGGGGGCCGGCTCCGTGGCCGAGGGGGGCGGGCCGGGGCCACGGGCTGCGGGTGGGTGATCGATCAATGCTGCGACCCGCGGCTCGGTCGTCGCCGGCGGTCGGTGCCGGTCGCCGGCGAGCGCCTCGTGTGCCCTCGAGGCGACCCGGCTCCGACCGCTGGTACCGGGGTGGCAGGATGGTCGGCATGCCCCTGCCCATGCCGAAGGACCTGACCTCGACGATCCTGCGAACCGACTTCAGCGATGACGCGGCCTGGTCCGCGGTCCAAGCGGCGATCGACGCGGCAGACGGCTCCCCGCACGCCACCTGTGTCAGCGATCCCCGCTTCGACGGCGCGACGGTCCAGGCACTGATCGAGGAGGAGGCCGCCACCGCGGAGGACGGCAGACTCACCTACCTGTTCCTCGCGGATGCGACCACCATGGCCGACCCTTCGTGCCCACTCCTGGCCGTCGACCTCTACGACGAGCCCGGACGGACGTGCCGGGTCCCGGCCCGGTGGTACCCGGACGTCTCCGCCAACCTGAGCATCGCGAACATGGACTTCGCCGACTTCGCCGACGCGGCCGACGACTCGGGCGCCTTCCGCGGCTGGGGTGACGACTGACCCCCGCCGCTCAGGGCGCACGGCGCTGGCGGTCGGGCCCTCAAGACCGGCCAGCGCGGCCGGGCTCGTGCTCGCACCGGACGGCGCCCGTCGCCGACCGGGGGCGGTTGCCGTGGTTGCTGTACCTCACTGCTGTACCTCACTGCTGTACGGCGCCTGTTGTCGGGGCGGTCAGCCCTTCGGCCTAGGCTGCGCCCATGTGGAAGGAAGCCGCTGCCGAAGCCTTGCCCGAGGTCGAGTTCCGCGCACCCGTTGAGGCGACCGCTCTAGCCGAGGCGGAGCGGCACCTCGGCCGAGGCTTGCCGGCGCAGCTGACTGCTCTGCTGATGGAGACCAACGGGATGGTCGGCGAGTACGGGACTGACGTCGTATGGTCGCTGGATCGGATTGTGGAGCAGAACCTGCTGTTCTGGTCCCCCGATACGTTCCCCGGCCTGTACATGCCCTTCGATCCGCTGCTGTTCTTCGGCGACAACGGCGGGGGCGACCAGTTCGCCTTCGTGCTGACGCCTGAGCGTCCGGACATCTTCGTCTGGGACCACGAGAATGACAGTCGGCTGTGGGCTGCGCGCGAGCTGGAGGACTACCTGCACCGCTCCCTCGCGGGCGATGGCGACTGGTACCGGTAGCCACCCTATGGACTGACCGTCATGGAGTGGGCCTGCGCCATCGCGCGCGCTGCATCGGCCCGGACGGGACGGAGAAGTCCAAGAGCCTGCCGGACAAGCAGAGGCGCAAGGCTGAGACGTGGCCGGCCAACATCGAAGCGGACATGTCGTGTGGCGACGACTCGGCTGCCGATGACGGCCCAGGGCGCCCCATAGGGTGCTGACCTGCGGCTTTCTCAATAGCCGAAGTCCTGCGTCCACCAGGGGCCGCCCGAGCCCATGTGCACGCCGACGCCTAGGGTCTTGAAGTCGCAGTTCAGTATGTTGGCGCGGTGGCCGGGACTGTTCATCCAGGCTTCCATCACGGCCGCCGCGTCCGTCTGGCCGCGCGCTATGTTCTCGCCGCCGAGGTCGGTTATGCCCGCCTTCCCGGCCCGGTCCCAGGGGCTCGCCCCGTCCGGGTCGGTGTGGTCGAAGAAGCCCCGCGCGGCCATGTCGTCGCTGAAGGCCTCGGCCAGCGCGGTCAGCGACGAGTTCGCCGAGACCGGGCTGCACCCGACCTTGGCCCGCTCCTCGTTGACCAGCTTGAGCACCTCGGCCTCGACGGCGGACTGCGTCGACACCGTCACCGGTGCGGAGGTCCGCACCGGGGCCTTGGCCGCCGGGTGCGACGGGGTGCTCTCGCGCTCGGGGGCCTTCGCCGTGGGGGAGGGCTTCTCCGACGGCGGCTTCGTCGGGGTGGGGGATGCCGGGGCGGACGCGGACGCGGACGCGGTGTCGGAGGGGGCCGGCGAGGTCGCCCGCTGGGCGTCACGGCTCGTGGCCGAGCCGCCGCCGCGGCTGTCCGCGCCGCCCGAGCTGCCGCCCTGCTCCGACGCGCTGTTGCCGGGGGAGTCCGCCGCCTGCACCCGGTCGCCGCCGGTGGTGTTCGTGCCGCCGCCGAGCCGGTAGTTCTCCAGGCCGGGTACCGCGCCGGTGGCCACGGCCACGGTGCCGAGGGCCACGGCGGCGGAGACTCCGAGCAGGCCGGTGCGCATCGGGGCGGCGGCCTTCTTCTTGCGCCGCCTGCCGTGGGACGGCCCGCCCACCGGGGTGTAGCCGTCGCCGCCGGGCGGCCGCGCGGGCTCGTCGTCCATCGAGAACGAGTAGGCCGCGGTCGGGGCGGTGGTCTCGGCGTACGCCTCCGGGTGCAGGTACGGCGCGATGCCCAGGGGTGCGCCCTCGCCCGCGTACGGAGCCCGCGGGTACTCGCCGTCCGTGGCCCGGCCGGTGGTGGCGCGTCCGGCGGCGGAGCGTCGGTGGCGTCCCATGTCCTTGCCCTCTTCCTCGTCTCGCGGTCGACCCGGCGCCACGTGGTGAGTGACTCCGTATGGCCAACTCCACTCACTCGAAGGAGTGAGTTTCATATGAGATTCATTGGGTCGGGACGGTACCGCATGCCTTCGGGGCGGGGTGTGTCCCCGGTGACATCGGCCGGTTAGGTTGCCCCCATGAGCGAGGATGTTCGACTGGTCGCCTGGGTGCGGGGACGCGTCCAAGGTGTGGGTTTCCGCTGGTTCACGCGTGCCAAGGCGCTGGAGATCGGCGGGCTGAGTGGTTTTGCTCTCAATCTGGGCGACGGCCGCGTCCAGGTCGTCGCCGAGGGGCCCCGGAAAGGCTGCGAGGGCCTGCTGGACTGGCTCCAGGACGGCGACACGCCCGGCCGCGTCGACGGTGTCACCGAGATCTGGGACACACCCCGCGGCGGCTACGACGGCTTCGCCATCCGCTGAACCGATTCTGTAAAGACGCCCAGGCCATGGCGCGGCGACCTGCTCCTGGCACATGCCCGCAGCAGAAATAGGCTGGTGGTTGCCAAGAAGAGCGCCACGTGGCAGGCTCCGCTGGTACAGCTGATCGCCACGCCCCGAGGGCCCCGCAGGAGACGCAGCGCCACCCGCACGGTGGCCGTGCGCCCCGGGTTCGCCCGTCAATACGGGGCGTGATCGTGTTGACCGTCAAACTTTTTGGTGAGACGCTGAAAGCCCCGCGCACCTTGGCTGTTTGGCATGTAGGAACGCAGAGCAACACTCGAGTGTGTCAAGCACCGCGGGTGCGAATCCCTCACGACCCACACCGCATCGGTCGGTCACTCATTGTGGAGGACCATCCATCATGGCAAAGGCGCTTCTCGGTTACGTCGGCGGCTCCGACCCTCGACTCCTCGCCGAGATGCGACGGCTGCAGCAGCGTGTACAGGACCTGGAGTCCGAGCTCGTACGGATCCAGGCGGAGAACGACGCGCTGGCGGCTGCCGCCTCTCAGGACAGGATCATGGAGAGCATCGACGCACACCAGGCGGAGCCTGCGCTCACCTGATCGCTGCATCGCTCCACGACAGCAGGCGCAGCGGTTGGGGTGCCCGTACCAACCGCACTAGTCGAAGGCGACCGCGACCCGGTCGCCAGAGTTGCAAGGGACGCTTCGGCGTCCCTTCTTCCTTTGCCCTGTGCATCCTTTCACCGTCTTTAACGTTTGGTTTGCCCTGCGTGTTCAAGGGCGAAACCGTGCTGTTGCGAGTGTCCGTGGAGTGAGATAGCGGCGGCGGGTAGAGTCCGGCGGCGTGCACCTCAAGGCCCTGACTCTCCGCGGGTTCAAGTCGTTCGCCTCGGCGACCACGCTCCGGTTCGAACCGGGGATCACGTGCGTCGTCGGCCCGAACGGCTCGGGCAAGTCCAACGTCGTGGACGCGCTGAGCTGGGTCATGGGCGAGCAGGGCGCCAAGTCGCTGCGCGGCGGCAAGATGGAGGACGTCATCTTCGCCGGCACCACCGGCCGTCCGCCGCTGGGCCGCGCCGAGGTGTCCCTGACCGTCGACAACTCCGACGGCGCCCTCCCCATCGAGTACGCCGAGGTCACCATCACGCGGATCATGTTCCGCAACGGCGGCAGCGAGTACCAGATCAACGGGGACACCTGCCGTCTGCTGGACATCCAGGACCTGCTGTCCGACTCCGGCATCGGCCGCGAGATGCACGTCATCGTCGGACAGGGCCAGCTCGACTCCGTCCTGCACGCGGACCCCGCCGGCCGCAGGGCGTTCATCGAGGAGGCCGCGGGCGTCCTCAAGCACCGCAAGCGCAAGGAGAAGGCGCTGCGGAAGCTCGACGCGATGCAGGCGAACCTCGCGCGCGTGCAGGACCTCACCGACGAACTGCGCCGCCAGCTCAAGCCGCTCGGCCGGCAGGCGGCGGTGGCCCGTCGCGCCGCCGTCATCCAGGCGGACCTCCGCGACGCCAGGCTGCGCCTCCTCGCCGACGACCTCGTGCGTCTGCGTGAGGCCCTGCGGTCCGAGATCGCCGACGAGGCGGCCCTGAAGGAACGCAAGGAGTCCGCCGAGCGGGAGCTGAGGAAGGCGCTCCAGCGGGAGTCCCTGCTGGAGGACGAGGTGCGGCGGCTCGCGCCGCGCCTGCGGCGCGCCCAGCAGACCTGGTACGAGCTGTCCCAGCTGGCCGAGCGGGTCCGCGGCACCGTCTCGCTGGCCGACGCCCGGGTGAAGAGCGCCACCTCCGCGCCCCCCGAGGAGCGACGCGGCCGCGACCCCGAGGACATGGAGCGCGAGGCCTCCCGCATCCGCGAGCAGGAGGCCGAACTGGAGGCCGCCCTGGAGGCCGCCCAGCGGGCCCTGGACGACACGGTGGCCCACCGCGCCGAGCTGGAGCGCGAACTCGCCGTCGAGGAACGCCGGCTGAAGGACGTCGCCCGCGCCATCGCCGACCGCCGCGAGGGACTCGCCCGCCTCTCCGGGCAGGTCAACGCGGCCCGCTCGCGCGCCGCCTCGGCCCAGGCCGAGATCGACCGGCTGGCCGCCGGCCGGGACGAGGCCCAGGAACGCGCGTTCCGGGCCCAGGAGGAGTACGAGGCACTGAAGGCGGAGGTCGACGGACTCGACGCCGACGACGCCGACCTCGCCGAGCGGCACGAGACGGCCAGGCGGGCGCTCGCCGAGGCGGAGTCCGCGCTGACCGAGGCCCGCGAGGCGGCCACCGCCGCGGAACGCCGGCGCGCCGCGACCCAGGCCCGGCACGAGGCGCTGGCTCTGGGCCTGCGGCGCAAGGACGGCAGCGGCCTGCTCCTGGGCGCCCGGGACCGCATCAGCGGAGTCCTGGGCCCGGCGGCGGAACTGCTCGACGTGGCCCCCGGCCACGAGGTCGCGCTGGCCGCGGCCCTGGGCGCCGCGGCCGACGCGGTCGCCGTGACGTCCCCGGCGTCGGCGGCCGAGGCCATCCGCCTCCTGCGCAAACAGGACGGGGGCCGCGCGGCCCTCCTCCTGACCGGCGCCGGGGAGCCCTCCGACGGCGGTCCGGGCGCCCCGGGCGCCCCCGGCGACGGGCGCCGCGCCGGCCTACTCCACGCCGCCGACCTGGTGCGGGGCCCCGCCGCGCTCATGCCCGCCGTGCGGCGGCTGCTGCGCGGGACCGTGGTCGTCAGCACCCTGGAGGACGCCGAGGACCTGGTCCGGGCCCACCCCGGGCTGACCGCCGTCACCGCGGAGGGCGACCTGCTCGGAGCGCACTTCGCGCACGGTGGCTCGGCCGGCGCGCCCAGCCTGCTGGAGGTGCAGGCCTCCGTGGACGAGGCGGCCGCCGAGCTGGCGGAGCTGGCCGTGCGCTGCGAGGAACTGTCCGAGGCCCAGCGCACGGCTGCCGGGCGGCGCTCCGAAGCCGCCGCGCTCGTGGAGGAACTGGGGGAGCGGCGCCGGGCCGCCGACCGGGAGAAGTCTGCCGTGGCCCAGCAGCTCGGGCGGCTCGCGGGGCAGGCGCGGGGCGCGGCGGGAGAGGCCGAGCGGTCGGCGTCGGCCGCGGCACGCGCGCAGGAGGCGCTGGACAAGGCCGTGCAGGAGGCCGAGGAGCTGGCCGAACGGCTCGCCGTGGCCGAGGAGATGCCGGTCGACGAGGAGCCGGACGCCTCGGTGCGGGACCGGCTCGCCGCCGACGGGGCCAACGCACGGCAGACCGAGATGGAGGCCCGCCTCCAGGTCCGTACGCATGAGGAACGGGTCAAGGGGCTCGCGGGGCGCGCGGACTCACTGGACCGGGCGGCCCGCGCGGAGCGCGAGGCACGCGCGCGTGCCGAGCAGCGCAGGGCCAGGCTCCGGCACGAGGCCGCCGTGGCGCAGGCCGTCGCCTCCGGTGCCCGGCAGCTGCTCGCGCACGTCGAGGTGTCCCTCGGACGGGCGGAGGAGGAGCGGACGGCGGCCGAGGCCGCGAAGGCCCGGCGGGAGCAGGACCTGGCGGCCGCCCGGAACGCGGGCCGCGACCTGAAGTCGGAACTCGACAAGCTCACGGACTCGGTGCACCGGGGTGAGGTGCTCGGCGCCGAGAAGCGGCTGCGGATCGAGCAACTGGAGACGAAGGCGCTGGAGGAGCTCGGGGTCGAGCCGGCGGGGCTGGTCGCGGAGTACGGCCCGCACCAGCTCGTGCCGCCCTCGCTCCCCGCGGAGGGCGAGGAACTGCCCGAGGATCCGGAGCACCCGCGCAACCGGCCCCGGCCGTTCGCGCGGGCCGAGCAGGAGAAGCGGCTCAAGGCCGCCGAGCGCGCCTACCAGCAGCTCGGCAAGGTCAACCCGCTGGCGCTCGAGGAGTTCGCGGCGCTGGAGGAACGCCACAAGTTCCTCAGCGAGCAGCTCGAGGACCTCAAGAAGACCCGCGCCGACCTGCTCCAGGTGGTGAGGGAGGTGGACGAGCGGGTCGAGCAGGTCTTCACCGAGGCCTACCGGGACACCGCCCGGGAGTTCGAAGGCGTGTTCGGTCGGCTGTTCCCGGGCGGTGAGGGGCGCCTGGTGCTGACCGACCCGGACAACATGCTCACCACCGGCGTGGACGTCGAGGCGCGTCCGCCGGGCAAGAAGGTCAAGCGGCTGTCCCTGCTCTCGGGCGGTGAGCGCTCGCTGACCGCCGTGGCGCTGCTGGTGTCGATCTTCAAGGCCCGGCCCAGCCCGTTCTACGTCATGGACGAGGTCGAGGCGGCCCTGGACGACACCAACCTCCAGCGGCTGATCCGGATCATGCAGGAGCTCCAGGAGAGTTCGCAGCTCATCGTGATCACGCACCAGAAGCGCACGATGGAGGTCGCCGACGCGCTCTACGGCGTCTCGATGCAGGGGGACGGCGTGTCGAAGGTCATCTCGCAGCGCCTGCGCTGATCCCCACTCCAAGATGAACTCACCTTGTGTTCATTTTATGAACACGATGTGATCCAGCGCGTCTCATAGCTCACACCAGTCCGGGTATTGACTTCGAAACTTGAAGGCATAGTCTCTGCAACGTTGCTTTTACCTTCAGGTCTAAGTGGTGTGAACGCGGCGCCACGGGATACCTGTAAGGGCTCGCCCCCCCCACACGGCGGCGTTGCCGTGGCCCGAGGAGTTGTTCGTGACCAGCACAGCGCAGGAACCCCAGTCGAGAGCCGGGACGGCTCACCCCGATCACCTCGGGCACGTCATCTTCATCGCGGCGGCGGCCGCCATGGGCGGTTTCCTGTTCGGCTACGACAGCTCCGTGATCAACGGCGCCGTCGAGGCCATCCGGGACCGCTACGACATCGGGTCCGCCGCCCTTGCCCAGGTGATCGCCGTCGCCCTGATCGGCTGCGCCATCGGCGCCGCGACCGCCGGCCGGATAGCCGACCGCATCGGCCGCATCCGCTGCATGCAGATCGCCGCCGCGCTGTTCACGGTCAGCGCCGTCGGCTCCGCGCTGCCCTTCGCGCTGTGGGACCTCGCGTTCTGGCGCATCGTCGGCGGGTTCGCCATCGGCATGGCCTCCGTCATCGGCCCGGCCTACATCGCCGAGGTCGCCCCGCCCGCCTACCGCGGCCGGCTCGGCTCCTTCCAGCAGGCCGCGATCGTCGTCGGCATCGCCATCTCCCAGCTCGTCAACTGGGGCCTGCTGAACGCCGCCGGCGGCGACCAGCGCGGCACGCTGATGGGCCTGGAGGCCTGGCAGGTCATGCTCGGCGTCATGGTGGTCCCCGCCGTCCTGTACGGCCTGCTCTCCTTCGCGATCCCCGAGTCCCCGCGCTTCCTGCTCTCCGTCGGCAAGCGCGACCGCGCCCGCGCGATCCTCGCCGAGGTCGAGGGCGAGGGCGTGGACCTGGACGCCCGCGTCGGTGAGATCGAGCACGCGATGAAGAGCGAGGACAGGTCCACCTTCAAGGACCTGCTCGGCGGCGCCTTCTTCTTCAAGCCGATCGTCTGGGTCGGTATCGGCCTGTCGGTGTTCCAGCAGTTCGTCGGCATCAACGTCGCGTTCTACTACTCCTCGACGCTGTGGCAGTCGGTCGGCGTCGACCCGACGGACTCGTTCTTCTACTCGTTCACGACGTCGATCATCAACATCGTCGGCACCGTGATCGCGATGATCTTCGTCGACCGCGTCGGCCGCAAGCCGCTCGCCCTCATCGGCTCCGTGGGCATGGCCGCCGGCCTGGCGCTGGAGGCCTGGGCGTTCTCGCACCACCTCGTCGACGGCAAGCTGCCCGCCACCCAGGGCTGGGTCGCCCTGGTCGCCGCCCATGTCTTCGTGCTCTTCTTCGCCCTGTCCTGGGGTGTGGTCGTCTGGGTCATGCTCGGCGAGATGTTCCCGAACCGGATCCGCGCCGCCGCCCTGGGCGTGGCCGCCGCCGCCCAGTGGATCGCCAACTGGGCGATCACCGCGAGCTTCCCGTCGCTGGCCGACTGGAACCTGTCCGGCACGTACGTGATCTACACGGTCTTCGCCGCGCTCTCCATCCCGTTCGTCCTGAGGTTCGTCCGGGAGACCAAGGGCAAGACGCTGGAGGAGATGGGGTAACCGCCCCGCCGAGTCCCGAGGAGAAGGGCCAAGTCCCCGCTGCCCTCTCCTCGAACCCCCGCCGCCCCCGCCCGGTCACTGCCCGGGCGGGGGCGGCTCTTCGCTGAACGCCGCCCGCCGGTCCCGCCGGTGGGCGGCCGTCTCGCCCCGGCCGGCCGGCTCCGGTCCCCTCCGCGAAGCGCGGCGGGCTCCGCCGGCCCTCCGGCCGCGCGGTCCCACCCACCGGCGGACGCGGGACGAGGCCGTCCGGGCCCGTACCCGCGCAGCCGGGCGGCCCGGCGGTCGGCGGCCCGGGAGCGGAACGCCGACCAGCGGCGGCAGTGCGGCGCGGTGCGCGGGCGCGGCGCGATCCGCACCGTGCGGCCGCGGTGGCCGAACTGCTCGCCGGTGCACGCCTTCGGCCGTCGGCGCCCTGGTGCTCCTCGGCCCGCACGGTGGTGAGAGTCCGCGCCCGCCGGCGTGCGGGGCCGGCTCCGGCGCCATCCGGTGGCGCGGGGAGGAAGGCGGGGCGGCGCCGGGCTCGGCCGGGTCGGGACGTACGACCGATACGGGCACGACGGCGTCCCCCCTTCACCCGGGCGGGGGAAGGGGGGACACCGTCGGGATGCCGCAGGGCCGCCGACGCGGCCGGGCGCGGCGGCCGGTCAGATGCCCGCGGTCACGGGCTGCCCGGCCTCGGAGGCGGTCTCGCCGGCCGGCGCCGGGCGCACCACCGCGGGCTTCGGCAGGGCCGTGTAGAGCAGGCCGGAGATCACGACCGTGGCCACCCAGCCGAGGCCGTACTCGCCGATGACGTTGTTGTCCGCCAGCGGGCCCGTGAACCAGTCCGAGGTGGTGAACAGCAGACCCGCGACGAGACCGACCGCCCAGGCCGCCACGGCGGCGGGGGAGAAGCCGCCCCGGTACCAGTAGGCGCTGGTGCGCGTGGTGTCGGCCATGGCCCGGCCGTCGTACTCCGCGCGCCGCAGCATGTCCGCGCCGAACACGCCGACCCAGGCCGAGAAGGCGACCGCCAGCAGCGAGAGGAAGGCGATGAACGAGCCCATGAAGCTCGTCGCCACCAGCATCAGCACCCCGCCGAGGACGAGCGAGATCACGGCGTTCACCGAGACCGCCCAGTGGCGCGGCACCCTGAAGCCCAGGGTCTGCGCGGTGAAGCCCGCCGAGTACATCGACATGGAGTTGATCAGCAGCATGCCGATCAGCGCGACGAGCAGGTACGGCACCGCGATCCACGTCGGCAGGATCTCGCCGAGGAAGGAGACCGGGTCCGCCGCCGAGGCCAGGTCGGGCGTCGAGACCGCCATGACCGCGCCCATCAGCACCATCGGCAGCACGACGATCCCGGCGCCGCCCACCGCCGTGCCCACGATCGCCTTCGACGACGCGGTGCGCGGCAGGTACCGGGTGAAGTCCGGCGCGGACGGGATCCAGCTGACCCCGCCCGCCGCGATCATCCCGATCCCGGTGATCACGGCGGCGGTGGAGCCGGCGCCGTGGTGCATCACCCTCGACCAGTCCGTGGTCACGGCCAGGTAGCCCAGGACCAGCACGGAGAAGACGCCGAAGACATAGGCCGCGTACCTGTTGCACTTCTGCACGGCGTTGATGCCGAGACCGGAGATCGCGAAGGTCGCGACGACGAAGGCCAGCAGCATCACCATGTCCAGGACGCTGTTCGCCCTGATGCCGAACACGATGTCCAGGATCGTGAGCATCGCGTACGCGCCGGTCACCGCGTTGATCGTCTCCCAGCCCCAGCGGGCGACCCAGATCAGTGAGCCGGGCAGCAGATTGCCGCGCTGGCCGAACACCGCCCGCGACAGCGCCATGCCCGGGGCGCCGCCGCGCTTGCCGGCGATGCCGATCAGGCCGACCAGCCCGTACGCCACGACCGGCGCGGCGGCCGCGACGACCAGGGCCTGCCAGATGTTCAGGCCGTAGGCCACCACCAGGCTCGCGCCCATGGTGAGGAGCAGCACGCTGATGTTGGCCCCGACCCAGGTCGGGAACAGTTCGCGGGTCCTCGCGGTCCGCTCGTGGTCGGGTACCTGCTCGATGCCACGGGTCTCGAGAGCGCCTTCGGCCTCGACTGTCTTGCTCATGAAAGAGGGTGCCTCGGTGTGGGGGGACGGGACGTCGGGGACTCTACGCGCGTGGACGGAGCCGGTGCCACCGTACTTTGATCCGACTCCTGCCTTCCAGTGGCTTTTGTCTCTCGGAGGAAGTCACGAACCCGGCGGCGACGGACCCATGGCCGATACTGGACGCGTTATGGAAACCATCATCCTTGCTGTAGTCATCGCCGTGGTCGTCCTCGGCGCGCTCGGCGGGCTCATCGTCGGCAGCCGGCGCCGCAAGTCGCTGCCCCCGCCGCCGCCCAGGACGCCCGACATCACCGCGCCCCCGGCCGAGCCGCACGTCGGCGAAGAGGCCGAGACGCCGCGCGACGAACCGCGCCGGACGATCGAGGAGGTGGATCTTCCCGGCGGCCCCGCCCCGGTCGTCGTCGAGGAGCCGCCCACCGTCGAGGCTCCCGAGATCGAGATCCCGGAGCCCACCGCGGGGCGGCTGGTCCGCCTGCGCACCCGTCTCTCCCGCTCGCAGAACGCCCTGGGCAAGGGCCTGCTGACGCTGCTGTCCCGCGAGCACCTCGACGAGGACACCTGGGAGGAGGTCGAGGACACGCTGCTCACCGCCGACGTCGGTGTGGCGCCCACCCAGGAACTGGTCGAGCGGCTGCGTGAGCGGGTGAAGGTGCTCGGCACCCGCACCCCGCAGGAACTGCGCGGCCTGCTGCGCGAGGAACTGCTCAAGCTGGTCGGCACCGAGGTGGACCGTTCGGTCAGGACCGAGCCCGAGGACCGCAAGCCGGGCATCGTGATGGTCGTCGGGGTCAACGGCACCGGCAAGACCACCACCACCGGCAAGCTCGCCCGGGTGCTCGTGGCCGACGGCCGCACCGTCGTGCTGGGCGCCGCCGACACCTTCCGGGCCGCCGCCGCCGACCAGCTCCAGACCTGGGGCGAGCGGGTCGGCGCCTACACCGTGCGCGGCCCCGAGGCCGGCGACCCCGCCTCCGTCGCCTTCGACGCGGTCAAGGAGGGCAAGGAGATGGGGGTCGACGTGGTCCTCATCGACACCGCCGGCCGGCTGCACACCAAGACCGGCCTCATGGACGAGCTGGGCAAGGTCAAGCGGGTGGTCGAGAAGCACGCGCCGCTGGACGAGGTGCTGCTGGTCCTGGACGCCACCACCGGCCAGAACGGTCTGGTGCAGGCCCGCGTGTTCGCCGAGGTCGTGGACATCACCGGCATCGTCCTGACCAAGCTCGACGGCACCGCCAAGGGCGGCATCGTGGTCGCGGTCCAGCGCGAGCTGGGTGTCCCGGTCAAGCTGATCGGCCTCGGTGAGGGCGCGGACGACCTGGCGCCGTTCGAGCCGGAGGCGTTCGTGGATGCGCTCATCGGCGACTGACGGCGCGGTGTGCTCGCCCGCCGGAACGAAGCGGCGCCCGCCCCCGGGACACCGGGGCGGGCGCTTCGCCCTTTCCGGCACTCCGCCACGCGGCGGCCGCGGGTACGGCGCTCGCGGGGACGGCGGTCACGCGCCGGGCCCTCGGGCGGAGGGCGCCCCGGGGGGTGGGCGCTCGGGCGGTGGGCCCTCACTGCGACGCCGTTCGGTGTGCGGGCCCCGCACGCGTGGCGCTCGGGCTTCGCCCGTGACCGATGAGTGTTCGGGTCCTCGCCTGCGACCGGTGAGCCTTCGGGTCCTCGCCCGTGACCGGTGAGCCTTCGGACGCTCGCGCGCGACCGGTGGGCCCTCAGGCCCGTGCCCGCGAGCGGTGGGCCACGTACGCCAGCGTGCCCAGCAGCAGCCGGGCGGCCGGCGGCCGGGTCGCCGAGTCCAGCGCGGGCGGGCGCAGCCAGCGCACCGCACCGAGCCCGCCCCGGTCGGACGGCGGCGCGGTGATGCAGGTCCCGGGGCCGAGGCCGCGCAGGTCCAGCGCCGACGGGTCGTCCCAGCCCATGCGGTAGAGGAGCCGGGGGAGATCGGCGGCGGCGCCGGGGGAGACGAAGAAGTGGGCGCGTCCGTCGGGAGTCGCGGCGACCGGGCCGAGCGGCAGGCCCATGCGCTCGAGCCGGACCAGTGCGTTGCGCCCGGCGGACTCGGCCACCTCGATGACGTCGAACGAGCGGCCGACGGCGAGCATCGCGGAGGCGCCCGGGAACTCGGCCCAGGCCCGGGTCACCTCGTCCAGCGTGGCGCCGGCCGGCACCGGCCGCGCGAAGTCGAGCGGATGCGCGCCCGGGGCCCGGCAGCCGGTCTGCCCGCAGGAGCAGACGCCCGCCACGGCCCGTGCGCCCGGCACCACGTCCCAGCCCCACAGCCCGGTGAACTCGGCGACGGCGGTGCACTCCGACGAACGGCCGCGCCGACGCGTGCCGGAGCGGATCTCGCGAATGCCGCCGATCGTGAAGCCCATGCCCCCTCCAACGGGTCCGGCGCGCCGGTGGTTACGACGCGGAACGAGACGGAAGCGGAACGTGACGTTACGGCCGCGGTTCCGCTCGCTCCGTGAGGCCGAGGCGGCGCGTCGAAGCGTGAAGGGTGGTGCGTGGGGGCTCACGCGCCCCCGCGTGCATCACCCCGCCGACGCCCTGTCGTCCTATGTCAAGTGAATCGCGTTGCGCCGATCGTGAGTTCATTCGAAGGGGTGGCGAATGGTGGCGTTTCAAGGTTCGCCGTGGCTGGGCGGGTGATCGTGGGATTACTGTGAGTGTGTGAGGCCTGAGGGCACATGCACTCACGGGTATGCCGGAGGCAAGCCGTCGGTTCGTTCGAAGGGTGGGAACCGGCGGACGGGAGGCCCTGATTACCGGCATTCTGATAGGGCTTGGCGCACTCGGCGACAAGTGGTCTCAGGGATGGGGGCGTGCCAGTGGGCGGCAATGGCGGAGGCGGGACGAACGCTGACAAGCGCCCCAACGAACTGCTCGGTTCGTGGTTCGTGCGCAGCGGCTGGTCCAAGGGCGAGCTGGCCCGCCAGGTGAACCGCAGGGCACGCCAGTTAGGTGCCGGCCACATCTCCACGGACACCTCGCGGGTGCGTCGCTGGCTGGACGGGGAGAACCCGCGCGAGCCGATCCCGCGGATCCTCTCCGAGCTGTTCTCCGAGCGCTTCGGCTGTGTCGTGTCCATCGAGGACCTCGGCCTGCGGGCCGCCCGTCAGTCGCCCTCCGCGACCGGTGTCGACCTGCCCTGGACGGGTCCGCAGGCGGTGGCGCTGCTGAGCGAGTTCTCACGCAGCGACCTGATGCTCGCGCGGCGCGGCTTCCTCGGCACCTCGCTCGCCCTGGCCGCGGGCCCGTCCCTGGTCGAGCCCCTGCAGCGCTGGCTCGTGCCGGCCCCCGCCTCGCCGCTCCCGCCGCAGCCGGAGACCGTCGCCGACTCCCGACGGCCCGGCCGGCTGTCCAAGCCCGAGCTGGACCTGCTGGAGTCCACCACCCAGATGTTCCGCCAGTGGGACGCCCAGTGCGGCGGCGGCCTGCGCCGCAAGGCGGTCGTCGGCCAGCTCCACGAGGTCACCGACCTGCTCCAGGAACCCCAGCCGGAGGGCACCGGCCGCAGGCTCTTCAAGGTCGCCGCCGAACTCGCCGAGCTCGCGGGCTGGATGTCGTACGACGTGGGCCTCCAGCCCACCGCGCAGAAGTACTTCGTCCTCGCCCTGCACGCCGCCAAGGAAGCCGGCGACAAGCCGCTCGGTTCCTACGTCCTGTCCAACATGAGCCGGCAGATGATCCATCTGGGCCGGCCCGACGACGCCCTGGAGCTGATCCATCTCGCGCAGTACGGCAGTCGCGACTGCGCCAGTCCGCGCACCCAGGCCATGCTGTATGCGATGGAGGCCCGCGCCTACGCCAACATGGGCCAGCCCGGGAAGTGCAAGCGGGCCGTCCGCATGGCCGAGGACACCTTCGCCGACGCCGACGAGTGGGACGAGCCGGACCCCGACTGGATCCGCTTCTTCTCCGAGGCGGAGCTGTTCGCGGAGAACTCGCACTCCTACCGCGACCTCGCCTACGTGGCCGGCCGCAGCCCCACCTACGCCTCACTGGCCCAGCCGCTGATGGAGCGGGCCGTGGAGCTGTTCGCCGAGGACCACGAGCACCAGCGTTCCTACGCGCTCAACCTGATCGGCATGGCCACCGTGCACCTGCTGCGCCGCGAACCCGAGCAGAGCACCCAGTACGCCTCCGACGCCATGCGGGTCGCCAGGAAGGTGCGCTCCGAGCGGGTGAACACCCGGATCCGCAAGACGGTGGACACCGCCGTCCGCGACTTCGGCGACCTCACCGCCGTCGTCGACCTCACCGAACAGCTCGCCGTGGACCTGCCGGAGGCCGCCGAGGCCGTCTGACCCCGCAGGACACCCCAATACGCCGGCCGCGGCCGGTCCTCCCGAACCGCCCGACTCGGCTCCCCCGCGCCAGGTCATCGGAGAGGCCCGCCGCGGCCGGTTTTCCTCACTCCGGGAAGGTTGCGCCACGATAACGATGCCGCAGCCGGACATCCCGCTCTTCACCGACGTGTAACACACAGGGCGCCTTCGTCACCCCGGCGAAACAACGAGGGGCTTCCGCCGAAACCGCGCTGCGCCAGTCTCATGGCGCATAACCGGCCCACCCCTCACCCGACCGGACCGCTCAGGCACCGCCCGCACGGGGCCGTACCAACCGACGAGGAGACGCCGATGGCTTCAGCCATCACGCTTGCCGCGGAGGCACCCAAGTTGTCCGCCGCGAACACAGGCTTCATGCTCATCTGTTCCGCCCTGGTGCTCGTCATGACCCCGGGCCTGGCCTTCTTCTACGGAGGCATGGTCCGCGTCAAGAGCACCCTGAACATGCTGATGATGAGCTTCATCAGCATGGGCATCGTCACCATTCTCTGGGTGCTCTACGGCTTCTCCCTCGCCTTCGGCTCGGGATCCAGCCTGATCGGGTGGAACGCCGACTGGCTCGGCCTCAGCAACATCGGCCTGACGGAGCTCTGGGACGGCTACACCATCCCGGTCTTCGTCTTCATGGTCTTCCAGCTGATGTTCGCCATCATCACGCCCGCCCTGATAAGCGGCGCACTCGCCGACCGGGTCAAGTTCTCGGCCTGGTCGCTGTTCATCGCGCTGTGGGCCACCATCGTCTACGTCCCGGTCGCCCACTGGGTCTGGGGCGCCGACGGCTGGGCCTTCGAGCTCGGCGTGATCGACTTCGCCGGTGGCACCGCGGTCCACATCAACGCCGGTGCCGCGGCCCTCGGCGTCATCCTGGTCATCGGCAAGCGGGTCGGCTTCAAGAAGGACCCGATGCGCCCGCACAGCCTGCCGCTGGTCATGCTCGGCGCCGGTCTGCTGTGGTTCGGCTGGTTCGGGTTCAACGCCGGCTCCTGGCTCGGCAACGACGACGGCGTCGGCGCGCTGATGTTCGTGAACACGCAGGTCGCCACCGCCGCCGCCATGCTGGCCTGGCTCGCCTACGAGAAGATCCGGCACGGCGCGTTCACCACGCTGGGCGCCGCCTCCGGCGCGGTCGCCGGCCTGGTCGCGATCACCCCGTCGGGCGGCGCGGTCTCCCCGCTCGGCGCGATCGCCGTCGGCGCCATCGCGGGTGTCGCCTGTGCCGCGGCGGTCGGCCTGAAGTTCAAGTGGGGCTACGACGACTCCCTCGACGTGGTCGGCGTCCACATGGTCGGCGGTGTCATCGGCTCGCTGCTCATCGGCTTCTTCGCCACCGGCAAGGGCCAGTCCGACGCCACCGGCGTCTTCTACGGCGACCACTCCTTCGACCAGCTCTGGAAGCAGTGCGCCGGTGTCTTCGCGGTCCTCGCCTACTCCCTGGTCGCCTCCGCCGTCCTCGCCTTCCTGATCGACAGGACGCTCGGCATGCGGGTCGCCGAGGACGAGGAGATCTCCGGTATCGACCAGGCCGAGCACGCCGAGAGCGCCTACGACTTCAGCGGCACCGGCGGCGGTGTCATCGGCTCCGCCGCCCCCGCCCCCGGCCCGGCCGCGGCCGCCAAGCCCTCCAAGAAGGTGGACGCATGAAGCTCATCACCGCCGTCGTCAAGCCGCACCGGCTGGATGAGATCAAGGAGGCCCTGCAGGCCTTCGGCGTCCACGGACTGACGGTCACCGAGGCCAGCGGTTACGGTCGTCAGCGGGGCCACACCGAGGTCTACCGCGGTGCCGAGTACACCGTCGACCTGGTTCCGAAGATCCGCATCGAGGTACTGGCCGAGGACGACGACGCCGAGCAGCTGGTCGAGGTCATCGTCAAGGCGGCCCGTACCGGCAAGATCGGTGACGGCAAGGTCTGGTCGCTGCCGGTGGAGACGGCCGTACGGGTCCGCACCGGCGAGCGCGGCCCGGACGCGCTCTGACACGACGCGAGGACAGGAGTCGTTGGGTGACGGGTACGGATGTGCGGAAAGAGACGGACGACTCGGGACCCGGCGGCTACGCGGCGGCCCGGCTGCGCCTCCTCACCGAGGAGGCGCGGTCCGGGCCGCCGCGCCGTGCCGCCCTGGCCGAGCTGACCGACGACTGGCTCTCCGGCCTCTTCACGGCCGCCGCCGGGGGACTCAGAGGCGTCTCGCTCGTCGCCGTCGGCGGCTACGGCCGCGGGGAGCTGTCCCCGCGCAGCGACCTGGACCTCCTGCTGCTGCACGACGGCGGCGACCCCGGCGCGATCGCCGCCCTGGCCGACCGCCTCTGGTACCCGGTCTGGGACCTCGGTCTCGCCCTCGACCACTCCGTGCGCACCCCGGCCGAGGCCCGCCGGACGGCCGGTGAGGACCTCAAGGTCCAGCTCGGCCTGCTGGACGCCCGGCACCTCGCCGGCGACCTCGGCCTCACCGCCGGACTGCGCACCGCCGTCCTCGCCGACTGGCGCAACCAGGCGCCCAAACGCCTCCCCGAGCTGCAGGAACTCTGCGCCGAACGCGCCGAGCGGCAGGGCGAGCTGCAGTACCTCCTGGAACCCGACCTCAAGGAGGCCCGCGGCGGTCTCCGGGACGCCACCGCCCTGCGCGCCGTGGCCGCCTCCTGGCTGGCGGACGCCCCGCGCGAGGGCCTCGCGGACGCCCGCCGGCGCCTGCTCGACGTCCGGGACGCCCTGCACCTGGCCACGGGCCGCGCCACCGACCGGCTCGCACTCCAGGAGCAGGACCAGGTCGCCGCCGGGCTGGGCCTGCTGGACGCCGACACCCTGCTGCGCCAGGTGTACGAGGCGGCGCGCGTCATCTCGTACGCCAGCGACGTCACCTGGCGCGAGGTGGGGCGGGTGCTGCGTTCGCGCGCGGTCCGCCCGCGCCTGCGCGCCATGCTGGGCGGCGGGAAACCGGTCACCGAGCGGTCGCCGCTGGCCGAGGGCGTGGTCGAGCAGGACGGCGAGGTGGTGCTCGCCCGCGCCGCACGCCCCGAACGCGACCCCGTGCTGCCGCTGCGCGCCGCGGCCGCCGCGGCCCAGGCCGGCCTTCCGCTCTCCCTGCACGCCGTGCGCCGCCTGGCCGCCACCACACGTCCGCTGCCCGCGCCCTGGCCCGCCGAGGCCCGCGAGCAACTGGTCACACTGCTCGGCTCCGGCCGCCCGACCATCGACGTCTGGGAGGCACTGGAGGCGGAGGGCCTGATCAGCCGGCTCCTGCCGGACTGGGAACGGGTGCGCTGCCGGCCGCAGCGCAACGCCGTCCACGTCTGGACGGTGGACCGGCACCTGATCGAGACCGCGGTGCGCGCCTCCGAGCTGACCCGCCGCGTCAGCCGTCCCGACCTGCTGCTCGTCTCCGCGCTGCTGCACGACATCGGCAAGGGCTGGCCCGGCGACCACTCCGTGGCCGGCGAGATCATCGCCAGGGACGTGGCCGCGCGGATCGGCTTCGACCAAGCGGACGTCGCGGTACTCGCCACGCTGGTCCGGCACCATCTGCTGCTGGTCGAGACGGCCACCCGGCGCGACCTGGACGACCCCGCCACGGTCCACTCGGTCGCCGAGGCCGTCGGCAGCCAGAGCACCCTGGAGCTGCTGCACGCCCTCACCGAGGCCGACGCGCTGGCGACCGGCCCCGCTGCCTGGTCGACCTGGCGCGGTTCCCTCGTCGCCGACCTGGTGCGCCGCGTGGCCGCCGTGCTCGCCGGCGACGCGGCCGAGGAACCGGAGCCCGCCGCGCCCAGCGCCGAGCAGGAGCGCCTCGCCATCGAGGCCTTCCGCACCGCAGGCCCCGTCCTGGCCCTGCGCGCGCAGACCGAACCGGGGCCCGGGGACGAGGCCCCCGGCGAGCCCGAGCCGCTCGGTGTCGAGCTGCTCATCGCCGTACCGGACCAGCCGGCCGTGCTGCCGGCGGTCGCCGGTGTCCTCGCCGTGCACCGGCTGACCGTCCGCACGGCGGAGCTGCGCGCCCTGCGCCTGCCCCACGACGTCGAGGACGGGTCGGTCCTGCTGCTGAACTGGCGCGTCGCGGCCGAGTACGGCTCCCTGCCGCAGGCCACCCGGCTGCGTGCGGACCTGGTCAGGGCCCTCGACGGTTCCCTCGACATCGCCGGCCGGCTCGCCGAGCGGGACGCGGCCTACCCGCGCCGCCGCGGCTGGGTGGCGCCACCGCCGCGGGTGAGGGTGGCCCCTGCGGCCTCCCACCACGCCACGGTGATCGAGGTCCGCGCGCAGGACGCCCCCGGGCTGCTGCACCGGATCGGGATGGCCCTGGAGAAGGCGGCGGTGCGGGTGCGCAGCATGCACGTCAGCACCCTGGGCGCCAACGCGGTGGACGCCTTCTACGTCACGACGGGGACCGGGGCGCCGCTGCCGCCGGAGGACGCGGCCTCGACGGCCAAGGCGCTGGAGGAGACGTTGCGCGGATGACGAGGGCCTCCGGCCCCCGTCCGCCCTGTGCCGGGGCGGGCGGGGGATATCCGCTCCCCGGGCGGATATCCTGGAGGGCAGCCCAGACGCCCCCGACTTCCGAGGACCGACGCCGCCGTGTTCGATACCCTCTCCGACCGCCTCAGCGCGACCTTCAAGAACCTCCGTGGGAAAGGCCGACTGAGCGAAGCGGACATCGACGCCACGGCGCGCGAGATCCGCATCGCACTGCTCGAGGCCGACGTGGCCCTGCCCGTCGTCCGGTCGTTCATCAAGAACGTCAAGGAACGCGCGCTCGGCGCCGAGGTCTCCAAGGCACTCAACCCCGCCCAGCAGGTCCTCAAGATCGTCAACGACGAACTGGTGACCATCCTCGGCGGTGAGACCCGGCGGCTCCGCTTCGCCAAGCAGCCGCCCACCGTGATCATGCTCGCGGGTCTGCAGGGTGCCGGTAAGACCACCCTCGCGGGCAAGCTCGGCCGGTGGCTGAAGGAGCAGGGCCACTCGCCGCTGCTCGTCGCCGCCGACCTCCAGCGCCCGAACGCCGTGAACCAGCTCGGCGTCGTCGCCGAGCGCGCCGGCGTCGCCGTGTACGCGCCCGAGCCGGGCAACGGCGTCGGCGATCCGGTGAAGGTCGCGAAGGACTCCATCGAGCACGCCAGGACCAAGGTCCACGACATCGTGATCGTGGACACCGCGGGCCGGCTCGGCATCGACCAGGAGATGATGCAGCAGGCCGCGGACATCCGCGACGCCGTCTCCCCGGACGAGATCCTGTTCGTCGTCGACGCGATGATCGGTCAGGACGCGGTCAACACCGCCGAGGCCTTCCGCGACGGCGTCGGCTTCGACGGCGTGGTGCTCTCCAAGCTCGACGGCGACGCCCGCGGTGGCGCCGCCCTGTCGATCCGGCAGATCACCGGCAAGCCGATCATGTTCGCGTCGAACGGCGAGAAGCTCGACGAATTCGACGCCTTCCACCCGGACCGGATGGCCTCGCGCATCCTCGACATGGGTGACCTCCTCACCCTGATCGAGCAGGCGGAGAAGACCTTCAGCCAGGAAGAGGCCGCCAAGATGGCCTCGAAGCTGGCGTCCAAGAAGGGCCAGGACTTCACCCTGGACGACTTCCTGGCCCAGATGGAGCAGGTCAGGAAGATGGGCTCCATCTCCAAGCTGCTCGGCATGCTTCCGGGCATGGGCCAGATCAAGGACCAGATCAGCAATCTGGACGAGCGGGACGTGGACCGCACCGCCGCGATCATCAAGTCGATGACCCCGGTCGAGCGCCAGGACCCGACGATCATCAACGGCTCCCGCCGCGCCCGCATCGCCAAGGGTTCCGGTGTCGACGTCAGCGCGGTGAAGAACCTCGTCGAGCGGTTCTTCGAGGCCCGCAAGATGATGTCCCGCATGGCGCAGGGCGGCGGCATGCCCGGCATGCCGGGGATCCCGGGCATGGGCGGTGGCCCCGGCCGCACGAAGAAGCAGCCGAAGAAGGCCAAGGGCAAGCAGCGCTCCGGCAACCCGATGAAGCGCAAGCAGCAGGAGCAGGAGGAGGCCGCCCGGCGCGCGGCGGCCGCCGAGGGCGGCGCCTTCGGGCTGCCTCAGCAGGGCGGCCAGGAGTTCGAGCTGCCGGACGAGTTCAAGAAGTTCATGGGCTGATCCCCGCGGTCACCCGCCTGAGGGCGCCCCCTGGTCCAGGGGGCGCCCTCAGCGCATGCCGAGGCAGGCGTGGTGCCGTAACGTCCAGGTATGAGCAATGCGGCGCCACCCCGCAAAGCCCCTGACCAGCCGTGGCGCGCCGAGGGCACGCCGGACGAGAAGCGCCGGGGGGCCGGCGGCGGACTGCGCGGCGGCAAATGGTGGGGCCTGCTCGTCACCGCGGTGATCGTCTTCCTGCTGGCCTACGTCGGACTGAACTACCTGGGCCGGGGCACCGAGCCGACGATCTCCTACACGGAGTTCAGCCGGGAGGTCGGCGCCGGGAACGTCGCCAAGATCTACTCCAAGGGCGACGCGATCCAGGGCCAGCTCAAGAGCCCCCGGGCCAACCCCGACGGCGGCGGCGACTACACCAAGTTCCATACGCAGCGGCCCGCCTTCGCCGAGGACAAGCTGTGGCAGGACCTGAGCAGCCACGGCGTCACGGTGACGGCGCGTCCGGTCGTCCAGGAGCGCGGACTTCTCTCCAACCTGCTGATCTCGCTGATCCCGATCGTGCTGCTGGTCGCGGTGTGGATCTTCATCGCCCGGCGGGTCGGCTCGGGGCTGGGCGGCGCGGGCGGCATGTTCGGGCGCAAGACGCCACCCAGACCGGTCGAGCTGCGGCCCGGCACGGGGCGCACCACCTTCGCCGACGTGGCCGGCATCGACGAGGTCAAGGGCGAGCTCGACGACGTCGTGGACTTCCTCAAGTACCCCGACACCTACCGCAGGATGGGTGCCAAGCTGCCCCGCGGAGTCCTGCTCGCGGGGTCCCCGGGCACCGGGAAGACGCTGCTCGCGCGCGCGGTCGCGGGCGAGGCCGGCGTGCCGTTCTTCTCGGCCTCGGCGTCCGAGTTCATCGAGATGATCGTCGGTGTCGGCGCGTCCCGGGTCCGTGAGCTGTTCGCCGAGGCCCGCAAGGTGGCGCCGTCGATCATCTTCATCGACGAGATCGACACCATCGGACGGGTGCGCGGCGGTGGCGCCTCGATGAGCGGCCACGACGAGCGCGAGCAGACCCTGAACCAGATCCTCACCGAGATGGACGGCTTCTCCGGCTCCGAGGGCGTGATCGTCATCGCGGCGACCAACCGCGCGGACATCCTCGACCCGGCGCTGACCCGGCCCGGCCGCTTCGACCGGGTGGTCAGCGTGTCCCCCCCGGACCGGGGCGGGCGCGAGGCGATCCTGCGGATCCACACCCGTCAGATGCCGCTCGCCGGCGACGTGGACCTCGCCCAGCTGGCGCGGGTGACGCCGGGTATGACGGGTGCGGATCTGGCCAATCTCGCCAACGAGGCCGCGCTGCTCGCGGTCAAGGCGAAGCAGGACCGGGTGACGCGGGCGGACCTGTCCGAGGCGCTGGAGAAGGTGCAGCTCGGCGCCGAGCGCACCCTGGTGATGCCCGAGGAGGACCGCCGCCGCACCGCCTACCACGAGAGCGGCCACGCCCTGCTCGGCATGCTGCAGACCGGTGCCGACCCGGTCCGCAAGATCACCATCGTGCCGCGCGGCCGGGCGCTCGGGGTGACCATGTCCACGCCCGAGGTGGAGCGGTACGCGCATTCGGAGGGCTATCTGCGCGGCCGCATCATCGGGGCGCTCGGCGGCATGGCCGCGGAGGAGGTCGTGTACGGAGTCGTCACCACCGGCGCGGAGAGCGACCTCGAGCAGGTCACCAACATCGCGCGCGGGATGGTGGCCCGCTGGGGCATGAGCGAGCGCGTGGGCCGGTTCTCCGCGCTCCCCAGCGACGCCCAGCAGGCGTACGGACTGTCGGCCGCCCCGCAGACCCTCGACGTGATCGACGCCGAGATGCGCCGGATCGTCGACGAGTGCTACGAGGAGGCGCGCCAGAAGCTGCGGGACCACCGCGGCCGACTGGACGCACTGGCACACGCGCTGCTGGAGAACGAGACGCTGGAGGAGGCGGACGCCTACCGGATCGCCGGCATCACCCGCCTGACCAAGGACGCGGAGGCCTGAGGGCCTCCCCGCGGTGTCCGGGGACGCGTCGTTCGTTACGGCACGCGGGCGACCAGGTAGCGGAAGACGTTCGGCATCCACACCGTCCCGTCGGCGCGCCGGTAGGGGTGCAGCGCCTCCGTCAGTTCCTTGTCCACCTGCTTGCCGTCGGTGGCCGCGATCGCCGCGTCGAAGAGTCCGGTCGACAGCAGGCCGCGAACGGCGCTGGCGGCGTCGGCGTACCCGAACGGGCAGGCCACCCGTCCCGAGCCGTCCGGCTTCAGCCCGGCCCGCTGGGCGACCTCCTCCAGGTCGTCCCGGCGGGCGGGCCGCCAGCTTCCCGGGCTGCGCAGCGGATCGGCGAGCTTCGTCGCCACCCGCAGCACCGAGGAGGTGGCGCAGCGCTCCGGCGGGCCCCAGCCGGTCAGCACCACGGCCGCCCCGCGGGCGGCCAGCGGAAGCGCGCCCGCCAGCAGGCTGCCGACCCCCTCGGAGTCGCCCGCCAGACAGCCGATCGGCTCGAAGACGGTCACCAGGGTGTACGCGGGCGGCCGGGCGCCGGCCGTGACGCCCGGCAGGTCCTCGACGAGCCTGGCGCCCGCGACCGTCGCCCCGGCCGGACGCGCGTGCGCGCCGCGCGCGGCGTCCGGCGACAGGCGCTCGCGCGCGAGGGCGAGCAGTTCGCGGCAGGAGTCGACACCGGTCACGGCGGCCCCTCTGGAGGAGGCCATCAGCAGGGCGAGACCGGAACCGCAGCGCAGGCCCAGCAGCCGGGTCGCCGGGCCCACCTCGATCCGCTCGTGGACGGCCGCGTAGAGCGGGACCAGCATCCGCTCCTGTATCTCGGACCAGTCACGCGCGCGTGCGCACGGGTTCACGCCGGGTGGTGCCGAACCCGGGTGTGACAAGTGCTCCCGCACGAGCGTAGGTGTCATAGGTATGCGCCCCAATCCGCCGACAGTTCGTCGCAGTGCCCGATTGCGAGGCCCCCGTGCCGATCGCTCGCACCCTCCACCTATGTCAGGTAACTCCCGGCTCGCGATGCCGTCCAGGGGTCGTGGGGCCCCGCTTGGGGACTGAGCGCACAAGTGGCGAGAATTCACATCCGCGCAACCCGGGCGGCCGTACCGTGTCCCTTTCGGCGGGGAACGGGCCGGTGACGAGGGGTTCGGCCCCGCCCGGTAACGTCACGACCCGCGCGGACGCTGACAGAGGTGACGGCCTCAGGCGAGAGCGTCCGAATCACATCTTGCGCATCCGCCGCCCACCGTCATGACGCCGCTTGCACGCCGCGTCGTACGTCGGGCTACGCACCGGCTTGGTATGAGCTGCGAGGCTTCTCCGCAGATCAGCGCACCCGCCCTCGTCAGGACGCATCAGTGGCAACTGACGGGTAAGTGCAAATTATTTGGGATGCCCCGGAATAGGAACACAGTGGCACCCACGCTCGTTGTCATTACGTGAGCACGACACAGACACCACCTGTTCTCGCCGCAGAGCTGGCACAGGCGTGGGCCGACATTCAGCGGTACCACCCCGAGCTGCCGGACCTTGCCGCGCCAGAGTCCCTGATCGGGGAGTCGTCGTCCGCGTGCGGTCACGAACTCTCCTTCGAGCGCCTGCTCCACGAGGCCGTCCACGGCGTCGCCGCCGCGCGAGGTGTCCGCGACACCTCCCGCGCCGGCCGCTACCACAACCGCCGCTTCCTCGCCATCGCCGAGGAACTGGGCCTTGACCACCCCGAGGAACCGCATCCCAGCAGCGGCTTCTCGCTGGTCACGCTCAATCCGGAAGCGAAGCGGCGCTACCGTCCGACCATCGAGCGCCTCCAGCGCGCCCTGAAGGCACACCTGGCGGCCACCTCGGCCGACACCTCCCGTACCTTCCGCGGCCCCGCCGCCCGCCACGGCTCCTCCGGCGGCGGTGTCCGGGTCAAGGCGGTCTGCGACTGCGGCCGCAACGTCCGGGTGGTGCCCTCGGTCCTGGCCCAGGCCCCCATCATGTGCGGCGGCTGCGGCAAGCCGTTCCGGATCCCGGAGGTCGTGGGAGCGGCCTAGCGGCGAGCCGCGCGTACCGGCATCTCGTGGGTGCCGGCAGCAGGCTCGTCCCCGCGTGGCCGCCGATGGGCGCCGGGCGGTGCCGGGCGACGCACCCGACGCGATCTCACCCTCCGCGCCGGGTGCCGCTCCGGCATGCCCTGGTCCGGTCCGTACCCCGTGGCGGAGGGCGGCCCGACGGGTGTGGCACAATGTCTAGCTGTACTCGACAGCCGCACAGGACCCCTCTCTCCTCCGGCTGACGCGTCCATCGGGCATTCGGGTACCGCAACCCCACGCGGCAACTCGCCGTGCCCAACCACGTCAAAACCAGGAGAATCCACTCCCGTGGCAGTCAAGATCAAGCTGAAGCGTCTGGGCAAGATCCGTTCGCCTCACTACCGCATCGTCGTCGCCGACTCCCGTACCCGCCGTGACGGCCGGGCCATCGAGGAGATCGGCAAGTACCACCCGACCTACAACCCGTCGGTCATCGAGGTGGACGCCGAGCGCGTGGCGTACTGGCTGGGTGTCGGCGCGCAGCCGACCGAGCCCGTTCTCGCCATCCTGAAGAAGACCGGCGACTGGCAGAAGTTCAAGGGCGAGCCGGCTCCCGCGCCGCTGCTCGTGGCCGAGTCGAAGTCGACGCGCCCGTCGTTCGAGTCCCTCGGCGGTGACGACGAGGGCAAGGGTGAGGCGATCACCCAGAAGAAGAAGGCTGAGAAGAAGGACGAGGCCGCTGCCGAGTCCGAGTCGACCGAGGCCTGAGCAGCATGCTCGAAGAGGCGCTTGAGCACCTCGTGAAGGGCATCGTCGACAACCCTGACGATGTGCGGGTCGCCTCGCGTGACCTGCGCCGCGGGCGCGTTCTCGAGGTCCGGGTCCACCCCGACGACCTCGGCAAGGTGATCGGCCGCAACGGCCGTACCGCGCGTGCTCTGCGCACCGTCGTGGGCGCCATCGGCGGCCGCGGTGTCCGCGTCGACCTCGTCGACGTGGACCACGTCCGCTGACGCTTATCGCAGCACCGGCTCGGGCCGGGGAGGGCCACTGGGCCGTCCCCGGCCCGTAGTCGTATGACAGGAGATCAAGCACAGTGCAGCTGGTAGTCGCACGGATCGGCCGCGCCCACGGCATCAAGGGCGAGGTCACCGTCGAGGTACGTACCGACGAGCCGGAGCTGCGGCTCGCCCCGGGAGCCGTTCTGGCCACCGACCCGGCCTCCGCCGGACCGCTCACCATCGCCACCGGCCGGGTGCACAGCGGCCGCCTCCTGCTGCGCTTCGAGGGCGTGGGCGACCGCAACGCCGCGGAGGCCCTGCGCAACACCCTGCTGATCGCCGAGATCGACCCCGAGGAAATGCCCGAGGGCGAGGACGAGTACTACGACCATCAGCTCATGGACCTCGACGTGGTCACCGAGGACGGCACCGAGGTGGGCCGGATCATCGAAATCTCCCACCTGCCCTCCCAGGACCTGTTCATCGTCGAGCGCCCGGACGGCAGCGAGGTGATGATCCCCTTCGTGGAGGAGATCGTCACCGAGATCGACCTCGAGGAGCAGAAGGCCGTGATCACGCCCCCGCCGGGTCTGATCGACGACGCCGCCGAGATCGCCTCGTCCCGGGAAGAGGACGCATGAGACTCGACGTCGTCACGATCTTCCCCGAGTACCTCGAGCCGCTGAACGTCTCCCTCGTCGGCAAGGCACGCGCGCGCGGGCAGCTCGACGTCCACGTGCACGACCTGCGCGGATGGACGTACGACCGGCACAACACCGTCGACGACACGCCCTACGGCGGCGGCCCCGGCATGGTCATGAAGACCGGGCCCTGGGGCGACGCGCTCGACACGGTGCTCGCCGACGGCTACGAGGCCGGTGCCCGGTCCCCCGCGCTGATCGTGCCCACCCCCAGCGGCCGCCCCTTCACCCAGGAACTCGCGGTCGAACTCTCCGAGCGCCCCTGGCTGCTCTTCGCACCGGCCCGCTACGAGGGCATCGACCGGCGCGTCATGGACGAGTACGCGACCCGGATGCCCGTCCACGAGGTCTCCATCGGCGACTACGTGCTCGCCGGCGGCGAGGCGGCCGTCCTGGTCGTCACCGAGGCCGTGGCCCGGCTGCTGCCCGGCGTCCTCGGCAACGCCGAGTCCCACCGGGACGACTCCTTCGCGCCCGGTGCGATGGCCGGCCTCCTCGAAGGCCCCGTGTACACCAAGCCGCCCGTCTGGCGCGGCCGCGACATCCCCGAGACGCTGCTCAGCGGCCACCACGGCCGGATCGCCCGCTGGCGCCGCGACGAGGCCCTGCGGCGCACCACGGCCCACCGGCCCGACCTGGTGGAGCGCTGCGACCCCGAGGCCTTCGACAAGAAGGACCGGGAGATGCTGTCCATCCTGGGCTGGGAGCCGGACCCCGAAGGGGAGCCGTACGGCCGGTTTTGGCGCCGGGCCGACGGCATGGAAGAATAGGCGGCTGTTGTGCGTCCGTCCGGCGTGCGCCCCTGCCACAGGGGGACACGACGCCCGCACCGACCCGCACGGCAGTCCTCCTGGAAACCTAGTTCCCGTTGATGACCTGTGGCATCAGCGAAGAAAGCAGACGAAATGTCTCACCTGCTCGACACCGTCGACGCCGCGTCGCTGCGCAGCGACCTCCCCGCCTTCCGCCCGGGTGACACCGTCAACGTCCACGTCCGCGTCATCGAGGGCAACCGCTCCCGTGTGCAGCAGTTCAAGGGCGTTGTGATCCGTCGCCAGGGCTCCGGTGTCCGCGAGACCTTCACGGTCCGCAAGGTCTCGTTCTCCGTCGGCGTCGAGCGCACCTTCCCGGTGCACACCCCGATCGTCGAGAAGATCGAGCTGGTCACCCGTGGTGACGTGCGCCGCGCGAAGCTGTACTACCTCCGCGAGCTGCGCGGCAAGGCCGCGAAGATCAAGGAGAAGCGCGAGAACTGAGCGCTTTTCCTTCGGTCGCGTCGGGGCGGATAGCATCTGGCTCCGATGGACACCGAAGCACAGCCGACGCAGCGCGACCGCTCCTCCCGACCCGGTACCACGGGGACGGAGGGGCGGTCGCGTTTCGCGTCGGTGCCGCGCGTCACCGCGCGGCTGCCCGGCGGCCGGGTCACCCTCACCCTCCTCGTCTGCCTCGTGTTCCTGCTCGTCCTCAACGCGTTCGTGGTGCGACCGTTCCAGATCCCGAGCGGATCGATGGAACAGGGATTGAGGATCGGCGACCGCGTCCTCGTAAATAAGTTGGCGTACCGTTTCGGTGCCCAGCCGCTCCGCGGTGACGTGGTTGTCTTCGACGGAACCGGGTATTTCGGGGACGCCGACTACATCAAGCGCGTTGTGGGGGTAGGGGGAGACCATGTGGTCTGCTGCGACAAGGAGGGGAGGCTCGAGGTGAACGGCCGGCCGGTCGACGAGACGTCGTTCCTCCATCCCGGGGACAGCCCTTCCAGCGTCCCCTTCGACGTCGCCGTGCCCGCGGACCGGCTGTTCGTGCTCGGGGACCACCGCAGTCGCTCCAGCGACTCGCGCGACCACCTGGGCTCGCCCGGCGGCGGCATGATCCCGGTGGACGACGTCATCGGCCGGGCCGACTGGGTCGCCTGGCCGTACGGTCACTGGCGGCACCTGACGCGGCCGACGGCCTACGCGCGCGTGCCCGCGGCCGGACCCGCGGAGGGCGCGCATGGGTAACCGTGGCAAGCCGCGCGGAGCGCCGGCGACCGCCGCCGAGAGCCTGCTGCCCACCGGGACCCGGCGTACCGGCCCCGGGACGGGCGGCGGCCGCACGCGCGCGGAGCGGCGCAAGCTCCAGCGCAAGGTGAAGCGCAAGCGCAGGCGGTCAGCCGTTCGGGAGATCCCCCTTCTGGTCGGTGTCGCGGTCCTCATAGCCCTGGTCCTCAAGACGTTCCTCGTGCAGGCCTTCGTGATCCCGTCCGGCTCCATGGAGCAGACGATCCGGATCGGGGACCGGGTCCTGGTCGACAAGCTCACCCCGTGGTTCGGCTCGAAGCCGCAGCGCGGGGACGTCGTCGTGTTCCACGACCCGGGCGGCTGGCTGGCCGACGAGCAGACCACCCAGAAGAAGGACGACCCGATCGTCGTCAAACAGTTCAAGGAAGGCCTCACCTTCATCGGCCTGCTGCCCTCCGACAACGAGAAGGACCTGATCAAGCGGGTCATCGGAGTCGGCGGGGACCATGTCAAGTGCTGTGACGCGCAGGGCCGGGTCACCGTCAACGGAAGCCCGCTCAGCGAGACGGGCTACCTGAATCCGGGCAGCGCGCCGTCCGTCACGCCCTTCGACATCACCGTTCCGCAGGGGCGGCTGTGGGTGATGGGCGACCACCGCGACAACTCCGCCGACTCCCGCGCGCACCAGGACACCCCGTACGGCGGCACGGTCTCCGAGGACTCCGTGGTGGGCCGCGCGATGGTGATCGGCTGGCCCATCGGCCACTGGACCAGCCTCGACGAACCTAAAACCTTCGCAAGCGTCGCCAACTCCGTGTCGGGGTCGACCGCGGCCCCTCCGTCGTCGCATAGGGTTGCCTACGGCGATCCGAACGGAACGACCCGCCTCCCGACCCCTGCGGAACTACCGCTCGTTATGGGAGTGGTGGGCCTGCATCGTGGATGGCGCAGGCAGCGGCAGAGAGTAAGGAGTTGGCGTGGGGGATGTGGCGGTAGGCGCACGGTCGGGACACGACGGCGAAGAGCACCGCGGGCACCCCGTGGAGGCGAACGCCCCCGGTCCGGACGGCGCTGTGACGCCCGGGAACTCCTTCTCGGCGTCCGAGGACGGCGGGCCCGAGGAGCACCGGCTCCAGAGCGACTCGGAAGGCGCGGACGGGACGGCGAACCGGCCGGCGAAGCCGCGCTCGTTCTGGAAGGAGCTGCCGATCCTGATCGGCATCGCGCTGGTCCTCGCGCTGCTGATCAAGACGTTCCTGGTGCAGGCCTTCTCGATTCCCTCGGACTCGATGCAGAACACCCTCCAGCGCGGTGACCGCGTCCTGGTCGACAAGCTCACCCCGTGGTTCGGCTCCGAGCCCGAGCGCGGCGAGGTCGTCGTCTTCCACGACCCGGACAACTGGCTGGCGGGCGAGCCCGCCCCCAACCCGAACCCGGTGCAGAAGGTCCTGAGCTGGATCGGCCTGATGCCGTCCGCCGAGGAGAAGGACCTCATCAAGCGGGTGATCGGGGTCGGCGGCGACACGATCGAGTGCAACAAGACCGGCCCGCTGACGGTCAACGGCAAGGCGCTGAACGAGCCGTACGTCTACCCGGGCAACACGCCGTGCAGCCTGGACGACCAGGGCGGCCAGTTCAAGGTGAAGGTCCCCAAGGGCTACATCTGGGTGATGGGCGACCACCGCCAGAACTCCCGTGACTCCCGCTACAACCAGTCCGACAGCCACCACGGCATGGTCCCCGTCGACCAGGTCGTCGGCCGCGCCATCGTGCGCGCCTGGCCCATCAACCGCTGGGGCACGCTGCCGGTGCCGGACACCTTCGACCAGCCCGGCCTCGGCCGGCAGAGCTCCGCGGCGGCGTCCCTGACCGTGGCACCGCAGGGCGTGGCGCTGGCCGCCGTGCTGCCGGTGGTGGCGGTCCGGCGGCGCGGACGCGGCGCGGGCCGGCTGCGGACGGACGTCCAGGCCACGGCGGCCACGGGGAGGCGCTGAGCCCGCCCACCATGCGAGTGGGGCCCTTCTGTGAAACTCCGGGAAAGCTGTTCCCAGGGTCCTGAAAGAGGGGCTGCCCCCGTTCGGTACCGGCAGGTAGGGTGCGGGTCCATGAGCGGCGAGAGCACCACGCGTACGGCCCCGCGCACCGGGGGCACGGAACCGGCCGGCGGCGGCCGGCTCGGGGAGCGGCTGTCCGGGGTGGCCATGGCGCTCGGCCTGGTGCTGTTCCTCGGCGGCTTCGCCTGGGGTGCCGTGGTCTACCGGCCGTACACCGTACCGACCAGCTCGATGGCGCCGACCATCGACGCCGGTGACCGGGTGCTGGCCCAGCGTGTCGACGGCACCGAGGTGCGCCGCGGCGACGTCGTCGTCTTCCGCGACAAGAACTGGATCACCGACGCCAACGTGGTCAAGCGGGTCGTCGCGGTGGGCGGCGACACCGTCTCCTGCTGCACGGACGGCAGGCTCACCGTCAACGGCAAGAAGATCGACGAGCCCTACCTGCCCGCGGGCAGCCCGGCCGAGATCACGAACTTCCCGGCCATCACCGTCCCCAAGGGCCGGCTGTTCCTCCTCGGCGACGAACGCCAGGGCTCCCTGGACTCCACCGCCCACCTCACCGACGCCGCGCAGGGCACGGTGGCGCGCGGCGCCGTCTCCGCACGTGTCGACTCCGTCGTCTGGCCCATGGACGGCATGCTCGAGCGGCCCACCGGATTCCAGACGCTGGGCGCCCTGTCCCGGCCGGGTCCGCTCAGGACCATCGAGCTGATGATCGTCGGTGGCGCCGTCCTGGTCCTCGGCGGCGGCGCGTACGGCTCGGTCGCCAAGCGACTGGGCCGCGGGCGCAACGGCCCGGGGCCGGCCGGTGCCCGCTGAGACCGCCCGGCCGGGCGAGAACGGCCACGGGGGTGGACCGCGCAGGGTGGCCCGGGTGGTCCTGCTCGACCCCGACGACCGCATCCTCCTGCTGCACGGCCACGAGCCGGACGACCCGTCCGACGACTGGTGGTTCACCCCGGGCGGCGGTCTGGAGGGCGACGAGACGCGCGAAGAGGCCGCGCTGAGGGAACTCGCCGAGGAGACCGGCATCACCGATGTCGCCCTCGGCCCCGTGCTGTGGCGCCGGCGCTGCTCCTTCCCGTTCGCCGGCCGGCGCTGGGACCAGGACGAGTGGTACTACCTGGCCCGCACGAGCCAGACGGCCGTCACGGCCCTGGGCCTGACCGAACTGGAGCGGCGCAGTGTCGCCGGAGCGCGCTGGTGGACGTGCCGGGAACTGACCCGGGCACATGAGACGGTGTATCCGACCAGACTCGCCGGGCTGCTGCGCACGCTGCTCGACGAAGGTCCCCCCGCCAGGCCCGTGACTCTGGACACGGAAATCGTCTGAGGGCCCGTCGGACTGGCGCACAATGGGGGGATCGCACGGCTGAAGGGGAACATGCCATGAGCGCCGAGGACCTCGAGAAGTACGAGACCGAGATGGAGCTGAAGCTCTACCGGGAGTATCGAGATGTCGTCGGTCTGTTCAAATACGTGATCGAGACCGAGCGGCGCTTCTACCTCACCAACGACTACGAGATGCAGGTGCACTCGGTCCAGGGTGAGGTGTTCTTCGAGGTCTCGATGGCGGACGCCTGGGTCTGGGACATGTACCGGCCGGCCCGGTTCGTGAAGCAGGTGCGCGTCCTCACGTTCAAGGACGTGAACATCGAGGAGCTGAACAAGAGCGACCTGGAGCTGCCGGGCGGCTGACCGCCCCCGGTTCCGTCGCACGGGTGACGGGGTTCTCCACAACCGGCCAGTAGCCCACCAAGATCCACTTCTGTTCCCGTGCCGCGTGACCGTGGGTGCCGGAGGTGGTGCCGACATGAGCAGGGCACGCAGTGGGCTCGGCAGGTACGGCGAGGATCTGGCAGCGCGGCGGCTGACCGAGGCGGGGATGACCATCCTGCGGCGCAACTGGCGCTGCGGTCGTTCCGGAGAGATCGACATCGTGGCCCGGGACGGGGACACCCTGGTCGTCTGCGAGGTGAAGACCCGCAGGGCGGGCGGCTTCCAGCACCCGATGGCCGCCCTCACACCCGAGAAGGCACGGCGCCTGCACGGCCTCGCCGAACGCTGGATCCAGGCCCACGGCGGAGCCCCGCCGGGCGGCGTCCGCATCGACCTGGTCGGGGTGCTGCTGCCCCGCCGGGGAGCCCCGGCCGTCGAGCACGCCCGGGGGGTGGCCTGAGATGGGGTTCGCCCGTACGTGCTCCGTCGCCCTCGTCGGCGTCGAGGGCGTGCTCGTCGAGGTGCAGGCCGACCTGGAACCCGGGGTGGCGGCCTTCACCCTGGTGGGCCTGCCGGACAAGAGCCTGACGGAGAGCCGGGACCGGGTCCGGGCCGCGGTGGTGAACTCGGGCGGGGAATGGCCGCAGAAGAAGCTCACCGTCGGACTGAGCCCGGCGTCCGTGCCCAAGGCCGGCTCCGGCTTCGACCTGGCCGTCGCCTGCGCGGTGCTCGGTGCCGCCGAGCGGATCGACCCACGGGTCCTCGCCGAGATCGTGATGATCGGCGAGCTGGGACTGGACGGCAGGGTGCGGCCGGTGCGGGGCATCCTGCCCGCCGTCCTCGCCGCCGCCGACGCGGGGTACGAGCAGGTGGTCGTACCCGAGAGCGCCGCCGCCGAGGCCTCCCTGGTCCCCGGAGTGTCCGTGCTCGGCGTCCGCAGCCTGCGGCAACTGGTCGCCGTCCTCACCGACGAGCCCGTACCCGAGGAGGCGCCTGACGGGCAGGGGCGCCCGGACCCGCTGCTGGCGGGTCTGCGCGTGCCCGGCACCGGGGCGGCCACCGGGATGCGCGGCGGAGGCGCCCAGCCCGACCACGACCTGGCCGACGTCGTGGGGCAGACCTCGGCGCGCACGGCCGTCGAGGTGGCCGCCGCGGGCGGGCACCACCTGTTCCTGGAGGGCCCGCCGGGCGCGGGCAAGACGATGCTCGCCGAGCGGCTGCCGACCGTGCTGCCCCCGCTCACCCGGCAGGAGTCACTGGAGGTCACGGCGGTCCACTCGGTGGCCGGCCTGCTGCCCCCGGGCAAACCGCTGGTCGAGGTCGCCCCCTACTGTGCCCCGCACCACTCGGCCACGATGCAGTCCCTGGTCGGGGGCGGCCCGGGCGTGGCACGGCCCGGCGCCGTCTCCCTGGCCCACCGGGGCGTCCTGTTTCTGGACGAGGCGCCCGAGTTCCACGGCCAGACCCTGGACGCCCTGCGCCAGCCGCTGGAGTCCGGGCACGTGGTGATCGCCCGCAGCGCGGGCGTGGTCCGGTACCCCGCACGGTTCCTGATGGTCCTGGCGGCCAATCCCTGCCCGTGCGGCCGTTTCTCGCAGCGGGACTCCCTGTGCGACTGCCCGCCGTCGGCGATCCGCCGGTACCAGGCCCGGCTGTCCGGCCCGCTGCTCGACCGCGTCGACCTGCGGGTCGAGGCCGACGCGGTCACCCGTGCCCAGCTCACCGGACGCGGGGCGCGCGGCGAGTCCTCGGCGGCCGTCGCCGCCCGGGTCCGGGCGGCCCGGGAGCGGGCCTCGGCCCGCCTCGCCGGAACTCCCTGGGGTGCCAACAGCGAGGTGCCCGGAAGGGAGCTGCGCAGCCGCTTCCACGCCGCCGGCGGCGCGATGGACGAGGCCGAGCGCAGCCTCGAGCGGGGCGTGCTCACGGCCCGCGGCATCGACCGGGTGCTGCGCGTCGCCTGGACGGTCGCCGACCTCGCCGGCCACGACCGCCCGGACGCCGGAGATGTCCGCCTCGCCCTGCAGTTGCGCACCGGTGTCCCACGGGGCGTGCCCATGGCCCTCGGGGTCCCCACATGAGCGCGGGGGCGGACGCCGGGGAGGAGCGGCTGGGGCGGGTCTTGCTCACCCGGGTCATCGAGCCGGGTGACGAGGCCGGCGGGCGGTGGCTGCGGGAGCTCGGGGTGGCGGAGGTGGTCCGGCGGCTGCGTGACGGCGGGCGCCGGCCGCCGGGGGTGAGCGGTGAGCGGTGGGCCGGCCTGGTGGCGCGGGCCGCCCGGGCCGAACCGGAGCGCGACCTCCGGGAGGCGCGGAACGCCGGTGTGCGGTTCGTGTGCCCGGGCGACATCGAGTGGCCGGGCCCGCTCGACGACCTGGGCGACGGCAGGCCCACGGGCCTGTGGGTGCGCGGCGCACCCAGTCTGCGGACGTGGGCGCTGGGCTCCGTCGCCGTGGTCGGGGCACGCGCCTGCACCGAGTACGGGACGCATGTGGCCGCCACCCTCGCCGCCGGACTGGCCGAGCGGGGATGGGTGGTCGTGTCCGGCGGGGCCTACGGCATCGACGGGGCCGCCCACCGGGGCGCCCTCGCCGCCGGCGGGGCCACCGTCGCCGTGCTGGCCTGCGGCGTCGACCGGCCCTACCCCCGCGGGCACACCGCGTTGATCGACCGGATCGCGGAGCAGGGCCTGGTGGTGGGCGAGCTGCCGCCCGGCGACCACCCGACGCCGAGCCGGTTCATCCTGCGGAACCGGGTGATCGCGGCGCTGACCCGGGGCACCGTCGTCGTGGAGGCCGCCTGCCGCAGCGGCTCGCTGGCCACCGCGCGGGCGGCCGAGCGGCTCGGCAGGTTCACGATGGGGGTGCCCGGGCCCGTCACCAGCTCTCTCTCCGCCGGAGCGCACGAACTGCTGCGTGGCGGGGCCACGCTGGTCACCGATGCCGCGGACGTCGTCGAACTCGTGGGCGACATGGGCGAGCTGGCGCCGCCGCGGCGCGGCCCGGTCCTCCCGCGCGACCTGCTGGACCCGGCCGCGCGGGCCGTCCTCGCCGCGCTGCCCGGCGACCGCCCGGCCGGCGCCGGGGAGATCGCGCGCGGCGCGCCGACCACTTTGGACCAGGCGATCGCGAGACTGTACGAACTCCGAGCACTTGGATACGTCGAACGACACGGCGACGGCTGGAAGTTGACACGCCAGGCGCTGATCTCGGCCCGGGGCGGCCCGGCTCCGTGCTGACCCTGCGTGTTCGGCCGTCCGGGGGAACGCCCTAAGCCCTTGGGATTCCACGGAGTTGGCGCATCCGAGTGGTCACGCAGAGCGAGCCTCCGATGCTGCCGGTGCGGCCGGTGGAGGAGCTCCGCGCAGGGGTGGTGCCTCGTTGTTCGCACACCGCGACTCCGCAGTCACGCTACGCTCACGAAGTCCGGCGCAGCCCGCGCCGACCCGACACAGGACCGACAGCTCGCCCGGGTGCCCCGCGCCACTCGTGACGGGTCACCGCGCATCACATCCGCACCCCGTCCCACCCCACAGCACTTCACGGCAGATCACGGCACTTCTCGGCAGAACGGCACAAGGCGACGAATGCCCCAGCACACCTCCGGCTCCGACCGGGCGGCGGTCCCACCGGCCGCCCGCGACGGTGGCAGCGTGCGGCCGCCCGCTCCCTCGACGCTCGACGAACTGTGGCGGTCGTACAAGGCGACGGGGGACGACCGGCTGCGGGAGCAACTGATCCTGCACTATTCGCCGCTGGTCAAGTACGTCGCGGGCCGGGTCAGCGTCGGGCTCCCGCCCAACGTGGAGCAGGCCGACTTCGTGTCCTCGGGCGTGTTCGGACTGATCGACGCGATCGAGAAGTTCGACCTCGACCGGGAGATCAAGTTCGAGACGTACGCGATCACCCGGATCCGGGGCGCCATGATCGACGAGTTGCGGGCGCTGGACTGGATCCCCCGGTCCGTCCGGCAGAAGGCGCGCAACGTCGAACGGGCCTACGCCACCCTGGAGGCGCGGCTGCGGCGGACCCCGACGGAGGCGGAGGTCGCCGCCGAGCTGGACATGGAGGTGGACGACCTGCATGCCGTGTTCAGTCAGTTGTCGCTCGCCAACGTGGTCGCCCTGGAGGAACTGCTGCACGTGGGTGGCGACGGCGGAGACCGGCTCAGCCTCATGGACACGCTGGAGGACACCGCCGCCGACAACCCGGTGGAGGTCGCCGAGGACCGGGAGCTGCGGCGCTTCCTCGCCCGTGCGATCAACACCTTGCCGGAGCGGGAGAAGACCGTCGTCACGCTCTACTACTACGAGGGGCTCACCCTCGCCGAGATCGGCAATGTGCTAGGGGTCACCGAGAGCCGGGTCAGCCAGATCCACACGAAGTCGGTGCTCCAGCTGAGGGCGAAGCTGGCGAGCTTCGGACGCTGAGTCGCTCCCGTTCGCCGGCGTGCGTCCGTAAAGTGGTCGACGTGCCAAGGATTCGAGCGGCCTCCGTGGCCGAGCACCGGTCGATGCAGCGAGCCGCCCTGCTGGACGCGGCCCGGTCCCTGCTGTCCGACGGCGGGACCGACGCGCTGACCTTTCCCGCGCTGGCCGAACGGACCGGCCTGGCGCGGTCGTCCGTGTACGAGTACTTCCGCTCGCGGGCCGCCGTGGTCGAGGAGCTGTGCGAGGTCGACTTCCCCGTATGGGCGGCCGAGGTCGAGGCGGCGATGGAGCGCGCGGCGACGCCCGAGGGCAAGGTCGAGGCGTACGTGCGCCGGCAGCTCGCGCTGGTCGGGGACCGGCGGCACCGGGCCGTCGTGGCGATCTCGGCGAGTGAGCTGGACGCGGGGGCGCGCGAGAAGATCCGCGCGGCTCACGGGGGGCTGGTCGCGATGGTCGTCGAGGCGCTCGCGGAGCTGGGGCACGAGCAGCCCCGGCTGGCGGCGATGCTGTTGCAGGGGGTCGTGGACGCGGCCGTGCGGCGGATCGAGCTGGGTGCGGCGGAGGAGCCGGCGCGGATCACGGACGCCGCGGTGCGGATGGCTCTGCGGGGGGTCCTGGACTGAGCGGCCCGCGCGGGGCCCGGGCCGCTCCGTGCTCCCCTGCTCCAGGGGTGCCGTGCTCCCGCCGGGGTGCCGTGCCGCCGGTGGGCGAGGCGGCTCGCCGGGCTCACGGGGAGCCTCGCCGTCCCGTCGTGCCGAGCGGGCACCTCCAGCACCGGGAGCAGCCGGGAGGGACCCCCGCGCAGCAGCCACGGCGGCAGCAGGGCCAGGGGGTTCAGGTAGGTCTCGCCGTCCAGCAGGCCCCAGTGCACGCAGGTGGTGGAGCAGTGCGCGGGTGCGGCCTCCACCGTGCCGACCACGTCACCCGCGTTCACCTCGTCCCCCTTCCGCACCGACGCGGTCACCGGCTCGTACGTCGTGCGCAGGTCCGTCCCCGCCAGTTCCACCGACACCACGCCGCGGCCCGCCACCCGCCCCGCGAAGGACACCCGGCCGGGTGCCACCGCCCGTACCGGCGCACCGGCGGGCGCGCCCAGGTCCACCCCCCGGTGCCCGGGGCCGTACACCGTCGCCGGTGGCTCCCAGCCCCGTACCACCACCGGCCGGACCCCGACCGGCCAGGTGCGGGCGATGGCCGGAACCGGTGCCCGGGAGGGCGGTGCGGGCACGGGGGCCGGGGTGTCCGCTGAGGCCAGGGGGGTGGGCACGAGTGCCGCGAGACCGAGCACCAGGCCCGCCCACGCACCCGCACACCGCATCACTCGTCGCATGCCGGAACCCTCCCGCACCCGCGTGATCATGGCCGGGAACTGTGGACGGCGCCCCGCTTGTGGACAGCGGCGTCACCCGGTGCCCCGGCGGTCCCGTACACTTCTTCTGGCGATCCGGGTCACCGGGTCGACTTCGCACGCCCGGGTACGGGTCTCGTCGGACGGTGTCCGTCGGACGATCCGTATCAGCGCCCCTCGGTCCCTCGCGGCACCGGCGCAGCGCGGGCGTCAGGCGCGACGGCCGGCCGGCCGTCGCGGCACAACCGAGAAATTCAAGGAGATACGGCCATGGCCGTCGTCACGATGCGGGAGCTGCTGGAGAGCGGCGTCCACTTCGGTCACCAGACCCGTCGCTGGAACCCGAAGATGAAGCGCTTCATCTTCACCGAGCGCAACGGCATCTACATCATCGACCTGCTCCAGTCGCTGTCGTACATCGACCGCGCCTACGAGTTCGTCAAGGAGACCGTGGCCCACGGCGGCACGGTCATGTTCGTCGGCACGAAGAAGCAGGCGCAGGAGGCCATCGCCGAGCAGGCCACCCGCGTCGGCATGCCCTACGTCAACCAGCGCTGGCTGGGCGGCATGCTCACCAACTTCTCGACCGTCTACAAGCGTCTGCAGCGCCTCAAGGAGCTCGAGCAGATCGACTTCGAGGACGTGGCCGCCTCCGGCCTCACCAAGAAGGAGCTGCTGGTCCTCTCCCGCGAGAAGGCCAAGCTGGAGAAGACCCTCGGTGGTATCCGCGAGATGCAGAAGGTGCCCAGCGCCGTCTGGATCGTGGACACCAAGAAGGAGCACATCGCCGTTGGTGAGGCCCGGAAGCTGAACATTCCGGTCGTCGCGATCCTCGACACCAACTGCGACCCCGACGAGGTCGACTACAAGATCCCGGGCAACGACGACGCGATCCGCTCCGTCACCCTGCTCACCCGCGTGATCGCCGACGCCGTCGCCGAGGGCCTCATCTCCCGCTCTCGCGTCGCCACCGGTGACAAGGGCGAGAAGGCCGCGGGCGAGCCGCTCGCCGAGTGGGAGCGCGACCTGCTCGAGGGCGAGAAGAAGGCCGACGAGGCCGCTCCGGCCGCCGAGGCCGAGAAGCCCGCCGAGGCCGAGAAGCCGGCTGAGGCCGAGAAGCCGGCTGAGGCCGAGAAGCCGGCTGAGGCCGCTCCGGCCGCGGAGGCCGAGAAGCCCGCCGAGGCCGCTCCGGCCGCCGAGGCCGAGCAGGCCTGACGTCAGCGTCGGCAGTGGGGGCGGAGCGGAATCCATCGCGCCGCGGCGCGGGTGAGTCCGCCCCCACTGTTCACCCGTAGGTCGGCACGCCGTCCGTGATCCATGGCTGGAATGGGAACACGGACCGTGCCCGTCTCCGATCTCCGAAGACTTCGAGAAAGACTCACAGACTCATGGCGAACTACACCGCCGCCGACGTCAAGAAGCTCCGTGAGCTGACCGGCGCCGGCATGATGGACTGCAAGAAGGCGCTGGACGAGGCCGACGGCAACGTCGACAAGGCCGTCGAGGCGCTGCGCATCAAGGGCCAGAAGGGCGTCGCCAAGCGCGAGGGCCGCTCCGCCGAGAACGGCGCCGTGGTCTCCATCATCGCCGACGACAACTCCTCCGGCGTCATCGTCGAGCTGAAGTGCGAGACGGACTTCGTGGCCAAGGGCGACAAGTTCCAGGCCGTGGCCCGGACCATCGCCGAGCACGTCGCGAAGACCTCCCCGGCCGACATCGAGGCGCTGCTCGCCTCCGAGATCGAGGCCGGCAAGACCGTCCAGGCGTTCGTGGACGAGGCCAACGCCAACCTCGGCGAGAAGATCGTCCTGGACCGTTTCGCGCGGTTCTCCGACGGCTACGTCACCGCCTACATGCACCGCACCATGCCCGACCTGCCGCCGCAGATCGGTGTCCTGGTCGAGCTGGACAAGCCGAACGCCGAGGTCGCCAAGGGCCTCGCCCAGCACATCGCCGCCTTCGCGCCGAAGTACCTCGCCAAGGAGGACGTGCCGGCCGAGGTCGTCGAGTCCGAGCGTCGCATCGCCGAGGAGACCACCCGCGCCGAGGGCAAGCCCGAGGCCGCGATCACCAAGATCGTCGAGGGTCGCGTCAACGGCTTCTTCAAGGACGCCACGCTGCTCGGCCAGCCGTACGCGCTGGACAACAAGAAGTCGGTCCAGAAGGTGCTGGACGAGGCCGGTGTCACCCTGAAGCGCTTCACGCGCATCAAGGTCGGCATCTGAGTCCGTACCGCGATCGACGCGCGACCCGGATAGGGTCGACAGCAGTCGTCCGCGCACACCGCCACACCCGGGCATGTGGCGGACGGCAGCAGATCTGACGAGGAGGCCATTGCCGCGCAAGGGAGCGAAAAGCGACCCCACCGGCAATGGCCTTCTTCGTATGTGCAACACGTGAAAGAGGCGGGATCTCCATGACCACCAAGGCCCAGAAGAGCGACGACGGCAAAGTGCGCGGCCGGTTTCTGCTGAAGCTGTCCGGAGAGGCCTTCTCCGGTGGCGGGGGCCTGGGCGTGGACCCGGACGTGGTGCACAAGATCGCCCGTGAGATCGCGGCCGTCGTCCGGGACGGCGCGCAGGTCGCGGTCGTCATCGGCGGCGGCAACTTCTTCCGCGGCGCCGAACTCCAGCAGCGCGGCATGGACCGCGCCCGCTCCGACTACATGGGCATGCTCGGCACCGTGATGAACTGCCTCGCCCTCCAGGACTTCCTGGAGAAGGAGGGCATCGACAGCCGGGTGCAGACCGCCATCACCATGGGGCAGGTCGCCGAGCCGTACATCCCGCTGCGCGCCGTGCGCCACCTGGAGAAGGGCCGCGTGGTCATCTTCGGCGCCGGAATGGGCATGCCGTACTTCTCCACCGACACCACCGCCGCCCAGCGCGCCCTGGAGATCGACGCCGAGGCCCTGCTCATGGGCAAGAACGGCGTGGACGGTGTCTACGACTCCGACCCCAAGACCAACCCCGACGCCGTCAAGTTCGACGCCCTCGGCTACGGCGAGGTCATCACCCGGGACCTCAAGGTCGCCGACGCCACCGCCATCACCCTGTGCCGCGACAACAGCCTGCCGATCCTCGTGTTCGAGCTGCTCGCCGAAGGCAATATCGCCCGGGCCGTCAAGGGTGAGAAGATCGGCACGCTGGTGGGTGACCAGGGCAGCCGGGACTGACCGGCACACCCCGGGAGCCCGGGGTACGACACCTGTCCGGGGGACGGACGGGACGCGCCCTGGCCGGGGGATGGACAATGTCCTGCCGGTCGGGAACCGTGCAGGAAGAAGACGCGACGCAGCCGGCCGCCGCCCGACAGAGGAACAGCAGCCGGGCCTCACTCAAGACACGCAGGAGCAAGTGGTGATCGAAGAGACCCTCCTCGAGGCCGAGGAGAAGATGGAGAAGGCCGTCGTGGTCGCCAAGGAGGACTTCGCCGCGATCCGCACCGGCCGTGCGCACCCGGCGATGTTCAACAAGATCGTGGCCGACTACTACGGCGCGCCGACGCCGATCAACCAGCTGGCTTCGTTCTCCGTGCCGGAGCCGCGCATGGCGGTCGTGACCCCGTTCGACAAGAGCGCGCTGCGCAACATCGAGCAGGCGATCCGGGACTCCGACCTGGGCGTCAACCCGAGCAACGACGGCAACATCATCCGCGTGGTGTTCCCCGAGCTCACCGAGGAGCGCCGCCGCGACTACATCAAGGTCGCCAAGGGCAAGGCGGAGGACGCCCGGGTGTCGATCCGCTCGGTGCGGCGCAAGGCCAAGGACGCCATCGACAAGCTGATCAAGGACGGCGAGGTCGGTGAGGACGAGGGCCGCCGTGCGGAGAAGGAGCTCGACGACACCACCGCGAAGTACGTCGCCCAGGTGGACGAGCTGCTGAAGCACAAGGAAGCGGAGCTGCTCGAAGTCTGATGAGCCACTCTTCCTGGGGGGCGCCGCCAACGGCGGGGCAGACCGGCTACTGGGGGCCCACCGAGGGTGGGCCTGTCCAGGGGGCTGCCCCGGCGGGTCCCGCGTACGATGCGCCTGAGGCGCAGCAGACTCGCCCCATGCCCATCGTGCCCGACGTACCCGCGCATGGCGGAGACCAGGACGACGATCGGGGGGCCGCTCGTCTGAGCGGCCCCTTGTTCCGCAACGAGACGCAGAATCCGGAGCCCATGCCCGACGCCCCGCAGCCGGCGCCCGCGCCGCAGAAGAAGAGCGCGGGCCGCGACCTGAGCGCCGCCATAGGCGTCGGTGTCGGGCTCGGTGTGGTGATCATCGCGTCCCTGTTCGTCGTCAAGGCCGTCTTCGTGGGTGTCGTCGCGGTCGCGGTGGTCGTCGGGCTGTGGGAACTGACCAGCAGGCTGCGGGAGCGCAAGGACATCGCGGCCCCGCTGGTGCCGCTCGCGGTGGGCGGGGCGGCGATGGTGGTCGCCGGGTACGTCCGCGGTGCCCAGGGCGCGTGGGTCGCGATGGCGCTGACCGCGCTCGCGGTCCTGGTCTGGCGCATGACGGAACCGCCGGAGGGCTACCTCAGGGACGTCACCGCCGGTGTCTTCGCCGCGTTCTACGTGCCGTTCCTGGCCACGTTCGTCGCGATGATGCTCACCGCCGACGACGGCCCCTGGCGGGTGCTGACCTTCCTGCTCCTGACGGTCGTCAGCGACACCGGCGCCTACGCCGTCGGCTGGCGCTTCGGCAGGACCAAGCTCGCCCCGCGGATCAGCCCCGGCAAGACCCGTGAGGGCCTGCTCGGCGCGGTGCTGTTCGCCATGGTCGCGGGCGCGCTGTGCATGCAGTTCCTGATCGACGACGGCCGCTGGTGGCAGGGCCTCGTCCTCGGCTTCGCCGTCGCCGCCAGCGCCACCCTCGGGGACCTCGGCGAATCCATGATCAAGCGTGACCTGGGCATCAAGGACATGGGCACCCTGCTCCCCGGTCACGGCGGCATCATGGACCGCCTGGACTCGCTGCTGCCGACGGCGCCGGTGGTCTGGCTCCTCCTGGTGCTGTTCGTCGGTTCGGCCTGAGCCGCCCGGAGCGCATACGGCGGCGGGCTCAGGAGGCGGTGCGGATGGCGGCGATGTCGAACTGGAGGCGTACCTTCTCGCTCACCATGGCCCCGCCCTGGGCGAGCCTGGCGTCATAGGTCAGACCCCAGTCGCACCGGTTGATGGTCGTGGTGCCGTCGAAACCGACCCGCTCGTAGCCGAACGGGTCCGTCACATGGCCGATGTAGGTGAGCTCCAGGTCGACGGGGCGGCTGATGTTCTTGATGGTCAGATCGCCGGCCATCCGGTAGACGTCCTCGCCGGCGAGCCGTACGGCGGTGCTCGTGAACGACATCCGCGGGTACGTCGCCGCGTCCAGGAACTCGCGGCCCACCAGATGGGCGTCACGCTGCTCCACACCGGTGTCCACGCTCGCCGTGTACATCACGATGTCGGCCCGGGAGCGGGCCGGGTCAGCGGCGTCGAAGTGGAGCCGGCTCTCGTACTCGGTGAAGGCGCCGCGCACCGTGGTCACCATCGCGTGCCGCACGGAGAACCCGATCCTGCTGTGCGCGGGGTCGATCGCCCACTCCCCGGTCAGGGATGCCAGACCGGGATCGGGCAGGACAGCGGTGGCACCGGACGCCGATGCGGTGTGCGCGGCGGGGGAGGCGGTCGCCTCCGGACGCCGCTGGAAAGGACTGCGGCCGAAAAGGTTCATGGAGCACCTTGCTACGGCAGCGCGCCCGGCCCGGCAAGACCCGACCAGGAAACCCGACCGTTCACCAGCAGAACTTCACAGGTGAGGGGAGCGGCCCCGGGCCTGCGGCTCATGGTGGACGCCTCGGCCGCTCTGCGGTTCGGCACCCGCGGCGGCCGACGCCGCGCGGGGGAGCACGGCGGCCCGGGCTGGGCCCGTCGGAACGGAGTGTCCCGTTGCGCCGCGCCGCCCGTGGCACCGCCCCCATCCTGCGGCAATGCAGTCCTTGCTGCTCCTGGGGCTGGACGGGGCGTCGGGCTACGAGCCGCAGACGGCGATCCTCTACGGACTCCGGGCCGTTCTCCTGCCGACCCGCGCCCTGCCGACCTGCGCCCTGCCGACCTGCGCCCTGGCGGCCCAGAGGATACGGAGCGCGGTGGAGCCCTCCTGGGCGCCCCGGGACGGCTGGATCCCCCGCGGGGCTCCTGAGCCACGCGGCCCGCCGCCGGGCGACCGAGGTGGCGTCTGCTCGTCGGGCGTCCTCGACGGTGGCAATGTGGAACATGTGAAAGCTGAGGACAGCTCAGCCGGTATGTGGCAGCCACGGCGGTCGAGTCACGCGCTGCTGCTGATTCCGATCGTCCTCATCGTGGTGATCACGGCCGTCGACCAGCTGGTCCCCGAGGACGTCCACCTCGGCCCGCTGCTGGTGATCGCCCCCGCGATCACCGCCTCGTTCACCGGCGCCTGGCTCACCGGCGTGGTCGGCGCCCTGGCGGTGACGGCACAGGCGTACATCGGCTGGCACTTCGGCGTGCTCTTCTCGCGCAACGTGCTGGTCCAGATCCTCGCCCTCGCGGTGCTCTCGGCCCTGAGCGTGGTCTTCTGCCTGGTGCGCGAGCGCCGCCAGCGCCAGCTCGCCCAGGTGCGGTCGGTCGCCGAGGCCGCGCAGCACGGCCTGCTGTGGCCGCTGCCGGAGCGCATGGGGCCGCTGCAGATCGCCTGTCTGTACCTGGCCGCCGAGGACGAGGCGAAGATCGGCGGCGACCTGTACGCGGCCACCCGCATCACCGGCGGCGTGCGCATCATGATCGGGGACGTCCGGGGCAAGGGGCTGTCCGCCATCGGTGAGGCCGCCCTCCTCCTCGGCGCCTTCCGCGAGGCCGCCCACCGGCACGCCACCCTTCCCGACCTGGCCACCACACTGGACCACAGCGTGACCCGGTACCTGGCCGACTTCGAGCCGACCGCGGAGGCCGGCGAGCGGTTCGCGACCACCCTGCTGCTGGAACTCCCCGACGACGACCACATCATCCGGATGATCAGTTGCGGGCACCCCCCTCCGCTGCTGCTCAGCCCGCACAGCGCCCTCACGGTCCCCAGCCTCCACCCCGCACCACCACTGGGGACCATGGAAACGGGACCCGAGGCCTACGCCATCGACGCGGCTTCCTTCGAGCCGGGCGACACCCTGCTGCTCTACACGGACGGTGTCATCGAGGCCCGCGACCGCGACGGCCGCTTCTACCCCCTGGAGACGCGGGTCGCCCAGTGGAACAGGAGCGGTCCGGAGTCGCTGCTCCACCACATCCACCGCGATCTGCTGGCCCACACCCGCGGACGCCTCAACGACGACGCCGCCCTGGTCGCCCTGCACCGTCACCCGGACCGCCACGGACACCGCCGCCACGGCCGCGTCATCCACACGAGCGGCTTCGGACAGACCCCCTGAGCAAGGGGGTGCCCGGACGCTCCCCCGCCCGGAGCCGGTGCGCGTCCGCGGCACTGTCGCGGTGGGGGCTTCCCGCCGTTCCGGCGCGGCCGGCGGAACATGTGACGCACCACGGATCCCGCGAACCCGGGAGGACCACGGGCCACCGGCAACGGCCGTGGCGCCGCCGGTGGCCGGGGACGCCCCCGTCAGCGGTCCGAGCCCTGACGGTGCGAGACCTGGCCCCGGACCACGCGCCACCGCGACCGCGTCTGCTCGACCACCTTGTCCCACTGCCGGCGGACCTCGCGATCGGACGGGCGGTGGCCCGCACGGATCCGGCCGAGTTCGTCCCGTACTTCTCGGCCCAGTGCCGCCGACGCGACCAGGGCGAGCATGGCCGCGAAGAGGGCGGAGATCATCGCGAAGACCGCACCGACCACCCCGTAGCGGGCGGCGGAGGAGTTGAACAGGCGTGGCAGGTAGATGGCCGCGCCCACCGAGTACAGCGCCGTCAGCGCGGCGCCGGTGACGCCGAACGGCACCAGGTCCCGCAGGCCGATCCGCTTCGCCGACAGGAGCCGGCCGCTCCAGACCAGGAACACCGCGGTCACCGGCACCTCGCACACCGAGGCGACCAGACCCAGCGCGTGCCCGCCCAGGAGGGCGGAAAGCACCGCGATGACCGTCGCGTAGCCGCCGAGCGCGAGGATCCACCACAAGCCGTTGCGGGTGTTGCGCACACTGAGGGGCCTGAGTTCCCACGCCTGCTCGAACAGCCGCTGCGCGGCCCGGGTGAAACTCAGCGTCGAGATCGTCAGAAACGCGACCCCGAAGACGCCCACACTCGCGCTGTTCCCCTGGGCAGGGGAGAACAACGATCTGACCGCCTCGGCGCCCGCACCGGTGAGCTGGTAGCGCTGGATGATCCGCTCCGCGGCGTCGTACTGCCCGAAGACGGCGCCGAGGAGGATGGAGACCGGCACCAGCGCCGTCAGGGCGCTGGACGCGAGGGCCATCGAGCGGTCGAAACCCACGATCTTCTGAAACCGGTTGATGACCCGCAACGCGAACGCGGGCCGGAGCCAGAACGTCAGCGTTCTGACGAGGCGCTCTCGATTGATCTCCGCCGGCCCGCCTTCCGCGAGGATCGAGACTCTTCGGACGAAGCGAGGCTAACGGAAGGCCGCCGGGCCGATGAGGGCGACACGAGCCCGCGCGGGGACGGGCGGATACATCATTCTGCCGGCGGGATCGCCTGCGCCAGATACGCCGCAGCCCTCCTGGGCACCTCATTCCCCTGCTCCAGCAACCGGATCCGCTTGCGGTCCCCGCGCGGCTCGGCCGACTCACCCGACGTCGCCGCGGGCCTGGCGCCCTCTCCGGTTTCGGCACGACGTAGCCACTTCGACAACGTGATCGGGTGGACGCCGAAGTCGCCGGCGATCTGATATCAACGACGCTGGACGGGGACGTACACCAACACCCCTGTCAGGCTGTTGCACCCGCCGACGACAGCAGCCGGGGCGGGCTCGAATCGAATTCCTTACGCGGTGGTCAGATCCTGCGGGGACCACGGGGAACACCGGGGAGAGAAGTCCGCGTTCATCGGGCGTCGGCATCGCTCCGTCGCAGGTCAGCAAGGTTCCCGTCCCGGAAGCACCCAAGCTTCCCAAGTTGATGGCTCAAGTGCGGATCGGGATATTTGTAAGGCGTACAAGTGAGGCGCCCCTCACCCGTCTGGGTGAATGCCTGTCCGTTTCGGAGCTGAGGCCAAGCGATTGACCTAGCGTGACCCACCTAGCTAGTGCTTGGTGCTGGCCAAGGGGGGAGTGACTGGTTTCGGGTCGGCCGGCCAGAGGACCCTCGTGAGCTTGGCCATGAGACGTGGAGACCGAGTGACGACGGCGCAAAGCGACCCCGAGGCCGATCGCGAGACATCAGACCATCGCGTCAGGGCGGCCCCTGAAGTCAAGGCTGCTTGGATCGGGGTAGTCACCGCGATCATCAGTGCTGCCGGGGCGTTCATGGCCGGATGGCTCCAGTACAGCGGCCCCGGGTCCGAAAGCCACGACGGGGCGTCAGCCTCGGTCCGATCGACTGCCCCACCGCCGGCGCTCATCGTCAGCCCCACCCAGGGAGACAAAGTCGACCAGTGCACGGCGGTCAGGGGTGTGACCCCACGGCTCCAAAAGGACGAATCCTACTGGCTGGTGGTGCGAGGCGCTGACGCCTGGTCCACCTACTACCTGAGCCGCCACATCGAGCCATCTACGCTTGCCGAGTCTTCGTCAGCAGACGCTTACGGCAAGTGGGACGTCCAGGCTGTCGTCGGCGGCAACAAGAAGGACGCTGGCGCGGATTACAAGTTGATCCTCGTCCGTACCAACACCCTGACAGATGAGTTCACCAGTCGGCTTGCCAACAAGGCTTGGGACTTGGGGAATCGCCTCCCCCAAGGCTCATTTCAAGTGGACAGCGTGCAGGTGCACCGAACGGCGAAAGAATGCCAGGGATGAGGCGCTCTTCAGCACCGTTCAAGCAGCTCCGCACCACAAGCGCACCAGATCGAGTGGGGAACAGTGGAGAACCACGGTGAAAGCAGCCCCGCTCGAAGAGGCCACCCTGTCGCCGTTCTCCCAGGTCAGCGCGCCAGTAGGAGCGGAATGATCGCAGCTTCCCAAGCTGTGGGCGGTGCCGGTCGAGCGCACCGAAGCTGGGCCGTCTCTGGGCCCTCCGAGGTTACTCAAGAGCGGCCGGTGACGACCGACGACGACGGCCAGGCGCCCGAGCCCACCACTCCTGAGCAGCGAAAACGAGGTCACCTATATCCCCGGCAAGACCCAGGACGGGAAGCAGCGGTGCGCCGAGCGGTCTGAGCCTGTCGTTCGGATCAGGCCGTGGGATGGCGGCGAGCTCGGAGCCGGACAGCACCCTTCACGGCGTAGACGGCGGTCATGGCTGCGAAGCCCGCGAAGGTGAGCCAGAACCAGGACTCCGCCACTGCGAGACTCAGCACCATGCCGCCAAGGAGCATCAGGGAAGCGACGGCGTCCAGTAGGTCAAGGCGGGCCTCGAAATGCGCCGACGGGTCGGATCCTCGCAGCCGGCGGATGACGGGAACGAGGCCGAGGGCCTGCAAGACGGCCAGACCGAAAGCGATCCAGACGAACCATCTGGGTATCTCCACGGCGCGCACTGTATCGCGGCCCCCCCCAGCCTTGAGTCTTCATCTGCGTGACAACGCAGATGAACAACGGCGGACAAGCGCGGACGTCCGCGGACCATCGGAGCAGGTGGGAACCGCAGCTGCCCAGGACTCCGCCTCACGGCAAGTCGCTTCCGGAGGAGGAGGTCACCTCGCCAGGTCTCGGCGCCACGGTCCCACTGCTCCTCGTGCGGAGGGGGGACCGGAACCTCCGTGGCATCGCTCCCACGAGAGTTTTCAAGATCGTTTGGGAGGCCCGGGCTCGGCGGAACCACGAGCGGCGGCAACGGCCCCGGAGAACATCCTGATCACGCGAACGGCGACAGGTCCCTGCTCTCCAGATGGGCGAGCAAGGATTCGAGGCATGCCTCCGGGCGGGGCAGGTCGGCACGGAAGAACGAGTCCTCGCCGAGCGGCCCACCGCTGACGATGACCATCCATGCCGTCCGCCGCTCCGCCGTACGGTCACCGTCGACCTTGAAGACGGTCGTGACCCCGCGCTCGGCCGGCCATTCCATCAGCTCAAGCATGTCCACTCGCACTCCTATGGAAAGATCATCCCACCTCTGGAGCACGCAGCCCCGGGCCGTTCCCGGGCCGTGCGGGGCCGGCCGGAGCTGACGGCAGGCACCCGTGGTGACCGTCCCCACCCCGCTCCGGCCTGGGCTCCCCGCTTGGATCTGCGACACTGGTACCACCATGCCCAAGCCCGGAGAACTCACTTTCGTCGCCCCCCGCGGAGCCAAGAAGCCGCCGCGGCATCTCGCCGATCTCACGCCCGCCGAGCGCAAGGACGCCGTGGCCGAGATCGGTGAGAAGCCGTTCCGTGCCAAGCAGCTCTCGCAGCACTACTTCGCGCGGTACGCGCATGATCCGGCGGAGTGGACCGACATCCCCGCCGCCGCGCGCGGCAGGCTGCGGGAAGCGCTGCTGCCCGAGCTGATGACGGTCGTGCGGCATCTGTCGACCGACCAGGGGACGACCCGCAAGACGCTGTGGCGGCTGTTCGACGGCACGCTCGTGGAGTCCGTGCTGATGCGGTACCCGGACCGGGTCACCATGTGCATCAGCTCGCAGGCCGGGTGCGGGATGAACTGCCCGTTCTGCGCGACCGGGCAGGCCGGCCTGGACCGGAACCTGTCCACCGCGGAGATCGTGCACCAGATCGTGGACGGGATGCGGGCGCTGCGGGACGGCGAGGTGCCGGGCGGGCCCGCGCGGCTGTCCAACATCGTCTTCATGGGCATGGGGGAGCCGCTCGCCAACTACAAGCGGGTCGTCGGCGCCGTCCGGGCGCTGACCGACCCCGCCCCGGACGGGCTCGGGCTGTCGCAGCGCGGCATCACCGTGTCGACGGTCGGGCTGGTCCCGGCCATCCACCGGTTCTCCGACGAGGGCTTCAAGTGCCGGCTCGCGATCTCCCTGCACGCGCCCGACGACGAGCTGCGCGACACCCTCGTCCCGGTGAACACCCGGTGGAAGGTGCGCGAGGTGCTGGACGCCGGGTTCGAGTACGCCGCCAAGTCCGGGCGCCGGCTGTCCATCGAGTACGCGCTGATCCGGGACATCAATGACCAGGCCTGGCGAGGCGACCGGCTCGGCCGGCTGCTCAGGGGCAAGCCCGTGCACGTCAACCTCATCCCGCTGAACCCGACGCCCGGCTCGAAGTGGACCGCCTCGCGGCCCGAGGACGAGAAGGCGTTCGTGGAGGCCGTCGCGGCCCACGGGGTACCGGTCACCATCCGGGACACCCGGGGACAGGAGATCGACGGGGCCTGTGGTCAGCTCGCGGCGACCGAGCGATAATCTGGCCACGTCAACACATCTGCATATTCCGACAGGGGAGCGCCACAGCGCTGAGAGTGCGGCAACCGGGCCGCAGACCCTCTGAACCTCGCCCAGGTCATTCTGGGTAGGAAGTTCGGTCATCACTCAAGCTGTTGCGCCCTGCCCGGGACTCCCTCGCGGAGCCCGGGCGGGGCCGCGTCTCTTCCTGGCCAACCCCAGGAGGACATCCAGTGCACAACAAGACTCTCGTGGCCGTGGCCACCGGGCTCGGCCTTCTCGCGCTGCCCGCGCTGACCGGGTGCGGGTCGCAGGGCGCCAAGGACTCCGCCGCGGACTCCGGGACCGTGACCCTCGTCAGCCACGACTCGTGGCTCGTCTCGAAGAGCGTCATGAAGGACTTCGAGAAGCGGTCCGGGTACAAGGTCAAGGTCCTCAAGAGCGGCGACGCGGGCCAGGCCGTCAACAAGGCGCTGCTGACCAAGGACAACCCGCAGGGCGACGTCTTCTTCGGCGTCGACAACACCCTGCTCTCGCGCGCCCTGGACAACGGGCTGTTCCAGTCCTACGAGCCGGCGGGCTCCGACCGGGTCCTGCCCGGGTACCGCGTCGACCAGGACGAGCACCGCGTCACGCCCGTCGACACCGGCGACATCTGCGTCAACTACGACAAGGCCTACTTCGAGGAGCACCGGCTGACCCCGCCGCGGACCTTCGCCGACCTCGCCGAGCCCGCCTACAAGAACCTCCTCGTCACCGAGAACGCCTCCACCTCCTCCCCGGGCCTCGGCTTCCTGCTGGGCAGCGCCGCGAAGTTCGGCAAGGACGGCTGGCAGGACTACTGGAAGAAGCTCAAGGAAAACGGCGTCAAGGTCGTCAACGGCTGGGAGCAGGCCTACTACCAGGAGTTCTCCGGATCGTCGGAGGGCAGGAAGGCCGGCGGGGACCGGCCGCTGGTGGTGTCGTACGCCTCCTCGCCGCCCGCCGAGGTCATCTACGCGAAGAAGCGGCCCGACACCGCCCCCACCGGGGTGTCCCAGGGCACCTGCTTCCGGCAGACCGAGTACGCGGGCCTGCTGAGCCACGCCAAGAACGCCAAGGGCGGCAAGGCGTTCCTCGACTTCCTGCTCACCAAGGAGTTCCAGGAGGACATGCCGCTCAACATGTTCGTCTACCCGGTGCGCGAGGGCGCCGCGGTCCCGCCGGACTTCGCCAAGTACGGGCCGCAGGCCGAAAACCCCGAGACCATGGCTCCCGGCACCATCGCCGCCAACCGTGACAGCTGGGTCAAGTCGTGGACGTCGCTCGTACTGAGGTAGCGGCCCGCGAGGGCACCGCACGCGGGAGCGCGGCGCGGCTGGGGCTGATGGCCCTGCCCGCCGTGTTCTTCGCCGTGTTCTTCGCCTGGCCCGTCACCGCGATCGTGGCGCGCGGGCTGAAGGCCGACGGCGTCTGGCGGTTCGGGCGGATGGCGGACGTCGTCACCCAGCCGGACATCCGGCACGTGCTGTGGTTCACCACCTGGCAGGCGCTCGCCTCCACGGCGCTCACCCTGCTGCTGGCGCTGCCCGCCGCCCATGTCTTCGCCCGCCTCGACTTCCCCGGCAAGCAGTTGCTGCGGGCCGTCGTCACGGTCCCCTTCGTGCTGCCGACCGTCGTCGTGGGCACGGCGTTCCTGGCGCTCGTCGGACGCGGCGGGCTGCTGGACGACCTGTGGGGCGTGCGGCTGGACACCACCGTGTGGGCGATCCTGCTGGCGCACGTCTTCTTCAACTTCGCGGTCGTGGTACGGACCGTCGGCGGGCTGTGGGCCCAGCTCGACCCTCGGCAGGAGCAGGCCGCGCGGATGCTGGGCGCCGCACCGCTGACGGCGTGGCGCACGGTCACCCTCCCGGCCCTCGCGCCCGCCGTGGCCGCCGCCGCGCTGATGGTCTTCCTGTTCACCTTCACCTCCTTCGGCGTGGTGCAGATCCTCGGCGGCCCCACGTTCTCCACCCTGGAGGTGGAGATCTACCGGCAGACGTCGGAGGTCTTCGACCTCTCCACGGCGGCCGTGCTGACCCTCGTCCAGTTCGTCGCGGTGGGCACGATCCTCGCCGTGCACGCCTGGACGGTGCGGCGGCGCGAGAGCGCGCTGCGCCTGGTCGCCCCGGAGACGACCGCGCACCGGCCGCGCGGCGCCGGGCAGTGGGCGCTGCTCGCCGGGGTCCTGCTCACCGTCGTGCTGCTGCTCGTCCTGCCGCTCGCCGTCCTGGTACGGCGCTCCCTGGACGCGCCCGGCCTCGGCTACTACCGGGCGCTGACCGACGCCGACGGAGGCACCTTCCTGGTGGCGCCGCTGCACGCCGTGTGGACCTCGCTGGAGTACGCCGTCGCCGCCACCGGCATCGCCCTGCTGATCGGGGGGCTGGCCGCGGCCGCGCTGGCCCGCCGGGACGCGGGGCGGCTGGTGCGCGGCTTCGACGCGCTGCTGATGCTGCCCCTCGGTGTCTCCGCCGTCACCGTCGGCTTCGGCTTCCTGATCGCCCTGGACCGGCCGCCGCTGGACCTCAGGCAGTCCTGGATCCTCGTCCCGCTCGCCCAGGCGCTGGTCGGCGCCCCCTTCGTGGTGCGCACCATGCTGCCGGTGCTGCGGGCGGTGGACGGCCGGCTCAGGGAGGCGGCGGCCGTGCTCGGCGCCTCGCCCTGGCGGGTGTGGCGGGAGGTCGACCTGCCGCTGGTGCGGCGGGCGCTGCTGATCGCGGCCGGGTTCGCCTTCGCGGTGTCCCTGGGGGAGTTCGGGGCGACCGTGTTCATCGCGCGGCCCGACAACCCGACGCTTCCGGTCGCCGTGGCCCGGCTGCTGAGCCGGCCCGGGGAGCTCAACTACGGGCAGGCGATGGCCCTGTCCACGATTCTGATGGTGGTGTGCGCCGCCGCGCTGCTGGTCCTGGAGCGGCTGCGCACGGACCGGACGGGGGAGTTCTGATGCTGCTGAGCCTCGAGGCCGCGACCGTGCGCCTGGGCGGGCGGCCCGTGCTCGACGCGGTCGGCCTCGATGTCGCCGAGCACGAGGTGGTGTGTGTGCTCGGGCCCAGTGGCAGCGGAAAGTCCACGCTGCTCAGGGCGGTGGCCGGGCTGCAGCCGCTGGACTCGGGGCGGGTGCTGCTCGGTGGCCGGGACCAGACGGGTGTGCCGGCGCACCGGCGCGGTGTCGGCCTGATGTTCCAGGACCACCAGCTCTTCCCGCAGCGGGACGTCGGCGGCAACGTGGCCTTCGGGCTGCGGATGCACGGGGTCGCCAAGGGGCAGCGGGACGCCGAGGTGGGGGATCTGCTGGAGCTGGTCGGTCTGCCGGGCGCCGCCCGGCGGGCCGTGGCCGGGCTGTCCGGTGGCGAGCAGCAGCGGGTGGCGCTGGCCCGGGCGCTCGCGCCCCGGCCCCGGCTGCTGATGCTGGACGAGCCGCTGGGCCAGCTCGACCGCTCGCTCCGGGACCGGCTCGTGGTGGAACTCCGTGAGCTCTTCGGCCGGTTGGGTACCACCGTGCTCGCCGTGACGCACGACCAGGGCGAGGCGTTCGCGCTGGCCGACCGGGTGGTGGTGATGCGGGACGGGCGGATCGCCCAGTCCGGGACTCCGCTGGAGGTCTGGCAACGGCCCGCCGACGAGTTCGTGGCCCGGTTCCTCGGCTTCGAGAACGTGGTGCCCGCCACCGTCTCCGACGGCGTCGCCGACACCCCCTGGGGCAAGCTGCCGGTGCCCGACGGCTCGGTCCAGGGCGATCGTCCACTGCTGGTCCGGCCCGCCGGTGTGCGGCTGGTGGCGGCGGCGGAGGGGCTGCCCTGCGTGGTGACCGCCCGCACCTTCCGGGGCACGCATGTGGCCGTACGGCTGCTGCCCCGGGACGGCGGACCGCCCGTGGAGGCGGCCTGCGCGCTCCGGGTCGCGCCGGAGCCGGGGGACGAGGTGGGGCTGACGTTCGACGCGGACGAGATCGTCGTGCTCGGCTGATCACCGGGTGCCCGGAACGGGGGTGTCGCGCCGCTCGCGCGGTCCCCGAGCGCCGGCCGGGTGCCCGGTGCCGGACCGCCGGCTCGAGCGGACCGGCTTGTGCCGCGCACGACCGCGGCCCGCCCCCGGGGATACGGGGACGGGCCGCGGTGTTGCACGAGCGGTGTGCGAAGTCGGGCGTCAGCCGCCGTTCTTCGCCCCACGGCGGCGCATGCCGAAGAAGACCGCGCCACCGCCGACGACGACCAGCGCGCCGGCGACACCGGCGATCATGCCGGTGTTGGAGTTGGCACCGGTCTCGGCGAGGTTCGAGTCACCGGCCGCCGGGGACGGCGCGTTGTTCGAGGTGCCCGCCGGGGCGGTGCTGCTCTCCGACGCCGACGGGGTCGGCGTGGCGGACTCGGACTCCTCGGGCGCGGAGGGGGACGGGCTCGACGACGGGCTGTCCGGCGCGCTGGGGGAGGGGGACTCCTCCTTCTTGCAGGCCGTGGCCGGGGTCGTCAGCCCGCCCTCGATGTCCTTGTCGACGTTGAACCGGTCCGTCTTGACGTGGATGCGGTACGTCGCGTCCGGCTTCCAGTCCTCCTGGAAGGTCACCATGGCGCCCTCGCGGGAACCCTTGACCACCTGAGGCTCACCGACCGGCGTCTCACCGGCGTCGGTCTTCAGGAACACCGTGATGGTGGCCGGGGTGCCGGAGCGGTCCTTGTCGGTGACGACGATGACACCCTTGTCGCCATCGCACTTGGCCTCGGCGGAGAACTCACTGATGTTGCATGCGAGTGCCTGGCCGGCGACACCGAGCGCCAGCGCGACGGAGGCGGAGGCGACACCCAGGATGCGCACGGAACGACGTGCGTTACGGCGAGTTTTGGGCACGTTTGTCCTTTACAGAGTGCATAACTGCGGGGGGTTGAGGAGGAGTTGAGGAACACGGATGAGCTGTGGTCCCAGCACCCCCACGAGACTCACAGGTCTATAAGCGTTCGATAAGAAGTGTCAATGCATATGCCTGCAAAGCTCGTTGGCTTTGCCTTCTTATTGCCCGCGGAGACGTTTCAGCGCCTCGGGGGCCTGCTCGATCCGGTCAACGAGGCTGATTCGGGACTCCATTGACCGGCCCTCGGCCAGTGACCGCAGCAGCGGCCAGGCGGGCAGCCGCCGTGTCCAGTGCTCCTCGTCCACGAGCACCATGGGCGTGGGCTCACCCCGGGACTCGTAGTAGTTGGGCGTCGCGTCGTCGAAGATCTCCTGTACGGTCCCGGCGGCGCCCGGCAGGAACACCACCCCGGCGGTCGAGCGGGCCAGCAGCCCGTCCTCGCGGATGGCGTTGGTGAAGTACTTCGCGATGTGCGCGGCGAAGGCGTTCGGCGGCTCGTGGCCGTAGAACCAGGTGGGGACGCCCACCGACTCCCCGCCGCCGGGCCAGCGTTCGCGTACCTCGAAGGCGGCGCGCGCCCAGTCGGTGACCGACGGCCGGAAGGACGGCTCCTTGGCCAGGAGCAGGAGCGCCTCCTCGAGCATCGTGTCGGCGAAGGGCGCGGCGTACGCGCCGAGGTTCGCCGCCTCCATCGCGCCCGGCCCGCCGCCCGTGGCGACGGTGAACCCGGCGCGGGTCAGCTCGCGGCCCAGCCGGGCCGCGCCCGCGTACCCGGTGGTGCCGCGGGCCAACGCGTGCCCGCCCATGACGCCCACCACCCGGGCGCCGGAGAGGAGTTCGTCCAGGGCGTCGGAGACCGAGTCGTCGTGGATCGCGCGCAGCATCGAGGCGAAGACGTCGCCGTCCGACTTGGTGCGCCGGGACCAGGCGTAGGCCCGTGCGTCGGGCGTCGCCTCGTAGCCCTCGTCGAGCGACTCGAACAACTCGCCGGGTGTGTAGGCGAAACCGCGGTACGGATCGAAGGGGAGTCCGGGTATCGGCGGGAAGACCAGGGCGCCTGCCGAGCGCACGTGCGCGGCGGCCTCCGGGTCCATCGGGCAGCCGAGGAAGACGGCGTCCGCGGTGTCGACGGTGAGCAGCTCTTTCGTGCGTTCCGTCAGATCGACGGCCTGCAGGCGGAATCGGGCGAGCGAGCCGTGTGCGGTGACCACCTCGTCGAACTCGGCGAGGGACTCGATCTCACGGTCGCGGGCGGCGCGGTTCGGCTGGGCGGGTATCTGATCCACCCGCTCAGGCTAAGGGCTGTCCGGTGGACCCCGGCGGGCGCACGACGACGGCTGCGGCGCCTCGCCGCGTTGTCGGGTCGCCCGCATACGCACGGGACGAGGACGACCCCTCCGTGGGCCCTGGAGGAGTGCATCCGTCCGGCCCCGGATCGGGGGCGTGGCGGTTCGAGGGCCGGTCTCAGCGGGCCGACGCCAGGGCCGCGAGATGGGCGAGCGCCAGGGTGAGCGGCCCGAACAGCGCCAGCAGGGCGACCGCGCGCAGGACGGCGGCGGTGCGCAGCATGCCCGCCGGGGCGCCGAGCCGGAGCAGGGCCGCGGTGGTCTCGGCCCGGCACTGGCGGGCCTCGACGGCCGCCGTCAGCAGGGTCGCCGCGGTGGAGCCGGTGACCACGAGCGCGCCGAGCGCGGCGAGCGGGCCGCGGGACGTGGCCGGACCCTCGTACAGGACGGTCATGGCGTACGTGGCCGCGGCGGCCGCGCAGGCCACGCCGAGCGGCCGGCCGATCCGGGGGGCCTCCGCCATGAGCGCGCGGCCGGCCAGCAGCCGGAGTGCTCCGGGGCGGACGGACTGCAGCAGGCGTCCGCAGAGGTGGGTGAGGCCGGGGGCGGCCAGCACCAGCCCGGCGGCGGTGAGGACCCAGCCCGCCAGGACGGCCGTGGCCCCGGCGGGCAGATGGGTGAGGGCCGGGCCGGTGGCGGGCCGGCCGGAGTAGGCCTGTACGGCGAGCCCGGCGGCGACCGCCGCGATGCCCCAGGGGAGACCGGCGGGGGTGGCGGCCGGGGAGGGCAGGCGGCCGGGGGCGCCGGCCTCGTCGGCTTCCAGGACCCCCGTCCCGTTCTCGTCGGGCTCGTCGACCGTCGTCGCGGTGGCGCCGGGGGACGGAGGCGGTACGGCGGCCTGCCTCGCCGCCGCGGGCGTGCGCGGCCGCACCCCGAACCGTCCGTACGCCCCGAACGTCTCCCGGGGCGCCGGGTGGCCGTACGCGCCGGGGCGGCCGGGGGAGCGCGGGGGGCCGGCCGGCGGGCGCGGGTCCCGGGGGCGCAGGGCGACCGCGACCGTCGCGGCGGCGAGCGCCGGGACCGGGGTCAGCAGGGTCAGCGCCGCGGGCAGCGGCAGGGGCTGGTCCGTGGCCAGGAACCGGGCCGCGGCCCCGTCGAGCGGTGTGCCCGCCAGATCGCCGCGCAGCTGCAGGAAGAGCATCAGGGCCAGCAGCGACCCCAGGCCGCAGGACAGCACGGTGGTCAGGACCGAGACCGCCATCAGCCGCGCCGGGCCGAGCCCCACGGCCGACAGACCCGGACGCGGCCTGGTGCCGGGATCCGTGCGGGCCACGGCGAGCGCGAAGTACACCGTGGCCGCGAGCGGCGCCACGCACCAGACCAGCCGGGGCACCGCCGTGCCCGGCGCCCCGGGGTGGGCCAGTGCGTAGCCGAGGCAGGACAGCAGGAGGAAGCCGGTGCCCGCCGAGGCCGCGGCCACCAGCAGCCGGCGCACCTGGACGGCGGGCCGGGCCGCGCGGGTCAGACGGAGAGCGAGCACGCGGCCCGGCCTTCCGTCTCTGCGGCTTCCGGCAGCGGCAGGGTCCGTACCCGCCGCCCGTCCAGCAGGGAGACGGTGCGGTCGGCGAGCGCGGCGGTCCGGGCGTCGTGCGTGGCGAGGACGACCGTGATGCCGTGCGAGCGGGCCGCCGTGGTGAGGGTGCGCAGCACATGCGCCCGGTCGCCGTGGTGCAGCGGGGCCGTCGGCTCGTCCGCGAACAGGACCGTGGGCCCCGGGGCGAGCGCGCGGGCGATGGCCACACGCTGGCGCTCGGCCTGCTGCAACTCCCGCGGGTGCCTGCGCGCGTGTTCGCCGGCGTCGAGGCGCTCCAGCCACTCCAGGGCGGCCACCTTGGCGCGCCGGCGGCCGATGCCGCGCAGCAGCAGGGGCAGGGCGGTGTTCTCCCAGACGTTCAGTTCCGGCACCAGCACCGGCGCCGGTTCGATCCAGCCGAAGTGGTCGCGCCGCAGCCGCTCGCGGGCCGTCGGGCCCATGGTGTGCACGGGCGAGCTGTTGAACCAGACCTCGCCGTCACGCACCGGGAGGAGTCCGGACAGGCAGTGCAGCAGGGTCGTCTTGCCGCTGCCGCGAGGGCCGGCGACGGCGAGGATCTCGCCCACCCGCACGCCGAGCGAGACCCCGGCGAGGCCGGGGGAGCCGTCCGGGTGCCTGAAGTGCAGGGTGCGTGCCCAGAGCACGTCGTTGTCCGGCGGGGCCTCCATGGCGTACACCTCGGTTCTGATCCGTTTTCCCGTGCCTGATCGCTCGTCCGGGTGAACGAAGGCAGGGCCGATCGGTCACTGCACGCTAGGCAGCCCTCCGTGGGAGCCCGGACAGCACACGGCCCCGGGCCGCCGTTCTCACTCGAACGGGCGACACCGGGGCCGGTGCTGATCATCCGGTCGGATGATCCGGGTTCGCGCCGGAGGCTCAGAGCTTCGTCCACGCCTCCGTGAGGGTGGCGCGCAGGATCTGCTCGATCTCGTCGAACGTCTCCTGGTTGGAGATCAGCGGCGGGGCGAGCTGGATGACCGGGTCGCCGCGGTCGTCGGCGCGGCAGTACAGCCCGTTGTCGAACAGCGCCTTGGACAGGAAGCCGTACAGGACGCGCTCGGTCTCCTCGTCGTTGAAGGACTCCTTGGTGTTCTTGTCCTTCACCAGTTCGATGCCGTAGAAGAAGCCGTTGCCGCGGATGTCGCCGACGATCGGCAGGTCGTGCAGCTTCTGCAGGGTCTGCAGGAAGGCGCCCTCGTTGTCCAGCACGTGCTGGTTCAGGCCCTCGCGCTCGAACAGGTCGAGGTTGGCCAGGCCCACCGCGGCCGACACCGGGTGGCCGCCGAAGGTGTAGCCGTGCAGGAAGGTGTTGTCGCCCTTGTAGAACGGCTCGGCGAGGCGGTCGGAGACGATGCAGGCGCCGATCGGGGAGTAGCCCGAGGTCATGCCCTTGGCGCAGGTGATCATGTCCGGGACGTAGCCGAACTTGTCGCAGGCGAACATCGTGCCCAGGCGGCCGAAGGCGCAGATGACCTCGTCCGACACGAGCAGCACGTCGTACTTGTCGCAGATCTCGCGCACGCGCTGGAAGTAGCCCGGCGGGGGCGGGAAGCAGCCGCCGGCGTTCTGCACCGGCTCCAGGAAGACCGCGGCGACCGTGTCCGGGCCCTCGAAGAGGATCTGCTGCTCGATCTGGTCGGCGGCCCAGCGGCCGAAGGCCTCCGGGTCTTCACCGAAGATCGGCGCGCGGTAGATGTTGGTGTTCGGGACCTTGTGCGCGCCGGGCACCAGCGGCTCGAAGGGGGCCTTCAGGCCGGGCAGGCCGGTGATGGACAGGGCGCCCTGCGGAGTGCCGTGGTAGGCGACGGCGCGGGAGATGACCTTGTACTTGGTCGGCTTGCCGGTCAGCTTGAAGTACTGCTTCGCGAGCTTCCAGGCGGTCTCGACGGCCTCGCCGCCGCCGGTGGTGAAGAAGACCTTGTTCAGGTCGCCCGGGGCGTGGTGGGCCAGGCGCTCGGCCAGCTCGACGGCCTTGGGGTGGGCGTAGGACCACACCGGGAAGAAGGCCAGCTCCTGGGCCTGCTTGAAGGCGGTCTCGGCGAGCTCCGTGCGGCCGTGACCGGCCTGGACCACGAACAGGCCCGCGAGACCGTCGAGGTAGCGCTTGCCCTTGTCGTCGTAGATGTAGGTGCCCTCGCCCCGGACGATGGTCGGGACGGGGGAGTTCTCGTACGAGGACATGCGGGTGAAGTGCATCCACAGGTGGTCGTACGCGGTGCGGCTGAGGTCCTTCTCGGTCACGGTTATCGGGTTCCCCACATGTAGGTCTGCTTCTTGAGCTTCAGGTAGACGAAGCTCTCGGTGGAGCGCACGCCGGGCAGCGCCCGGACGCGTTTGTTGATGACGTCCAGCAGGTGGTCGTCGTCCTCGCAGACGATCTCGGCGAGGATGTCGAACGAGCCCGCGGCCATCACCACGTACTCGACCTCCGACATGCCGGTCAGCGCGTCCGCGATCGACTCGACATCGCCCTCGACGTTGATCCCGACCATCGCCTGCCTGCGGAAGCCCACGGTGAGCGGGTCCGTGACGGCGACGATCTGCATCACGCCCTGGTCCAGCAGCTTCTGGACGCGCTGGCGCACGGCCGCCTCGGAGAGGCCGACGGCCTTGCCGATCGCGGCGTACGGCCGGCGGCCGTCCTCCTGGAGCTGCTGGATGATGGCGAGGGAGACGGCGTCAAGCTGGGGGCTGTTGCCGTTCCTGGACTCGCGGGGCGAGTCCCTCTGGTCTGCGCTTCGACTGGCCACGACCTCACTCTGCACGACGTCTCGATAGTTTCGCAAGGTTGCGGCGATGAAATTCGTTGTTTACACGTCTGAACCTTGCGGATTTCGCAGAACCAATGGCGACGGGGGTGTTGAAAACGTGGCCGCGCCGATTAGGGTGGGGTGTCTCAGTCTTCGGACAGCCGGAGCGGCTGGCCGGGCTGGACAGCTCGAACCCTCGAACCAGATCAGGAGGCCGGCAGTGAGCACCGAGCTGCGTCGTCTGCGCAACTACATCGACGGTGAGTTCCGGGACGCCGCCGACGGACGGACCACCGAGGTGGTCAACCCCGCGACGGGCGAGGCGTACGCGACCGCGCCGCTGTCCGGCCAGGCGGACGTGGACGCCGCGATGGCCGCCGCCGCCGCGGCGTTCCCGGCCTGGCGCGACACCACCCCCGCGGAGCGCCAGAAGGCCCTGCTGAAGATCGCCGACGCCTTCGAGGAGCGCGCCGAGGACCTGATCGCGGCCGAGGTGGAGAACACGGGCAAGCCCACCGGGCTGACCCGCTCCGAGGAGATCCCGCCGATGGTCGACCAGATCCGCTTCTTCGCGGGTGCGGCCCGGCTGCTCGAGGGCCGCTCGGCCGGCGAGTACATGGACGGGCTGACGTCGATCGTCCGTCGCGAGCCGGTGGGCGTCTGCGCCCAGGTGGCCCCGTGGAACTACCCGATGATGATGGCCGTGTGGAAGTTCGCCCCGGCCATCGCCGCGGGCAACACGGTCGTGCTGAAGCCCTCGGACACCACCCCCGCCTCGACCGTGCTGATCGCCGAGATCCTCGGCTCGATCCTGCCCAAGGGCGTCTTCAACGTCATCTGCGGCGACCGTGACTCCGGCCGCCTGATGGTCGAGCACCCGACCCCGGCGATGGCCTCCATCACCGGGTCCGTCCGGGCCGGCATCTCCGTCGCCGAGTCCGCCTCGAAGGACGTCAAGCGGGTCCACCTCGAGCTGGGCGGCAAGGCCCCGGTCGTGGTCTTCGAGGACACCGACATCGCCAAGGCCGTCGAGGACATCTCCGTGGCGGGCTTCTTCAACGCCGGCCAGGACTGCACGGCCGCGACCCGCGTGCTGGTCCACGAGTCCATCCACGACGAGTTCGTCTCCGCGCTGGCCAAGGCCGCCGCCGAGACCAAGACCGGGCAGCCGGACGACGAGGACGTGCTCTTCGGCCCGCTGAACAACCCCAACCAGCTCAAGCAGGTCGCCGGCTTCATCGAGCGGCTGCCCGCGCACGCCAAGGTGGAGGCCGGCGGCCAGCAGGTCGGCGACAAGGGCTACTTCTTCGCCCCGACCGTCGTCTCCGGCCTGAAGCAGGACGACGAGATCATCCAGAACGAGGTCTTCGGCCCCGTCATCACCGTCCAGTCCTTCGCGGACGAGGACCAGGCGGTCGAGTGGGCCAACGGCGTCGAGTACGCCCTCGCCTCCTCGGTGTGGACCAAGGACCACGGCCGCGCGATGCGCATGTCCAAGAAGCTCGACTTCGGCTGCGTGTGGATCAACACCCACATCCCGCTGGTCGCCGAGATGCCGCACGGCGGGTTCAAGAAGTCCGGCTACGGCAAGGACCTCTCCGCGTACGGCTTCGAGGACTACACGCGGATCAAGCACGTGATGACGTCGCTCGACGCGTAGGGTCCCGCGGACGCGCAGGGCCCCGCCGCAGGCCCGGGCCCCTGGCGCCCGGACCTGCGACGGCCGGGCGCCCGGTCCGTGAGCCGGGTGCCGGCTCGTACGGCCCTGGACGGGACACCTCCCCGTCCGGGGCCGCGCGTGCGAGCGGGTGGACCGCGACGCCGGTGGACAGGGTGTCGGGTACCGCCCGGTCCGCTCGACGCACCACTGGGTGCGACCGTGCCTTCGGCCGGCGCGGTGGGCCTGCGTGCCGGGTGCCGCGGGCGCCGCGCGGGGCGTTCGCGGCACCCTCCGGACGTCAGCCCGCGCCCTCGCCGACATAGGCCGCCAGGTGCTCGCCCGTCAGGGTCGAGCGGGCGGCGACCAGGTCGGTGGGGGTGCCCTCGAAGACGATGCGGCCGCCGTCGTGGCCCGCGCCGGGACCGAGGTCGATGATCCAGTCGGCGTGTGCCATGACCGCCTGGTGGTGTTCGACGACGATGACCGACTTGCCGGAGTCGACGAGCCGGTCGAGCAGGCCCAGTAGTTGCTCGACGTCGGCGAGGTGCAGGCCGGAGGTCGGTTCGTCGAGGATGTACACACCGCCCTTGTCCCCCATGTGGGTGGCCAGTTTCAGGCGCTGCCGCTCGCCACCGGACAGGGTGGTGAGCGGCTGGCCGAGGGTGAGGTAGCCGAGCCCGACGTCGGAGAGCCGGCCCAGGACGCGGTGCGCCGCGGGGGTGCGTGCCTCGCCGGCGGCGAAGAACTCCTCGGCCTCGGAGACCGGCATCGCGAGCACCTCGCTGATGTCGCGCCCGCCGAGGCGGTACTCCAGCACCGACGCCTCGAAGCGCTTGCCCTCGCACTCCTCGCAGGGGGTGGCGACGCCGGCCATCATCGCCAGATCGGTGTAGACGACACCGGCCCCGTTGCAGGTGGGGCACGCGCCCTCGGAGTTGGCGCTGAACAGGGCCGGCTTGACGCCGTTGGCCCGGGCGAACGCCTTGCGGATCGGGTCGAGCAGCCCGGTGTAGGTCGCCGGGTTGCTGCGCCGCGAGCCGCGGATCGGGGTCTGGTCGACCGACACCACGCCCGCGCCGGCCGGGATCGAGCCGTGCACGAGGGAGCTCTTGCCGGACCCGGCGACACCGGTGACGACGGTGAGCACCCCGAGCGGGATGTCGACGTCGACGTCGCGCAGGTTGTTCGCCGAGGCCCCGCGGATCTCCAGCGTGCCGGTCGGCTCGCGCACCGCCTTCTTGACGGCGGCCCGGTCGTCCAGGTGGCGGCCGGTGAGCGTGCCACTGGCCCGCAGGCCCTCCAGGGTGCCCTCGAAGCAGACGGCGCCGCCCGCCGTACCCGCGCCGGGCCCGAGGTCGACGACGTGGTCGGCGATCGCGATCATCTCCGGCTTGTGCTCCACGACCAGCACCGTGTTGCCCTTGTCCCGCAGCCGCAGCAGCAGTTCGTTCATCCGCTGGATGTCGTGCGGGTGCAGACCCGCGGTGGGCTCGTCGAAGACGTACGTGACGTCGGTCAGCGAGGACCCCAGGTGGCGGATCATCTTCACACGCTGCGCCTCGCCGCCCGACAGCGTGCCGGCCGGCCGGTCGAGGGCGAGGTAGCCGAGGCCGATCTCCACGAACGAGTCCAGGGTCTGCCGCAGCTTGCCCAGCAGCGGCGCCACCGACGGCTCGTCCAGGTCGCGCACCCATGCGGCCAGGTCGCTGATCTGCATCGCGCAGGCGTCCGCGATACCGACCCCGCCGATCCTCGACGACCGGGCGCCCTCGTTCAGCCGGGTGCCGTCGCAGTCGGGGCAGGTGGTGAAGGTGACGGCGCGGTCCACGAACTCCCTGATGTGCGGCTGCATCGCCTCCCGGTCCTTGGCGAGCATCGACTTCTGGATCCGCGGGATCAGACCCTCGTAGGTCATGTTGATGCCCGCGATCTTCATCCGGGTCGGCTCGCGGTGCAGGAAGTCCCGGAGTTCCTGCTCGGTGTACCGGCTGATCGGCTTGTCCGGGTCAACGAGGCCCGACTCGCTGTAGAGCCGGTGGTTCCAGCCGCCCGACTTGTAGCCGGGGACGGCGAGCGCCCCCTCGTTCAGCGACCTGGAGTCGTCGTAGAGCTGGGTGAGGTCGATGTCGGAGACCGTGCCCCGGCCCTCGCAGCGCGGGCACATGCCGCCGGTGACGCTGAAGCTGCGGCGCTCCTTCACGGTCTGCCCGCCGCGCTGCACGGTGACCGCGCCCGCTCCGCTGATCGAGGCGACGTTGAAGGAGAACGCCTTGGGCGAGCCGATGTGCGGCCGACCGAGCCGGCTGAAGAGGATGCGCAGCATCGCGTTGGCGTCGGTGGCGGTGCCGACCGTGGAGCGCGGGTCGCCGCCCATCCGCTGCTGGTCGACCGTGATCGCGGTCGTGAGCCCGTCGAGCACGTCGACCTCGGGCCGGGCGAGGGCCGGCATGAAGCCCTGCACGAAGGCGCTGTACGTCTCGTTGATCAGCCGCTGCGACTCGGCCGCGATGGTGTCGAACACCAGTGAGCTCTTGCCCGATCCGGAGACCCCGGTGAACACCGTCAGCCGGCGCTTGGGGAGCTCGATGCTGACGTCCTTGAGGTTGTTCTCGCGCGCGCCGTGCACCCGGATCAGGCCGTGGCTGTCGGCGACGTGCGGCGCGGGCCGCTGGCTGGCGTCCGTCCTCGTGGCCATGCTTCGTGTCTCCATCCGTCGGGGGCGCCGCCCGCGCGGCTCCCTCGGGGTCGCCCGGACCGGTTCACGCAGCACGCTAGCCGCGCGCCCCGGCCCGGCGCTTCTCGATTCCTGACGGAACGGCCGGTTTCCGTCCGGGAAGAGGTTTTGAACGCGTTCAAATAGTGGGTACGCTGCTGCCATGAGCGACAGAGCCGCCCTGCTCCGGGGCATCCGTGTCTGGTTGGTCCTCTTCGTCGTGTGCCTCGTGCTCAGCGGGGCCACCGCGTTTCCGCTGGTGCACGAACTGCGCTGGACGGAGGGCGCACTTCGGGCGCTGTCCGTACCGGATCTGCTGCCGGGGCTCATGGACTGGATCACCCGGGTGCGCGAGGGGCTCGACGCCGTCGACGCCGACTACCCGTTCGTGCTCTACGGCACCGACTGGCTCGCCTTCGCGCACCTCGTCATCGCGGTCGCCTTCTACGGGCCCTACCGCGACCCGGTGCGCAACATCTGGGTCGTCGAGTTCGGGATGATCGCCTGCGCCGGGATCGTCCCGCTCGCCCTGGTGTGCGGCCCGGTGCGCGGGATCCCCCTGTGGTGGACGCTGATCGACATGTCCTTCGGGGTGTTCGGCGTCCTGCCGCTGTACGTCGTACGGAGGAAGACGAAGCGGCTGGAGCGGATGAGCCCGGCCGGTGCCGCGGTGGGCACCGGGTACGGCGGACAGCCCGTCGGGCGGTGAGCCCGGCTCCCGCCCGTCCGGGATCCGGGCGCCCGTTCACGGCGCGTTACCCGGCGTCGCGAGCCGGCCGTCGGGTCAGCGCCCGCCGGGGCGGCCGGCGGTGCGCAGGGCGTGCAGCGCGTCCACCCGGTTCGTGGTGATCGAGTCGACGCCCAGGTCGAGCAGCCGGCGCAGCGAGCGACGGGTGTCCGGGGTCCACACGGACAGCAGGTGGCCGCCCCGGCGGACGTGGGCCGCCAGATCCCGGTCGACCAGGGAGAAGCGGTAGTTGAGCCAGCGGGGGCGCACCGCGTCCAGCAGCGCGGGCCGGGGCGGGGCGAGCGTCGTCCAGGTCAGGGCGATCTCGGCGGCCGGATCGGCGGCCCGCACCGCCAGCATGGCCTCGGCGCCCGCGCAGTAGTACACCCGGTCCCCGGCGCCGCTCTGCCGGACGACGTCCATGACGGCCCGTACGGTGCGGCGGTCGACCCGGCCGCACAGGTCCACCATCACCCGGCTGCCGTCCGTCGCGGCCAGCGCCCGCTCCAGCGTCGGCACCCCGCCCGCCGTGAGCCCGTTCAGCTCGGCGGCCGACAGCGAGCGCAGCGGCCGCCGGTGCCCCCACAGCCGGTCCAGCGTCTCGTCGTGCAGCAGGACGGGAACGCCGTCGCGGGTGAGCCGTACGTCGATCTCGACCGCGTCCGCGCCCAGGCCGGGCGCGCAGCGCAGCGAGTCGAGGGTGTTCTCGCGGAAACGGTAGGGGGCGCCGCGGTGGGCCACGGCGGTCACGGTCTGCATGACCCCCATTGTGGCGGGGCCCCCGGTTGCCGTGCCCGGTGCCCCGTCAGCCGGGGCTCGCCCCGGCGCGACGGGCAGGCCTCGACCGGCCCGCGCCGAAGGCCGTCCCGCGATCCCCGGCGGGCGCACGACGACGGCCACGGCACCTCGCCGCGTCGTCGGATCGTCCGCGTACGCCCGGTACGAGGACGACCCTCCGCCTTGCGGCGCACCGCGTCCGACGCGCTTCGCCGATCCACCGGGGATCACGGGACAGCTCTCAGGGGGCGAGCCAGGCGTCGGTGTAGGCGTCGATCTCCGCCGCGATGCGCGCCTTGCCCGCAGTGTCCAGGAAGGACGCCTCGACGGCGTTCTTCGCCAGCCCGGCCAGGCCCCGCTCGTCCAGCTCGAGGAGGCGCGCGGCCACCGCGTACTCGTTGTTGAGGTCCGTGCCGAACATCGGCGGGTCGTCGGAGTTGACCGTGACCAGCACGCCGGCCCGGACGAACTCCTTGATCGGGTGCTCGTCCAGGGAGGCGACCGCGCGGGTGGCGATGTTGGAGGTCGGGCAGACCTCCAGCGCGATGCGGTGCTCGGCGAGGTGGGCGAGCAGGCGGGGATCCCGTGCGGAGCTGGTGCCGTGCCCGATGCGCTCGGCGCGCAGCTCGGTCAGCGCGTCCCACACCGTCTCCGGGCCGGTCGTCTCGCCGGCGTGCGGGACGGAGTGCAGGCCCGCGGCGATGGCCTGGTCGAAGTACGGCTTGAACTGCGGGCGCGGCACGCCGACCTCGGGGCCGCCGAGCCCGAACGACACCAGGCCCTCCGGGCGGACCCGTTCGTCGGTGGCCATCCGGGCGGTCTCCTCGGCGGACAGCAGACCGGCCTCGCCCGGGATGTCGAAGCACCAGCGGAGCATGGTCCCGAACTCGGCCTCGGCCGCCTTGCGGGCGTCCTCTATCGCGGACATGAAGGCCGTCTCCTCGATGCCGCGCCGGGTCGAGGAGAACGGGGTGATGGTCAGCTCCGCGTAGCGCACCTGCTGCCGGGCCAGGTCGCGGGCCACCTCGAAGGTCAGCAGCCGGACGTCCTCCGGGGTGCGGATGAGGTCCACCACGGACAGGTACACCTGGATGAAGTGCGCGAAGTCCGTGAACGTGAAGTAGTCGGCCAGGGCCTCGGGGTCGGTGGGGACCGTGGAGTCCGGGTGGCGGGCGGCCAGCTCGGAGACGATGCGCGGGGAGGCGGAGCCGACGTGGTGGACGTGCAGTTCGGCCTTGGGCAGTCCGGCGATGAAGGCGTGCAGATCGCGCTCGGGCGGGCCGGCGGCGGGTACCGGGCTGGATGCGGCGCTGCGGTCGGTCAAGGGTTCCTCCCCGGAACGGCGCCCGCGGACCGAGATCCGTGGTCCGGGCGCGGGTGATCGGCTGATCGGTGGGTCGGGGGTCATCGTAGGCGGGGCCGGCGGCGGCTCCCGCGCTGCCCCGGGGCGGCGGCGACCCGCCGCGGGGCCGCGGAACCGACGCTTTACCATGGCCTGACCATCGATGGAGGGGCGGGGACGTGGCGGACCAGGGACAGCAGGGCGCAGGCGGAGGCGCGGGCGGGGGCTTCGACCCGTGGGCGCCGCCCGAGAGCAAGCCTTCGCTGGAGAAGGGCCCGCAGCCCGGCGCGCCCGGGCAGCAGCCCCCGGCGCAGGACCAGCCGCCCGGTCAGGCCCCGCAGCCCCCGGCCGCCGGTCCGCAGCAGCCTCCGGCGCCGCAGCCGTCCGTGCACGACCAGGCCACCATGATCTCCGCGCCGGGCCCCGGCTTCGGAGCGCCCGCGGGCTACGGTCCGCCCGTGCCGCCGCCACCGGCCCAGGGCTGGACCGAGTCCGCCATGCCGCCCCCGCCCGCCGCGCCCGGCGGCCCGGGCCCCGCCGCTCCCGGCGGGTACGGCTACCCCGCCTACCCGCAGCAGGGCTACGGGTGGCCCGGCATGCCGATGGGCCCGCAGAACGGCATGGGTACCGCGGCGATGGTGCTGGGCATCCTGTCCATCTGCCTGTTCTGCATCTACGGCGTGGTGTCCATCGTGCTCGGCGTGATCGCGGTGGTGCTCGGCGTCAAGGGCAAGAAGCGGGTCGAGCGGGGCGAGGCCACCAACCACGGCCAGGCTCAGGCCGGTTTCATAACGGGCATCATCGGCACCATCATCGGGCTCGCCGCGCTCGCGTTCATCGTCTTCGCCATCGTGATGGCCGTCAACGAGGACAGGAAGCACGACAGCGAGTACGACGACCCCTACTACAACTCCGCTCCCCAGGTGCCGGCGCCCGTGCCGACCCGGGCCTGAACCCGACCCAAGCCTGAACCCGGCCTGGACCCGGCCCGGCCCGGCCCGGCCTAGACCCGGCCCGGCCTAGACCCGGCCCGGCCTGGACCCGGCCCGGCCTGGACCCGGCCCGGCCTGGACCCGGCCCGGCCTGGACCCGGCCCGGCCTGGACCCGGCTCGGCCTGAACCCGACCCGGCCTGAACCCGGTCCGGGTGCCCCGGCGGGGGCACCCGGGGCTCAGCGCGCCGACGCGGCCAGCCGCTCGCGTGCCTGCATCAGCGCGAACCCCAGCAGGTTCGGCCCCCGCCAGCGCTCGGGATCCGACGCCGCCTCGTCGCCGGCCGCAAGACCGATGCCCCACACCCGGTCCACGGGGCTCGCCTCCACCAGGACCCGGTCGCCGGTGGCGCGCAGGAACGCACCCGGGCCGGGGTGCGCGGCGAACTTGTGCACGCTGCCCTCGACCACGATCCGGAAGCGCTCCCGCGCCCATATCGCCTCGTCGAAACCCCGGACCAGCCGCCCCGCCCTCTTGGCCTCGGCGGGATGTCCCGCCGCCAGCACCCGGCGCTCCGCCTCCGCGTCCCCGAACAGTCGCGCCTTCCGGGCCATCATCCAGTGCTCGGCCGTCGCGTAGCCGACGCCCTCCACCACGAAGGGCGACGGCCACCACTGGCTCAGGCAGCTCGCGCCGATCCGGCCGTCCGGGAGCGGCCGGTGGCCCCAGAAGTGCAGGTACTTGATCCGGGTACCCGCCCGGACCTCCCTGATCAGGGCCTCCACCCCGTCGATCCCCATGCCCGCGATTGTGGCACGCACCACCGACGCCCGTCCGGGCCGCGCCGCGGAGCAGCATGTCGAGCGGAGCCCGTGCCGACTCGACACCTGGTCGACAGATTCCGTTGCTTAACCAAAAGGCAACAACGGAATCACTTGTTGGAGTGCACTTGCTCTGTCAGGATCGGCACTCAAATCGAGCTGGAGCTACGCCACCCGCCCTCAGGGTCGGGACGAACGGCGGAGGAGAGCGACATGCACAACCCGGGCAGCACCGCCATCCCGGAACGATTTCCCGCCCAGGAGCGCCTCGCGGACGGCGCGCAGTTCATCGCCGGCCGGCTGACGAAGGGCACCTCGGGCCGCGTTCACACCGTGGTCGACCCGGCCACCGGCGAGGAGGTGTACACCTACGACCTGGCCGGCGCCGACGATGTCGACGCGGCCGTCGCAGCGGCGCGCGAGGCCTTCCCGGGCTGGGCCGGCGCCACCCCCGGTGAGCGCTCCGACGCCCTGCACCGGTTCGCCGCCGTGCTCGCGGAGCGCGCCGAGGAGTTCGCCCGCGCGGAGTCCCTGCAGTGCGGGAAGCCGCTGAAGCTCACCCGCGAGTTCGACGTGCCGGGCACCGTCGACAACACCGCCTTCTTCGCCGGTGCCGCCCGTCACCTCCAGGGGCAGGCGGCCGCTGAGTACTCCGGTGACCACACGTCGTACGTCCGGCGCGAGCCGATCGGCGTCGTCGGATCGATCGCGCCCTGGAACTACCCGTTGCAGATGGCCGCCTGGAAGATCCTCCCGGCCGTCGCCGCCGGCAACACCATCGTGCTCAAGCCCGCCGAGACGACCCCGCTCACCTCGCTGCTGTTCGCCCTGGCCGCCAAGGACGCGGGCATCCCGGACGGTGTGATCAACATCGTCACCGGGACCGGCAGGGAGGCGGGAGAGCACCTTGTCGGGCACCCCGACGTGGCCATGACCTCCTTCACCGGGTCCACCGCCGTCGGCAGGCGGGTCGCCGAGATCGCCACCGCCACCGTCAAGCGCCTCCACCTGGAGCTGGGCGGCAAGGCGCCCTTCGTCGTCTTCGACGACGCGGACCTGGAGGCGGCCGCCAACGGAGCCGTCGCCGCCGCGCTCATCAACACCGGCCAGGACTGCACGGCCGCCACGCGCGCGTACGTGCAGCGACCGCTGTACGAGGCGTTCGTGGAGCGTACGGCCGCGCTGATGGAGACCGTGCGGCTCGGCGATCCCTTCGCGCCGGGCACCGACCTCGGGCCGCTCGTCTCGCACGCCCAGCGCGACCGGGTCGCCGGTTTCGTGGACCGGGCGCGCGGTTACGCGCGCGTGGTGACCGGCGGCGAGGCGCCGCAGGGGGACCTGGGCCGGGGCGCCTACTACCGGCCCACCCTGGTCACCGGCGCGGCCCAGGACAGCGAGATCGTCCAGTCCGAGATCTTCGGCCCGGTGCTGGTGGTCCTGCCGTTCGACAGTGATGATGAAGGCATCCGGCTGGCCAACGACACCCCGTACGGCCTGGCCGCCTCCGCCTGGACCGGTGGTGTCTACCGCGCCGGGCGGGCCACCCGTGAGATCAAGGCGGGCTGTGTGTGGATCAACGACCACATCCCGATCATCAGCGAGATGCCGCACGGCGGCTACAAGGCCTCCGGCTTCGGCAAGGACATGTCCGCGTACTCGTTCGAGGAGTACACGCAGGTCAAACACGTAATGTTCGACAACACCGCGGTCGCCGGGAAGGACTGGCACCGCACCGTGTTCGGGGACCGCCAGCAATGACCGGCCGCAGACCAGACCGACCCCATCGAAAGGGCACCACGCGCATGGAGCAGTACGAGCCCGACCGCCTCACCCCGGTCCAAGCGGCCGCGATGCGGCGCAGTCTGCGCAACGGCAGGGCCGCGATGACCCGCCGATCGCTGCTGCGCGCCTCCGCGGGCGGCGCGCTCACGGTCGGCGGTCTCGGCGCACTGACCGGCTGCGGCATCCCCGCGGCCGGCAAGACCCAGGGCGGTACGTCCGCCCAGGACCACTCGGCGCAGGAGAAGGTCGTGAACTTCTCCAACTGGACCGAGTACATCGACGTCGACGACAGCGGAAAGCACCACCCCACGCTCGAGACGTTCCGCAGGCGGACCGGCATCACGGTCAAGTACACCGAGGACATCAACGACAACAACGAGTTCTTCGGCAAGATCAAGCCGCAGCTCGCCGCGGGTCAGGCCACCGGCCGCGACCTGATGGTCCTCACCGACTGGCTGGCCGCCCGGGTGATCCGCCTGGGCTGGGTCCAGAAGCTGGACCCGTCCAACCTGCGGCACGCCTACACCAACCTGTCGTCGCAGTTCCGCGATCCCGACTGGGACCCCGGCCGCGCCTACTCGTACCCCTGGCAGGGCATCCCGACGGTCATCGCCTACAACAAGAAGGCGCTCGACGGCGTCGAGGTGAGGTCGGTCTCCGACCTGCTCGACAACCCGAAGCTCAAGGGCCGTGTCTCCTTCCTCTCCGAGATGCGCGACAGCATCGGCATGACGCTGCTCGACATGGGCAAGGATCCGGCGAAGTTCACCGACGACGACTTCGACGCGGTCGTGGCCCGGCTGCAGAAGGCGGTGGACAAGGGCCAGATCCGCCGCTTCACCGGCAACGACTACACCTCGGACCTGACCAAGGGCGACATCGCCGCCTGCGTGGCCTGGGCCGGTGACGTGGTCCAGCTCAAGGCGGACAGCCCGGACGTCGACTTCGTCATCCCGGACAGCGGCTACATGACGTCGACCGACAACCTGCTGGTGCCCAACAAGGCGCGTCACAAGACGAACGCCGAGCGGCTGATCGACTTCTACTACGAGCCGGAGCAGGCCGCCGAGCTCGCCGCGTACATCAACTACGCGACTCCCGTCGACGGTGTGAAGCCCTACCTGGCGAAGATCGACAAGGACGCGGCGAACAACCCGCTGATCGTCCCCGACAAGGCCATGCAGGCCAGGTCGCACTCCTTCCGCTCGCTGAGCCAGAAGGAAGAGACGGCCTACGAAGAGAAGTTCGCGAAGCTCACAGGGGCGTGACGACCATGACGACAGACAACAGCGGCGACGTCCGCCTCTCCGGTATCAGCAAGACCTACGACAACGGCTTCACCGCCGTGCACCCGCTCGACCTGACCGTCCCGCAGGGCTCCTTCTTCGCCCTGCTCGGTGCCTCCGGCTGCGGCAAGACGACCACCCTGCGCATGATCGCCGGCCTGGAGGAACCCTCCACCGGCACCGTGCACCTCGGCGACCAGGACGTCACCCTTCTGCCGCCCTACAAGCGCCCGGTGAACACGGTCTTCCAGTCCTACGCCCTCTTCCCGCACCTCGACATCTTCGAGAACGTCGCCTTCGGCCTGCGCCGGCGCGGCATCAAGAGCGTGAAGAAGCAGGTGGAGGAGATGCTGGAGCTGGTCCAGCTCGGCGAGCAGGCGCGCAAGAAACCGCACCAGCTCTCCGGCGGCCAGCAGCAGCGGGTCGCGGTGGCCCGCGCGCTGATCAACCATCCGAAGGTGCTCCTCCTCGACGAGCCCCTCGGCGCGCTCGACCTCAAGCTGCGCCGTCAGATGCAGCTCGAGCTCAAGCGCATCCAGACCGAGGTCGGCATCACCTTCGTGCACGTCACCCACGACCAGGAGGAGGCCATGACGATGGCCGACACGGTCGCGGTGATGAACGCCGGCCGGGTCGAGCAGCTCGGCGCACCCAGCGACCTGTACGAGAACCCGCGCACGACCTTCGTGGCGAACTTCCTCGGCACCTCCAACCTCATCGAGGCCGAGGTCGGCACCGGGAACGGGGACGACCTCGTGCTCAAGGCCGGCGGCGGCAAGCTGATACTGCCCCGGGCGCGGTGCTCCGCCCCGGCGACCGCCGGCGGCAAGGTGCTGGTCGGCATCCGTCCCGAGAAGATCGCCCTCACCCACGCCGACGACGCCGGCACCATCCCCGAGGGCCGCAACCGCCTCACCGGCCGGATCGCCGACGCCAGTTTCATCGGCGTCTCCACGCAGTACGTCATCGACAGCCCCGTCTGCGACGAACTGGCGGTCTACGTCCAGAACGTCGAGCGCGACGGCCGGCTGGTCCCCGGCGCCGAGGTCGTCCTGCACTGGAGCCCGGCGCACACCTTCGGCCTGGACGCCACCCAGGACATCGACGCAGGTGTGGAGACCGTCGAGGAAGAGGCCGCCTGACCATGTCGACGCTCCAGGAGGCGCCACCGCCCCTCGCCACCGCCGAACCCGCGAAGAAGTCCCCGCGCGGGCGCGGCCGGCTCACCCCGTACTGGCTGCTGCTGCCCGGCCTGCTGTGGCTGGTCGTGTTCTTCGCGCTGCCGATGATCTACCAGGCCTCGACGTCCGTGCAGACGGGCTCCCTGGAGGACGGCTACAAGGTCACCTGGCACTTCGCCACCTACTGGGACGCCCTGGTCGAGTACTGGCCGCAGTTCCTGCGCTCGGTCCTCTACGCGGCCGCCGCGACCGTGCTGTGCCTGCTGCTGGGGTACCCGCTGGCCTACCTCATCGCCTTCCGGGCGGGCCGCTGGCGCAACCTGATCATGGTGCTGGTGATCGCGCCGTTCTTCACCAGCTTCCTGATCCGCACCCTGGCCTGGAAGACGATCCTCGCCGACAGCGGCCCGGTCGTGCACGCGCTGAACTCGCTGCACGTCCTGGACCTGACCAGCTGGATCGGCTGGACGTCCGGCGACCGCGTGCTCGCCACCCCGCTGGCGGTGGTGTGCGGTCTCACGTACAACTTCCTGCCCTTCATGATCCTTCCGCTGTACACGTCGCTGGAGCGGATCGACGGGCGCCTGCACGAGGCGGCCGGCGACCTGTACGCGAAGCCGTCGACCACCTTCCGCAAGGTGACCTTCCCGCTGTCGATGCCGGGCGTGGTCTCCGGCACGCTGCTCACCTTCATCCCCGCGGCCGGTGACTACGTCAACGCCGAACTCCTCGGCTCCACCGACACCCGCATGATCGGAAACGTCATCCAGACCCAGTTCCTGCGGATCCTGGACTATCCGACCGCCGCGGCGCTGTCCTTCATCCTCATGGCCGCGATCCTGCTCATGGTCACGGTCTACATCCGCCGGTCCGGGACGGAGGATCTGGTCTAAATGCCCTTCGTCACCTGGCTCAAGCGCCATCTCGTAGTCATCGCCGGGCTGTTCACGCTCGCCTATCTGCTGCTGCCGAACATCGTCGTCACCGTGTTCTCCTTCAACAAACCGAAGGGGCGCTTCAACTACCAGTGGCAGCAGTTCTCCACGGACGCGTGGAAGGACCCCTGCGGCGTCGCCGACATGTGCGGCTCGCTGTCCCTCAGCCTGCAGATAGCCTTCTGGGCGACGGTCGGGGCCACCCTCCTCGGCACCATGATCGCCTTCGCCCTGGTCCGCTACCGCTTCCGCGCGCGGTCCGCCGTGAACTCGCTGATCTTCCTGCCGATGGCCATGCCCGAGGTCGTCATGGCGGCCTCGCTGCTCACCCTGTTCCTCAACATGGGCGCCCGGCTCGGCTTCTGGACGATCCTGATCGCGCACATCATGTTCTGCCTCAGCTTCGTCGTCGTCGCCGTGAAGGCGCGCGTGATGTCGATGGATCCGCGCCTGGAGGAGGCGGCCCGGGACCTGTACGCGGGGCCGGTGCAGACGTTCCTGCGGGTGACCCTGCCGATCGCGGCCCCCGGCATCGCGGCGGGAGCGCTGCTGTCGTTCGCGCTCTCCTTCGACGACTTCATCATCACCAACTTCAACGCCGGTTCGACCGTCACCTTCCCCATGTTCGTGTGGGGTTCGGCGCAACGTGGAACGCCGGTGCAGATCAACGTCATCGGCACGGCCATGTTCCTCGTCGCCGTGCTGTTCGTCCTGGTCTCGATGCTCATCACCAACCGCCGTAACAGCCAGAAGGCGTAGCAGCCCCGTAGGGAGTTGAAATCATGGCCCCGAGCGCCATGAGTCGTGGCAAGGACAACTGGATCGCCGCCCTCTCCGAGGCCCAGCCGGTCCCGTACTGGCTGGAGGACCCGGGCAAGCCCCACCCGGAGCCCGCGCTCACCGGCACCGAGACCTGTGACCTGCTGGTCGTCGGCGGCGGGTACAGCGGGCTGTGGACCGCGCTCAACGCGAAGGAGCGCGATCCGCGGCGGGACGTGGTCCTGCTGGAGGGCCGTGAGGTGGGCTGGGCCGCCTCCGGCCGCAACGGCGGCTTCTGCGCCGCGTCCCTCACCCACGGCCTGCCCAACGGCCTGACCCGCTGGCCGGACGAGATCCACCGGCTGGAGGAACTGGGCCGGCGCAACCTCGACGGCATCGAGGCCGCCGTCGCCCGGTACGGCATCGACTGCGACTTCGAGCGCACCGGTGAGATCGACGTGGCCACCGAGACCTACCAGGCCCGGGAACTGCGCGACTGGCACCGGGAACTGGAGGCCAAGGGCCTCGCCGACGGCATCGAGTTCCTGGACGCCGACGCGGTGCGCGGGCAGGTCGACTCGCCCACCTTCGAGGCGGGCCTGTGGGACCGCAGGGGTGTGGCCATGCTGCACCCGGCCAAGCTGGCCTGGGGCCTGAAGCGGGCGTGCATCGAGCTCGGGGTGCGCGTCTACGAGCACACGCCCGCGCTCACCCTGAGGCAGTACGGCGCCGGCATGGCCGTGCGCACCCCGTACGGCTCGGTCCGCGCCCGCGGGGTCGCGCTCGGCACGAACGTCTTCCCGAGCCTGCTGCGGCGCGTGCGCTCCTACACCGTCCCGGTGTACGACTACGCGCTGATGACCGAGCCGCTGAGCGCCGGCCAACTGGACTCCATCGGCTGGAAGAACCGCCAGGGCCTCGGTGACTCGGCGAACCAGTTCCACTACTTCCGGCTGTCCGCCGACAACCGGATCCTGTGGGGCGGCTACGACGCGGTCCACCACTACGGCGGCCGGGTGCGCGCCGAGTACGACGACCGCCCCGAGACCTACGCGAAGCTCGCCGGGCACTTCTTCACGTGCTTCCCCCAGTTGGAGGGCGTCCGCTTCACGCACGCCTGGGGCGGCGCCATCGACACGTGCTCGCGCTTCTCCGCGTTCTTCGGCACCGCGCACCAGGGAAGGGTGGCGTACGCGGCGGGCTACACCGGCCTCGGTGTCGGAGCCACCCGCTTCGGCGCCGACGTGATGCTGGACCTGCTGGACGGGGAGCGCACCGAACGGACCGAGCTGGAGATGGTGCGCCGCAAGCCGCTGCCCTTCCCGCCGGAGCCCTTCGCCTGGACCGGGATCGCCCTGACCAAGTGGTCGCTGGCCCGCGCGGACGCGCACGGCGGCCGGCGCAACCTGTGGCTGCGCACGATGGACCGGCTGGGCCTCGGCTTCGACAGCTGAACCTGGTACCGGGTGACCCGGCTCACTCGAAAGAGGGGCGGCAACCCGCGTAATGCACCCCGGACGACCTCCTTCTTCCTTCTGGACGCGCTCGCGTCCAGAAGGAAGAAGGAGGTCCTCTTGATGAGTGCGGCCAAGACGGCGATCGAATGGCTGGTGGCCGTGGCGCCGGATCCCGAGGCCTGCCGCTGGGCCTGGGAGCGCAATCCGCTCGGGGTCACGCTGCTGCCCGCCGGCCGGGTCTGGGACGTGCTGATCCTGCCGGGGGAACTGGGGTATCCCACCCTCGACGTGCTCACCCGGGTCCTCGACCGGCCCGGGCCGGTGCTCGTCGACTTCGGCGACAGCCGGGTCGGCTTCTTCGTGCCGCCCGGCACCGCGGCCCGCTGGCTGGGCACCGGCATCCGTACCGCCGGATCCGGCACCTGGATCGTGGTGCCGTACCCGGGCCGGGCGACCCGGACCGTGCGCTGGCTGGTGCCGCCCGACGGCTCGGGGACGCTGACCGACCCCGCGCTGCTGGAACTGGCGATGCACGAGGCGGCGGCGGAGCTGGCCCGGGGCGGGGGAGGAGCGGACGGCGGCCCGGGAACCTGACGACAGGATCGGTCCGGACCGGGTCGAGGGCGCTCCGCCCCTCCGACTCGCCACGCCTTGGGGGCTCTCGTGGACCGCGTCGGACGCGACGAACCGAGGTCGCCGAGGCCGCCGGCTGCCTCACGAAGAGGACGGACTGCGGTTCGTAGGCGACTCACGGGACCCGGCCCGCCCTGCGGGGTCCGACGGCGTGGCCGGTGAACCGGGACCGCTACGCGAACCGGGAGTGCCGGAGAAGCTTCGACGCGTACTTCGGCCGAGCACGGCACGGGGTACGAGGAACAGGGTGGTCAGCAGCACGGTGCTCAGGCACCAGCTCGCCACCACGTCCAGCGGCCAGTGCCAGCCCCGCCGGACCAGACCGTAGGAGACGCCGAGCACGAGGACCGCGCAGCCGCCGGCGAGGACCCGGCGGGCGGCAGGGGTGCGGAGCCAGGGAAGCAGCAGCAGGGTCGCGGAGCCGTACGCGATCGCCGCCGTGGCCGTGTGGCCGGACGGGTAGTAGCCCGTCCCCGGGGGCACCACGGGTGTTCCCGGGCGGGCGGTCCACTCCTTCAGCGGGACCACGATCGCCGGGACCAGCGCCATCAGGGCGGCCGCGACGGCCGGCCGCAGCCACCACAGGTCCGTGCCCGCGGCGCGGCCGCGCCAGGCGACGTACCCGGCGACCAGGAGCAGCACGGGGAGAGCGACCTCGACGTTGCCGAGGTCGGAGAGGCCTGAGGAGAACCGGTCCGGGTGCACCAGGGCCTGGCTGAGCCGTTCGTCCACACCCGTCAGCGGACCGCCGGCGACCACCTGCCAGGTGATCACCGCGAAGAGGAGGACAAGAAGGAGAAGGAACAGCCCCAGGAACACAGCCATGAGGGACAGACTGGCAGGTTTCGGCAGGGAAGGAGGTCGGCCGCCCAGGAACAGGGGGGGGTGGTTCCGGGGCGGCCGTCCGGACCGGAACGTCGCTCGCCCCGGGGGGTTTGGGGCGGCGACCGTCCGATCGGTGAGGAGATCCCGGAGCCGTCAGGCCCCGGTTGTGTGCGCGAGGGCACGACCAGGTCGAAGCTGGGGAGGCCCCGGCCTGAGATCGCCCACAGTCCCCTGTGGGCGGGGTGTATCTCTCATCTGGGTAGAACCTACGGCAGGCCGGAGCGCTTGGGCAGACGGAAACGCGTCCCGCCATCCACCCCGCACACCTTCTTCACACGGCCTGCCGCAGGAACGGTTCACAGGTGCGACGAAGTCGCTCAGATGCGCGAGAAGGCCTGCTCGATGATGTCGAGGCCCTCGTTCAGCAGGTCCTCGCCGATCACCAGCGGCGGCAGGAAGCGCAGCACGTTGCCGTAGGTGCCGCAGGTCAGCACCAGCAGGCCCTCGGCGTGGCAGGCCTTGGCGAGCGCCGCGGTCGCCTCCGGGTTCGGCTCCTTGCCGGCGCGGTCCTTGACCAGCTCGATGGCGATCATCGCGCCGCGGCCGCGGACCTCGCCGATGATGTCGAACTTCTCGGCCATGGCACCCAGGCGCGCCTTCATGACCGCCTCGATGTTCCGCGCCCGGGCGTTGAGGTCCTGCTCCTTCATCGTCTCGATGGCGCCGAGCGCGCCGGCGCAGGCCACCGGGTTGCCGCCGTAGGTGCCGCCGAGGCCGCCCGCGTGCGCGGCGTCCATGATCTCGGCGCGTCCGGTGACGGCGGCCAGCGGCAGACCGCCGGCGATGCCCTTGGCGGTGGTGATCAGGTCGGGGACGATGCCCTCGTCCTCGCAGGCGAACCACTGGCCGGTACGGCAGAAGCCGGACTGGATCTCGTCCGCGACGAAGACGATGCCGTTGTCGGCGGCGAACTGGCGGATCGCGGGCAGGAAGCCCTTGGCCGGCTCGATGAAGCCGCCCTCGCCGAGCAGCGGCTCGATGATGATCGCGGCCACGTTGTCCGGGCCGACCTGCTTGGTGATCTGGTCGATGGCCTGCTTGGCGGCCTCGGGGCCGGCGTTCTCCGGGCCGGTCGGCCAGCGGTAGCCGTAGGCGACCGGGACGCGGTAGACCTCGGGGGCGAACGGGCCGAAGCCGTGCTTGTACGGCATGTTCTTCGCGGTCAGCGCCATGGTCAGGTTCGTGCGGCCGTGGTAGCCGTGGTCGAACACGACGACCGCCTGGCGCTTGGTGTGGGCACGCGCGATCTTGACGGCGTTCTCGACCGCCTCGGCGCCGGAGTTGAACAGCGCCGACTTCTTGGCGTGGTCGCCCGGGGTCAGCTCGGCGAGGGCCTCGGCCACCGCCACGTAGCCCTCGTAGGGGGTCACCATGAAGCAGGTGTGGGTGAAGTCGGCGAGCTGGGCGCCCGCGCGCCGCACGACGGCCTCGGCGGAGGCGCCGACCGAGGTCACGGCGATGCCGGAGCCGAAGTCGATCAGGCGGTTGCCGTCGACGTCCTCGATGATGCCGCCGCCGGCGCGGGCGACGAAGACCGGCAGCGTGGAGCCCACGCCCTGCGCGACCACGGCGGTGCGGCGGGCCTGCAGCTCCTGCGACTTCGGGCCGGGGATGGCGGTGGCGAGGCGGCGCTCCTGCGGAAGTGCGGTCATGGGGGCTCCCTGTGATCTTGCGTACCGGGTGTTCCCGGGGGTTTCGGACGGTGCGTTTTTCGGACGCTTGTCTCCTTCTTCGCAGGCTAGGGCCGGGAAAGGTGGGTGGGCATGCTCCATGTGGGCGTTGTCGGGGCGGCCCGTTGTCCGTGGTGGACATAGCAGTGGGTGACGGGCGCACTGGGACCGGCCGTCCGCCCGGGCGCGTAAGCGGTGAACTCCCCTTCCCGGGGCATTAGATTGGCTCGCTGACGGTGGACGGAACGGCAGGTCGGGGGGAAAGGGCCATGGACAGCGACGGGACGCGGGACGCGCGCGCCGCGCATGCGAATCCGGTGCCGCGCCCGGCGGTGCCCCCGGAGGGCGCCGCCCTGCCGCCCATGCCCCCGGTTCCGCCGGGCGCGCCCCCGCGGCCGGACGGATCGGCCTTCCTCGCCTGGCTGCGGGCGTCCAGGCCGCAGGCGGCGCCCGGCGTGTGGCGGTTCGGGCACCGGCCGCGGCCCGAGCAGGAACCCGAGCCGATCCCCGCCCGGCAACTGCTGAGCGGCGCGCTGATCGCGTTCCTGGTGGGCTGGCTGGTGTGGTCCCTGTTGTGGAACGGCTACCTCGGCGGCTGGTGGGTGCTGCCGCTCGAGCTGTTCACCCCGGACTCCTGGCGCCAGGGCAACAGCCGCCTCGGCAACGCCGTCCTCTGGTACTCGTACTACACGCTCATCGCCCTCGTCATCATGGTCGTCGTCGGCCGGCTCGGCCGCTGGGGCGAGGTCTGGCGGCGCTACGGCCCGCCCGCCTGGCGTCCGGCCGCGCCCCTGACCCCACCGCCCCCCGCGCCCGAGCAGGACCCCGCCGAGTGGCCGCAGCTCCGGGCCTCCGGCGCGCACGAGGCCGCCGCGCGGCTGGCCGCCGACGCACGGGCCGGGCTGATGCGGGACGTCGACCACGCCCGGATCAGCCGGGCCTGGCAAGGCGTGCGGTCCGGCGCGCACGGCCTCGCCGCCTTCACCGGGGCCGTGCTCAGGGACGGCGCAGCCGCCTGCCCGCACCCCTCCGGCGAGCGTGACCTGCCCGCCCGGCAGGCCCGGCACGACCTGGTCACGGGGCAGGTGCGGCTCGGCACCACCGCCGACGACCCGCGCAACCCCTACCAGTACCGGGGCGCCGGACTCGCCCTCGGACCCGAGCTGCTCGGCACCTCCCTGCTCGCCGTCGGCCCGGCCGGCTCCGGCAAGACGGGCTCCGTGATCCGGCCGCTCGCCGAGTCGCTGTGCCTGCACGCGCTCGCCGGGCAGGCCGCGCTCGTGGTCGTCGGCGCCGCCGGCGCCGGTCTCGGGCCGGCCGAGTCCTACGACGTCGTCGTGCGGGTCGGGCACCCCGACTCCGTCTACGACCTCGACCTGTACGGCGGCACCACCGACCCGGACGAGGCCGCCGCCATACTGGCCGAGGCCCTCGTCGGTGACCTCGCGGACCCGCACCCGGGCAGCGACACCCGCCGCTCCACCACCGTCCTCGGCCAGCTCCTCGGCCCCTTCCGGGCCGTCCACGGACGCTTCCCCTCGGTCCCCGAGCTGCGCCAGCTCCTCGACGGCACCCCCGGCCCGCTGGCCGCCCTGCGCAAGGCGCTCACCGACAGCGGGCATGCCTCGCTGCTGCGCGAACTGGACGCCCGCGAGCGGCAGATGGCCCACCCCGGCGATGTCGGGGCGGTGCTCGCCGACCGGGTCGCCCTGCTCGACCGGCCCGCCTTCGCCGCGTTCTTCGACACCTCCGGGGAGTCCCGGCCGTTCTCGCTGCAGGCCCTCGACCACCCCGTGCGGGTCCGCATCGACCTGCCGCAGCGCGGCCACGCCGACGCCTCCCGGATCCTGGCCCGCCTGGTGCTCGCCCAGTTCACGGCGGGTGTGACGGCGCGGGAGGACCGGTCGCTCTTCGCCTGCCTGCTGCTGGACGACGCCTCCGGCGTGGTCACGCCCGAGGCGGTCCGCGGTATCCAGCGGCTGCGGTCGGCGGGCGCGGGTGCCGTGCTGACGCTGCGCACCCTGGACGACGTGCCCCGGCCGCTGCGCGGCCCGCTGCTCGGCTCCACCGGATGCCGGATGGCGCTGTCCGGGCTCACCCCCTGGGACGGGCAGGACTTCGCCGAGGTGTGGGGCAAGGAGTGGACCGAGACCAGGGACGTCACCGACCGGCAGATCATCGCCGAGACCCCGGCCGGCAAGGCCGTGCACATGCTGCGCCGGGTCATCACCGGGCAGGCGCCCACCGCCCGGGCCGTCACCGTCCGCCAGGTGGAGCGCGAGCGCTGGTCCGCCTCCGAGCTGGCGCACGGGGTACCGCCCGGGCACGCGGTGCTGTCGCTGACGACCGTGCGGGGTGAGCACGCGCCGCCGCTGCTGGTGGACCTGCGGGGCTGAGGCCTGCCGAACGGCCACCGGCGGACCGTACGGTGCGGCAGAATCGGCATAGGCTGTTCATACGTGGCGGCCAAATGACCCCGATCCGGCCGTCACCGCAACGCCGTCCTGTCCGACCGGTGCACCACGACCTGAAGGCCTCATGCCCCCGACCCTCGCCTCGCTCGTCCACCACTCCGCGCTCAAGCTGACCGTGCGCGCGGGCGAGGACCGCCTGGACGTGCCCGTGCGGTGGGCACACGTGAGCGAGCTGGCCGACCCCGTCCCCTACATGGAGGGCGGTGAGCTGCTGCTGATCACCGCCCTCAAGCTGGACGCGGAGGACCCGCAGGCCATGCGCCGGTACGTGCGCCGGCTGGCCGGCGCGGGCGTGGTGGGGCTGGGCTTCGCGGTCGGCGTCAACTACGAGGAGATCCCCGCGGCCCTCGTCGACGCCGCCGAGGAGGAGGGGCTGCCGCTGCTGGAGGTGCCCCGCCGCACACCCTTCCTCGCCATCAGCAAGGCCGTCTCCGCCGCGATCGCCGCCGACCAGTACCGGGCCGTCACGGCCGGCTTCGCCGCCCAGCGCGAGCTGACCCGGCAGGCGCTGAGCGCGGGCCCCGAGGGACTGCTCGCCGCGCTCGCCGGGCAGATCGACGGCTGGGCGGCGCTGTACGACGCCTCGGGCGCCGTCGTCGCCGCCGCGCCCGAGTGGGCGGGCCGCCGCGCCGCCCGGCTCACCACCGAGGTGGAGCGGTTGCGGGAACGGCCCGCTCCGGCGTCGTCGGTGGTGGGCGGACCGGAGAACGAGGACCGGGTGGAGCTGCACTCCCTGGGGACGGGGAAGCGTCCGCGGGACGCGCTCGCCGTCGGGACGGCCGCCGCGCTGGGCACCGCCGAGCGCTACGCCCTGCACTCCGCGATCGCGCTGCTCACCCTCACCACCGAGCGCTCCCGTTCGCTGCGCGCGGCCGAACAGCGGATCGGAGCGGCCGTGCTGCGCATGCTCCTCGCCGGCGAGCCCGACCACGCCCGGGCGGTCGCCGGGGACCTGTACGGCGGGCTGCTCGACGCACCGTTCCGGATGGTCGTCGCCGAGTCGGTGTCCGGCGGTGACCCACTGGGCACGCTCGCGGAGACGGTCGAGGCCGCGGCGGCGCGCTCCGGCGAGGCGGTGCTGGTGGTTCCGGAGGGGGAGCGGCTGGTGGTGCTGGTCGCCGACGGGGGCGCGGCGGTGGCCGCGTGCACCGGGTACGCGTCGGCGCTGGAGGGCGCGCGGGCCGTGCCCGAGCCGGGGGCGACGCAGGAGGACGACCTGGTCGTCGGCCTTTCGGCGCCGGCCGGCCCGACCGCGGCGGCCGCCGCCTACAAGCAGGCCGAGCAGGCGCTCTCGGTGGCCCGGCGGCGCGGTCGGATGCTCGTCGAGCACGACCAACTGGCCGTGGGCTCGGTACTGCCGCTGCTGGCCGACGACGCGGTGCGGGCCTTCGCCGACGGGCTGCTGCGGCCCCTGTACGAGCATGACGCCACGGGCCGCGGGGACCTGGTCGCCTCGCTGCGTGCCTGGCTGTCCCGGCACGGCCAGTGGGACGCGGCGGCGGCTGACCTGGGCGTCCACCGGCACACACTGCGGTACCGGATGCGGCGCGTCGAGGAGATCCTGGGCCGCAGCCTGGACGACCCCGACGTCCGCATGGAGCTGTGGCTGGCCCTGAAGGCCACGTCGACCCAGTGACCGGCCCCACCGCGCCAAATGGGCGCACCCCGCTCCGCTACTGCTACGACTCGGACAAGCGACCCCCGCCCGCCCCCGCCCTACCGTGGACCACGAACCGAACGCACACCCACAACGCGGAAGGGCCGGGACGACTCACATGACTTCCACCCACGCCTTCTGGCTCGCCGGCCGCCAGGCCGCCGGCGAGGACACCTTCGACGTCACCTCCCCGTGGGACGGCCGTCTCGTCGGCAAGGTCAGCGTGCCGACCGAGGCCCAGGTCGAGGAGGCCGTGGCCGCCGCGTACGCCGTCCGCGAGGACTTCGCCGCCACCCCGGCCCATGTCCGCGCCGCCGCCCTCGACCACGTCAGCAGGCGTCTGGTCGAGCGCACCGAGGAGATCGCCCAGCTGATCTCCGCCGAGAACGGCAAGCCGATCAAGTGGGCCCGGGGCGAGGTCGGCCGTGCCGTCTCCGTCTTCCGGTTCGCCGCCGAGGAGGCCCGCCGCTTCAACGGCGGCGAGGCCCAGCGCCTGGACACCGACGCCGGCGGCCAGGGCCGGCTGGCGCTGACCCGCCGCTTCCCCAAGGGCGTCGTCCTCGGCATCGCGCCGTTCAACTTCCCGCTGAACCTGTGCGCCCACAAGATCGCCCCGGCCATCGCCGCCGGCGCCCCGATCATCCTCAAGCCGGCCCCGGCCACGCCGCTGTCCGGCCTCATCATCGGTGACCTGCTCGCCGAGACCGAACTGCCCGCCGGTTCCTGGTCGATCCTGCCGGTCGCCAACGACCGCATGCCGGCCCTGGTCCAGGACGAGCGCCTGCCGGTGATCTCCTTCACCGGTTCGGAGAAGGTCGGCTACGCGATCATGGACTCGGTGCCGCGCAAGCACTGCACCCTGGAGCTGGGCGGCAACGGCGCGGCCGTCGTGCTCGGCGACTTCGCGAGCGACGAGGACCTGGACTGGGCCGCGACCCGCATCGCGACCTTCTCCAACTACCAGGGCGGCCAGTCCTGCATCTCCGTGCAGCGGGTCGTCGCGGACGCCTCCGTGTACGACCGTCTGCTGCCGCGCGTCGTCGCCGCCGTCGAGGCCCAGGTCACCGGTGACCCGAGCGACGCGAAGACCGATGTCGGTCCGCTGGTCAGCGAGGACGCCGCCAAGCGCGTCGAGTCCTGGGTGGACGAGGCCGTCGCCGCCGGGGCGAAGCTCCTCACGGGCGGCCGCCGCGACGGCGCCTCCTACGCGCCGACCGTCCTCACCGAGGTGCCCGCCGACACCACGATCTCCTGCGAGGAGGTCTTCGGTCCGGTCCTCACGGTGCAGAAGGTGGACGGCGAGGCCGAGGCCTTCGCCGCCGTCAACAGCTCCAAGTACGGCCTCCAGGCGGGTGTGTTCACGCACGACCTGCAGGTCGCCTTCCGCGCCCACCGCGCCCTCGAGGTCGGCGGCGTCGTGATCGGCGACGTGCCGTCGTACCGCGCCGACCAGATGCCGTACGGCGGCGCCAAGCAGTCCGGTGTGGGCCGCGAGGGCGTGCGGTTCGCGATGGACGACTACACCTACGAGCGGGTGCTGGTCCTCACCGGCCTCGCGCTCTGACCGACCTGGGACGGACAGGTCGGCCAGACGGCCGGAGCCCACTGTGCGGGGGCTCCGGCCGTTCTGCCGCCCGTCGGGACCCAGCAGGCCACGCCGTCCCCCCCCCCAGGCGGCCACCGACCTGCCGAGCCCGAATCCATGCGGTCTGCGATTATCGCGTACCGGCCATTTTCGGGGCATTTAAGGGTTTCAGTCGTTTGTGCGGAGCGGAGACCGCACGACTGTGGCGCACAGCACAATCCCGGATTGCCACGGAGAGTTGCTGCCAAAAAGGGTGCATAACGGGGTTTCGAGGAAAAATCGCGAGCGCACGGATCGGCTGATCACTCTTTGCGCTCCCGCCCCGACCGCCGCGGACCGTATCCGTTGGCCGCGGGGAATCCCGGTGACTAGAGTCATGGTGCATTTGTGCAGTCGACCACGCACAACAATCAAATCCTGGGGGATATATGTCTTCGCTTGGCAAGAACTTGATGCGCCTCGGCGTCGCGGCTTCGGCCGTCGCGGCCATGGGTGTCGCAGTACCCAGCACGCCGGCGGCCGCCGCATCCGCGACCGTGTGCGGCAGCGGCTACGAGTTCGCCGACGCCAAGGCCCTGCCCAGCGCCAGCAAGCGCTATGCGACGCTCTTCTTCTACATGAAGGGCGACAGTGCCTGCGCGATTCTCGACAACAACACGGGTGGCGCGGCCAACTACATGGATCTGCGGATCTGGCCGGGCGACAACAAGGCGGCTGGTGACCGGGACCACGGCACCTTCTCGCAATACGCGGGCCCCGTGTACAGCAGCACCCAGGCGGTCGGCGGACGCTGTGTCGGCATCTCCGCGCTCATGAAGAACGAGGCCGGTACGTCGAACCTCGTCAACTGGTCGGGCGGATACGTCTTCTACGTCGGCAGCAGCTCGTCCGAGTGCGCCTGAGCGGCAGCAGCCACCGCGCGGCGCGCCGAACGCAACGGGTGCTCCGGCGGTTTCGTTGAATCAGCGGGCGGGCCGGCGGAAGCCTCCCACGACACGGGGTCCGGTCAACTGGATGGGGCCCCGGTCCTCGCGTAGCGGGTGACGATGCCGCGCCACGGCCTCAAAGGGGCCATGCGCCTCCTGCGCCTCCCGACGGTGTCGCGCTGCTCGTACGCCTCCCGATCGACGGGAGGCGTACTGCCGTCGGCCTGTCCGCGCCCGATCCGGCTCGCCCGCCGCCCTGCCCGGTCCGGGATGGCCGAGCCCGTGGACCCGGGCACCGTCCTCGGCCCCGTCGACACCGCGACGTCCCCACGCACCGCAGGCTCCGCTCTGCCCGGCCCGGCGAGTCGCGGCGAGTCGCGGCGCGGAGCAGCAACAGACCGGGCCCGGTCTCCCACGGGCCTCTCGCCGGAGGCCGACCGAGGTGCTCCACCGGTGCGGCGGCCACCACACGAACGCGGTCCGCGTGGCCGGACGGCGGAGTTCGCGGAGGCACGGCGGAACGCGCGGCAGTCCGCGCAGGTCACGGCGTTTTGGCAGGTCGGCGGGGCACGGCGGGTGCCAGTGTGCGAGGGCTCCGGCCGGCTCACTTCTCCTGGACCCCCCCGTTCGGACCGGACCGGCCTCGCGGGGTCGCGACGCTCCCTCCCTCCGGGCACGGCCCCCGGTGGTCTCCGGCGGAGCGCCCGCCAGGGCCGCGGGGAGCGGGCCGCACGGAACGCACGGCCCGGCCGGCTCCCGCGGGCCGTCGCTCTCGCCGTCACCGGCCCGCGGCGGCCGTTCCACCTGAACGGCGCGCGAGGGGTGGTGGGGTCGGCCCGTTTCGGGTACCAACGATCCAGTAGCACCGGTCGGTAACGGACGACCCCCAATGATCCCTCTTCGCGGCGAGGTGAGCCTCAATGTCCGCCCCCACCACCCAACGAACCAACGTCACCGAACGCGAGGCCCGCCAGGTGGCGGAGGCCGCGCGGGAACAGGACTGGCACAAGCCGAGTTTCGCCAAGGAACTGTTCCTCGGCCGCTTCCGGCTCGACCTCATCCACCCCCATCCGCTCCCCGACGCCGAGTCCGTGCGACGGGGCGAGGAGTTCCTGGATGAACTGCGCGCCTTCTGCGAGTCGACGGTCGACTCCGCCCGCATCGAACGCGAGGCCCGCATCCCCGACGAGGTCATCACGGGCCTGAAGGAGATCGGCGCCCTGGGCATGAAGATCGACCCGAAGTACGGCGGTCTCGGTCTGACCCAGCTCTACTACAACAAGGCGCTGGCCCTGGCCGGCTCCGCCAGCCCCGCGGTCGGCGCCCTGCTCTCCGCCCACCAGTCGATCGGCGTACCGCAGCCGCTGAAGATCTTCGGCACCCAGGAGCAGAAGGACGCCTTCCTGCCCCGCTGCGCCCGCACCGACATCTCCGCCTTCCTGCTCACCGAGCCGGACGTCGGCTCCGACCCGGCACGCCTGGCCACCACGGCCGTGCCCGACGGCGACGACTACGTCATCGACGGGGTCAAGCTGTGGACCACCAACGGAGTCGTCGCCGACCTGCTCGTCGTCATGGCCCGGGTGCCGAAGTCCGAGGGCCGCAAGGGCGGCATCACCGCCTTCGTGGTGGAGGCCACGGCCGAGGGCGTCACCGTGGAGAACCGCAACGCCTTCATGGGGCTGCGCGGCATCGAGAACGGTGTCACCCGCTTCCACCGGGTCCGGGTGCCCGCCGCCAACCGCATCGGGCCGGAGGGCGCGGGCCTCAAGATCGCGCTCACCACCCTCAACACCGGCCGGCTGTCGCTGCCCGCGATGTGCGCCGGGGCGGGCAAGTGGTGCCTGAAGATCGCCCGGGAGTGGGCGGCGGAGCGGGAGCAGTGGGGCAAGCCGGTCGCGCTGCACGAGGCCGTCGGCTCCAAGATCAGCTTCATCGCGGCCACCACCTTCGCCCTGGAGGCCGTGCTCGACCTGTCCTCGCAGATGGCCGACGAGGACCGCAACGACATCCGCATCGAGGCCGCCCTCGCCAAGCTCTACGGCTCCGAGATGGCCTGGCTGATGGCCGACGAACTGGTCCAGATCCGCGGCGGGCGCGGCTACGAGACCGCCGAGTCCCTGAAGGCGCGCGGCGAGCGGGCCGTCCCCGCCGAGCAGATGCTGCGCGACCTGCGCATCAACCGCATCTTCGAGGGCTCCACGGAGATCATGCACCTGCTGATCGCCCGTGAGGCCGTCGACGCCCACCTCTCGGTCGCGGGTGACCTCATCGACCCCGAGAAGACCCTCTCGGACAAGGCGAAGGCCGGCGCGAACGCCGGTGTCTTCTACGCCAAGTGGCTGCCGAGGCTGGTCGCCGGCCCCGGACAGCTCCCGTCCTCGTACGGCGAGTTCAAGCGCGAGGTCGACCTCTCCGGCCATCTGCGCTACGTCGAGCGGCACGCCCGCAAGCTGGCCCGCTCCACCTTCTACGCCATGTCCCGCTGGCAGGGCCGGATGGAGACCAAGCAGGGCTTCCTCGGCCGGATCGTGGACATCGGCGCCGAACTGTTCGCGATGAGCGCGGCCTGCGTCCGCGCCGAGCGGCTGCGCGGCGAGGGCGAGCACGGCCGCGAGGCCTACCAGCTCGCCGACGCCTTCTGCCGGCAGGCCCGCATCCGGGTCGAGGAACTCTTCGGCCGCCTGTGGGCCAACACCGACGACCTCGACCACAAGGTGGTCAAGGGGGTCCTCGGCGGCGCCTACACCTGGCTCGAGGAGGGGGTCATCGACCCGTCCGGGGACGGCCCGTGGATCGCCGACGCGACCCCCGGACCGTCCGCGCGGCCGAACGAGCGGCGCCCCTACGGCGCCTGAACACAACCGTCCCGGACCGGCCGCCCGGGCTCCCGAGCCCAGGTGCCCGGTCCGGGACGCGGTTCCAGCCCGTGTCCTTCGGGGTGAACCCCGCCTCGTGGGGGCGAACGGCGGGCGGTCACCCGCGGCCCGGGGCCGGCCCTCCCCTGAACGCCGTGGTGCACCCGGGCGGCGTGCTGGTCGTGTCCTCGGCGGCCCCGCCGCCCCGCGCCTCGGCCGTGGCCGCGCCCCCCCCGGTTCACCCGGTCCGGCGGTGCCCGCGGGCGCGCCGTTGACGTTCCCGGCACGCACGCCCCGCACGCCGGCCCCGCACCAGGGGCACGGGGACAAGGAGACGCGAGGACAAGGAGACGCGAGGACAAGGAGACGCGAGGACGCGAGGGGGACTGACCGGCCCATCCGCCGACGAAAACCGGTGACGCGGACTTTCGAGGGGGAGCCCTGTCGGGACGGCCGCGGCTTGCGGCGACAATGGGGGGATGACCGACAGTCCCGCCAGCCCCGCGCCCCTCGCCGACCCGCACCTCGTGTACGACCCGCTCGCGGGAGACGGCCCCAAGGACGTGGTGATCCTCGGCTCCACCGGGTCCATCGGAACCCAGGCCATCGACCTCGTGCTGCGCCATCCCGACCGCTTCCGGGTCACCGCCCTCTCCGCGAACGGCGCCCGCCCGGCGCTGCTCGCGGAGCAGGCGCACCGCCTGCGGGCGCGGACCGTCGCGGTCGCCCGCCAGGCCGCGGTGCCGGCCCTGCGTGAGGCGCTGACCGGGCTCTACGGCGCCTCGGAGCCGCTGCCCGAGATCCTCGCCGGACCGGACGCGGCCACCCACGTCGCCGCCTCCGACTGCCACACCGTGCTGAACGGCATCACCGGCTCCATCGGCCTCGCGCCCACCCTGGCCGCCCTGGAGGCGGGCCGCACCCTCGCGCTCGCCAACAAGGAGTCGCTGATCGTCGGGGGCCCGCTGGTCAAGGCGCTCGCCAAGCCCGGGCAGATCATCCCGGTCGACTCCGAGCACGCCGCCCTCTTCCAGGCCCTCGCCTCCGGTACCCGAGCCGACGTGCGCAAGCTCGTCGTGACCGCGTCCGGCGGCCCGTTCCGCGGCCGGACGAGGGCGGAGTTGGCGAACGTCACCGTCGAGGACGCCCTCGCGCACCCCACCTGGGCGATGGGCCCGGTGATCACGATCAACTCGGCGACCCTCGTCAACAAGGGCCTCGAAGTCATCGAGGCGCACCTGCTCTACGACATTCCCTTCGACCTCATTGAGGTCGTCGTGCATCCGCAGTCGTATGTTCATTCGATGGTCGAGTTCACCGACGGATCCACGATCGCCCAGGCGACGCCCCCCGACATGCGCGGGCCCATCGCCATCGGTCTGGGCTGGCCCGAACGCGTCCCGGACGCGGCGCCCGCCTTCGACTGGAGCAAGGCCTCCACGTGGGAGTTCTTCCCGCTCGACAACGAGGCCTTCCCCTCGGTGAACCTCGCCCGCCACGTGGGGCGGCTCGCGGGCACCGCCCCGGCGGTGTTCAATGCCGCCAACGAGGAATGCGTCGAGGCCTTCCGCAGCGGCGCACTGCCCTTCAACGGGATCATGGAGACCGTCACCCGGGTGGTGGAGGAGCACGGCACCCCGGTCACGGGAACCTCACTGACCGTGTCGGACGTCCTCGAAGCGGAGACCTGGGCCCGGGCCCGGGCCCGCGAACTGACAGACCGGACCGCGGAGGCGCGTGCATGACGACCTTGATGTTCATCCTCGGCATAGTGGTCTTCGCGGTCGGCCTGCTCGTCTCCATCGCGTGGCACGAGCTGGGGCACCTGTCCACGGCCAAGCTCTTCGGCATCCGTGTCCCGCAGTACATGGTCGGATTCGGCCCGACCATCTGGTCGCGTACCAAGGGCGAGACCGAGTACGGCATCAAGGCCGTCCCGCTCGGCGGCTACATCCGCATGATCGGCATGTTCCCGCCCGACGACGCCGGCCGGGTCTCGGCCCGCTCCACGTCCCCGTGGCGCGGCATGATCGAGGACGCCCGCTCCGCCGCCTTCGAGGAACTGAAGGAGGGCGACGAGACGCGCATGTTCTACACGCGCAAGCCGTGGAAGCGCGTCATCGTCATGTTCGCGGGCCCGTTCATGAACCTGGTGCTCGCGATCGGGCTGTTCCTCACCGTGCTGATGGGCTTCGGCATCCAGCAGCAGACCACCACCGTCGCCTCCGTCTCACCCTGCGTCATCGCGCAGAGCGAGAACCGCGACACCTGCAAGAAGTCCGACCCCGCCTCCCCGGCGGCGGCCGCCGGCATGAAGAACGGCGACCGCATCGTCACCTTCGCCGGCACGCCGACCAGGGACTGGAACACGCTGTCCGACCTCATCCGGGACAGCGCCGGCAAGGACGTCGCGATCGTCGTCGACCGCGACGGCCGGCAGCTCACCCTGCACGCGAAGATCGCCACGAACCAGGTCGCCAGGAAGGACTCCAGCGGCACCTACGTCCAGGGCGAGTACGTCAAGGCGGGCTTCCTCGGCTTCAGCTCCGCCACCGGCGTCGTCAAACAGGACTTCGGCCAGTCCGTGACCTGGATGACCGACCGCGTGGGCGACGCCGTCGACTCGCTCGTCGCCCTGCCCGGCAAGATCCCCGCCCTGTGGGACGCCGCCTTCGGCGACGGCCCCCGCGAACCGGACTCCCCGATGGGCATCGTCGGCGCGGCCCGGGTCACCGGCGAGATCGCCACGCTGGACATCCCGGCCTCGCAGCAGCTCGCCATGGCCGTGTTCGTGGTCGCCGGGTTCAACCTCTCCCTGTTCCTGTTCAACATGCTGCCGCTGCTGCCGCTCGACGGCGGGCACATCGCGGGCGCCCTGTGGGAGTCGCTGCGGCGCGGCGTGGCCCGTGTGCTGCGCCGCCCGGACCCGGGCCCCTTCGACGTGGCGAAGCTGATGCCCGTGGCGTACGTGGTGGCGGGCATCTTCGTCTGCTTCACGATCCTGGTCTTGATCGCGGACGTCGTGAACCCGGTGAAGATCTCCTAGCGCCGCGAGCCGGTGAACCCGTGCCCGTCACGGCACCGGGGCCGCGTCGGTCGAGGGCTTGCGACGGGGCGGCCCCGGCCGGCGCGGCCCCGGCCACCGGACGCCGGAGGGCGGCCCGGGACACCGTGTTCCGGGCCGCGTCCCATTGAGCGTGTTTGCCGGGTGGGAGGTGCTCGTGCCCGCGCCCGTGCCGTAATCTCGAAGTCTGGAGCCCGCCGATCACGGGACCGGATGTTGATCCACGACTTGGGGTTGCACAGCAGATGACTGCGATTTCTCTCGGCATGCCGTCCGTTCCGACCAAGCTCGCCGAGCGCCGGAAGAGCCGGCAGATCCAGGTCGGCAGCGTGGCGGTCGGCGGAGACGCGCCCGTCTCGGTCCAGTCGATGACCACGACCCGTACGTCCGACGTGGGTGCGACCCTGCAGCAGATCGCCGAGCTGACCGCGTCCGGCTGCCAGATCGTCCGGGTCGCCTGCCCCACGCAGGACGACGCCGACGCCCTGGCGACCATCGCCCGCAAGTCGCAGATCCCGGTGATCGCGGACATCCACTTCCAGCCCAAGTACGTCTTCGCCGCCATCGAGGCGGGCTGCGCCGCGGTCCGTGTCAACCCCGGCAACATCAAGCAGTTCGACGACAAGGTCAAGGAGATCGCGCGGGCCGCGAAGGACCACGGCACCCCGATCCGGATCGGCGTCAACGCGGGCTCGCTGGACCGGCGGCTGCTGCAGAAGTACGGCAAGGCCACCCCGGAGGCGCTGGTCGAGAGCGCGCTGTGGGAGGCGTCCCTGTTCGAGGAGCACGACTTCCGCGACATCAAGATCTCGGTCAAGCACAACGACCCGGTCGTGATGATCGAGGCCTACAAGCAGCTCGCCGCCCAGTGCGACTACCCGCTGCACCTCGGTGTCACCGAGGCGGGCCCGGCCTTCCAGGGCACGATCAAGTCGGCCGTGGCGTTCGGTGCCCTGCTGTCCCAGGGCATCGGCGACACCATCCGCGTCTCGCTGTCCGCGCCCCCGGTGGAGGAGGTCAAGGTCGGCAACCAGATCCTGGAGTCCCTGAACCTCAAGCAGCGCGGCCTGGAGATCGTCTCCTGCCCGTCCTGCGGCCGCGCCCAGGTCGACGTCTACAAGCTCGCCGAAGAGGTCACCGCCGGACTGACCGGCATGGAGGTCCCGCTCCGCGTCGCCGTCATGGGCTGCGTCGTCAACGGCCCCGGCGAGGCCCGCGAGGCCGACCTCGGCGTCGCCTCCGGCAACGGCAAGGGCCAGATCTTCGTCAAGGGCGAGGTCATCAAGACCGTCCCGGAGTCCAAGATCGTGGAGACCCTCATCGAGGAGGCCATGAAGCTCGCCGAGGCCATGGAGGCCGACGGCGTGGCCTCCGGCGAGCCCGAGATCTCGGTGGCGGGCTGAACCCCACGCCGGCCGGCCCGGAGAGCGCCGGTCCGCTCGCTCCTCCCGCACGCCCCGCGCCGGTCTCCGCGCCGGAACGTCCCGCCGGACGCCTCCGGGGCGGGACCGGCCCGGAGCGTCCGGCTGCCCGGGCGGCGCGAAGGCGGCGGGGCACCGGGGCAGCCCCGACCTGCCCCGCCCCCGGGACCCCGCGGACTCCCACCACGACCGGACGCGGGCCCGGCCCCGGCGGGGCCGGCCGGTTCGGAGGCCACCGGGCCGGAGAGCGAGGCGCGGGCGCCCGTGCGGCCCGCCCCGCCGCCTCCCCCGTCACGGCACCGCGTTCCGGAACCGCGCCCAACGGGTGCCGCCGCCGTCCGGAAGCCGGCTGCCTGTGACATCTCCGCCCTCGCCCGCGGGCCGCTCCGTGTCCCGCGACGGCGTGCCGCCGCCCGGACCCTGCCCGCCCGGACCCTGCCCGCCCGGGCCCGGTACCGGGGGGCGGCGCGGCCAGGAATCCGCAGGTACAGTGCGGAGATCAGCAGAACCCCAGCGTGAGGCCCCGCCCGTGTTGACCCAGACCACCTCCCGGGTGCTCGAACCGAGCGACCTTGACGCCGCGCTCGCCGTTCTCCACCGCGAGCCGGTCGCGAACGCCTTCGTCACCTCCCGGGTGCAGGTCGCGGGCCTCGACCCGTGGCGGCTCGGCGGCGAGATGTGGGGCTGGTACGAGGACGGCATGCTCACGTCCCTCTGCTACGCCGGGGCCAACCTCGTCCCCATCTGCGCCACCCCGCGCGCCGTGCGCGCCTTCGCCGACCGTGCCCGCAGGGCCGGCCGCCGCTGCTCCTCCATCGTGGGACCCGCCGACCCCACCGCCCAGCTCTGGCGCCTGCTCGAACCGAACTGGGGCCCGGCCCGCGAGGTCCGCGCCCAGCAGCCCCTGATGGTCACCGACCGCATGCCCGAGGACATCGCCCCGGACCCCTACGTCCGTCGCATCCGCAAGGACGAGATGGAGACGATCATGCCGGCGTGCGTGGCGATGTTCACCGAGGAGGTGGGGGTGTCCCCGCTGGCCGGGGACGGCGGCCTGCTGTACCAGGCCCGGGTGGCCGAGCTGGTCGGCTCCGGCCGCTCCTTCGCCCGCCTCGACGAGCACGGCAACGTCGTCTTCAAGGCGGAGATCGGCGCGGCGACCCCCCAGGCCTGCCAGATCCAGGGTGTGTGGGTCGCCCCCGAGTACCGGGGCCGGGGCCTGGCGGCGCCCGGCATGGCGGCGGTGCTGCGCTACGCCCTGGCCGACGTGGCGCCCGTGGTCAGCCTCTACGTGAACGACTTCAACACCGCGGCCCGGCGCACGTACCGCCGGGTGGGCTTCCAAGAGGTGGGCGCCTTCATGAGCATCCTCTTCTGAGGCCCCTGTACCCTCCCGGCATGGACCTCGTGATCGGCCCCCTGGACCTCGCAGCCCACGTCGACGAGGCCCTGTCCGTCCAGGCCCTCGCCTTCGGGCTGGGCCCGGAGGAGGTCGCCGTACGCCGTCAGATCGTCCAGCGCCACATGCAGTACCCGGGCGCCCGGGCCCTGGGGGCGACGACCGCGCAGGGCCACCTGGTGGGTTTCGTCTACGGCATGCCCAACTCCCGCGGCCACTGGTGGTCCACCGTCGTGGAGCCCTACCTGCGCGCCGGGCGGAACGAGTTCTGGCTGGACGACTCCTTCGTCATCACCGAGCTGCACGTCCACCCCGACCACCAGAACCGGGGCGTCGGCCGCCGGCTGATCACCACCCTCACCGACGGCGCCCGCGAACCCCGCTCGATCCTGTCCGCGATCGACACCGAGAGCCCCGCCCGCGGCCTTTACCACTCCCTCGGCTACGTCGACCTCGCCCGCCAGGTGCACTTCCCGAGCGCCGCCAAGCCGTACGCCGTGATGGGCGCCCCCCTGCCGCTGCGCAGGGCCTAACCGATTTCCACCGGCGCAGCCCGCCCGGCTAACCTCCTATGCCATAACCCTTCCCCTCTCGTGGCCGCGCCCGAGCGGGGGGACCCCCATCCGGCAGGAGTACGACAACCATGGCGAACGCACCGGTCCAGCGCATGTCCCAGTTGATGGTGAAGACGCTGCGCGACGACCCGGCGGACGCCGAGGTCCTCAGCCACAAGCTCCTCGTCCGGGCGGGCTACGTCCGCCGCACCGCCGCCGGCATCTGGTCCTGGCTGCCGCTCGGCAAGAAGGTCCTGGCCAACGTGGAGCGGATCGTGCGCGAGGAGATGGACGCCATCGGCGGCCAGGAGGTCTCCCTGCCCGCCCTGCTGCCGCGCGAGCCCTACGACGCGACCGGCCGCTGGGACGAGTACGGCCAGGAACTGTTCCGGCTGAAGGACCGCAAGGGCGGCGACTACCTCCTCGGCCCGACCCACGAGGAGATCTTCACCCTGCTGGTCAAGGACCAGTGCACGTCCTACAAGGACCTGCCGGTGATCCTCTACCAGATCCAGTCCAAGTTCCGTGACGAGGCCCGCCCCCGCGCCGGCATCCTGCGCGGCCGCGAGTTCCTGATGAAGGACTCGTACTCCTTCGACCTCGAGGACGAGGGCCTGGCGAAGTCCTACGCCCTGCACCGCCAGGCCTACCAGAACATCTTCGACCGGCTAGGCCTCGACTACCGCATCTGCGCGGCCACCGCCGGCGCCATGGGGGGCTCGAAGTCCGAGGAGTTCCTCGCCCCGGCCGATGCCGGCGAGGACACCTTCGCCGACTGCCCGAACTGCGACTTCGCCGCCAACACGGAGGCGATCACCTACGAGCTGAAGCCGGTGGACGGCTCCGGCCTCCCCGCGCTCGAGGAGATCCCGACCCCCGACACCCCGACCATCGAGACCCTCGCCGCCTCCCTCGGGGTCCCCGCCTCGGCCACCCTGAAGAACCTGCTGGTCAAGGTGGACGGCGAGATCGTCGCCGTCGGCGTCCCCGGCGACCGCGAGGTGGACCTCGGCAAGCTGGAGGAGCACTTCGCCCCGGCGGTCGTCGAGATGGTCACCGAGTCGGACTTCGCGGGCCGCCCCGACCTGGTGCGCGGCTACGTCGGCCCGCAGGGACTGGGCGACAAGGTCAAGTACCTCGCCGACCCGCGCGTGGCCCCCGGCACCGCCTGGATCACCGGCGCCAACAAGGAGCACACGCACGCCCGGAACGTCGTCGCCGGCCGTGACTTCGAGGTCGACGAGTACGTGGACGTCGTGGTGGTGCGCGAGGGCGACCCCTGCCCGAGGTGCGGCACCGGCCTGAAGCTGGACCGCGCCATCGAGATCGGCCACATCTTCCAGCTCGGCCGCAAGTACACCGACGCCCTCAAGCTGGACGTCCTCGGCCAGAACGGCAAGCCGGTCCGCGTGACCATGGGCTCCTACGGCGTCGGCGTCTCCCGCGCGGTCGCCGCCCTCGCCGAGCAGCACGCCGACGAGCACGGCCTGGTCTGGCCCAAGGAGGTCGCCCCGGCCGACGTGCACGTCGTCGCCGCCGGCAAGGCGGTGCAGACCGAGCTGGCGCTCGACGTCGCGGAGCGGCTGCGGGCCGCCGGCCTGCGCGTCCTGGTGGACGACCGGGCCGGAGTCTCCCCGGGCGTGAAGTTCACCGACGCCGAGCTGATCGGCGTACCGCAGATCCTGGTGGCGGGCCGCCGCTCCGCCGAGGGCGTGCTGGAGCTCAAGGACCGCAAGACCGGCGAGCGCGAGGAACTGTCCGTCGAGGACGCCGTCGCCCGCCTGTCCGCCTGACACCGGCGGCCCTGCGCCCCGCGTCCCGCCCGGGACGCGGGGCGCAGGGGCATGGGCGCTCCGGGTGGTCGGGCGGGTGCACCCCGGGCTACAGCCAGCCCGCGAACTCGAGGAGCAGTTCCGCGTCCTTCGGACGGCCCACCCGCAGGGCCCGGACGCCGGACTCCACCGCGCGGAACAGGGTCCAGCCGCGCAGCCGCTCCAGGTCCACCTCCAGTGACTCCGCGAGCCGCTTGATCCGGCGCCGGGTGGTGGACGCGCCGGACGGGTTGGCGATCAGGTCCTCTACCCGGTCGCGCACCAGCCGCGCGAGGTCGAAGGCGCTCTCGCCGACCACGGGGTCCGGTCCGACCGCCAGCCAGTGCATCCGCTCCCCGGCGAGCACCTTGCTCTGCCGGAACGTGCCGTGCAGCAGCCGGTGGTCCGGCGGCGCGGCCAGCAGTTCCGCCCGGGCCGTGAGCGCCGCGTCCACCAGCGGTGCCGTCTCGGGCGCGGCCGGCGCGGCCGCCCGCATCGCCTCCGCCTGCCGCCCGGTGCGCTCCGCCACCGTCTCGAAGACGTGACCGCCCGGCGGCTCGACCCACAGCCGCCGCAGCGTCCCCGCCGCCTCCAGCAGCGCCTTGGCCTCCGGCAGCGACCGCACCGACACGTCCGGGTGCAGCCGCTCCAGCAGCAGCGCTCCGTCGGCGCTGTCCCCGGCGTCCGACTCCAGCAGTTGTACGGCACCCCGCCCCGCCCAGTGCGCCAGCGCTGCCCGCTCGCTCTCCGGCCGGGCCCGGTTCGGGGCCAGCTTCAGCACCGCCGGTGTGCCGTCGGTCCGCCGCACCAGTACGACCAGGCTGCTGCGGCCGCCCGGTACCTGGACCCGTTCCACGGTCAACTCGCGCCGTGCGACCGTCCGTTCGGCCGTCTCAGGCAGCCGTGCCAGCCAGTCGTCCCCGGCCGGCGCCGTCTCACCGAGCGCCCGCACCAGCCGCCGGGGCGGTTCGAAAACCATGCGCGAGTCGTTCCCTTCCTCTCCTGAGCCTGCCCCGGGGGCGGCTCTGCCGTCACCTCGACGGGGACGCCGAGGCGCTCGGACCCGCCGCACCCGTGTCGTCACCGGTCCGTTCGGCGAGCCCAGGGAAGGCTACGCTCTCCCCGCTCCAGCGCACCGCCCGCACCGCGGCCTCCCGCAGCGCCCCGGCGGCCGCGCCACGCCGCTCCCCGGTCGTCGCCCGCACCAGGTCCGAGTAGACCCCGGCCACCCGTTCCTCCAGATCGGCGGCGAGCCGCACCGCGGCCGAGGAGTCCGCCACCGGGAAGGGCAGCGCGTAGCCGGCGCTCGCCGCGACCGGCTCGCCACCCAACTCGCGCACCTCGCGCACCAGCGCGTCCCGGCGGGCCCGGTGGGCGTCGTAGGCCGCCCGCACCTGCTTCAGCCGCTTGTCGCCGACGCGCCCGCCGACGACGCCGTACCCGTACACCGCGGCGTGCTCCGCCGCCAGCGCGGCCTGCAGGGCGGTGAGTTCGGCCGATCTGTCCCGCTGGCTCACCTGGCCTCCTCGGTCAGCAGATACGCGTGCGCGGCCCCGGCCGCGGCCGCCGACGCCATCAGCCGGGCCAGTTCGCCCGGCACGTCCAGCAGGTCCTTCGCCCGGCGGTCCGCGAGGCTCCGTTCGGCGGTGGCGAGGAACGCCAGCGCGTCCTTCTCCCCGGCGGGCACGGTTGGGGCCGGCGAGGGCGCGGCCGTGGTCGCCGCGGCGGCGGACGCCGGCGCCCGCGTGCCGGTGGCGGCGCGCCCGGCGAACGCCGCCCGGTGCGCCGCGACCTGCGCCCGCAGCGGTCCCAGCGGCTCCGCCAGCGCGGGGTGCGCGGCGAGCACCGCGTCGTACCGCTCCAGCAGTCCCTCGCTGTCCCGGGCCGCCCGCGCGCGTGCCCGCGCGGCCACCGAGGCCGTCCCGCCGGCCGCGGAGTCGGGGCCGGCCGAGCAGCCCACCAGCAGGGCGGCCCCGGCGGCCGAGGCGAGCAGGGATCTTCTGCGCGGACCCGAGGGGGTGCGCGGCGGCGGAGGGTACGGCACGGCAGACGTCCTCGGGCACTCGTACGAAGGGAACGGCGGGGAACGGCACGGCAAGGAGGGGGAACGGCCGTCGGGCGGCCTGCCCGTGATCACCGTACCCGCGCCCCGCTGGTACGCCACTCACCGGCACCGCGCGTACACAGGTGGACGGCAACACTCCCTGCGACCGGATACCCTTTGACCAGACACGCGACCCATCCCACAACAGCACACGCGGCCGAGGAGTCACCCGGATGAGCACCACCCAGAGCGAGAGGCTGCGAGAGCTTTTGGAACCGCTCGTCACCTCTCAGGGGCTCGACCTCGAAGAGATCACCGTGGAATCCGTCGGACGCAAGCGTGTGCTGCGCGTGACCGTCGACTCCGACGCCGGAGCGGACCTGGACCGGATCGCCGATGTGAGCCGCGCGCTCTCGGCGAAGCTCGACGAGACCAACGCGATGGGCGACGACGCGTACGACCTGGAGGTCGGCACCCCCGGCGCGGAGCGCGCCCTCTCCGAGCACCGGCACTTCGTGCGCGCCACCGACCGGCTGGTGAGGTTCCAACTGGCCGAGGGCGGCGAACTGGTCGCGAGGATCCTCGAGGTGGACGAGGAGGGTATCGAGGTCGAGGTGCCCGGGGTGAAGGGCCGCAAGGCGACCGCCCGCAGACTGGGATTCCCGGAGATCGCGAAGGCGCGCGTGCAGGTCGAGTTCAACCGCAAGGACAAGAAGGACATGAAGGAAGAGGAGGAGGCGTAGCCGTGGACATCGACATGAGCGCCCTGCGGGGCTTGGTGCGGGAGAAGGAGATCTCCTTCGACCTGCTGGTCGAGGCGATCGAGTCGGCCCTCCTCATCGCCTACCACCGCACCGAGGGAAGCCGCCGGCACGCGCGCGTGGAGCTCAACCGGGAGACCGGGCACGTGACCGTGTGGGCGAAGGAGGACCCCGAGGACCTCGAGGAGGGGCAGGCGCCCCGCGAGTTCGACGACACCCCGTCCGGCTTCGGCAGGATCGCCGCCACCACCGCCAAGCAGGTGATCCTGCAGCGGCTGCGCGACGCCGAGGACGACGCGACGCTCGGCGAGTACGCCGGCCGCGAGGGCGACATCGTCACCGGCGTGGTCCAGCAGGGCCGCGACCCCAAGAACGTGCTCGTGGACATCGGCAAGCTCGAGGCCATCCTGCCGGTGCAGGAGCAGGTCCCGGGCGAGACGTACCCGCACGGCATGCGCCTGCGGTCGTACGTCGTACGGGTGGCCAAGGGCGTCCGGGGCCCCTCGGTGACGCTCTCCCGCACGCACCCCAACCTGGTGAAGAAGCTCTTCGCCCTGGAGGTGCCGGAGATCGCCGACGGCTCGGTCGAGATCGCGGCGATCGCCCGCGAGGCCGGCCACCGGACCAAGATCGCCGTGCGGTCCACCCGTTCGGGCCTGAACGCCAAGGGCGCCTGCATCGGCCCCATGGGCGGCCGGGTGCGCAACGTCATGGGCGAACTCAACGGTGAGAAGATCGACATCGTCGACTGGTCGGACGACCCGGCCGAGATGGTGGCGAACGCGCTGTCACCCGCCCGGGTGAGCAAGGTGGAGGTCGTGGACCTGGCCGCCCGGTCCGCCCGGGTGACGGTGCCGGACTACCAGCTCTCGCTGGCGATCGGCAAGGAAGGGCAGAACGCCCGGCTCGCCGCGCGGCTGACCGGCTGGCGGATCGACATCCGGCCGGACACCGAGCCGGCCGGGGAGCGCGGCGGGGAATAGATCTCGGCCGAGTGACGCTGAGAATACGACAGCCTGCAGCAAGCAACTGTTCGACTCTTCCCCCGGAGGGGTGAGGTCGGTGCGGGGAGGTAGACTTAAGGGTGTCTGGCCGGACGCGAGCCCGCGCATGCCCTGAGCGCACCTGTGTGGGGTGCAGGCAGCGAGCGGCCAAGGACGCTCTGCTGCGGACCGTGGCGGATCGGGAGCAGTGCGTTCCCGATCCTCGCGGTACGCTGCCCGGCCGGGGTGCGTACGTACACCCCGACCCGGTCTGTCTCGACCAGGCGGTGCGCCGCCGGGCGTTCCCTCGGGCGCTCCGCGTCCCCGGGCCGCTCGACGTAAAGGCGTTGCGCCGCTACGTCGAGCGACAGACAGTTGCCGAGCAGGCAACACAGGCAACACCGTAAAGCGAGCCGCGCGGATCCCCCCGTGCGGCCTGGTACCTCGCGAGTCGAAAGCAGGTCGAGATTGCGATGAGCACTCGATGAGTACGCGATGAGTACGCCCATGAACTAGCGACGGTCCGGACGCAACCCGGACCTCAGAGGAGCGAAGTGGCTAAGGTCCGGGTCTACGAACTCGCCAAGGAGTTCGGCGTGGAGAGCAAGGTCGTCATGGCCAAGCTCCAGGAACTCGGTGAATTCGTCCGTTCGGCGTCTTCGACGATCGAAGCGCCCGTTGTACGCAAGCTGACAGACGCCTTCCAGGGCGGCGGCTCCGGCAAGTCCGCCGGCAAGCCCGCCCCCCGTAAGGCCGCCCCCAGGCCCGCAGCGCCCTCTCCGGCGCAGGCGGCCCGTCCGGCTGCCCCGAAGCCGGGTGCCCCCAAGCCGCCGGCTGCCCCGCAGTCCGCGGCTCCGTCGGCTCCCGCGGCCCCGACGCCGGCCCCCGGCCCGCGTCCGGTCCCGGGTCCGAAGCCCGCGCCGCGTCCGGCCCCGGCGGCCCCGGAGTTCACCGCTCCGCCGGCCCCGCCCGCGCAGACCCCGCAGGCTCCGGCCGCGCAGGGCCCGCGTCCCGGCGCCCGTCCGGGTGCGCCGAAGCCCGGTGGCCGTCCCGCGGCCTCCGGTCAGGGCCAGGGTGGTCGTCCGGGCCAGGGCGGTCAGCGCCCCGGTGGCCAGGGTGCGCGACCGGGTGCCCGCCCGGCCGGCCCGCGTCCGGGGAACAACCCCTTCACGTCCGGTGGTTCCACCGGCATGGCGCGCCCGCAGGCGCCCCGCCCGCAGGGCGGCCCGCGTCCCGGTGGTCCCGGTGCCCCCGGCGCCGGTCCCCGTCCGCAGGCTCCCGGCGGCCAGGGCGGCGGTCCGCGTCCGCAGGCTCCCGGCGGCAACCGTCCGTCGCCGTCCGGCATGCCCCGCCCGCAGGGCGGTCCGCGTCCCGGACCGGCCGGTCCGCGTCCGAACCCCGGCATGATGCCGCAGCGTCCGGCTGCCGGCCCGCGTCCCGGCGGCGGTGGCCCCGGTGGCCGTGGTCCCGGTGGCGGCGGTCGTCCCGGTGGCGGCGGTCGTCCGGGTGGCGGCGGCTTCGCCGGTCGCCCGGGTGGTGGCGGCGGCTTCGCCGGCCGTCCCGGCGGTCCCGGTGGCGGTGGCGGCGGCTTCGCCGGTCGTCCCGGCGGTCCCGGTGGCGGTGGCGGCCGTCCCGGCTTCGGTGGCCGTCCCGGCGGTCCCGGTGGCCGCGGCGGCACGCAGGGCGCCTTCGGCCGTCCCGGCGGTCCCGCGCGTCGCGGCCGCAAGTCGAAGCGGCAGAGGCGCCAGGAGTACGAGGCCATGCAGGCCCCGAGCGTCGGCGGCGTGATGCTGCCGCGCGGCAACGGCGAGGCCATCCGCCTCTCCCGCGGCGCGTCGCTCACGGACTTCGCGGAGAAGATCAACGCCAACCCGGCGTCCCTCGTCGCGGTCATGATGAACCTCGGCGAGATGGTCACCGCCACGCAGTCCGTCTCCGACGAGACCCTGCAGCTCCTCGCCGACGAGATGAACTACACGGTTCAGATCGTCAGCCCCGAGGAGGAGGACCGCGAGCTGCTCGAGTCCTTCGACATCGAGTTCGGCGAGGACGAGGGCTCCGAGGAGGACCTGGTCGTCCGTCCGCCGGTCGTGACCGTCATGGGTCACGTCGACCACGGTAAGACCCGACTGCTCGACGCCATCCGCAAGACGAACGTCATCGCGGGCGAGGCCGGCGGCATCACCCAGCACATCGGTGCCTACCAGGTCGCGACCGAGGTCAACGACGAAGAGCGCAAGATCACCTTCATCGACACCCCGGGTCACGAGGCGTTCACCGCCATGCGTGCCCGTGGTGCGAAGTCGACCGACATCGCGATCCTGGTCGTCGCGGCCAACGACGGCGTCATGCCGCAGACGGTCGAGGCGCTCAACCACGCCAAGGCCGCCGAGGTGCCGATCGTCGTCGCGGTCAACAAGATCGACGTCGAGGGTGCCGACCCGACCAAGGTGCGCGGTCAGCTGACCGAGTACGGCCTGGTGGCAGAGGAGTACGGCGGCGAGACGATGTTCGTCGACATCTCCGCCAAGCAGGGTCTGCACATCGACTCGCTGCTGGAGGCCGTGGTCCTCACGGCCGACGCCTCGCTCGACCTGCGGGCCAACCCGAGCCAGGACGCGCAGGGCATCTCGATCGAGTCCCGTCTCGACCGCGGCCGCGGTGCCGTGGCGACGGTCCTCGTCCAGCGAGGCACGCTGCGGGTCGGCGACACGATGGTCGTGGGCGACGCCTACGGTCGCGTGCGCGCCATGCTCGACGACAACGGCAACAACGTCGGCGAGGCCGGGCCCTCGACGCCGGTCCAGGTCCTGGGCCTGACCAACGTCCCGGGTGCGGGCGACAACTTCCTGGTGGTCGACGAGGACCGTACGGCCCGTCAGATCGCCGAGAAGCGCGCCGCCCGCGAGCGCAACGCCGCGTTCGCCAAGCGCACGCGCCGCGTGTCGCTGGAGGACCTGGACAAGGTGCTCAAGGCCGGCGAGGTCCAGCAGCTCAACCTGATCATCAAGGGTGACGCTTCCGGTTCCGTCGAGGCCCTCGAGTCCTCCCTGCTCCAGCTCGACGTCGGCGAAGAGGTCGACATCCGCGTCCTGCACCGCGGCGTCGGTGCGGTCACGGAGTCCGACATCGACCTGGCGATGGGCTCGGACGCCATCGTGATCGGCTTCAACGTCCGCGCGGCCGGCCGCGCGGCGCAGATGGCCGAGCGCGAGGGCGTGGACGTCCGGTACTACTCGGTCATCTACCAGGCGATCGAGGAGATCGAGGCGGCCCTCAAGGGCATGCTCAAGCCGGAGTACGAGGAGGTCGAGCTCGGCACGGCGGAGATCCGCGAGGTCTTCAAGTCGTCCAAGCTGGGCAACATCGCCGGTGTGCTCATCCGGTCCGGCGAGGTCAAGCGCAACACCAAGGCGCGCCTCATCCGCGACGGCAAGGTGGTCGCGGAGAACCTCAACATCGAGGGCCTGCGTCGCTTCAAGGACGACGTCACCGAGATCCGCGAAGGCTACGAGGGTGGTATCAACCTCGGAAACTTCAACGACATCAAGGTCGACGACGTCATCGCGACGTACGAGATGCGGGAGAAGCCGCGGGCGTAACACCCCACGGTTCGCCGCCGGCCGGCGGGACTTCGGTCCCGCCGGCCGGCGCGCCGTTGCCCGGGCGCTTCGCCCCGGGCAGCGGTCCGGCCGCCGGTGCCGCGGAAACCCTGTCGAGCCACCGGCGGGTACGGGGTACCGTTCTTGGTGTCCCCGGCCATTCGGACCCGGGGCCACCTATCCCGTACCGGCGGGTGAACCGGTTGCACACATGTATGTGGGGACTCTGTCCTTCGACCTGCTCCTCGGCGACGTCCACTCGCTGAAGGAGAAGCGCTCCGTCGTCCGCCCGATCGTCGCCGAACTCCAGCGCAAGTACGCGGTGAGCGCGGCCGAGGTGGACCACATGGACCTCCACCGGCGAGCGATCATCGGCATGGCGATGGTCTCCGGTGACACGGCGCACCTCAGCGACGTACTGGACCGGTGCGAACGGCTGGTCGCCGGCCGCCCGGAGGTGGAACTGCTCTCCGTGAGACGGCGCCTCCACGGCGAAGACGACTGACGACGACCACACCCACGGAAACACGAGAAGAAGAAAGAACGGGAGACGGACCAGTGGCCGACAACGCGCGGGCGAAAAGGCTGGCGGACCTCATCCGGGAGGTGGTGGCCCAGAAGCTGCAGCGCGGGATCAAGGACCCGCGGCTCGGCTCGCACGTCACCATCACGGACACCCGGGTCACGGGTGACCTGCGGGAGGCGACCGTCTTCTACACGGTCTACGGGGACGACGAGGAGCGGCAGGCCGCGGCCGCCGGCCTGGAGAGCGCCAAGGGCATCCTGCGCTCCGAGGTCGGCCGTGCGGCCGGTGTGAAGTTCACGCCGACCCTCACCTTCGTCGCGGACGCCCTCCCGGACACCGCCCGGACCATCGAGGACCTGCTCGACAGGGCCCGGCAGTCCGACGCGAAGGTCCGCGAGGCCTCCGCGGGCGCGGCGTACGCGGGCGGCGCCGATCCTTACCGCAAGCCGGGCGAGGACGAGAGCGCCGGGACGGACGGCGAAGCCGCGGAATGACCCAGAAGCACACCACGCCCGACGGCCTTGTCATCGTCGACAAGCCGTCGGGCTTCACTTCGCACGACGTGGTCGCCAAGATGCGCGGCATCGCCCGGACCCGCCGGGTCGGCCACGCCGGCACCCTCGACCCGATGGCGACCGGCGTCCTGGTCCTCGGCGTCGAGCGCGCCACCAAGCTGCTCGGGCACCTCGCGCTGACCGAGAAGGAGTACCTGGGCACCATCCGCCTCGGCCAGAACACGCTCACCGACGACGCCGAGGGGGAGATCACCTCCACCACGGACGCCTCCAAGGTGACCCGGGACGCCATCGACGCCGGCGTCGCCAGGCTGAGCGGCGACATCATGCAGGTGCCGTCCAAGGTCAGCGCCATCAAGATCAACGGTGTGCGGTCGTACAAGCGGGCCCGTGAGGGCGAGGAGTTCGAGATCCCGGCCCGTCCGGTCACCGTCTCCTCCTTCGCCGTGTACGACGTCCGGGACGCCGTCGCGGAGGACGGCACCGCCGTGCTCGACCTGGTCGTCTCGGTGGTCTGCTCGTCCGGCACCTACATCCGCGCCCTCGCCCGCGATCTGGGCGCCGACCTGGGCGTCGGCGGCCACCTCACCGCACTGCGCAGGACGCGCGTCGGCCCGTACAGGCTCGACTCCGCGAAGACGCTGGACCAGCTCCAGCAGGAGCTGACCGTGATGCCCGTCGCCGAGGCGGCCACGGCGGCGTTCCCGCGCTGGCAGGTGGACGTCCGGCGTGCCCGGCTGCTGCTCAACGGCGTCCGCCTGGAGATGCCCGAGGAGTACGCCGGCGCCGGTCCTGTCGCCGTGTTCGACCTGGAGGGCCGATTCCTCGCCCTCGTCGAGGAGCACAAGGGCAAGGCGAAGAGCCTGGCCGTCTTCGGCTGACCGCGACCCGGCGTCCGGCCGGTGGGCGAGCCTGACCGTGGAGCGGCGGCGGCCACGGGGTACTGCCACTGCCGCCGCTCCACGGTCCCCCCTCGGTTCCCCCTCCCTAGGGTGTATCCAGCCGCCCCCACTCATTCACCCGACCGGGCAGGCGCTCGGAGTGAACCGGGGGAGCGGAAGGGGGCGCTTTCGCCTCGCGCGCACTCTCGCTGATCATCCCCGCCTACCGTCGGGGACGAGGACAGGCGAGCACGGGCGGGGAGGGTACGGCCATGGCGGCACGAGACGAGGGGCCGGAACCCACCGGCGTCTTCGGCCCCGCCCGGTCCGAGAGTCGCACGGAGTTGCCGGACCGACGCGGCGGCGACTCGAACGGTGCCGCCGTCCCGGCCGGTCCGGACCCGGTCGAGGGCGCTGAGGGGGCCGGCGTCGCGAGCCCGGTCGGTGTGCCGGGCGAAGGCGGCGTGCCCGGCTCGGCCGGTGGCGCGGGCGGGGCTCGTCTCCTCAGCCGGACCCCCGACTCGGGCGGCGACGGCAGAACGGGGCGGACCGGCTCACCGGGCGGGGCCGAGGGACCGGACGGGAGCGGTGTCCCGAGGCGGGCGGTCAATGTGAGCTGGGCGGGTCTGCCGGGCTGGATCGCCGCCCCGCGGGCGACCGGTGCCCCGAGCGGGTCCGCCGCCCGGGGCCGGACCGGTGACTCCGCAGGTGCGGGCGACCCCGGAGGGACCGGCGCCGTGGCGCCGGCCGCCGCTCCGGGCGGGACCGGCGCTCCGCGGCGCCCCGTCGACCCCTCGCCGACCGACGGGCCGAAGGCGACCACCGGTCCGAACCGGACCGCAGGTCCGACGAGGACCGGCGGGCGGCACGAGGCCGGCGAGCCGAAGGCGCCCGTGGTTCGGGGCGGGGCCGGCGGGCCGAGCCGTATCGCTGCCCCTGGCCGGGCCGTTGCCCCTGGCCGGGCCGTTGTCACAGGCTCCGGCCCGGGCGGCAGCAGGGACCGGGCCGGGCTCGAGGGACTCGTGCAGATCCGTGACCCGGCCGGGCGGCCTCGCGGTACGGGGTTTCTGGCTGATCACCGTGGCACCCTCCTCACCAGCCACGAGGCCGTCGACGGGCTCGGCCGGCTCGTGCTGTGCACCGCCGGGCAGCGCACCTGCCTGGTCGGCGCCGAGGCCGTCACCGCACTGCCCGGGCTGGGGCTGGCCCTGGTCCGCACCGAGGGGCTGGACGTGGCGCCGCTGCCGCTGACGGTTCGTGACCGCGTCGAGGCCGGCGCGTACGTCCGCGTCGCCGCCGGCTGCTGGCGCGAGGCACGGGTGCTGGCGGCCACCCGGGTGACCTACACCGCCACCGACCGCCTCCACCTGATCGAGGACGCGCTGGAGCTGGCCATCGGAACGGCGGGCCAGGACGCGCTCCGGCTCGGCGGTGGCGCGGCCGGGGGACCGGTGCTCGACGCCGGGACCGGCGCGGTGCTCGCCGTCATCGGCACCGCCCTCCACTCCGACCGGCGCGACACCGGGTTCGCGGTGCCCCTGCGACCGGCGGCCGAGGGTCCGCTCGCCGAACTGCTCGCCCGCAACGCGGCGACCGTGCCCGCCCACGGCGCCGACCTCAACCTGGCCGGAGTGCTCGAACTGACCGCCACCTCGGTGGGCCAGGACGGCCCGCCCGGCGCCCTGGCCGGACACACCGGCGCGGCCGGCCTCCCTCCGGTGCGACCGGTCGAACGGGAGCGCGTGACAGGTGAGTTGAACACCTTCGCCGGTGCCGGTGCCGGTGCCCGCCCCGCCGTGCTCGGTCTCGTCGGAGCGCCGGGCAGCGGCCGCACGACGGAACTCGGGATCCTCGCCGCCCGCCGCCACGGTGCCGGGCGGCCCGCCGCCACCCTGTGGCTGCGTGGCGCGGACCTGGAGGACACCGACGAGTCCGTGGCCGACGCGGTGCGCCGCAGCCTGGCGCGCGCCGCGCGCATCGTCGCCGCCGGTCCCTCCGCACCGCCCGCGGGGAGCGCCGCCCCCACCCCCGAGCGGGTGGCCGGTCTCGCACAGCCGGCCGGTCGCCCGCTGCTGCTCCTGCTCGACGGGCCGGAGGAGATGCCGCCGGCCCTCGCCCGCCGCTCCCCCGAGTGGATCAGGGGCACGGCGCGGTGGCTGGAGCGGACCGGGGCGCGGCTGGTGGTGGCCTGCGGGGAGGAGTACTGGGAGCACGCCGGGGCCGAGTTCCCGGCCGGTCTGCTGCACGCGCCGACGCAGGCGGGTGCCGGGACTCCCCTGCCGCCGTGCGTGCGGCTCGCCGATCTCGACCGGGAGGAGGCCCGCGAGGCCCGTGCCCGCTACCGCATCCCCGAGGGGGCCCTGGACGACCGGGACGCCCGGCACCCGCTCACCCTGCGCCTGTTCTCCGAGGTCCACGCCGCTCTCCCGGCCGGCACCCCACCCACCGGCCCGGTCGACCGGCACGAGGTCCACACCGCCCACCTGGACCTGGTGTGCCTGCGCGTCGCGGTCCGCCTCGCCGCCGGGAACGGTCTGCGCGGCACGCCCGTAAGGAGGCTCGCCGCCCGGGTGGCCGGGCAGGTGCACGAGGCCGCCCGGCGCAGCCTCGGCACCGGACGGGGTGAGCTGGACCGGGAGTCCTTCGACGCGGTGTTCCCCTGGGGCCCCGCTCCGGCCCGGCTGGGCGGCGGTTCCGGCTGGGCCTCCGCCGTCCTCGCCGAGGGCCTCCTGATTCCGGCAGGCGACGGCTACCGCTTCGCCCACGAGGAACTGGCCGACTGGATCCAGGGCCTGCACCTCGACCTGGACGAGGCCCTCGACGTCCTCGTCCACCGCTCCCGCGCCCCGCTCGGCCCGCACCTCGCCCCGCTGCCGCACCACCGCGCCGGCCCGGTGGTCCAGGCCCTGCTCCTCCTCGCCCGCCAGCAAGGACCCCACGAACTCGCCGAGCGAATGGCCGAGTTGACGGAGGCCCTGGATCTGGAGCCGAACTCCTGGTGGCCCGCCCGTCTGCTCGCCCGGACCCTGACAGCGGTCCCGGACGCGACGCCGTACACCGGGGTGCTGCGCACCCTCGCCGACCACATCGTCACCTGGCGCCGTGAACAGCGCGCCGTACCGGCCGAGTTCGGGCCCGACTTCTGGACCGCGCTGCCCGTCCCGGTCGAGGAACGTCTCTCGTTGCTGCGCGAGCTGGTCCTGGCGGATGCCGGGCCACCGGAGCCGCCCGACGCCGGCGGCCGCCACCTCGACGCCGTGGCCCGGCTGCTGGCGGCCCGGCCCGGCGTCGTACAGCCCCACCTGACCGACTGGTTCGACGACGAGCGGCCGCTGCCCGCGACCCCGGACGCCACCGTGGCGACCGCCGCGCAGGCGCTGCTGCACACCCATCGGCACGGAGCCCTGGACGATCTCACCGAGGTGCTCGTGACCAGTGCGCACCCACGCGCCGACGAACTGCTCGCCGTCCTCGCCGAGGACGAGCCCTCCGCCGTCTGCCGGGCCGTCGACCGCTGGGCGCACGACGAGCGCCCGGCCCGCCACGCCGCCGCCGTCGCGTCCGGGCTCCGCGCGGTCCCCCACGTCCGCGCGGCGGCCGACCGGGAACTGCTGCGCCACGCCGCCGTGGCCCTGCTGGCCCGTCCCGCCGACCGCGCCCTGCACGGCGGCGCCCTCGCCCTCCTGGTCCACGACCCCGAGACCCGCGACCGCCACCTGGCCGAGGCCCTGCACCATTTCGCAGGCGGCGATCCGCTGTTCCCGCCCGGCGCCCTGGCCCCGGCGCTGAACACCCATCCCGAGCCGGTCCTGGAGGCGTTCCGTGCCCGCCTGAGCGGCAGCCGTGGCCGGGATGCCGGGGCCGCACTGGGCGTGCTCGCCGCCGTCACCCACCCTGCCGTCGCCGGCCGGGTCGCCGCCCTGGTCGGGGACGCGGCGGGCACCCGTCCGGAGCTGGCCGGACCCGCGGCCGACTACGTCGACCGCTGCCTGGACCGGGGCCCCGCCGCCCGCCCCGTCCTGCTGCCCCTGGTCACCGGACTGCTCGGCGACGGTCCCGAAGAGGTCCGGGCGGCTCTCGCCGGCGTCCTCGCCGCCCCCGGGGGCCCCGCGTCCCGGCCCCTGCGGCGCGAGCTGCTGGACCTCCTGTTCGCCCACGAGCGCGATCCGTCCGTCCTGGACGCCGTCCTGTACGCCGCGGCCCCGCACGGAGCCGGCCGGGAGACGGAACTGCGCGCACTGGTCCACCGTACGGGCCTGCTCCTCGTGCGCACCCCCGACGGCGCCACCCGCTTCGACTGCGCACTCGTCGACCTGTCCCGGCACGCGCCCGGCTTCGCCGCCCGGATGGCCCGCTGGCTGAGCGAGGCCCCCGACGAGTGGGCGGCGGTGGTGGGCCCCAGTGCCCACCGCATGATCGAGAGCCTGGCCGGCGTTCGCGTACCGGCCTGAGCCGCCGGGGAACGTGCGCCCGGTCACAGCCCCCATGCCGATGCGGGCGCCGGGCACCCGGCATGGCACCCTTAGACCTGCACAACAGGTCAACGGTAGACACGGACAAGGGTTCGAGGAGCGGTCACAGTGCAGCGCTGGCGTGGCTTGGAGGACATCCCGCAGGACTGGGGGCGCAGCGTCGTCACCATCGGTTCCTACGACGGCGTCCACCGAGGCCACCAGCTGATCATCAAGCACGCCGTCGACCGCGCCCGCGAGCTGGGGGTCCCGGCCGTCGTCGTCACCTTCGACCCGCACCCCAGCGAGGTCGTCCGCCCCGGCAGCCACCCGCCGCTGCTCGCCCCGCACCACCGCCGGGCCGAGCTGATGACGGAGCTCGGTGTCGACGCGGTGCTGATCCTCCCGTTCACGACCGAGTTCTCGAAGCTGTCGCCCGCCGAGTTCGTCGTCAAGGTCCTGGCCGACAAGCTGCACGCCAAGGCGGTCGTCGAGGGCCCGAACTTCCGCTTCGGCCACAAGGCCGCCGGCAACGTCGACTTCCTCACCGAGCAGGGCGAGATCTACGACTTCGAGGTGGACGTCGTCGACCTGTACGTCACCGGCGACGCGGGCGGCGGCGAGCCGTTCTCCTCGACCCTGACCCGGCGCCTGGTCGCCGAGGGCGACGTCACCGGCGCGCGCGAGATCCTGGGCCGCCCGCACCGGGTGGAGGGCGTGGTGGTGCGCGGCGCCCAGCGGGGCCGTGAGATGGGCTTCCCCACGGCCAACGTGGAGACGCTGCCGCACACCGCGATCCCGGCCGACGGCGTGTACGCCGGTTACCTGCACGCGCAGGGCGAGATCATGCCGGCCGCGATCTCGGTCGGCACCAACCCGCAGTTCGACGGCACCGAGCGCACGGTGGAGGCGTACGCCATCGACCGCGTCGGACTCGACCTGTACGGCCTGCACGTCGCCGTCGACTTCGTCGCCTACGTCCGCGGGCAGGCGAAGTTCGAGTCCCTCGACGCGCTGCTCGAGCAGATGGCCGACGACGTGAAGCGGTGCCGGGAGATCGTGGCCGCGCAGGCGTAGGCCCCCGGGCAAGGAAGGGCGGCCGGTGCGCATCGCACCGGCCGCCCTTCGTCGTACCGTCCCCCGTCCCCTGGCCGGGGCTACTGCTGCGGCGGGGGCTGCGGCGGCCGTGCCTGGGCCTGCCCCGGCTGCGGCGGGTAGGGCTGGGCGGGAGCGCCCTGCGGGTGGGGCGGGCCCGGCTGCGCTTGCTGCTCCGGGTACGGCCGCGCCTGCTGTTCCGGGTACGGCTGCGCCTGCTGTTCCGGGTAAGGCTGTGCCTGGCCCGGCTGTGCCTGCTGCGGCGGGTGGGGCTGCCCCTGGTGGGGCCCGCCCGGATACGGCTGGCCGGGGTACGGCTGACCCGGCATGGGCTGGCCCGGGTACGGCTGACCCGGCATGGGCTGGCCCGGCATGGGCTGGCCGGGGTACGCCTGGTCCGGCATGGGCTGACCCGGGTACGGCTGACCCGGCATCGGCTGGCCCGGGTACGCCTGGTCCGGCATCGGCTGGCCGGGGTACGGCTGGGCAGGCATCGGCTGGCCGGGCATCGGCGGCGCGGCCACCGGCGGCGGGTTGCCGTCGTTCGTCCACAGGCCGTGCATCTGCTGGTGCCGCACGAAGTCCTCGGCGACCATGGCCGCGAGGTTGAAGTACGCCTCCCGCACCTTCGGCCGCATCATGTCGAGGTCGACCTCGGCACCCGCGGCCAGATGCTCGTCGAAGGGCACCACGATCACCCCGCGGCAGCGGGTCTCGAAGTGGGACACGATGTCCTCGACCTTGATCATCTTGCCGGTCTCGCGCACCCCGGAGATGACCGTGATGGACCGGGAGACCAGGTCGGCGTACCCGTGCGCGGACAGCCAGTCCAGGGTGGTGCTGGCACTGCTCGCCCCGTCGACGGACGGTGTCGAGATGATGATGAGCTGGTCGGCGAGGTCGAGCACCCCGCGCATCGCGCTGTACAGCAGACCCGTGCCCGAGTCGGTGAGGATCACCGGGTACTGCCGGCCCAGCACGTCGATGGCGCGCCGGTAGTCCTCGTCGTTGAACGTGGTCGAGACGGCCGGGTCGACGTCGTTGGCGATGATCTCCAGACCGGAGGGCGCCTGCGAAGTGAACCGACGGATGTCCATGTACGAGTTGAGGTACGGGATCGCCTGGACCAGGTCGCGGATGGTCGCCCCGGTCTCGCGGCGCACCCGGCGGCCGAGCGTGCCGGCGTCCGGGTTCGCGTCGATCGCGAGGATCTTGTCCTGGCGCTCGGAGGCGAGGGTGGAGCCGAGGGCGGTGGTGGTGGTCGTCTTGCCGACGCCGCCCTTGAGACTGATGACCGCGATCCGGTAGCAGGACAGCACGGGCGTGCGGATCAGCTCCAGTTTCCGCTGCCGCTCGGCCTCCTCCTTCTTCCCACCCAGCTTGAACCGCGAGCCGACGGCCGCGGGCCTGCTGCTCTTCGCCTTCTGCCGCTTGTTGTTGAGCAGCCGGTCGGAGGACAGCTCCACGGCCGCGGTGTAACCGAGCGGCGCGGCACCGGGGTTCGTCGGCTGCCGCTGGTCGTGCTGGATCGGCTGCGGCCAGGCGGCACCGGCCCGGGGGTCGGCGGCCTGCTGCGCGCCCTGACCCGCCGCACCGCCCTCCGGCTGCTGCGCGTTCGGCTGTTGCCCGGGCTGGGGGAAGCCGTAGCCGCTGGGCTGGGCCGGGGGGTTGGGTGTGCCGGGGTGGGGTGGCTGGGGTGCGGCTGCGTTCGGCTGTTGCCCGGGCTGGGGGAAGCCGTAGCCGCTGGGCGGGGTGGGCCCGGCGGGTGCCTGCTGCTGTCCGGGTTGGGGGAAGCCGTAGCCGCTGGGCTGGGCCGGGGGGTTGGGTGTGCCGGAGTGGGGTGGCTGGGGTGCGGCTGCGTTCGGCTGCTGCTGTCCGGGCGGCGGGAAGCCGTAGCCGCCGGCGGCGGCCCCCACGGGTGCCTGCGGCTGACCCTGCTGCGGGAAGCCGTGACCACCCGGCTGTCCGGGCATGGGGCCCGGCTGTCCGGGTGCTCCCGCGGCCTGTGGCTGACCCGGCCGGTGCCAGGCCGCGGGCGCGGGCTGGGGCGCCTGCGGCTGGAACGGCGGCTGCTGCCCGGGCGCGCCTTCGGGCCCCTGCGCGGCAGGTTGAGCCTGACCCGCCGGCATCGGGCCCGGCTGCTGCGGCGGCGCGGGCTGCGCGGGCCACTGGGCGGCCGGCGCCGGGGCGGCGGGCCGGTACGACGGCGGCAGCGGAGGGAGCGCGTTCCCCGCGGGCGCGGGTCCCCGGGCGGGCGGCGCGCCAGGGTGGGTGCCCGGTGCGGCCGGATCGACGGGAGGGGCTTGCTGCGGGGCGCCGGCCTGGGGGGTGCCGTCCTCGGGAGTCCGGTCCTGCGCCGGGGCGTCCCCGGACGTCGGGGTGTCCCCGGACCCGGTCGCGTCCGGCTGGGCGTCGGCGGCCACGCCGTCCTGGGCCGGCGCGGCGACGGCGGACCCGGCGGCCTCGTCACCTTCGCTCAGGCCCTCGGGCGCGGATACCGCCTCCGGGGCGCCCTCCGCCGCCGAGTCCGTGCCGGTTGCCCCGGCCGCGCTCTCGGCGGACGCGTCGGACCCGTCGGACCCGTCGGGCTCGGCGGCTCCGGCGGTCACCGTGACCTCGCTGGACCCGCTGGACCCGCTGGACCCGCTGGACTCGGCGGAAGCGGCCGTATCGGCGTCCGCGCCCTCGGCGCCCCCGGCCGTCGCGGCGGCCTCGGCGGCCGCGGAGCCACCGGCACCGGCGCTCTCCTCGGCGGAGCCGTCCGGCGAGGCGACCGAGTCCTCGGCCCCGGCCGCGAACCCACCGTCCTCGGCGGGCGCTCCGGCGCTCTGCGCGGAACCCTCGTCCACGGCTCCGGCGGTCTCCTCCGCGGCGGCCGCGCGCTCCGCGATCTCAGCCATCTCGCGCTTCAGGGCGACGGCGGAGAACCGCATGGTCGCCCCGCTCTCCAGGTCCCCGTTGTCCGGCTCGGGCGCGGCCGGCGGCGTGGCGGCGGCCGGGCTCTCCTGCCGGGGCGGCTCGGCCGCCCCCGGAGCCTGCTGCGGTTCGAACCCCTCGGGCAGGCGCGGCACCGGAACCGGGCTCCCGGTCGGCGGCGCGGGCGGTGCGTACGGGGCGCCGGAACCGGCCGGAGCCGGCGAGGCGAACGGCGTTCCCGGAGCGGGAGCGGGCGGCGCGTAGGGCGCGCCCGGCGCGTGAGCCGGGGGAGCGGGCGGGACCGGTGGGGCGTACGGGGCGCCCGGCGTCGCGGTACCGGCCGCCGGGGTCGCGTACGGCGACGGTGCCGGAGCCGGTCCGGAGTCGGACGAACCGGACGGGAACTGCGGAAGCGGAGCGGCGCCGGAACCGCCGGCCGTGCCGGAACCATGGGCGCCGCCGGCGTCGCCCTCGCCACCGGAACCCGCAGGCGTCCCGGACGCGTTCTGGGTGTACCAGGCGGGCGGGGCGTAGTCGATGGTGAACTCGCCGGTGGTCTCGATGGCCGATTCCGCGTCGGGCTGGTCATCGCCGGGTGTGGCCCAGCCCCCGCGGATCCCGTCCCGATCGCTGCTCACAGTTCCTCCTGGTGTGGTCGGGCACCCTCATGCCGTGCTCGGGGCGCCCCGTTCCGTCGTGCGATGTCGCCGGGGCTTCCCCACGGGGCCGCCGGCCCCTCAGTCGCGAAGCCGTTCCGCCCGCTCGCGGGAACTCGCGACGTGCCCTGCCCCAGCCTAATCACCACAGGCGCCGACCCGGCAGGCCCGTCCGCCCCTCACCCGCCCGGCGCGCGGTGCCGCACCCGGCCGACGAGGGGTGCGGCACACTTCGACGTACACCAAAACGTGACGCAGGAGCACCACGTCCAGGCCTCACCGCCACCGCAATTGACGCGAGAAGTCGCCAATCCGAGGCGAAAAAGGGCCAATTCGGCCCCGGGTCAGTCCATCCGGCGTGCCACGCCCAGCAGTCCTGTCTCGGCGTCCGTCGCCCGCGTCATCACGTACTGCCGGTCCCGCTCGGTGCACCACAGGGTCACGCCGTCCGGAAGCGTGGGCAGCGCCTCGAGCTCAGCGCGCGGCAGCGTCAGCACCCGCCCGATCTCCGCCGCCTCGTCCGGCGACACCCGCTGCACACCCACCAGCCGCGCCTGGCGCATCAACCGCGGCGCCACCGGGCTCAGATACGGCAGCAGCGTCAGCACCGACTGCCACGGCGCCGACGCCACCCGTCCACGCGGCGGCCGCATGCCGCAGTCCCGCACCACCAGCACCGGCGTCCCCGCCGAGGCGCCCTGCGGGGGCACCCGGCCGACGTCGTACACCGCGAGACCGTTCTGCCCGCCGCCCATCGCGTGCACCATCGGCATCCAGGACTGGGCCCGCCCCGTCTCCACCGCCACCCGGGCGCCGGTGGCCGCCGCGCGCAGCGCCATGACCTGTGCGGTCCACAGGCCCCCGATGAGCACCATGTCGAACGGCGTGGGCCGGTTGACCCCGAGCACCGCGGGCTGCCCCTCGGTGTCGACGCCGACCACCACACCGTCGTCGCCGATCGGCAGGGACAGCGCGTCGGCCTGCTCGACGGGCAGAGTGTGCCGGGGATGACGGGGGCCCAGCAGGCCGAAGCCCGTCCGGAGCCGCTCGCCGAGACCCGCGCGCGACGGGGCCGTGCCGGGACGAGCCCCGCCGGACTGGCCGGGCGAAGTCGTGATGGCCATCAGCGGGCACCTCCGAGCGGCAGGGTGGCCAGGACACCCGGGAGCTGCTCCCGGTCCAGGCGCGCGAGCCCGGTCCGCGCCTCGCGCGCCGCACGCTCCAGATCGCGCCGGGCGTCCGTCAGCTCCTGGTTGCTGCGGCCCGTGATCCGCACATGACCCGTCAGGGAGACGTTCTGCTGCGCGCCCCTGGCCAGGGTCAGGCTGAAGGTCGTCGCCAGCGCGGGCACCGCGGTCAGCCGCGCCACCAACTGCGCCAGCGAGCCGCCGGATCCGTCCAGTTGCGGCCAGCGGCGCACCCAGTAGGTGGTGTGCCGGCGGTTGTCGCAGCGCCAGCTCCGGCTGGACTCCTCGGTGCGGCGCTGCGGCGCCTCGCCCCGTCCGGCCTGGGCGGCCTGCGCCGTCACCATGGGGTTGGCGCACGCCGAGGTGGCGATGGCCGCCGTCAGTTCCTCCTCGTTGAGCACCCTCGCCCGGAACCCGGCGCCGGTCAGCCGACTCGACAGGTGCTCGGCCGAACGCGTCAGGCACTTCTGCGCCCCGAGCAGCCCGCCACCGCGCGCGGCGACCGCCTCCGGGCAGAGTTCGGGGTCGAGTTTCAGCGCGATCCACGTGATGCGCACCGCGGGGGAGCCGGTCTCCGCCTGCAGCGGCGCGTAGTTGCTGACCACGACCGACTGCTGCGGCAGATGCAGCGCGGGCGCGGGCTGCGTGTGCACCACGATCTGCGCCGACTCCAGGTGGATCCCGTCGACGTCGAGGGCGTCCCGCACCAGGGCCACCGGCAGCGGTCTGCGGCCGCGCTCCGCGCGCAGCGCGCCCGCGTCCGACTCCACCTGGAGCACGGCGGTCAGGAAACCGCCGTCGCCCACCATGCCGACGGGCCGCTGATCGCGGTCGTCGCCCCGGCTGTGGCTGTAGGTCCGCAGGGAAGGGTCGCACTCCACGGCGGGCGCCAGACCGGAGTCGGTGCCCACCGGCACCGGTGTGCTCGCGGCCCGCCGGTTGCGGGCCCGCAGCGCCAGCAGGGTGGCGAGCCATTCCGGCAGGGAGCGCCCGCGGCGCCGTACGACGGCGAGCACCACCAGCAGCGCGGCGATCGCGGCCGCGACGACCAGGGCGACCATGCCGGCCAGCCAGCCGCACACCACGAGCGCGCCCGCGATCTCCAGCAGCACCAGCCGCTGCACCGCGAACGAACCGCCGCGCCCGGAACGGGACTCCGGATGCGGCGCGAAAGCACCCCGGGGGGACGTGGGCGCCCGCTCACCGCGCCGCCCGGAGGAGGAAGAGCCGCGGGCACCCGACCGGCCCGCGTCACCCGACCCAGCCCCCGATTGCGATCGCGACCGGGCCCGCGTTGCGGAAGCCATCACTCCAAAACCCCCGAACTCTCCCGAAAACCCTTGCGCTCCGGTCCCTTCAAGCCCTGAGCACCCTACCCGTGCCGCACGCACCTCCACGCAACAGGCATAGTAGGGGCCGGGTCTGACAGTCGAGGCACCAGAGGCAACCGAGGGCGGGGGACGGATCTTCACAGGTCCCCCACGGCTCCGCAACGGGGAGAGAGCGGACACAGATGGCATCACGGCGGGACGAACTCAACGCCTACACCTTCGCGAAGCGCCGCACGCTCGCGTCATTCCTGCAGCCTTCCCCCTCCGGCTCCGAGGAGGGCGCCCCGAAGCCGCTGAAGGCACTGGTGCCCGGCCTCGTCGTCGGCGCCGTGGTCCTCGCCGTGTTCGGCGCCGTCGGCATGTTCAGCCCGACCGCGCCCAAGGGCTGGGACACCCCGGAAGAACACGTCATCGTCGCGAGCAAGTCCACCACCCGGTACGTCGTACTGAAGACCGGCGACCAGAAGCAGCTCCACCCGGTCCTCAACATGGCCTCCGCCAAGCTGCTCTTGGACCCCGGCAAGGACGGCGTCATCACCGTCGACGAGAAGATCTTGGACAGCGGCAAACCCCCGCACGGCGCCACCATCGGCATCCCGTACGCCCCCGACCGCCTGCCCTCCGCCGACGAGTCGTCGGCCACCAAGCGCTGGGCGGTCTGCGAACGCCCCGGCGACGGCGGCCGGGCCATCCAGAAGGCGGCGTTCGTCCTCGCGCGGAAGGAGTGGTCCAGGACGGACGGGCGCGACAGACTCGCCCGCGGCGACCTGATGTACGTCGTCGGCCCCGACGGCAAGACCCAGTACGTGGTCGACGCGCGGGGCACGTCGTACGAGCTCGCCGACCCGGCCGACAAGGAACTCCTCAAGGCCCTCGACACCCGCGGCCGCGCCCCGCAGCGCGTGTCCCAGGAGTGGCTGGACACCCTGCACAAGGGCGACCCGGTCTCCATCCCGTCGATCCAGGGCACCCCCGGCGAGAAGGCGGGCGCCTCCGAACTGCTCCGCCAGTACGACAAGGTCGGCGAGGTCATCAAGGCGTACGACGGGCAGACGATGCAGTACTACGTCGTCCTGAAGGGGAAGGTGGCCCGCGTCTCCGAGTTCACCGCCACGCTGCTGCTCAACAGCGGTGACCTCGTCCGCGTGGGCCAGGCCGGTGAGGCGCAGCAGGTCAGCCCGGGCGCGGTCGTCGACAGCACGGCGTTCGACGGCGGCCGCGACTGGCCCGCGTACAAGCCGAGGACGGTGAACGACGGGTCCAGCACGACCAGCGGCCGCAACACGCTGTGCAACGTCATGCGTTCGGTCGGCGCCGAGGGCGTCACCACCCTGTCCACCTGGGTCGGCAAGGACTTCCCGGCCCAGCTCCCCACCGGCTCCTCCAGCGCCTACGTCACCCCCGGCTCCGGTCAGCTCTACCGCCAGTTCCAGGGCACCGAGACCACGGCCGGCGGTGTCTTCCTGGTCACCGACACCGGCCTGCGCTACGCGCTGCAGTCCAACAGCGACAGCACCACCGACGACCAGGGCATCGGCACCTCCGCCAAACGGCGCAAGGAGGAACTGAGCGAGGCGAGGATCGCCCAGACCCGCCTCGGCTACGAGAACGTGACGCCCACGCCCATCCCCGTCGAGTGGTCCCGGTTCCTGCCCACCGGTCCGCGGCTGTCGGAGTCGGCGGCCCGGCAGCCGCAGGGCTCGTAGCGGCGAGGGAGGATCACGCATCCATGCAGAAGCCGAAGCAGTCCGGCCCGCGGCCCGCGGGCACGGTGCCGTCGGGTGTCCGGCCCCCGCGACCCCAGCTCCCCGCTACCGCGGTCCGGGCCGCGGCCGTGGCCGCCGCGGTGCTCCTCACCGCCGCGACCACCACCCTCGCCCTGCCCGCCACCGCGGCCCACGCGGACGACGGCCAGTGCACCTTCCCGGCGAAGGACTACTCGGGCCGGCCGTGGGCGCTGCAGCGCGTCAACCTGGACGCGCTGTGGGCCCGGTCCACCGGCAAGGGGGTGCGGGTGGCCGTGATCGACACCGGTGTCGACATCAAGAACCCTCAGCTCACCAAGGCGGTCGACGCGTCCAGCGGCAAGAACCTGCTGCCGCCGAAGAACGCCGAGGGCGAGAAGATAGAGCGCGGCAACAGCTCGGGCACCACGGACACCGTCGGCCACGGCACCCGCGTGGCGGGCATCATCGCCGCACGGCCGGCCAAGGGGACCGGCTTCGTGGGCCTGGCCCCGGACGCGACGATCATCCCGATCAAGCAGAACGACGCCGAGGGCGACGGCACCGCGCTCACCCTGGCCGCCGCGATCCGGCACGCGGTCGGGGCCGGTGCCGACGTCATCAACATCTCCCAGGACACGGCCAACGCGGTCCGGCCGGACGCCAGGCTCGAGCAGGCCGTCGACTACGCCCTGAAGCAGAAGGTCGTGGTCGTCGCCTCGGCCGGCAACGACGGCCTCGGCGGCAACGTCAAGGTGACGTACCCGGCGTCGTACAAGGGTGTGCTCGCGGTCGCGGCGTCCGACCGCAACAACGAGCGGGCGGCGTTCTCGCAGTCCGGAGACTTCGTGGGCGTCGCCGCTCCCGGTGTCGACATGATCTCCACCGTGCCCGGCGGCGGCCACTGCTCGGACAACGGCACGAGCTTCTCGGCACCGTACGTCGCGGGCGTGGCGGCCCTGTTGAAGGCCAAACACCCCAAGTGGACGGCCCAGGAGGTCACCGCCCAGATCGAGCAGACCGCCGAACGCTCCATCCCCGGCCACGACCGGCTGGTCGGCTGGGGCGTGGTGGACCCGGTGAAGGCGCTGACCGACGTGGACCCGGAGCACCCCGTCCAGTCTCCGCGCCCCGAGAACGGCGTCTCCAGGGGCGAGGCCCCCTCGGTCACCCCCCTGCGCTTCGGCGAGACGGCGCAGGAACGCGACACCCGCATGGCGACCTACGTGGTCGTCGGCGGCCTGGTCCTCGTCGCGTGCCTGGCCGGCACCGCCGTGGCGGTCCGCGACGCACGACGCCGGCGCGCGGGGCGGCCGGAAGGCGGCGCGTAGTCCCGCCGTCCGGCCTCACAGCTTGCCGAGGACGACCCCGCGCCAGGTCCAGCCGGACCTCAGCACGGTGCCCTGCAGCGGCTCGCGCAACCGCGCGGCGTCGAAGCGGAAGGTCTCCGTCGCTTCCGGTCGACCGCCGTCCCCCCGGCCGAGCGTCCACCGCCGCGTGACGGTCCGGTCCGGCCCGCGCGAGTACGACGACGTGACCTGCAGCCCCGGCGGACCGCCGACCCGGCTGACCTCCCACTGCTCCTCGAGCACACGCACCTCGTGGGCGTCGCGGTCGAGCCGCATACGGACGCGTACGGCATGGGTGATCCGGGACTCCACGAAGAAGCTCCGCCAGGCGGGCTCCGCGATCCGCCACTCCGCCACCAGGTCGGCGCCCTCCGCGGCGCCGTAGCGGACGACATACGGTGCGTCCGGCCGGTTGAGCGCGAGCAGGGCCGTGCGCAGCTCCTCCGCCGGGACCGGCGGGACACCGTCCGCGGGACGCCGGGTTCCGGTCAGCCTGTCGAAGAGTGCCATGGGCTCAACCTACGAGGGACGCCTCAGCCGGTACAACCAACGCCCTTCCGGTTCCCGCGGACCGCCTCACGACGTCGCGCCGTCGCCCGGTCGCACCGTGCGCACGAGGTCGCTGAAGTCGTCCAGGACGGCCGGATGCTGGGCAGCCGTCGTGGTGAGGACCAACCGGATCACCGCCCGCCGGCGCGGATCGGACACGTCCAGCATCGACATGTACACCTGGGACTGGACGAGGTCGCGCCGGACTCCGCCGGCGACGGTCGAGAAGGACAGCGTCTGCGTGAGGCCGGGAGCCTCCGCGGAGCCCGTCTCGCGGCGTCCGGTGACGGCGACCGAGGTGACCGCCCGGCCGAGGCGCTGCACCGACTCGTCGGCGATCTCCGGGAGCGTCGCCGGGTCCGGACGGTACTCGCCGTCGATGGTGATGTTCGCGGTGAACCCGCCGTCGGACGGCAGATGCACCGCCACGAACGCGGCACCGGGGGCACCCACCTCGTCCGGCGGCGCCGAGCGCCAGCCCTCCGGCAGTTCGAAATCGATCGGGACCGGCAGGCTCGTGGTCATCGCGAGCACTCCTTCCTGAAGTGGTGCACCCTCGTGCGGGAGCGGGACGTGGGGGTCAGAACAGGCTGCCGATGGCGTCACCGGCGGAGCTGAGGCCGTCGCCGACGGCGTCGGCCAGGTCGCCCGCGGTGTCGGCGACCTTGTCCGGGTCGACGGTGAACTCGAAGCCCACCTCACCACCGACGATCGGGGAGAGACCCACTTCGGTCTTGAACTCCCACGTTCCGTCCTCGGTCTTTCCGATGTCCAGGCTCGCCTCGGCACCCGGACCGGCCCACCCCTCGGCGGAGACACCCGCCCCGATACCACCGATGTCCGCGCCCACGGTGCCGCCGCCCTTCGCCCCCGCGAACGCCTCGGCACCCAGGTTGATGCCCTCGAGGCCCGCTCCCGCGTGGGCGCCGGCCTCGGCACCCGCCATGCCCTCGGCACGTCCGTAGACGCCGACCGGGCCGACGTCGAAGCGGCCCTGGGACGAGGCCTCACCGCCCGCCAGCACGCCGGCCTCGCCCTGGAGTCCCTCCTTGGTGACGCCACCGCTCACGGAGCCCTTGGCGCCCGCGTAGGCTTCGGCCTCGCCGTCGAGCTTCACCGGCCCGTTGGTGAGCGAGCCCTCCGCGCTCGCGCGACCGAGGTCGGCGTGCGCCTCGGCCTCGCCCATCTTGCCGGAACCGGTGTCCGGTCCGGTCGCCTCCGCGCCGACACCTGGACCCGAGGCCTCGGCCTCCCCGTCGGACACCCACCCGTCAGGCTTGGCGGGGGTCTGCTTCGACTCGGCCACGTACTTGTCGATGCCGGTGTGCGCCTGGCTGTTGAACCCGGTGAGCGTGCCGTCGCTCACGTCGGAGTCGAGCACCACCGCATCGAGCGCGGTCTTGACATGGGCGTCGGCCTCGACGACGTCCTTCACCGCCTTGTCCACGTGCTCCTGCCAGGAGGCGACGGCCTCGCGCACGGACTGCTGGTAGTCGGGGTCGTGGTGCAGTGCGCTGCGTTCACCGTCACCGAGTTTCGTGGTGTCGTAGGAGACCACGCCCGCTTCGGACACCGCCATGCCGGCCTTGACCGCGTCCGCCCGGGCCGACTCCAGCTTCTTGCGCAGGTCCGTGAACTGCGTGTGCGCCTCGCGCAGGAGCGAGGCCACCGCCCTGGCCTCCACCTGGGCGCTCTGGAACTGTTTGAGCGTGACGTCGAACCGCCGGCCGGCGGCGTCCGCGCTCAGGCCGGTCCAGGTCTGTCCCGTGGAGACCCCGTGCACATCGCGCTTGTAGGCGATCTCCTGCTCGTGGAACTCCTTGGCCATCCCGTCCCAGCGGTCCGCCGCCGTGGAGAGCTTGGACAGGTCCGTCGTCATGATCTCGTGATAGTTCGGCATGGGTTCCCCGTTGTCATGGCGTGGCGGCGTACCGGCGTGCGGTCGGGATGGCGTGGCGGCGTACGGGTCGGGACGGTGCGGCGGCGTGCCGCTCGGGGCGGTGCTCGGCGGCGTGCGGGTCGGGGCGGCCGACCGGCACGCCGCGCCCGGCCCCGTCAGTAGGCGTTGAGCACCGACACGGAGCCGGCGTTGTTCCCGGTCTGGATGTCCGTGTGCTGCAGCACGGTGTTCGCGCTCCGCAGGGACGCCTTGTCGGACGCGAGCATGTGCATCAGGTTCTGCACCTGCTCGCCCCATGTCTCGTGCGCCTTCTTCAGAGCGCCCGACGTGTGCCAGCCGTCCCGGAACCCGGAGACGGCCGAGTCGGTCTCCGTGTCCGCCCAGTCACCGGCCTTGCGGGTGTCGGGCTCGATGTGGTCCTCGATGGCCTTCGCGGCGGCCTTCTTCTCGGCAGGGGAGGAAGCGAGGTCCTTCTGGCCCGCGAGCAGGGGAGGGGGACCCGAGGACCCTCCGGGGTCGGCCGGCAACTGGTTGAGCCGCATCCCGACGGGCCCCGCGGCCGCGTCACCCGCCGTCCGTCCTGCTTCCGGCCCTGCCATGACTCCGCCTCTCCCCGTTCGCCGCCGAGTCCGCGCGGCAACTGCCTCTGGCCGACCGCGTCGTAGCGCGGCCCACGCCGAACGACCCCTCTGAACGCCCTCAGCCCGCGGCGGGCGAAGCCTTGTCGTCGGCCTTGAAATCGAAGTGGATCTTCCCGTCGTCCACGGAGGTCACCTTGACCGTGACCCCCAAGGTGCTGCCGTCGTCCGCGGTGAGCACGCACCGGGTCGTGGTACCGACCTTGCCCTTGAGGTCCTCGGGGCAGGTGACGTCCGGCTCGGGTCGCCCGGTGGCGGCGGCGAGCTTCGCGGACAGCGTGGAGGCCAGCTTGTCCGCGGACAGCTTCGGAGTCGATCCCCCGACGCTGACGGAGGCCGAGCACCCCGGGAGCAGGACGCCCACGGCTGCTGCCGAAACGGCCGCAATGGCCGTGGATCCGCGGAACTTGGGCATGTCGCATCTCCGGATTTGCTGAGCATGACAGAAAGACCCACGCAGCATACGTGGCAGTGCCACACGCACCTTCCCTGGGCCTTCCCTGGGCGGCGCCCGCATATATCGCTCGCCGAACCTCCGTGAATCCTCGGGTTTTCCCACGCGAGATCTTCACCGAGAAGTCGTGCCCGTGAACCGAGTTGAGGGTCGTCCCCCGCCCCCTGCCCGAGCCGTGCGAGTCGTCCGGGCCGGCCGGAGAAACATCTAGTGCACCGGTCAACTACCCCGACCTGCCCGGGAGGAGGCCGCTGGATACCCGTAACTCGACGCGTCGGTGCTTGAGTTGACTCTCACGTCCACCCACTCCCGTGTGGAGATTTGATGGAGATCGCTGAGAGCGGTTTCGCGGGCGGCGGTCGCCCGTCGGGGCCGGTTCGTCCGTGGTGGGGGTGCGGCGCCGCAGGGTGAGCACAGATTCGCTGCAAACAGAAAAATAGGACAAAAAGTGGTGCGGGGGTGCGGCCTCGTGACCGAGTTAGGACACATGCTTGGTTGGACCGGTTGGGCAGGTTGACTAGAGTGGTAAAGGCGTTGTGAGACGCGGCTCGCTTTGCGATCGTACGGCGAGCGGCTGATTGGTCCCGGCCCGCCAAGGCCGGGGGACCGTACGGGGAAACGGGGAGGAGCTTCGTGCTTCCGGCAGACATGGTGGGGGGCGTGTCGGCGACCAGGGCGGCGAACCTGGAGGCCAGCGGTGAGGCGTTGGACAAGTTCGTGTCACGGGTGGACGCGGTCCTCGCCACCCTTGAGGCTTCCGCGGGTAATCCGACGAAGGTCGGGGCGCAGACAATCAGGCCCACGTCTCTGACTTCAGGTGCGGAAAGCGACTTTCCTGAAGCGCACGGCTTGTACAAGCAGTATCACCGAGTCCATGCAGAGCTCACTTCCTTGTCCAAGAGCCTGCATCTGCAGATCGAGGCGATCGGTATCGCGGTCAAAGGCGCGCACAACGGCTTCGAGAAACTCGAAGAGGAGCAGCGTCGGCGGTTCTGGGCGATCCAGGCGGAGATCGGCAAGATCGAGGACAAGCAGGGCGGCAAGCAGCGCACCGGCACCGGCACTGAGATGAAGGCGTGACGATGACGGACAAGCAGCATGAAGCTGACCTGAACCGGGTCTCCTCACAGAACGACGTGACGGACTTCGTTCGCGGAGTGGAGGACGGTCCGCAAGTCGGTTTCCTCGACGGGATCGTCAGGGTCGCGGTCGGAGCCACCCCTTTCGGGCAGGCCATCGTCGGCCGGACGGACTTCGGGCAGCGTGACCTCGATCTGAACAGGATGCTCGACCTCGTCCAGCAGACAGACCCCGAGGATCTCGAATCCTCGGGCAAGGCCCTGTGGGATGCGCGGGACGCGATCAAGGCGGCTGCGGACGAACTCAACGGCCACGTCGACAAGGTTCACTGGGTCGGAGAGTCCGGCGATGCATTCCGTGAGTGGGGTGCCAAGCTCATCACCAACACCCATCACCTGAGTGACTTCGCCGGAACGGCCGGCGACCAGATCACAGCCGCAGCCGTGGGACTGGCGTCCGTGCGAGGTGCGATGCCGGAGCGCGATCCGGCAAATCACAAGCGGCCCAAGCATTTCACGACGGCCGAGAAGGCTGCCGACAAGGAGGGGTACGCCGCCGCTGTAAAGGTGGAGAAGGACCGCCAGGAGGCGATCAACCAGATGAACCGGTTGGCGTCCTACTACGCGGTGTCCGAGGAAGTGCTGTCAGGCCTGCCGGTCAAGGAGAAGACTCCGGAGTTCACCTCCATGCCTGACGTGGGAGTGCCCCGCCCCCGGGGTGTGCGTGATGTCGACCGATCGGCGTCGGCCACGGGATCGCCCGGAGGCGCCGACACACCTTCCGCTGTGGCTTCCGGAGGCCACCACGTGTCGGTGACGGGCGATGTTCCCGGTCACGTGACGACCGATGGCACGGCGCCGACCAAGCACGTCCCCGGCAAGGTCTCGTACCCAGACGCGCCTGTGGGCACGAACATCGACACCGTAGGAACGCTGCCCTCTCCCACCGCGCCGACCGGTACCAGCCACACTCCGCCCGTCGTGGGTACACCTCCTGCGACCGGTGGCCAGCCCACCGTCTTCGAAGGCCCTTTCGGAACTCCGCTACCCAGGGCTTCATCAGGGCGGGGCTTGAGCGGCGCAGGCAACTTCCGCACTCCTCCCTCCACTCAAGGCCGTGCGGGCACGTCCGGTTCGGCCAATCCGGCCGCTGGCCGTACCCCCGGACAAGGGCCCGTGAATCAGATGGGCCGCTCGGCCTCGACGGGGCAGTCCGCCGTCAAGGGGGCCCCCTCTGGCGCCAAGCCGACTGCGACGGGGCGAGGGGTCACCGGTGGTACGCCGAGGACCGGCGGCTCGGCAACGCCACGAGCGAACGCCGGGCCGGCGACTGGTGCCGGTCGCTCCAACGGAGTCGTCGGAGGGCGGCCCACGAGCACCGGCGGCACTTCCACGAAGGGTGGGTCGAAGATCCCTCGAGGCACCGTCATCGGTGGCGAGGGGGCGGGCAACTCGCGCCCCACGACGAGCCGACTCGGGGAACGCGGTGTTTTCGGGGCAGCCGAGTCCACCGCCAGACCGGGTTCGAGTGCGACCGGTGCCCGTGGGCGTACGGGAGCGTCGGAAGCCGTCACGGGCAGGCCGTCCACACGCAACTCGGCCGCAGGCGCCGAGCGCAACGGGATGACGCGTGGAGGCGCCGGACTCGTGCGCGGTACCGGTCACCAGGGCAAGCCGCGGGACGAGGAGGACAACGAGGCAGCGCCGCGCCCCGACTATCTGGTCGAAGACGAAGAGACGCACCTGCCCAACAAGCCCCGGCGTGACGTGCCGCCGGTTGTCGACTGAGTACGAACGAGGACACGGAAAACGATGAAGTCACGGACCACCCGACGGGTCGAACGGGTTGCGGGCCGCGGCACGCGCTACAGCGGACGAGTCCGAGCTGTGGGCGCGGTCGTCGGTGTCCTGACGGCCACGGTTGTGAGCGTCGCTCCAGGTGCTGCCGCTTCGGACGTTCAGTCGAAGCAGTGGTACCTGGGGCCGATGCAGGCCGAGAAGATGTGGAGGGTCAGCACGGGGGAGGGCGTGAAGGTCGCTGTCATCGACAGCGGTGTGAACGCGAAGACTCCGTCCCTCAAGGGGCAGGTGCTGACGGACGAAGTCCCCGAGGCAGTCGCGTACCGAGCGACGGACGATTACCTCGGCCACGGGACGACCATGGCCGAGCTCATCGCGGGTACGGGGGCCGGGGGCGGTTTGAAGGGCCTGGCTCCTGGGGCGAAGATCGTCCCCTACCGCTCGGTGTTCGACGGATTCAAGGGCGGGGCTGAGGAGAAGAGGAAGACGCCCGACGCCACGGATGAGATCCGCGCCGCAGCCGACACCGACGCGAAAATCATCAACATGTCCTTCGGAGCAGAAGGGCCGAGTTCCAAGGAAAAGGACGCTATCGAGTACGCGGCGTCGAAGGGTAAGCTCCTGGTCGCCGCTGTGGGCAACGACGGCCGCAAGGCCGGGGACACCATCGAGTATCCCGCTGCGTTCCCCTACGTGGTCGGCGTGGCTTCAGCGAACCAGTCCCTCACGGTCTCGCCATTCTCCTCGTCCGGAAACTATGTAGATATTTCGGCTCCGGGGCAGGGTTTCCCCGGGTGGTGCGACGCGACCTTCCGTTCCTACTGTGACAATGTGAATGGTACGAGTTCGGCAGCCGCAATCACCTCCGCTGCTGCCGCGCTGATCTGGTCCGCCCATCCTGACTGGACAGTGAATCAGATCACCCGCGCTCTGATTGACACAGCCGGCCGGAACTGGGAGAAGGACAACCCGAGCAAGTACGCCGGCTACGGCTTTATTCGTCCCCGCCTGGTTCTTGAGGACCCCAAGTACGATGCGGGGCCAGCGCACATCGACCCGCTCGCCAAGGACAATGGCGGCGACCTCCTGGCCAAGGCAGGAACCCCCGATGGGGCTTCTTCCGCCGAATCCTCCTCTGCATCAACCCCGTCACAAGCACCCGCGAAGGGTTCGACCGGCGGCACCTCGGCGGCAGGATCGAGCGCGGAGTCGTCGAACGACGGCAACACCCCTTGGATCGTGCTCGGCGTCGTCGCCGCGGTCATCGTGATCGGTGGTGGAGCGGCCGCCGTCATGCGGGCCCGGCGCGCCAGGTGACGTCGGCAGTCGTATGCAGCCCTGTGTTCTCGGGATAGAGCACGCGGTGCGCGCTCACCGCCGCGAGGCACCACATGAGCGGTGAGCCGGAACAGTTGGACCGAAGAGACAGACAAGAAAGGGCGGGCTGACATGGCCGACAAGCAGAAGCTCGAAGATGCCGCAGTAATTCACCTGCAGAAGAGGATGTACGAGAAGTACGAGGGCGTCCGCAAGCGCGTGCACGGACTCCAGGGCGTCATCGACGGTCTCGAGGGCCAGTGGCAGGGTATCGGCCGTGCCGCGTTCGACAAGAAGCAGTACGAGATCAACGAGTCGCTGAAGAACATCGGCGACATCCTCGGTGACGTCATCGAGGCGATGACCGCGACGCGCAACATCAAGGACAGCAAGGAAGACGAGGTGCGCGCGGCCGTCAACAAGATCGACGTCCAGGACGGCGCTCCCACGGTCCAGTCCTCCTCCCTCAGCTCCTACTGAGACTCCGCCTCCTCGGAGGCGCGCGGCACTCAGAGCTACTGCCGGGCAGCCGGCGCACGACAACAGGCACACATCGGCGAGACGAGGTAAACAGGTCATGGCCAACAACGCTGAGGGACTGTCAGTAACTTACGACGGGCTCGACTTCGCGGCGACGAAGATCGGCAACGAGGCGAGCCAGCTCGAGCAGGACCTGCAGGAGCTCCGCAAGATGGTGGTGAGCAGCCTGCAGTACTGGGAGGGCCAGGCCCAGAACACCTTCCACGAGAAGCTGCACCGCTGGGACAAGGAGGCGAACGACATCCACCAGGCGCTGACCGGGATCGGGCACGTCGTCGCCCAGTCCGGCGGTACGTACATGGAAGGCGACAAGAAGGCCTCCAGCTACTTCCAGTAGGACGCGGTTCGTAAGAAGCAAGCAACTCCAGGGTGGGCGCGCGCGGGAGGCGCCCACCCTGCGTTGTGCCGAGCCGGTGAGGCGAGCCGGATGGACAAGGGGTGAGCATGCGCGCAGGCGCTGGACCAGGTACCCGAGCCATCCGGTCCATCGGGCCGTACACGGTGGTCACCCGGCTCGACACCCGCGTTCCCGCGCACACACCCGTATCCGAGCACCGTTTCATCGCCCGCAGCGCCGACGGAGACCGCACCGTGCTGCTGAGCACACCGCTGGCCACATTGGATCCACAGCGCTTCATGGCCGAAGCGGATGCCTCCCGCTATCTCCTGGGATCCTGGGTCCTCCCGGCCACCGAACTCGCCGCTCCCGGTGATCAGCCGTGGCACGCGCGTCCCTACGTGCCCTCGCTCCCGTTGCCCGTCGCCCTTGCCCTGCACGGAGGGCCGCTCCCCGGGCACACCGTTCGGGCCATCGCCGTCGCGCTGGCCGAGAACCTCGCCCTGATGCACGGGCAGGGCCTGACCCACGCGGGGCTCTGCCCGTCCGCTGTGCTCGTCGCGGCGGACGGCCCCCGTCTCACCTGTTTCGGGGCGGCACGAGCCGCCACGCCTGACGGGGTCCCGCGACGAGAGGTGCCCGGGCTCGATCCCGGCAGCCTTCCGCCCGAACAGGCGGAGGGGGGCCGGCCGCGCCCGCTGGGCGACGTCCATGCGCTCGGTGCCACGCTCGCCTACGCGGCCACCGGATACACGATGCCGGAACGAGAGGAACTGCCGCCCGAACTGCGCTCCCTGATCGCCCGGTGCCTCTCCCGCGACCCGGCCCGACGGCCGCAACTCTCGGAACTCGTCCAGGAACTGACCGGCGAAAGCGAGCCGGGCACTTCCTCGGGCTTCGCTGCCCCTGCGCGTGCCGGCACACTGCTCGGTCCCGGGTGGCTGCCGGCCCGGCTCATCGCCGCCATCGTTCATCAGGCGGCGTCAGTGCTGGCCGCAGAGGTGTGGACCCAGCAGCATCAGGGCCGGACGGCGGGCGGCACCCCTTCCCTGGACGACGTCCCCCGCCGCAGTCCCTGACAGCGAGAACTCCCATGCCGACTCCTCTCACCCACGACGATCCCGTCGCCCTCGGCCCCTACCGGCTCATCGCCCGACTCGGCGGCGGAGGCATGGGCACCGTCTACGTGGCGCGGTCATCCGGTGGGCGCACCGTGGCGGTGAAGACGATGCACGCCGCCATCGCCACCGACCCTGCCGCCCGCGTCCGTTTCCGGCTGGAGGTGGACGCGGCCCGGGTCATGGGCGGGCAGTTCGGAGCGCGGGTCATGGACGCGGACCCCCTCGCGGAGACTCCTTGGCTCGCCACCGAGTACGTGCTCGGGCCCGGGCTCGACGAGGCTGTGGAGGCAGGGGGACCGTTGCCCGAACGGTCGCTGCGGGCCCTGGGTGCCGCGTTGTGCTCGGCGCTCGGCCAGTTGCACCGGTCCGACGTGGTGCACCGCGATCTGAAACCGTCCAACATTCTCGTGACGGCTTACGGGCCGAAGGTCATCGACTTCGGCATCGCACGGGCCATCGGAGACGACCGGTTGACCCGTGCCGGCTCCGCCGTGGGCACACCTGCCTTCATGTCCCCGGAACAGGCGACCGGGCAGGAACACGATCCGGCCGGCGATGTGTTCGCACTCGCCGGAGTTCTGGTGTACGCGGCCACCGGGCGTGCCCCGTTCGGGCACGGCCGGGCGGCGGACCTGCTCTACCGGGTCCGGTACACGGAGGCGGATCTCAGCGGCGTACCGGCCGCGCTCGTGCCGCTGCTCGCCAGGTGCCTGGCCAAGGAGCCGCGGGAGCGCCCCACGACGGCCGAACTGGCATCCCATCTTCACGCCGGCGACGGTGAGTTCGCCGATCACCTTCCCGACCGACTGCTCGCGGACATCGGGCGGCTGGCTGCCGACGTCTGGCGGCTCGTACCGCAGCGGCTTCCGGCGCCCTCGGCAGAAGGGGATCCCTCCGCAGCCGCCGCACCGCTCGGTCGACGCCCCTCGCGTCGGGCATTCCTGGCAGCGGGAGGGGCACTCGCGGTGACCGCGAGCGCGGGCGCGACCGCGTGGTGGTGCCAAAGGCGCGTCGCACCCGCTCCGGCCGCGAAGAAGGCGCCGCGGCAGACCCGGAACCTCGATCCGCTGTGGCGCTACGGCGAATACACCGATCTCACGATGTACGGCTGGGGCCTCACGGTGCCGTACCACGCGTACGGATCCGTCCTGCTGCCCCTGAGCGGGCCCGTCAAACGCTTCGACCCGTCCACTGGGCGGCCTCAGCGGGACGCCGTCATCTCGGGCACCTGGTGGCAGATGGCGGTCCGGAACGATCGGCTCTGCTCGCTCGAACGGGACTACTCCGGGCATGGGCAGTCGACGGCGGTCGTCACCTGGAAGGACGGTCAGCGTTACCTGGAGCCGACCTCGCTTCGTTTCGCCGACGCCGATTCAAGACTGCAGCCGAACCAGATCCTGTCCGTCGCGGGCGACATCATGTACGTGGCACTGGGGTCCGGGAAGGGGGGATCCCGCACGGGTTTCGAGCCCTCGCAGGTCTGGACCCTGCGTGCCGGGGACTTGAGGACCGGCAGAACGCTCTGGAAGAAGTCCCTGCCGAAGCGGCCTGCCGCGAGCACGCGGCTGCACTTCCTCGCCGCGAAGGTCGTCGGCGGCCGCTTGGTGACGCTTCAGGAGGTGGCTGACCGAAAGGTGCATGCCGTCGTCCGTGACGCTGCAGGCGGCGCCGTCCTGTGGGACACACCGTGTGACGTCGGGGACCCCGATTCCCTCAGGAGCGGCATCGCCGCGGACGGAAGGTACCTCTACCTCGGTGGTGCTCGGCTCCGTGCGCTGCGACTGAGTGACGGTGCTCAGGCGTGGGCCCTCGAGGGCGCCGAGGACTGCAGCCCGCCCACATTGAGGGAGGGTGTGCTCTACACCGTCCGCAAGGGGGCGGGGCTCACGGCCGTGGACGCACGACGGGGGCGCATTCTGTGGACCGAGGCGACAGCCGAGGCGGACCAGGCGTACACGGGCTGGCGACCAGCAGTCGGCACCGGCCACGCCTACTACCGGAACGGCATGCAACTGAGGGCCGTCTCCCTGTCCGGCCACGATACGGCCCTGACGTACAAGACGGCGGCGGAGCAGTTCCACGTGGACGCCCAGGCCGGACTGATCCTCGGCGTGGCCCCGGACGGCCTCTCCGCCTATCCGCTCGAGTAGCCGCCTGCGGACCCGTCCGCCGGTGTCACCGCTGACGACAGCATCGCGGGCACCACAACCGTTCCCCGGCAGAAGGACCGACCCCCATGAAACCCCTCGGTACCGGTGATCCGGTCCGTCTCGGCCCCTATCGCCTGCTCGGCGTCCTCGGCGAGGGCGGGATGGGCAAGGTCTACCTGGGTCAGGACGGCGCCGGTGTCCTCGCCGCCGTCAAGGTGCTGCGTCCCGAACTCGCTGACGACACGAACCTCGCCCGGCGCTTCGTCCGTGAGGCCCACGCGGCCCAGGCCGTGCGGAGCACGGGAGTCGCAGCCGTGCTCGGGGCGCAAACGGAGGCCGCACGGCCTTGGATCGCCACCGAGTTCCTGGCAGGCCTCACCCTGGACGAGGCGGTCGGCACGTTCGGTCCACTTCCCGAAGCCGCCTTGCGTGACATGGCGACCTCCTTGGCACGGACACTTGCCGACATTCACGCGGCGGGCTTCGTGCATCGAGATCTCAAGCCCCCGAACATCGTGCTCACCTCGCAAGGGCCGCGCGTAATCGACTTCGGTATCGCCCGCCCCGAACACGGGCTGACTCTCACCAACACCGGTCAGATCCCCGTCACCCCCGGCTACGGTGCTCCCGAGCAGGTCCTGGGACAGCGAGTCGCACCGCCTGCGGACGTGTTCTCACTGGGAGCCGTGCTCGTGTACGCCGCCACCGGCGGACGTGCCTTCGACGGCGATCACGTCGCGGCGTTGCAGCACGAGGTCGTGCACGGTCAGCCGAAACTCGAAGGTTTGTCGCCCCACTTGAGAACTCTCGTCGCTCCGTGCCTGGCCAAGGACCCGGCTGTGCGCCCCACGCCTCTTCAGATTGCGCAGGCCATGTCGGTGCCCAAGGGGCGGACAGGGTGTGGCGGCGAGGGAAGATCGCCGGTGCGATCACGGCGCGTGAGGCCGATGCCCGACGACTGACGACTCATGTCACGGCGCACCTGACCGCCGGGCCGTCATCGGTGACACGGCGACGACTGCTCACCGGCCTGTCCGGGGCGGGCCTGGTCGTCGCGGCCGGAGGCGGCACGACGGCCTGGTGGCTCGGCACGCGAAACGGCACGGCGTCCCGGAGCACGAAGACCAGCGACCCATTCGACATCCCGCCACCCGCGCGGACCCCGGTGGAGAGGTTGGACCACCGACTCGACTCGGACGAACCCGCCGGCGACCATCCCGCGAACATCTGGTCGCTGAGCGATGTAGCGGACATCTACTCACCCGGGCTGCTGCCGGTGCGGGACGTGCTCGTCTTCGGCGCCGCCAGCGGCGGTATCGCGGGGCACGACGTCACGAACGGCAAGCGGCGCTGGAGTGCGCCGGACATCCTGGTGAAGAGCGGGTACCTGTCCCTGTCGGATCGGCTGGTCGTGTGCGCGGACACCCAGGGCGCACTGCGCACCTTCGTCCCGTCCACCGGAGTGGCCAAGTGGACATGTGCGGAAGCGGAAGCGGCAACGATGCTGGCCGCCGACGCGGAGGCGGTGTACGTCCTCACGACGGGGGGCGAGGTGCGCAGCGTAGGCCGCTCGGACGCGAAGGTCCGGTGGACGGCGACCGTTCCGGCTGATTTCCGCGAGAACTTGATCAATCCCGCCGTCGTCGGGCAGGGGAGGCTCGTCCTGGCGGCGTCGAACGGCAGCGTCCTCGCCGTCCGGACGGGCGACGGCCGTGCCGCATGGAGCCGGACGGCGGACCTCGACGAACACGACATCAAGGTGCGTCCGGCCATTTCCGGAGACACCGCGTATGTCAACGGCAGAACACTCGAGGCTCGCCGCCTCAGCGACGGGAACACGATCTGGAGCATCAAGTGCACAGGCGCCGGCGCCCGGGACGGCTGGGGTTCACCGGCCGTGGACGCGGAGGCGGTCTACGCCGGCGACGGCAACCACCCCACGCGCTTGGACAAGCGCGACGGAAGTCGCATGTGGACGCCCGAGCAGACCGGATACGCCGGTGAGTCGATGACCTCACTGGACAAGAGCCGCATTCTGGTGGCGGCCCACGCCGTGTGGGCCTTCGACTCCACAGGTATGAACGCGAATCCGACCGAGCTCATCGCAGCCAAGGTGGCCGATGGCCAACAGGTATGGGGATACCCGCTGCCCGACTTCGACACGGTCCGTCTCGCCGCCGCGGGCAACCGGGTCTTCGTCATGTACGACAGCGAGCTCGAGGCCCTGACGACGTTCTGAGACGGAGAGGCGGCCCGTAGCGTCGGACGTGAGGGCACCTCCCGTTCCCTCTCCCAGCCGTGGAGTTCGCAGCACCGCTGGGACGCGGACGGCGGTACGGCGAAATCGGTGACGGCCTTCTCCGTCGATGCCGCGTCGACCGGATCGCCTTGCTGCCTGAGCATCGCGAAGACCCCGCGTGGTCGCCCGGCCCGCCGAAGCGTTCGTCGAAGTCGGCGGGCCGGGGCGCCGGCGCCGCTCATCAGCACCCCACTCGACCCACCCGGACACGAGTGACCGGGGCACGAGTGCCAGGAGACCCCCGGCCGCGGCGCGTGCTCAGTCCACCTCTTCCGCGACCTGCCCCACCTGCACCATGGGCTTCCCCCGCTTCCGCGACACGAACACACCGCGGCCCGCCGGCATCGGGCGTGGCCGTACGCCGCCCAGCAGGTCGCCCTCGGCCGGGTCGCCCGCGAGGACGACGCCCTGGGCGCCGAGTTCCTTGATGCGCTGCATGAAGGACTCGTAGCCGGCGCGGCCCGCGCCCGCCGTGGAGCGGGCGATGATGAAGCGGACGCCGACGTCGCGGGCGAACGGGAGCAGTTCCGTCAGGCCCGCCAGCGGGTTGCCGCTCGACGTGGACACGAGGTCGTAGTCGTCGATGACGACGTACACCGTGGGACCTTGCCACCAGCTCCGGTTGCGGAGCTGCTCCGGGGTCACGTCGGCCGTCGGGGTGCGGCGCTGCATCAGGTCGGCCAGAGCGTCCATGTGGTGCTGCATCTGGTTCGACATGGGGATGTACTCCGCCAGGTGGGACGGCGGCGTCACACCGAGCAGCGAGCGGCGGTTGTCGACGACGAACAGCTTGCAGGTGTTGCCGTCGTAGCGCTCGGTGAGACGCTTGATCAGCAGCTTCAGCAGGTTCGACTTGCCGGACTCGCTCTCGCCGAACACCAGGAAGAACGGGTCCTGCTCGAAGTCCACGAACACCGGCTCGAGGTTGTCCTCGTCGAGCGCGAAGGAGATGCCGCGCTGCGGGAAGCGGTCGCCCGGCGGAAGCTGCGCCGCCGGGAACTCGCGCGGCAGCAGCCGCACCTCCGGTGCGCCCGGCTCCTGCCAGTGGCGGGTGACCTCGGCCGCGAGGGCGGCCGTCGCCTCCGCGAGGTCCGTGTCGGAGGAGAGGCCGTCGATTCGCGGGACCGCCGCCATGAAGTGCTGCTTCTGCGGGGTCTGGCCGCGCCCCGGCACCCCGGTGGGGACGTTGGCCGCGACCTTGCGGTCGAACTCGGAGTCCATCGGGTCGCCGAGCCGCAGCTCGAGGCGGTTCATCAGGTGGTCCTTGAGGTTCGCGCGGACCTCCATCGAGCGCGACGCGGTGAGGATGAGGTGGATGCCGTAGCCCAGACCGCGCGCGGCGATGTCCAGGACCAGCGGCTCCAACGCCTCGTAGTCCGTACGGAAGTTGCCCCAGCCGTCGATGACCAGGAAGACGTCGCCCCAGGGCTGGTCGGTCGGCGAGATGTCGCCGCGTGCGCGGCGGGAGCGGAACTCCGCGATGGAGGAGATCCCCGAGGAGCGGAAGTACTCCTCGCGGCGGGTCATGACGCCGTACACCTCGGCAGCGGTGCGCCGGACCTTCTCGGGGTCCAGGCGGGAGGCGACGCCGCCCACGTGCGGCAGGCCGGCCACCGCGGCCATGCCGCCACCACCGAAGTCCAGGCCGTAGATCTGCACTTCCCGCGGGGTGTGGGTGAGGGCGAACGAGGCGATGATCGAGCGCAGCAGCGTCGACTTGCCGGACTGCGGGCCGCCGATGATCTGCATGTGGCCGGCCGCGCCGCCGAAGTCCGTCCACAGCGGGTCGCGCCGCTGCTCGTAGGGCTTGTCGACGAGCCCGACCGGGACGACGAGCCGGCCCGCGCCCTCGTAGCCCGGCTGGGTCATGCCGCGGCCGGGTACCGGGGCGAGGCCGGGAAGCAGCGCGTCCAGCGACGGCGGGCTGTCCAGCGGGGGCAGCCACACCTGGTGGGCGCTCGGGCCCTGGGCCTCGAGGCGCCGCACGATCACGTCGAGCACGGTGTCGGCGAGCGCGTCGTCCTGCTGCTTCTCGGGAGTCTCCGGTCGCTGCTTCGGGACCGGCGCGTACCGCACCGGGACCTCGGCCGCCGTGAACAGCACCGGCCTGCGGTCGACGGGCAGCGGACCGCCCAGCGCGGCGGCCGCCTGCGAACCGGTGCGGTACACGCCGGAGACGTACGCCGCCTTGAAGCGCACCATCTCGTCGGTGCCGAACTTCAGGAAACCCGAACCCGGCACGTTCGGCAGTTCGTAGGCGTCCGGCACGCCCAGCGCCGCACGCGACTCGGCCGCCGAGAACGTGCGCAGACCGATGCGGTACGAGAGGTAGGTCTCCAGGCCCCGCAGCCGGCCCTCCTCCAGGCGCTGCGAGGCCAGCAGCAGGTGCACGCCGAGCGAACGGCCGATACGGCCGATCTGCACGAACATCTCGATGAAGTCGGGCTTCGCGGTGAGCAGTTCGCTGAACTCGTCGATCACCAGGACGAGGGACGGGATCGGCTGCAGCGGGGCTCCCGCAGCGCGCGCCTTCTCGTAGTCGTGGATGTTCGCGTAGTTGCCGGCGTCGCGGAGCATCTCCTGGCGGCGGTTGAGCTCACCGCGGATCGAGTCACCCATGCGGTCGACCAGGGTCAGGTCGTCCGCGAGGTTGGTGATCACGGCCGCCACGTGCGGCATCTGGGCCATGCCCGCGAACGTGGCACCACCCTTGAAGTCCGCGAGGACGAAGTTCAGCGTCTCCGAGGAATGGGTCACGGCGAGACCGAGGACCAGTGTGCGCAGCAGCTCCGACTTGCCGGAGCCGGTCGCGCCGACGCACAGTCCGTGCGGGCCCATGCCCTCCTGGGCGGCCTCCTTGAGGTCCAGCATCACGGGCCGGCCGTCCTCGCCGAGACCGATCGGCACGCGCAGCCGCTCCGACTGCGAGCGCGGCCGCCAGGTCCGCTTCGTGTCGACCGAGGCCGCGTCGCCCAGGTTCAGCAGGTCCGTGAACTCCAGGTTGGCGAGCAGCGGCTCGTCGTCGTCCCCGCCCGAACCCATGCGCAGGGGCGCCAGTTGACGGGCCAGGGCCTCGGCGGCCTCGTACGACAGGACGTCCGGCGTTCCCTCGTAGACCATGCCGTGCGCCGACTCCAGGCGCAGCTCCCGCGGGTGCACGACGACGGAGAGGTCACCGCGGCCGGTGGTGAGGTCGCCGGGCACGACCTCGAGCACCGTCACGCCCTGCAAGCCCTCGGGGCTCGCCAGCAGCGACGTGGGCGGCAGCGAGACGCCGTCGAGCACGACCACCACGTGCGGCTGCTCCGCGACCGGCGGGGCGCCGGGGTGGAAACGGGGGCGGCCCTGGAGGCGGGAGGCGAGCCGGTCCTCCAGCTCCACCGGACTGGTGGTGATCAGGCGCACGCTGCCGGCGCCGTCGGTGAGGCCCGGGGCCTGCGCGTGCGGCAGCCACTTCGCCCACTCCCACTCGGGCGCCGACTCCCGGCCGGTGACGACGGCGACGACCAGGTCCTCGGGGGAGTGCAGGGAGGCCAGGGAACCGGCGACCGCGCGGGCGGTGCCGCGCACGGTGTCCGGCTCGCCGCTGATCGTCACGTGGTAGAAGGCCCGCAGCGACACCGCCATCGGCAGGTCGTCCAGGGCGCTGTGCGCGGCCAGGAAGCGCTGCATGGCGCCCGCGGTCAGCGGCTCCAGCTCGTCGACCGGGGCGGTCTGCGGCGGAATCAGGGGAGTTGCCAGGGCCTGCGGGCCGAGCCCCACCCGCACCTGCCCGAAGTCCTCGTCACCGGTGCGCCGCTCCCACACCCGGCTGCCCTCGGCGACCAGCGCCCACAGTTGCTCGGGTGAAGGGTGGAGGTAGAACTGCGCGTCGCGCTGCGCCCGCGCGGTGCCCAGGGCCTCGCGCCGGGTCTGCGACAGGTAACGGAGGTAGTCGCGGCGCATGTCGGCCATCTGCCCCTGGCTGCCGCGCCGGTAGCGGACCAGCATCGAGATGCCCATGCCGATCGTCGACGCCACCATGACCAGGCCCATGATCTTCATGAACGGCTGGGCCTGGGGGTTGAAGAAGAACACCACGGACCCGCCCATGCCGAGCATGGGCAGGAGCTGCATCAGCGCGCCCTCCTGCTGACCGCGCGGGAGCTCCGGCGGTGCCTGCAGTACGACCTCGTCCGTGGGCACTTCCTTCGGCAGTGCCCTTGGCGGGCGCTTGACGACGATGTGGCTCACTACGCACCAATTCCCTTGCCGGACCGAGATGTTTCGTCCGCCGCCCCGTGTCAGGCGAACGTCGACCGCGAAGCGCGATCCTACTGACAACCACGGACAACAGCGGGCGGTAGGGTGCCGTTGAGACGCGTGAGCAGTTGCGAATCGTTCCGGGAGAAACCGGGCAATCCGCAACGGTTCGAAGTGAGCGCCATCCAGCGAACCCCGGATGCGACCCCGCGGTCGGCCGACGGAACGGAAGGCGCGGCTCAACCTACACAGGATCTTTACGGGCGGAAGGGTGCGCGGCGGCACCGCGGGCCCGCCCCACCGACGAGGGGGAACAGCAGGTGAGCATGACGGCCTCCGCGCCGGCCGGCGCGACCGGTGGACCGGGCACCGGAGCCCCTTCCGGGGCGGGCATGGGTTTCGGCTTCTGCCGGGTCACCATCGTGGCCCCCGACAGCCGCATCGACGTGGCGCTGCCCGACGACGTACCGGTCGCCGACCTGTACCCGGAGATCCTGCGCCTCTCCCAGCAGAGTCCCGCCGAGGGCGCGCCGGTCGGCTACCACCTGGTCCGGCGGGACGGCACCGTCCTCGACGGCGCCCGCTCCTTCACCGCCCAGCGCATCCTGGACGGCGAACTGCTCACCCTGCGCCCGTTCGCCGAGTCCCTGCCGCCCGCCGTCCTCGACGACGTCTCCGAGGCGGTGGCCTCCGCCGTCACCCGTGACCGCACCCTGTGGAGCGGAGACCTCACCCGCGCCGCCGGCCTGGTCGCGGCCGGCATCCTGCCCGCGCTCCTCGCGTTCGTGGCCTGGAGCTCGCAGATCCGGCACGACATGAACAGCCTGCAGGGCGTCATCGCGGGAGTCACCGGCCTGCTGCTCGTCGGCATCGCCTGCGTACGCGCGCGCGTGTACGAGGACCGGGGCTCCGCGGTCGCGCTCGGGCTCGGGGCGCTGCCGAACGTCGGCGTGGCGGGCTCGGGGCTGCTGCCGCTCTCCGGCGGCGAGGGCATCGGGCGGCTGCAGTTCCTGCTCGCCTGCGCGGCGGTCCTCGTCGCCTCCGTGGTGCTCACCCTGGTGTCGCCGGGCGGTGACGGGCCCTTCGTCGCGTTCGTCTTCGCCTCCGCCGTCGGCCTGATCACCACCTTCGTCGCGATCCTCACCGAGCTGCGGCCCATCGAGACCGCGGCCGTCTGCGCCCCGCTGTCCGTCGTGGCGCTCGCCTTCCTGCCGGGTCTGTCCATGCGCTTCGCGCGGCTGCCCATCGGTTTCGAGCCGCCCAACCCGTCCCGCGGCGGCTACGGCGGCGGCGAGCCCGCCCCGCAGGAGCCCGTGGACGCCGAACGGGTGGCCGCCCAGGCCCGCCGCGGCCACGAACTGCTCGTCGGCCTCGTCGGCGGCTGCGCCCTCGTGGCCGTCGGCGCCTCGATCGTGCTCGGCTTCTCCAGCAACACCTGGGCGCAGCTCCTGGCCCTCGCGACCGGTGTGGCGATGCTGATGCGGGCGCACCTGTTCCGCTACACCCAGCAGGTCGGCGCCACCCTGGCGGCGGGCCTCGCCGCCATCGTCTTCCTCGGCCTGGGTCTCGCCCTGAACCCGCCGCGCGACTACGTGATCGACGCCTTCCAGGGCGACACCACCGCCCTCGACATCCGCAGCGTCTGGCTCGCCGCGGCGGTGGGCGCGGCGATCGCCCTGGTCACCGCGATCGCCCTGATCACCCCGCGGCGCGGCGTCACCCCCTTCTGGGGACGCTTCCTGGAGATCGCCGAGAGCTTCGTGCTGCTCACGCTGATCCCGCTGGCGCTGGCCGTCTTCGACGTCTACGCGCAGGCCCGGGCGATGACCAGCTAGTGCCGCGTCGGCCGGGGTTCGCCCCGTCGCGATGCCCGGCGGGCACCGTCGCCGCACCGGCCGGAGCCCGGGTGCGCCCGGTACGAGGGCTTCCGCCCGGCACGCCGGGGGCACCCGCCGGACACCGCTCCTCGACGGGCGAACCCCGGCCGACGCGGCACTGAGGTCTTCCGTTCGGATCCGGCCGCACCCCGCGAGCCCGCGCGATCCGAACGAGAGGCGCTGGGGGAGACGGCAACCCACCGGCGCCGGCACCGGCGGAGGGCGGCACGCGCGCGTGCCGCCCTCCGCCGTACTCGCCCAGTACTCGCCCGGTGCTTGCTCAGTCCGCCGCGAGCCCGCCGTTGTGCGGCATCGGCTTCAGGTCGAACTCGCCGTCGCGGGCGCCCAGGACGAAGGCCCGCCACTCGGCCTCCGTGTAGCGCAGGACGGTGCCCGGGTCGAGGGAGGAGCGCATCGCCACCGCCCCCGCGGGCAGGTACGCGATCTCGACCCGCTCCTCGTGCTCCTCGGTGCCCGGCGCGCAGTGCCACTCGGCGTCCGAGATGTCGAGCGCGTACAGCTCGTCCCGCTCCCGCTCCTTGCGTGCCTTCATCTCCGCTTCCGACTCCGCCATCCCGAAGCGACCCCTTCCCGACGTACGTACGCTCAGTACGGTCACCCTAGTGGCGGCCGCCCCGCGCTCCGGGGCGTTCCGGAACCGGGGCCGAGGGGCCCTCGGCCGCCTGGTACCCTGGTCGACGGCCGTTTGTGTACGCACCCCCGGAGCAACCGCAGGTATCGCCTGCCGCCCTGGAGGCCGCGCTCAGCGGATCCCCGCCTCCCGAGTCGTGGAAGCTCCCCCGAGATGTGGACCGGGGGCACTCGAAGGCACTTATCAGACTATTGAGGAGTACGCGTGTCGCTCGACGCCGCTACGAAGAAGCAGATCATCACCGAGTTCGGTACCAAGGAGGGCGACACCGGCTCCCCCGAGGTCCAGGTCGCCATGCTGTCGCGTCGCATCTCCGACCTGACGGAGCACCTCAAGACCCACAAGCACGACCACCACTCCCGCCGTGGTCTGCTGATCCTGGTCGGTCAGCGCCGTCGCCTGCTGCAGTACCTGGCGAAGAAGGACATCCAGCGCTTCCGTACGCTGGTCGACCGTCTGGGCATCCGCCGCGGTGCGGCGGGCGCGAAGTAGCACGCCGTGAAGGGAGCGGTTCCCGAAATGACTCGGGGGCCGCTCCCTTTGCCGTACGTGCGGAACGTGCGGAACGTGCGCGGTGTCACACCCGCTTTGTAGTGTGGTAGCACAACGCAGTACGCACGACACGGAACACGTACGGCAGACCCGTACAAAACAGAACGAGGAGGAGCGCACCTCGCCGCCGCCGGTCCTCGGTAGTGGCCCCCGGGGGGAAGTGAGCCCCGGGTGCTTCGATCGAAGACCGGCCCGCACCAGACGGAGCGCTTCTCCACAAACGTCCCCCCGCCACACGGGCGGCGAGGGACGAAGACGAGGAGAAAACGCTAGTGGAGAACGAGACCCACTACGCCGAGGCCGTCATCGACAACGGCGCCTTCGGCACCCGCACCATCCGCTTCGAGACGGGCCGCCTGGCCAAGCAGGCCGCCGGCTCCGCCGTGGCGTACCTGGACGACGACACCATGGTGCTGTCGGCCACCAGCGCTTCCAAGAAGCCCAAGGACCAGCTCGACTTCTTCCCCCTGACGGTGGACGTCGAGGAGCGCATGTACGCCGCCGGCAAGATCCCCGGCAGCTTCTTCCGCCGCGAGGGCCGTCCCTCCGAGGACGCCGTCCTCACCTGCCGTCTCATCGACCGTCCGCTGCGTCCGTCCTTCAAGAAGGGCCTTCGCAACGAGATCCAGGTCGTCGCCACGATCATGGCGCTCAACCCCGACCACCTGTACGACGTCGTGGCGATCAACGCCGCCTCCGCGTCCACCCAGCTCGCGGGTCTGCCCTTCTCCGGCCCGGTCGGCGGCGTCCGCGTCGCGCTGATCAACGGCCAGTGGGTCGCGTTCCCGACGCACACCGAGCTCGAGGACGCCGTCTTCGACATGGTCGTCGCCGGTCGCGTCCTGGAGGACGGCGACGTCGCGATCATGATGGTCGAGGCCGAGGCCACCGACAAGACCATCCAGCTGGTCAAGGGCGGTGCCGAGGCGCCGACCGAGGAGGTCGTGGCCGCCGGCCTCGAGGCCGCGAAGCCCTTCATCAAGGTCCTGTGCAAGGCGCAGTCGGACCTCGCCGCGAAGGCCGCCAAGCCGACCGCCGAGTTCCCGATCTTCCTGGACTACGAGGACGACGTCCTCGAGGCCCTGACCGCCGCGGTCCGCAGCGAGCTCGCCCAGGCGCTCACCATCGCCGGCAAGCAGGACCGCGAGGCCGAGCTGGACCGCGTCAAGGACATCGCCGCCGAGAAGCTGCTCCCGCAGTTCGAGGGCCGCGAGAAGGAGATCTCCGCCGCGTACCGCGCGCTGACCAAGAAGCTGGTCCGCGAGCGTGTCATCAAGGACAAGGTCCGTATCGACGGCCGCGGCGTCACGGACATCCGTACGCTGGCCGCCGAGGTCGAGGCCATCCCGCGCGTGCACGGCTCGGCGCTGTTCGAGCGTGGCGAGACCCAGATCCTGGGCGTCACCACCCTGAACATGCTCCGCATGGAGCAGCAGCTGGACACCCTCTCCCCGGTGACCCGCAAGCGCTACATGCACAACTACAACTTCCCGCCGTACTCCGTCGGTGAGACGGGCCGCGTCGGCTCCCCCAAGCGCCGCGAGATCGGTCACGGCGCGCTCGCCGAGCGCGCGATCGTGCCGGTCCTGCCGACGCGCGAGGAGTTCCCCTACGCGATCCGCCAGGTGTCCGAGGCCCTCGGCTCCAACGGCTCGACGTCCATGGGCTCGGTCTGCGCCTCCACCATGTCGCTGCTGAACGCCGGTGTGCCGCTCAAGGCCCCCGTCGCCGGTATCGCCATGGGCCTGATCTCCCAGGAGATCGACGGCCAGACGCACTACGTCGCCCTCACCGACATCCTCGGTGCGGAGGACGCCTTCGGCGACATGGACTTCAAGGTCGCCGGCACCAAGGAGTTCGTGACCGCCCTCCAGCTCGACACCAAGCTGGACGGCATCCCGGCCTCCGTCCTGGCCGCGGCCCTCAAGCAGGCCCGCGACGCCCGCCTCCACATCCTCGACGTGATGATGGAAGCGATCGACACGCCGGACGAGATGTCCCCGAACGCCCCGCGGATCATCACCGTCAAGATCCCCGTGGACAAGATCGGTGAGGTCATCGGCCCCAAGGGCAAGATGATCAACCAGATCCAGGAGGACACCGGCGCCGAGATCACGATCGAGGACGACGGCACCATCTACATCGGTGCCGCCGACGGCCCGGCCGCCGAGGCCGCCCGCGCCACGATCAACGGCATCGCCAACCCGACCATGCCGGAGGTCGGCGAGCGCTACCTGGGCACCGTCGTGAAGACGACGACCTTCGGTGCGTTCGTGTCGCTGCTCCCGGGCAAGGACGGTCTGCTGCACATCTCGCAGATCCGCAAGCTCGCCGGCGGCAAGCGCGTGGAGAACGTCGAGGACGTCCTCGGTGTGGGCCAGAAGGTCCAGGTCGAGATCGCCGAGATCGACTCCCGCGGCAAGCTGTCCCTCGTTCCGGTGATCGAGGGCGATGAAGGCGACGAGACGAAGAAGGACGACGCCGACCAGTGACGTCCCGTGGCTCCAAGGCGACGGCCCGCACCTCTTCGGAGGCGCGGGCCGTCGCCCGTACCCAAACCCTCATCAAGGGCACCGGCGGCATCGGCACGGTCCGCAAGACCACCCTCCCCGGTGGCCTGCGCATCGTCACCGAGACCCTGCCCTCCGTGCGCTCGGCCACCTTCGGCATCTGGGCGCACGTGGGCTCCCGCGACGAGACCCCGTCGCTGAACGGCGCCACGCACTACCTGGAGCACCTGCTCTTCAAGGGCACCGCCAAGCGCAGCGCGCTGGACATCTCCGCCGCGATCGACGCCGTCGGCGGCGAGATGAACGCGTTCACGGCCAAGGAGTACACGTGCTACTACGCGCGCGTGCTCGACACCGACCTGCCGCTCGCCATCGACGTCGTCTGCGACATGCTGACCGGCTCGCTGATCCTCGAGGAGGACGTCAACGTCGAGCGCGGCGCCATCCTCGAAGAGATCGCGATGACCGAGGACGACCCGGGCGACTGCGTGCACGACCTGTTCGCGCACACCATGTTCGGTGACAACGCCCTCGGCCGCCCGGTCCTCGGCACCGTGGACACGGTCAACGCCCTCACCGCCGACCGCATCCGCCGCTTCTACAGGAAGCACTACGACCCGACCCACCTCGTGGTCGCCTGCGCCGGCAACATCGACCACAACAAGGTCGTACGGCAGGTCCGCGCCGCCTTCGAGAAGGCGGAGGCCTTCACGGACCCCGGCGCGCAGCCCATCGCCCCGCGCGACGGCCGCCGCGCGATCCGCGCGACCGGCAGGATGGAGCTGCTCACCCGCAAGACCGAGCAGGCGCACGTCGTCCTCGGCATGCCGGGCCTCGCCCGCGCCGACGACCGCCGCTGGGCGATGGGCGTGCTCAACACCGCCCTCGGCGGCGGCATGTCCTCCCGCCTCTTCCAGGAGGTCCGGGAGAAGCGCGGCCTCGCCTACAGCGTGTACTCGTACACCTCGGGCTTCGCCGACTGCGGCCTGTTCGGCGTGTACGCCGGCTGCCGGCCCAGCCAGGTGCACGACGTGCTGAGGATCTGCCGGGACGAGCTCGACCAGGTCGCCCAGAACGGCCTCTCCGACGACGAGATCGGCAGGGCCGTCGGTCAGCTCCAGGGCTCCACCGTCCTGGGCCTGGAGGACACCGGCGCGCTGATGAACCGCATCGGCAAGAGCGAGCTGTGCTGGGGCGAGCAGATGTCCGTGGACGACATGCTGGCGAAGATAGCCGCGGTCACCCCGGACGAGGTCCGCTCGGTCGCCCGGGACGTCCTGGGCCAACGCCCGTCGCTGTCGGTCATCGGCCCGCTGAAGGACAAGCAGGCCGCACGACTGCGCGACGCCGTCGCCTAATCACCTCCGGTAAGGAAGCAACAGATGAGCAAGCTACGCGTGGCGGTACTCGGCGCCAAGGGCCGGATCGGGTCCGAGGCGGTACGGGCGGTCGAGGCCGCCGAGGACATGGAGCTGGTCGCCGCCCTGGGCCGGGGCGACAAGCTGGAGACCCTGGCGGACACCGGCGCCCAGGTCGCCGTCGAACTCACCACCCCCGCCTCCGTCATGGGCAACCTCGACTTCTGCGTGCGCCACGGCATCCACGCGGTGGTCGGTACGACGGGCTGGACCGAGGAGCGCCTCGCGCAGCTGACGGGCTGGCTCGCCCAGTTCCCGCAGACGGGCGTCCTCATCGCGCCGAACTTCTCCATCGGCGCGGTGCTCACCATGAGGTTCGCGCAGCTCGCCGCCCCGTACTTCGAGTCGGTCGAGGTCGTCGAGCTGCACCACCCGAACAAGGTGGACGCCCCCTCCGGGACCGCCGCCCGCACGGCCCAGCTCATCGCCGAGGCCCGCCGCCGGGCCGGTTCGGCCCCGGCGCCGGACGCCACCGTGACCGCCCTGGACGGCGCCCGCGGGGCGGACGTCGACGGCGTGCCCGTGCACTCCGTCCGGCTGCGCGGCCTGCTGGCCCACCAGGAGGTGCTGCTCGGCGCCGAGGGCGAGACCCTCACCATCCGGCACGACTCCCTGCACCACAGCAGCTTCATGCCGGGCATCCTGCTCGGCGCCCGCCGCGTGGTGTCGACCCCGGGCCTCACCTTCGGCCTGGAACACTTCCTCGACCTGAGCTGAGCCCGAACACGTCATGCGCGCGAAGATCACCTACCTCGTCACGGCCGCCGTCCTGGTCTTCTACTTCGTCCTGGTCGGCAGCCGCGGCGTCATGCTCATACAGACCGGCACACTCCTGACCGTCGCCTTCGGCGTCGCGGTACTCGTCCTGCCGGTCATCGGCCTGTGGTTCCTGTGGAAGAACACCCAGTTCGTCCGCAGGGCCAACCAGTTGGCGGCCGAACTCGAGGCCGAGGGCGGCCTGCCCGTGGACGAGCTGAGGCGCACCCCGAGCGGCCGTGTCGACCGCGACTCGGCGGACGAGGTGTTCGCCCGGCGCAAGGCAGAGACGGAGGCGGCCCCGGACGACTGGCGCAGTTGGTTCCGCCTCGCCGTCGCCTACCACGACGCCCGCGACACCCCGCGTGCCCGAAAGGCGATGCAGCGGGCGATCGCCCTGCACGACGGCAGGCCCGCCCAGGTCTGACGCGCCGGGCCGGGCCGGCCGGGTACGAGCAAGGGGCCGGACCGCGTGCACCGCGGGCCGGCCCCTTCGTCATGGTCCGGGGAAGATCAGCCGCGCCCGTACTCCGCGGCCCACGCCTCCACGGTGTCCGCCGCCCGGTCGAAGGCCGCGGGCCGGTCCAGGAAGTCGAGGGAGTGCGTGGTCAGCAGCGGCGGAGTGTCCTCGACGGCCCGGTCCTTGCGCACGAGCGTCAGCGCCTGACCCTGCACGGTGCGCGGCAGCCCGAGCCAGCGCACCGGCTGCTGAGCCGTCCGCACCGCGATCACCCGCTGCCAGGGCGCGGTACGCGTGACCAGGAAACCCACCTGGCGCAGCCCGCGCGCGCTCACCCACACGCCCATGCGCAGGACGCGCAGCGCCGAGGCGATGACGGTCAGCGCCAGGGCCAGGACCAGGCCCGCGGCGGACACCGAGTCGGTCAGGGCGATGAGGACCGCCCCGAACAGCACGAACGAGGAGAGCAGAAGTCCCAGGGCGGCACCGCCCACCCGCCACGGCCCGGGCCGGTAGGGCCGCCGCCAGCGGTCCCGGTCGTCGTACGGCAGCGGGCTCTCGGAAGCCGCGTCGAAGGAGCGGTCGGCCGTCAGGAAGGGCAGGGGCACGGCTGGTCCTCACTCGATCCTCGCTGGGGCTGTGCCCGGTGAGGCTATCCGGCCGGGTTCGCGCCCACCACCCTTGGGCGGCCGTAAGGGTCAGTGGCCCCGGGAGTGCCCCTGCGAGGCCTGGGACTGCTGGTCCGGCGCACCGGACGGTGTGGACAGCGCCGGCATTCCGAGGACCAGGGCCCCGACCAGCCCGGCGATGACGGTCAGGCCCAGCAGCCAGCGCCCGGCCAGTTCACCGAGCGACGCCCGCTCACGGGGCGGGGGAGTGACATTGCTGCGGAACCGGTCCGCCTCGGCCGGGAAGACGAAGGGCACGGGCTCACCGGAGGCACCTCCCTGCGGTCGCCGGGAGAGGGACATCGCGGGCTCAGCTCCTTTCGGGGTCGGACGATCAGGCCTTACCGGTACAGACGCGCGAGTGGCACAAAAGGTGCCCTTGTCCGAAAAAATGCGTGGCAAGGTCACTGTTCGGGGGTGTCAGGGGTGCCCCGTACAGTGGGCGCGAACCTCAAGAAGTGATGGGAAGGACCCCCGTGACCACCCCCGAGTCGCTCACTTTCCGCAGCGATGTCACCGTCGAGCTGGTGAAGTCCAGCGCGTCGGACGCCGACGTCCTCTTCGCCGCCCGCGTCTCCACCGTCGGCGAGCAGTCGCTGGACGAGCTGAAGAAGGATCCGGAGCGCTCCAAGGGCCTGATCAACTACCTGATGCGCGACCGCCACGGCAGCCCGTTCGAGCACAACTCGATGACCTTCTTCATCAGCGCACCGATCTTCGTCTTCCGCGAGTTCATGCGGCACCGGGTCGGCTGGTCGTACAACGAGGAGTCGGGCCGCTACCGGGAGCTCGAGCCGGTCTTCTACGTCCCCGGCGAGGACCGCAAACTGGTCCAGGAGGGCCGCCCGGGCAAGTACGTCTTCGTCGAGGGCACGCAGACCCAGCGGGAGGCGGTGCGCGGCACCCTGGAGGAGTCCTACGAGCAGGCGTACACGGCCTACCGGAAGCTCCTCGCCGAGGGCGTCGCCCGCGAGGTGGCCCGCGCCGCTCTTCCCGTCGGTCTCTTCTCCTCGATGTACGCCACCTGCAACGCCCGCTCCCTGATGCACTTCCTCGGTCTGCGCACCCAGCACGAACTGGCCAAGGTGCCGTCCTTCCCGCAGCGGGAGATCGAGATGGTCGGCGAGCTGATGGAGGCGGAATGGGCCCGGCTCATGCCGCTCACATATGCCGCCTTCAACGCGAACGGACGTGTGGCTCCGTAACGAAGCCCTGTTCCCCCACGCGGAACGGATGTACGGATCAGCCGGGCGAAGTGTCCGTATTGCGGCATTCGGAGAAGTTCATCTAGCCTGATCAAACGGACCCGGCACTGCTTGAACCCCCGAGCAGGCAGTGCCGGGCTCCGCATTTGTCCTGACTTACCCGGCCCCCCACGGGCAGACCACGCCTGGAGCACCGAGTAGCGTGTTACCCATGGCTCCGACCTCGACTCCGCAGACCCCCTTCGGGCGGGTCCTCACCGCCATGGTCACGCCTTTCACGGCGGACGGCGCACTCGACCTCGACGGCGCGCAGCGGCTCGCCGCCCACCTGGTGGACGCAGGCAACGACGGCCTGATCATCAACGGCACCACCGGCGAGTCCCCCACCACCAGCAACGCGGAGAAAGCGGATCTCGTACGAGCCGTGGTGGAAGCGGTCGGCGACCGCGCCCACGTCGTGGCCGGAGTCGGCACCAACGACACCCGCCACAGCATCGAACTGGCCGGCGACGCGGAGCGCGCCGGCGCGCACGGCCTGCTGGTCGTGACCCCGTACTACAACAAGCCCCCTCAGGAGGGCCTGTACCGGCACTTCACGGCCATCGCGGACACCACCGGGCTGCCGGTCATGCTCTACGACATTCCCGGCCGCAGCGGGGTCCCGATCAACACCGAGACCCTGGTCCGCCTGGCCGAGCACCCGCGCATCGTCGCCAACAAGGACGCCAAGGGCGACCTCGGCCGGGCCGGCTGGGCCATCGCACGCTCCGGCCTCGCCTGGTACTCCGGTGACGACATGCTGAACCTGCCGCTGCTCTCCGTGGGCGCGGTCGGCTTCGTCTCCGTCGTCGGCCATGTTGTCACCCCCGACCTGCGTGCCCTCGTGGACGCGTACACCTCGGGCGACGTCGTCAAGGCCACGGAGATCCACCAGAAGCTGCTCCCGGTGTACACCGGCATGTTCCGTACGCAGGGCGTCATGACCACCAAGGCCGCTCTGACCCTCCAGGGGCTGCCCGCGGGACCCCTGCGGGCGCCCATGGTCGAGTGCTCGCCCGAGGAGATCGCCCAGCTCAAGATCGATCTTGCCGCCGGCGGGGTACAGCTCTGACAACAGACTTGGCACCACCCGAGCTTGACAACTGAATCGGACAACAGAACAGCGGGCCACCGGTGCCCGCACCCCACAACGACAACTGCTTCTGCACGAACGTCATGCGCGCCACGTGCCCGACCGGTACGTGGCGCGCATGGTGAGGAGAGTCTTTTGAGTCATCCGCATCCTGAACTCGGACCGCCCCCGTCGCTCCCCGAGGGCGGCCTGCGCGTCACTCCGCTCGGCGGTCTCGGCGAGATCGGCCGGAACATGACGGTCTTCGAATACGGGGGCCGCCTGCTGATCGTCGACTGCGGAGTGCTCTTCCCCGAGGAGGAGCAGCCCGGAATCGACCTGATCCTGCCGGACTTCTCGTCCATCCGGGACCGTCTCGACGACATCGAGGGCATCGTCCTCACCCACGGGCACGAGGACCACATCGGTGGCGTCCCCTTCCTGCTCCGCGAGAAGCCGGACATCCCGCTCATCGGCTCCAAGCTGACCCTCGCGCTCATCGAGGCCAAGCTCCAGGAGCACCGGATCCGCCCCTACACCCTCGAGGTGGCGGAGGGGAACCGGGAGCGCATCGGTCCCTTCGACTGCGAGTTCATCGCGGTCAACCACTCCATCCCGGACGCCCTGGCGGTCGCCATCCGCACCCCCGCCGGCATGGCCGTGCACACGGGCGACTTCAAGATGGACCAGCTTCCGCTGGACAACCGCCTCACCGACCTGCACGCGTTCGCCCGGCTCAGCGAGGAGGGCATCGACCTCCTCCTGAGCGACTCGACGAACGCCGAGGTCCCGGGCTTCACACCGCACGAGCGGGACATCTCCAACGTCCTGCGCCAGGTCTTCGCCGGAGCCCGCAAGCGGATCATCGTGGCGAGCTTCGCCAGCCATGTCCACCGCATCCAGCAGATCCTGGACGCGGCCCACGAGTACGGCCGCCGGGTCGCCTTCGTCGGCCGCTCGATGGTCCGCAACATGGGCATCGCGCGCGACCTCGGCTACCTGAAGGTCCCGCCGGGCCTGGTCGTGGACGTCAAGACCCTCGACGACCTCCCGGACCACGAGGTGGTCCTGGTCTGCACGGGCTCCCAGGGCGAACCCATGGCCGCCCTGTCCCGCATGGCCAACCGCGACCACCAGATCCGCATCGTCCCCGGCGACACGGTGATCCTGGCGTCGTCCCTCATCCCGGGCAACGAGAACGCGGTGTACCGCGTGATCAACGGCCTGACCCGCTGGGGCGCCAACGTCGTGCACAAGGGCAACGCCAAGGTGCACGTCTCCGGCCACGCGTCCGCGGGCGAGCTGCTGTACTTCTACAACATCTGCCGCCCGAAGAACCTGATGCCCGTCCACGGCGAATGGCGGCACCTGCGCGCCAACGCCGAGCTGGGCGCGATGACCGGTGTCCCGCACGACCGGATCGTCATCGCTGAGGACGGCGTGGTGGTCGACCTCGTCCAGGGCAAGGCCCGGATCTCCGGCAAGGTGCAGGCCGGGTACGTGTACGTCGACGGCCTCTCCGTCGGCGATGTGGGCGAGCCGGCCCTGAAGGACCGCAAGATCCTGGGCGACGAGGGCATCATCTCGGTCTTCGTGGTGGTGGACTCGTCCACCGGCAAGATCACGGGCGGCCCGCACATCCAGGCCCGTGGCTCCGGCATCGAGGACTCCGCCTTCACCGGCGTCGTCCCGAAGATCAACGAGGCGCTGGAGCGCTCCGCCCAGGACGGCGTCGTGGAGCCGCACCAGTTGCAGCAGTTGATCCGCCGCACCTTGGGCAAGTGGGTCTCGGACACCTACCGCCGCAGGCCGATGATCCTGCCGGTCGTCGTGGAGGTCTGACACGTCGACTGCGTGAACTGGGAGCGGGGCGCCTCGATTTGCATCGGGGCACCCCGCTCCAGTACGTTTACGGCTCCGCCCGAGGGGGAACCCCAGAGCTTCATGCGCTGGACGACGGTGACCTCGGATCGGGTGGGAAATCCGGCTCAGAACTTCTGATAA
>NZ_JALLIN010000039.1 GCF_023630175.1 Streptomyces cellostaticus | reverse complement strand
CGCCGGCCTGGTGGCGGTCCGGGCCGGCGCATGCCGCCGACCCGGCCCGCTCAGACCCGGGCCGCCGTCGCGTCCGGGCGGCGGGACAGCGCGGCCGCCGCTGCGCCGACCAGACCCGCGTCGGTGCCCATCCGCGCCGGGGTGACGGTCAGCCGCTGCACGAAGGAGAGGGTCGCGTAGTCGGTGAGCGCCTTGCGCAGGGGCGCGAGGAGGATGTCGCCCGCCTTGCCGACGCCTCCGCCGATCACGGCGATGTCGATCTCCACCAGCGTGGCGGTGGCCGCGATCCCGGCGGCCAGGGCCTGCGCGGCCCGCTCGAAGGAGGCCACGGCCACCGGATCGCCCGCCCGGGCGGCGGCGGCCACCGCCGCCGCGGAGGTGTCCCGGCCGGGGCCCGGCCGCCAGCCACGCTCCAGGGCCCGGCGGGCGATGTTGGGGCCGCTGGCGATGCGCTCGACGCAGCCGCGGGCGCCGCACGGGCACGGATCGCCGTCGAGGTCGACGCTGATGTGCCCGATGTGCCCCGCGTTGCCGGTCGGACCGGAATGCAGCCGCCCGCCCAGCACCAGGCCGCCGCCGACGCCCGTCGAGACCACCATGCACAGCGCGTTGTCGTGGCCGCGGGCGGCCCCCTGCCAGTGTTCCGCCGCGGTGATGGCCACCCCGTCGCCGATCAGCTCCACCGGCAGCCCCCCGGTGGCCGCACGGACCCGCTCGACCAGCGGGAAGTCACGCCAGCCCGGCACGTTCACGGGGCTCACGGTGCCCGCCGAGGCGTCCACCGGCCCCGCGCTGCCGATGCCGACCGAGCCGGCCCGCCCCCACAGCGGGGAGCCGGCCAGATCGCCGAGCACGCCCTCGACGGCGCGCATGACCGCTTCTCCGTCCTGCTGGGCGGGGGTCGCGCGCTGGGCACGGGCCTGGATCCGTCCGTGGCCGTCCACCAGCGCGCCGGCGATCTTGGTGCCGCCGATGTCGAGGGCCGCCACGAGGTCGGTGTACATCAGAGTCAGATCTCCCCGTTGATGCTCGAATAACCAAACAGACGCAGGCCGGTCAAGCGGTGGGGGCGCGGGCCGGGGACAGCGGTGAACAGTCTCTCCGCTTCTGACAACGTTGTCCAGGCTCTATGCTCGACGCCACATCCTCATACCCGCCATCGAACACCGCAGCCGCCCTTCCCAAGGGATTTCCACGAACACAGGACAGGACACCGCATCGTGCCCGAGACCACCCGCCGCGCAGACCGCCTCACCGGGAACCGTTACGGCAACCGCCCGACGATGAAGGACGTGGCGGCCCGGGCCGGAGTGGGCCTGAAGACGGTGTCCCGGGTGGTCAACGGCGAGCCCGGCGTCACCCCGGACACCGAGCGCCGGGTGCAGGAGGCCATCGAAGCCCTCGGCTTCCGCCGCAACGACAGCGCGCGGGTGCTGCGCAAGGGGCGGACCGCCAGCATCGGCCTGATCCTCGAGGATCTCGCGGACCCCTTCTACGGCCCGCTTAGCCGCGCGGTCGAGGAGGTGGCACGCGCCCACGGCGCCCTGCTGATCAACGGCTCCAGCGCGGAGGACCCGGACCGTGAGCAGGAGCTGGCGCTGGCGCTGTGCGCACGGCGGGTGGACGGCCTGGTGATCATCCCGGCCGGTGACGACCACCGCTATCTGGAGCCGGAGCTGCGCGCGGGCGTGGCCACCGTGTTCGTCGACCGGCCCGCCGGGAAGATCGACGCCGACGTCGTCCTGTCCGACAACCACGGGGGCGCCCGTGACGGCGTGGCCCACCTGATCGCGCACGGCCACCGCCGGATCGGCTTCATCGGCGACATGCCCCGCATCCACACCGCTGCGGAGCGGCTGCGCGGCTACCGGACGGCCATGGAGGACGCCGGGATACCCGTCGAGGACGCCTGGATGTCCCTCGGCGCGACGAACCCGGAGCGGGTGCGCCGGGCGGCCGAGGAGATGCTCTCCGGCCCCTCCCCCGTCACCGCGATCCTCACCGGCAACAACCGGGTGACGGTCACCGTGATCCGGGTCCTCGCCGAGCGGCCCCGTCCGGTCGCCCTCGTCGGCTTCGACGACATCGAGCTGGCGGACCTGCTCCAGCCGGGCGTCACGGTCGTCGCCCAGGACGCGGCCGCGCTCGGCCGGACCGCCGCCGAGCGCCTCTTCCGCCAACTGGACGGAACCTTCGCCGCGCCGGAGCGCATCGAGCTGCCGACCCGGCTGATCACCCGCGGCTCGGGCGAGGTGCCGCCCGCCGGCTGAGCCGCCCGCGCGGCCCGGCCGGAGAGGGGCGCCGTCACATGGCGGAGGCCGTCAGGTCGCCGCGGCGCGGGGCGGCGAAGCCTTCCAGGTCGGCCCGGGTCAGGCCGCTCAGCCGGGCCACCTCGGCGATGTCGAGGGCCCCGCAGTCCAGGCCGCGCAGCAGGTAGCCGCTGAGCGCCTTGGCGGTGGCCGGCTCGTCCATGACGTCGCCGCCGGCGCGGTTGACGTAGCGGGCGAGGCGGCCCGCGGCCTGCTCGAAGCCCTCGCGGTAGAACGCGAAGACGGCGGCGTAGCGGGTCGGGATGTGGCCGGGGTGCATGTCCCAGCCCTGGTAGTAGGCGCGCGCCAGGGCGCGGCGGGTGAGGCGGTAGTGCAGGCGCCAGGCGTCGTGGACCCGCTCGGCCGGGCCGACCGGGAGGACGTTGGTGGAGCCGTCCGAGACGCGCACACCGGTGCCCGCGGCCGCCACCTGCATCACCGCCTTGGCGTGGTCGGCGGCGGGGTGGTCGCTCGCCTGGTGGGCGGCGGAGACACCGAGGCAGGCGCTGTAGTCGAAGGTGCCGTAGTGCAGTCCGGTGGCGCGGCCCCCGGCGGCCTGGATCATCCGGGCGACGGTGGCGGTGCCGTCGGCGGCGAGGATGGACTGGCTGGTCTCGATCTGGATCTCGAAGCCGAGCCGGCCGGCCGCCAGTCCGTGGGTCTCCTCGAAGGCCTCCAGCAGCCGTGCGAACGCCCCGACCTGCTCGGCGTACGTCACCTTCGGCAGGGTCAGCACGAGTCCGTCGGGAAGTCCGCCCGCCTCCATCAGCCCGGTGAGGAAGACGTCGAGGGTGCGGATGCCCCGGTCGCGCACCGCGGCCTCCATGCACTTCATGCGGATGCCCATGTACGGGGCGGCCGTGCCGTCGCGGTGGGCCTCGGCGATCAGACGGGCCGCGCGCGCCGCGGCCTCGTCCTCCTCGGCGTCGGGGCGGGGCCCGTAGCCGTCCTCGAAGTCGACGCGCAGGTCCTCCACCGGCTCGCGCTCCAGCTTGGCGCGGACGCGGGAGTGGACCGGCTCGGCGAGGTCGTCGGACAGGCCCAGCACCGCGGCGAAGGAGGCTGCGTCGGGGGCGTGCTCGTCGAGCGCCGCCAGGGCCCGGTCGCCCCACGAGCGGATGGTGCCGGCGTCGAAGACGTCGCCGGGGACGTACACCGTGTGGACGGGCTGCCGGGTGCCGGGGTCGCCCGGGTAGCGGCGCGCCAGCTCCGCGTCGACCGGTGCGAGACAGGCGCTGATCTCCTCGCTGACGGCACCCGCGAGGCTCGTGGCCACCTTCTCCTGCTGACCCATCCCACACCCTCCGATTTTCCGCTCTGCGGAATCAACAATCCGTTGAACGAAGTTATCCGGGGTGCTTCCCGTCGGTCAACACCCCCGCGCGGCAGGGCGGCACCGGTCCGGCTGTCTCCAGCATGCGCCGAGGCCCCCGTGACCGGCGCGGTCACGGGGGCCTCGTGGAGCGAGGGGAACTCAGCCCTTGCGGGTCTTGACCTCGTCGGTGAGCTGCGGGACGACATCGAAGAGGTCGCCGACCACGCCGTAGTCGACCAGGTCGAAGATCGGGGCCTCGGCGTCCTTGTTGACGGCCACGATCGTCTTCGAGGTCTGCATGCCGGCCCGGTGCTGGATCGCGCCGGAGATGCCGTTGGCGATGTAGAGCTGCGGCGAGACCGACTTGCCGGTCTGGCCGACCTGGTTGGTGTGCGGGTACCAGCCCGCGTCCACCGCGGCGCGCGAGGCGCCGACGGCCGCGCCGAGGGAGTCGGCGAGCGCCTCGATGATCGAGAAGTTCTCGGCGCCGTTGACGCCACGGCCACCGGAGACCACGATCGCGGCCTCGGTCAGCTCCGGGCGGCCCGTGGACTCACGCGGCGTGCGGCCGGTGACCTTGGTGCCGGTGGCCTTCTCGGAGAAGGACACGCTCAGGGCCTCGACGGCACCGGCGGCCGGGGCGGCCTCCACGGCGGCCGAGTTCGGCTTGACCGTGATGACCGGGGTGCCCTTGCTGACCCGGGACTTGGTGGTGAAGGACGCGGCGAACACCGACTGGGTGGCCACCGGGCCCTCGTCGCCGGCCTCGAGGTCGACGGCGTCGGTGATGATGCCGGAGCCGATGCGCAGCGCCAGACGGGCGGCGATCTCCTTGCCCTCGGCGGAGGACGGGAACAGCACGGCGGCCGGGGAGACGGCCTCGTGGGCGGCCTGCAGGGCGTCCACCTTCGGCACGACCAGGTAGTCGGCGTACTCGGACGCGTCGTGGGTGAGGACCTTCACCGCGCCGTGCTCGGCGAGCGTGGCGGCGGTGTCGGCGGCGCCGTTGCCCAGCGCGACGGCTACGGGCTCGCCGACGCGGCGGGCCAGGGTCAGCAGCTCGAGGGTGGGCTTGCGGACGGCACCGTCCACGTGGTCGACGTAGACGAGGACTTCAGCCATGGGATTGCTCTCCTGCGTAACGAAGTTGAGGGGCGGTCAGCGGGTGCGAGCCCTTAGATGAACTTCTGGCTCGCGAGGAACTCAGCGAGCTGCTTGCCGCCCTCGCCCTCGTCCTTGACGATGGTGCCGGCCGTGCGGGCCGGACGCTCGGCGACGGCCTCGACCTTGGTCCAGGCGCCCTCGAGCCCGATCTCCTCGGCCTCGATGTCCAGGTCGGACAGGTCCCAGGACTCCACCGGCTTCTTCTTGGCCGCCATGATGCCCTTGAAGGACGGGTAGCGCGCCTCGCCCGACTGGTCGGTGACGGACACGACGGCCGGCAGGGAGGCCTCGAGCTGCTCGCTGGCGGCGTCGCCGTCGCGGCGGCCCTTGACCGTGCCGTCCTCGACCGAGACCTCGGAGAGCAGGGTGACCTGCGGGACGCCGAGACGCTCGGCGACCAGCGCCGGCACGACACCCATGGTGCCGTCGGTGGAGGCCATGCCGGAGATCACCAGGTCGTAACCGGCCTTCTCGATGGCCTTGGCCAGCACCAGCGAGGTGCCGATGGCGTCGGTGCCGTGCAGGTCGTCGTCCTCGACGTGGACGGCCTTGTCGGCACCCATCGAAAGGGCCTTGCGGAGCGCGTCCTTGGCGTCCTCGGGGCCGACGGTCAGCACGGTGACCTCGGCGTCGTCCGCGTCCTCCGCGATCTGCAGCGCCTGCTCGACCGCGTACTCGTCCAGCTCGGAGAGCAGACCGTCCACGTCGTCGCGGTCGACGGTCAGGTCATCGGCGAAGTGCCGGTCGCCAGTGGCGTCGGGCACGTACTTCACAGTGACAACGATCCTCAAGCTCACGCCGGCTCTCCTACTGCATCGTCATTTCCGGGCTGCCTCTTGGAGGCAGCATAGGCGCCTCAAGCGGCCGATCCCGGTCGGGGCGTCCGCGCGCTCCGACCGAAATATTACTCGTCAGTACACCCAGTTCCTGCCCGCTAAGCAAGCGCTTTGAACTGTGACCTTCGCAACGCAGCGTAACCGGAATTCGGCATCGGCGCAGGACAGCGGCGGCGCGCTCAGTCCCGCAGTCCGTTGAAGCGGCCCTGGTGGTAGAGGAGGGGGCGGCCGGCGCCGGTGGAGTCACCGAGGACCACCTCGGCCAGCACGATCCGGTGGTCACCCGCCGGGACCCGGCCGACCACCCGGCAGACCAGCCAGGCCAGCACGTCGTCCAGCACGGGTACGCCCTGCGGGCCCTCGCGCCAGGCCGTGGGCGCGCCGAACCGGTCGGCTCCGCTGCGGGCGAAGGTGGCCGCCAGGTCGCTCTGGTGCTCACCGAGTATGTGGATGCCGACGTGCTCGGACGTCGCCACGGCGGGCCAGCTGGAGGCACCGGTGCCGATGCCGAAGGAGACGAGCGGCGGCTCGGCGGAGACGGAGGTGAGGGAGGTGGCGGTGAATCCGACCGGTCCCGCCTCACCGCGCGCGGTGATCACCGCCACGCCGGCGGCGTGCCGGCGGAAGGTGGAGCGCAGCAGGTCGGGAGAGGCGAGCCGATGGGCGCCGAGTTCGGGGGTGGCCGTCACGTGGTTGTCCTTCTGCGAGGGGTTCGGGCGGGGCCAGGGGCGGTCAACAGCCCGGACAGCGCGCGCTCGCGGCGGGGGCCGGGTCGACGCGGACCCGCCCGGACGGAAGGAGTTCGGTCGGCACAGGGTCAGGCTGACGACAGGTGGCACGCGCAGTCAAGTTCGCTCCGCGTTACGGAGGAGGCTCACCGGGCCCCTGGAGGCCTCACACCGCCTCCCCGAGCGCCGCGATCACATCGGCCCGGCGCGGCTGCCCGGCGGCGCGCCGCACCACCCTGCCCTCGGCGTCCAGCACCAGGACGGTGGGTGTCCTGAGGATGCCCAGGGCGCGCACGAGTTCCAGACGGGCCTCGGCGTCGATCTCGACGTGGGTGACCCCCGGCACCATCTCCGCGACCTCGCCGAGGACGCGCCGGGTGGCCCGGCAGGGGGCGCAGAAGGCGCTGGAGAACTGCACCAACGTGGCCCGTGCGCCCAGTTCGCCGCCCAGTTCCGCCGCACCGAGCCGTCCGCCGTCGTCCCACCCGCGCACCCGCGTCCTCCCGCTCCGCCGCCCGTGCGGCACTCCGTGGACGCTCGCCGCGGCGAGCACCGCCGCGAGCCATCGGTCCGGTCGCCATCATCCCAAGCGTTCAGGGGGCGGCGGAGATTCCCGCCCTCCCCCGGCAGCGACGCTCGTGCACGGACATCGGCGGGCGGGGCCGCGCCTCGGTGCGGCCGTGACGCCCCCGGCCCCCGGCCGGCCCGGCCGGGAGCTCGGCGCGGGCGGCGTGGCGCGACGCCCGCGGCCGCCTTCCTCGGGCACCGCGTCCGGCCACCGCACGGGACGTGGGATGCGGCTGGTGCCGAGGAGGGTGACGGTACGCCCGGAGTGACGAGGATCTCGCCGTGTCCGGGCACCAGGACTGGCTACCCGTCCGTTCTTCGGGCACGATCTGCGAGACGCCGTAAACCTACGGCTGCGTAACTTTCCCGCCGGGATCCCCTTTCCCGAGCAGAGCAGAAAGGGTCCACCCCGCCCATGGCAGAGCTGGTCTACCGTCCCGTCATCGGTTTCGCCAAGACGCTGTTCAAGGCCTGGGACCTGAAGATCGACTGCCAGGGGTCGGAGAACATCCCGCGCTCGGGCGGCGCGGTACTGGTGAGCAATCACATCAGCTACCTGGACTTCATCTTCAACGGCCTGGCCGCCCTGCCGCAGAAGCGCCTGGTGCGCTTCATGGCGAAGGAGTCCGTGTTCAAGCACAAGGTGTCCGGTCCGCTGATGCGCGGGATGAAGCACATCCCGGTGGACCGCCGGCAGGGTGAGGCGGCCTTTGAGCACGCCCTGGACTCACTGCGCTCGGGAGAGGTCATCGGGGTGTTCCCGGAGGCGACCATCTCGCAGTCCTTCACGCTGAAGAGCTTCAAGTCGGGCGCCGCCCGCCTGGCCCAGGAGGCGGGCGTCCCGCTCGTCCCGATGGCGGTGTGGGGCACGCAGCGGCTGTGGACCAAGGGGCAGCCGCGCAACTTCCGGCGCAGCCACACCCCGATCACCATCCGGGTCGGCGAGGCGGTCGAGGCCCCGCGCGACCAGTACGCGGGGGCCATCACCCGCCGTCTGCGCGAGCGTGTGCAGGATCTGCTGGAGGCCGCCCAGCGCGCCTACCCCGCGCGCCCGAAGGGGTCGGAGGACTCCTGGTGGATGCCGGCCCACCTGGGGGGTTCGGCGCCGACGGTGGAGCAGCTGCGCGCGGCCGAGGCGCACTGACGCGACACGGGGGGGGGGACGTCAGCGGGGCTCAGGGAAGTCCGCGAAGCGCCGCGCCGTCCGCCGGACCGCCGGGCAGCGTCCGCCACAGGTGCGCCCGGTCCCGGGCGGCCCGCAGCGCGCCGACGACGGCCGGATGCGGTGCGGCGTACAGGACCGGGTGGTCCACCTCCTGGGACGCCGGATCCGGGATCCAGGCCAGTCGCTCGCCGTCCAGGGAGAACCGGGCGTCCACACCGGGCCTGTTGCCGCGCGGGTCCTGCCGGTGCCAGGCGCCGTCGAGGCGCACGGCCACCAGACCGTGCAGGACGTGGCCGCCCCCGTCGTCGCGGGTCAGCCGCTGGTAGCACAGTGCCGTCGGGATGCCCTCGGCGCGCAGCAGGGCCGCCAGGGCGTGCGCCTTGGCGTGGCAGATGCCCGTGCGCAGCGTCAGCACGTCGGAGGCACGCCACGTGACGCGCGGGTCGTCCGTGTCGGCGGAGTGCGGGATGGCGTCGCGCACGAACTCGTAGGCGGCCCGCGCATAGGCATACGAGTCGGCGACGTCCTCGGCGAGCCGGGCGGCCGTCGTCCGCACGACCCGATGCCCGTGGTCGATGACCTCGTCAGCGGCCAGATAGGCGGAGAGGTCGGCGGTGTCCTGGATCAGCTCCATACCCGCGGAGCATAGGCGTGCGACCATCCGAGGCTCAATGAAATTTCGAATGGCCGCATACCTATGCAGAGGGAGGCTAGCGTGCCATCTCCTCCTTGAGCGCGGCCACGAAGAGGTCGACGTCCTCCTCCTTGGTGTCGAAGGAGCACATCCAGCGCACGACGCCGGCGGCCTCGTCCCAGAAGTAGAAGCGGAACCGCTTCTGCAGCCGCACGCTCGCCTCGTGCGGCAGCCGGGCGAAGACGCCGTTGGCCTGCACCGGGTAGAGGATCTCCACGCCGTGGACCGCCCGGACGCCCTCGGCGAGCCGCTGGGCCATCTCGTTGGCGTGGCGGGCGTTGCGCAGCCACAGGTCCTTGGCGAGCAGCGCCTCGAGCTGCACCGACACGAAGCGCATCTTGGAGGCGAGCTGCATGCTCATCTTCCGGATGTGCTTCATGTGCGAGACCGCGTCCTGGTTGATGACCACGACCGCCTCGCCGAACAGGGCGCCGTTCTTCGTGCCGCCGAGCGAGAGGACGTCCACGCCGACCGCGTTGGTGAACGTCCGCATCGGCACGTCGAGGGACGCGGCGGCGTTGGCTATCCGGGAACCGTCCAGGTGCACCTTCATGCCGCGCGCGTGGGCGTGCTCGCAGATCGCGCGGATCTCGCCGGGCGTGTAGAGCGTGCCCAGCTCCGTGCTCTGGGTGATCGACACGACCTGCGGCATCGCCCGGTGCTCGTCCTCCCAGCCGAAGGCCTGCCGGTCGATCAGCTCGGGCGTGAGCTTGCCGTCCGGCGTGGGCACGGTGAGGAGCTTCAGACCGCCCATGCGCTCGGGCGCGCCGCCCTCGTCGACGTTGATGTGCGCGCTCTCGGCGCAGATCACCGCGCCCCAGCGGTCGGTGAGCGCCTGCAGCGCCACGACGTTCGCCCCGGTGCCGTTGAAGACCGGGAACGCCTCCGCCGTGGGGCCGAAGTGGCCTCGGACGATCCGCTGGAGGTTCTCGGTGTAGTCGTCCCCTCCGTACGCCACCTGGTGGCCGCCGTTGGCCAGGGTGACGGCGGCCAGCACCTCCGGGTGGACCCCCGCGTAGTTGTCACTGGCGAAACCGCGGACCTCGGGGTCGTGGTGACGACGCGCGTCGGTCCTGGGAGGGTTCACGGCTTCTCGGTCAGCCACAGACGGTTTCCGTTCACTTCGGCGGCGGTCTTGCTCCAGACGCCCTCGACGGCCTCGGCCAGGTCCTTGACGTCCGTGAAGCCCGCGAACTTCGCGTTGGGGCGTTCGGCGCGCATCGCGTCGTGCACCAGCGCCTTCACCACCAGGATGGCAGCAGCCGAGCGCGGCCCCGCCTCGCCCCCCGCCTTGCGGAAGCCGTCCGCCATCGCGAGCGTCCAGGCCTCAGCCGCGGCCTTGGCGGCGGAGTACGCCGCGTTCCCGGCGGTGGGCTTCGACGCGCCGGCGGCGCTGATCAGCAGGTAGCGGCCGCGGTCGCTGCGCTGCAGGACGTCGTAGAACGCCAGGGAGGTGTTCTGTACGGTGCGGACCAGCAGCTTCTCCAGCAGGTCCCAGTCGGCGAGGTCGGTCTCGGCGAAGGTGGCGCTGCCGCGCCAGCCGCCGACGAGGTGGACCAGACCGTCGATGCGGCCGAACTCCTTCTCCGTACGGTCGGCCCAGGCCCGGGTGGAGGCCAGGTCGAGCAGGTCGACCGTCTCACCCGTGACCGTGGCGCCGCCGCCCGCGTAGCGGGCCGCGTCCACGGCCTCCGCGAGGCGCTCGGGGCTGTTGTCGGCGCCGACGACGATCGCGCCCGCCTCGGCGAGCCGGACCAGCGCGGCGCGCCCGGCGGGTCCGCCCGCGCCGGCCACCGCGATCACCGCACCACTGAGAGAGCCGTTCCCCACCATGTTCTTCCCCTCTTGAGCCGTGTCGTTCGGGCGGTCGCTCACGCGGCGGCCCGCTCGGCGCCGTCCGCGGTGATGCCCTTGGTGGAGGCGATCACGTTCTTCAGCTTCTTGGACAGGGCCTCGTAGAACATGCTCAGCGGAAACTCGTCCGGAAGCACGTCGTCGACGAGCTTGCGCGGCGGCTGGGTCAGGTCGAGGGCGTCCGGGCCCTTGGCCCACTTGGAGCCGGGATGCGGCGCCAGGTAGGTGGCGACCAGCTCGTAGCCGGCGAACCAGTGCACCAGCTTGGGGCGGTCGATGCCGTCCTTGTACAGCTTCTCGATCTCGGCGCACAGCCGGTTGGTGACCTGCGGGGCACGCTCCCAGTCTATGGAGAGCTTGTTGTCGGTCCAGCGGACGACGTCGTGCTTGTGCAGGTAGGCGAAGAGGAGCTGGCCGCCGAGGCCGTCGTAGTTGCGGTTGCGGTCGCCGGTGACCGGGAAGCGGAACATCCGGTCGAAGAGCACCGCGTACTGCACGTCGCGGGCCTGCGGGACGCCGTCCGCCTCGAGCTTCACGGCCTCCTTGAAGGCGGTGAGGTCGCAGCGCAGTTCCTCCAGGCCGTACATCCAGAAGGGCTGGCGCTGCTTGATCATGAACGGGTCGAACGGCAGGTCGCCGTGGCTGTGGGTGCGGTCGTGGACCATGTCCCAGAGCACGAAGGCCTCTTCGCAGCGCTTCTGGTCGTGGACCATCGCGGCGATGTCCTCGGGCAGCTTCAGGCCGAGGATGTCCACCGCGGCGTCGGTGACCCGGCGGAAGCGGGCGGCCTCGCGGTCACAGAAGATCCCGCCCCAGGAGAATCGTTCCGGCGCCTCGCGCACGGCGATCGTCTCGGGGAAGAGGACGGCCGAGTTGGTGTCGTAGCCGGCCGTGAAGTCCTCGAACTTGATGCCGCAGAAGAGCGGGTTGTCGTAGCGGGTGCGCTCCAGTTCGGCCAGCCAGTCCGGCCAGACCATGCGCAGCACGACCGCCTCGAGGTTGCGGTCGGGGTTGCCGTTCTGCGTGTACATCGGGAAGACGACCAGGTGCTGCAGGCCGTCCGCCCGGCCCGCCGCGGGCTGGAACGCCAGCAGGGAGTCCAGGAAGTCCGGCACCCCGAAGCCCCCCTCCGCCCAGCGGCGCAGGTCCCCGACGAGCGCCTCGTGGTAGGCCGCGTCGTGCGGGAGCAGCGGGGCGAGCCGCTCGACCGACTCGACGACACGGCGTACGGCGGCCTCGGCGTCGACCCGCCCGGGGGCACCCTCGGCCTCGAAGTCGATCGACCCGTCCTTGGACTGCCATGGCCGGATCTGCTCCACGGCATCCTTGAGCACCGGCCAGGCCGGGTGCTCAACCACCCTGGTCAGCGAAGGAACCTGCTCCTCCGTAGCCGCCTGCACAAGAATTTCCGTCATGTCCCATCCTCCACGGGAGAACCTCGCGTACGCACACCGTACGCATACCCCGTTTCTCCCAGCAAGAGGCAGCTCGGGAAATTATTCTGCACAACCCCATGGTCACCGCTGTTTTTCCTGCCTGAAACCGTGACGACGGTCACTTTGGTTGAGTTCTGGAGCGCCACGCGAGCCGTGACCACCACTCCGATCCGGACGGTCAACTCTCACGGGACGCGCCCACGCCCGGGTGACGGCAGGGGTGGATACGAGCCAGTCCCCGCACGCGCCGCACTCCGATCCCCCACGCAGATGCGGGTTCATCACGGGACCCGGCCGTTAGGCTGCGACTCTGCCGCGTGGACAGCGACGCCCGTCGGTCCACGGGTGCCGAGCCGCCGTCGACGGAAGCGAGTTGAACCTTGAACTTCCTTACCATCGGTCACCGCGGGGTCATGGGTGTGGAGCCCGAGAACACCCTTCGTTCCTTCGTCGCCGCGCAACAGGCCGGCCTCGACCTGATCGAACTCGATCTGCACCTGAGCAAGGACGGCGCCCTGGTCGTCATGCACGACGCGGAGGTGGACCGCACGACCGACGGGTCGGGGCCCATCGCCGAGATGACCCTCGCGGAGCTGCGCGCCCTGGACGCGGGCCGCGGGGAGCGCGTCCCGGTCTTCGAGGAGGTCCTGGACGCGGTGCGGACGCCGTTGCAGGCGGAGATCAAGGACGTGGCGGCGGCCCGGGCGCTGGCGGAGGTCATGCACCGGCGGGACCTGGTCTCGCGGGTGGAGGTGTCCTCGTTCCACGACGAGGCCGTCGCCGAGATCGCCCGGCTGGTGCCGGGGGTGCGCACGGCCCTCATCGCCAGCCGCTACGGCACCGACGTGGTGGACCGCGCCAGGGCGGTGGGGGCCGCGACCGTCTGCCTGAACATCCGTCGGCTGAGCCTGGAAGTCGTCGAACAGGCGCGGGCGGCCGATCTGAACATCATCGGCTGGGTGGTCAACACGCAGGACCACCTGCGGCTGGTCCGGGCGCTCGGGCTCGACGGAGCGACCACCGACTACCCGGAGATCAAGCGCACCGGCCGCTTCACCGCGTGATCCGGCGCGCAGGTCCCCGCGTGGCCGTCACACCAGCGGCTTGACCAGCAGCTCGAACCGGAGGTCGTCGCGCTGCGGGATGCCGAACCGCTCGTCGCCGTACGGGAACGGGGTCGTCCTCCCGGTGCGGCGGTAGCCGCGGCGCTCGTACCAGGCGATCAGGTCCTCGCGGACCGAGATCACCGTCATGTGCATCTCGGTGACGCCCCAGGTCGCGCGCGCCTGTCGCTCGGCCTCGGCGATGACGGCCTTGCCGAGGCCCGCGCCCTGGAGGGTCGGGCTGACCGCGAACATGCCGAAGTAGGCGGCGTCGCCACGGTGCTCGAGCTGGCAGCAGGCGACCATCCGGCCGCCCCGCTCGACGGTCAGCAGCCGGCTGTCGGGCGCCTTGATGACCTCCAGCACGCCCTCGGGGTCGGTGCGCTGCCCCTGGAGGATGTCCGCCTCGGTGGTCCACCCGGCCCGGCTGGCGTCGCCCCGGTACGCCGACTCGATCAGCGTGACCAGCGCGTCGACGTCGGCGTCACCGGCGTCACGGAACGTCAGTGCGGTGGCGGCGGTCTCCATGGAGGGTCTCCGATCTCGGGCGCTGCTGCGGCAGGGATGAGGGTAACCCTGCCACTAAGCTCCGGATGCATGGTGCATGTACTCAGCAGCCGGACCCTCCTGCGCCCCACCGACCCCGAACGGTCCCGCGCCTTCTACGGTGAGCGGCTGGGCCTGGCCGTCTACCGCGAGTTCGGCACGGGCCCCGAGCGCGGGACCGTGTACTTCCTCGGCGGCGGATTCCTGGAGGTCTCCGGGCGCTCCGAGACCCCGGCGCCGCCGCACGTGCGGCTGTGGCTCCAGGTGGCGGACGTGGCCGCGGCGCACCAGGAACTGCTGGCCAAGGGCGTCGAGATCGTACGGCCCCCGGTCAAGGAGCCGTGGGGCCTGGTGGAGATGTGGATCGCCGACCCGGACGGCACCCCGATCGTGCTGGTGGAGATCCCCGCGGACCACCCCCTGCGGTACCGGCCCGGCATCTGAACCCGGCGGCCGAGCCCGGAGCTACCCCTTCCCGCCCGCGGTGAGCAGGTGACCGCTGACGCCGAGCAGCGAGGGCACGGACTCGGTCCGCCGCAGCGCGCGCAGGACCAGTTCCCGGTCCCCGGGGTCGTCGAGCCGCCCGGAGACACCGCCCATCAGCCAGGCGGCACCCTCCACGCCGTACTGCCCGTACGCGGTGAGGCCCGCGGCGGTCCCGGCGGCGTACGCGTCGCCGTGCCGGGCGTTGCGCGGGGCGCGGTGTTCGGTGGGGCCGGGGTGGCGAGCAGGGCTGGTCGCGGGTCCGTGATCAGGTGCGCGGGGGGCCGGGCCGGCCCTCCAGACGGCTGAGCAGGTCGCCCAGGAGAGACGCCAGTTCGTCCTGGTTCTCGGGGGCGAGGGCGGACAGCACGGCCGTCTCGTAGGCGAGTTGCTCGGGGAGGATGCCGTCCACGAGGTCCCGGCCCGCGTCGGTCAGGCGGAGGTGGGCGACCCGTCGGTCACGGGTGTCGCCGCGCCGCTCGACCAGTCCGCGCTCGGTGAGCTGCTTGAGCCGCTTGGTGACGGCGGCTCCCGAGGAGAAGGTCTCCCGGGTCAGCTCGCCCGGGGTCAGCTCGTGCCCGGTGCGGCGCAGCGCGCCGAGCAGGTCGAACTCGGGCCGGCTGAGTCCCGCGCGGCGCAGCGGGGCGTCCTCGGCCTGCTGGAGGAGGGCGGCACAGCGGTTGATGCGGCCGATGACCTCCATGGGCCCGGTGTCCAGGTCGGGGTGGACGGCCCGCCACTGCCGGACGACGGAGGCCACCGTGTCGTGCGCGCCGCTCCCGGCGTCCCGCCGTGCCCGCTCGGCGTCGGCACCCGGCCCGGCCGTACCGGCGCCGCCCGGCTCGGTCCCGCCGCCCGGCGCGGGGGTCGCGGCCCCCGAAGGTGCGCCGGTCCGGCTGTCGGGGGCCGGCGGTCGTCCGTTCGTCGGGGTCATGGCCGTGCTTCCTCCGTCGTGGTGGCCGTGTCCTGCGCCGGTGGGGTGAGCCCCTGGCGCCGTACCGTCGCGGCGAGCGTACGGTGTCCGGACCGCTCGGCCGGCACGACCCGCTCCGCGGGCAGGGCGCGCTGCCACCACTCGCCGGACGCCGCGTCGGCCGTGGCGCGCAGGTCGACCAGGGCGGCGGCCAGGGAACGCCGGGCCGAGGCCGGTGACGTCGCAGACCGTCTTCTGCACCGCCGCCATGAGGGCGCCGACGGTGACCAGGACGACCGCGCTGGAGGTGAGCGAGGCCGCGACCAGGGCGAGGGCGAGACCGCCGGCCATGCCGAGCACCACCCGGGCGAGGACGCGGGCCCGGGCGGCGTAGGGCCGGTCGTGGCCGTAGAGCGCGCAGAGCGAGCCGGCCATGGAGTACACCGCCAGATCGAGGCGGCCGAGGGCCAGCAGGATCAGATGGGGCGGAGCGGTGGCGACCACCACGCTGAGCGCGGGCTCGAACCAGATGTCGGAGGGCCGCCCGAGGCGGAGCACGCCGGCGAGGGGAAGTCGGGTCGCACTGCTCACGGCAGCAAATTTAGCATGTGTTTTATTAGTAATACATCTACCTCACTCGCCCGCTCACCTGCTGTGCTCCGGCGAATGCTCCCCGCGTACACCCTTGCGCTCGCGTGCGCGCCGCGGGCACTGGGCATCGCTTCCCTCGACCGACCGTCGAACGGGAGGGGTGCGCGTTGCACGGACCGGGTTCGACGGCCTGGCTGCTGGTCGCGCTGTGCGCGGCCACCGGCGCCTACTGCCTGCTGCGGATGCGCAGCGGCGTCGAGGAGCAGCGCCGGGCCGCGGGCGGCGAGGCGCTGATGGGGTTCGGCATGGCCGCGATGGCCGTGCCCGCGACGGTGTTCACCCCGCCGGGGTGGGCATGGCCGCTGTACGCGGCCGTGTTCGCGGCGGCCGCGCTGCGCGCCCTGTGGGGCGTGCGTTCCGGACCGCACCACCTGCACCACCTGGTCGGGACGGCGGCGATGGTCTACATGTCCCTCGCCATGGCGGTCTCCCCCGCCGAGCACCATGCGCACGCCGGTGCCGGAGTGCCGCCGGTGACGGGCGTGCTGCTGGCCTACTTCACCGGCTACGTGCTGCTGACGGGCGCCCGTCTGGTGCCCTCGGCCGCCCCGGCGGGCGCCCGGGCGGGGGTGCGCTGGGGCGACCGTCCAGAGCTGGCACGGGCGTGCCGGCTGTCGATGGGGATCGGCATGCTGGCCATGCTGCTGGCCATGTGAGCCGCCCGGCGGCCGTGCGGGTGCGGGCGTTGCCTGCGTCACTTCACCGCTGGGGACCGTGCCCGCGCGGCGGTGCGCTCATAGGGTGCTGCCCATGATGGTCCCCGCGGCCCTGTTGCTGCTCGGCGCCCTGACCGCCGCCCTCGGCCCGCGGCTGCTCGCCCGGGCGGACTGGCCGGACCGGGAGCCGGTGGTCGCCCTGTGGGCCTGGCAGTGCGTGGTGGCGGCCGTGCTGCTGAGCTGCGCCCTGTCGATGACGCTCAGCGCGGCCGCGGCCTGGCAGGCGGTACGCGGCCATGTGTTCGGTACGGCTCCGCGCGCGGTGGTGGACGCGTACGCCCTCGGCACGGCCGGCTCCTGGGCGGCGCCGATCGCCGTGGCACTGGCCTGCGGAGGGGTGTGGAGCCTGGCGATGCTGGTGCGACAGGTCCTGCGGGCGCGTTCACGCCGGCGCGCTCGCCGGGACGAACTTCTTGAGCGGGCACCGCTGTTGCCCGGCGAGGAGCCGGACGGGGGCCGGCTGGTGGTGCTCGAGGACGACCGGCCCGACGCCTGGCGGCTGCCCGGCGCGGCACCCCGGCTGGTCGTCACCACGGCCGCCCTGACCCGGCTGAAGGGGCGTCAACTGGACGCTCTCCTCGCCCATGAGCAGGGGCACGCGCAGGCCCGGCACGACTGGCTGCTGCACTGCTCGGCGGCGCTGGCGGAGGGTTTCCCGCGGGTGCCGGTCTTCGCCGCGTTCCGCGACGAGATGCACCGGCTGGTCGAGCTGGCTGCCGACGACACGGCCTCCCGGCGCTTCGGCCGGCTGACGACCGCGCTCGCGCTGGTCGGGCTCAACGAGGACCGGGGCGTGTTCGGGCCCTCCCCGACTCCGCAGGCGCACGTACCGCAGCGCGTGCACCGGCTGCTCACTCCCCCGGACCGCCTCCCGGCCCTGCACCGGCTGCGCCTGACCGCGGTGGCTGCCCTGGTACCGGTGGTCCCGGTCCTGGTGGCCCTCGTTCCGGTCCTGCGGGCACTGGGCTAGCCGGTGCCCGCAGGACCGGCCGTCCCTTGGTGAGCGGGCCGGTGCCCCGGCCACTGGCGACCGGCCACGCCGTCGACGAGGATCGCAGCATGCGCCGCCGGCCGACCGGGACCCCGTCCCGCACACCGCGCCACCGCACGGCACTCCGCGTGGCGGCCGTCCTCGCCGGCTGCTGGGCGCTGCTGCTGACGCCCGTGGCGCTGCGGTGGCGCCCGCTGCTCGTCCTGGACGGCGACGTCTCCGGCGCCACCCACCGCTGGGCGGTGCGCGACCACGGGGTCACCCACGCCTTCCGCGTCCTCACGGACTGGGTCTGGGATCCGCTGACCATGCGCCTGGTGTGCGCCGCGGCGGCCCTGTGGCTCGTGTGGCGCCGCGCGGCCTGGCGGACCGCGTGGTGGCTGGTGGTCTCCGTGGCGCTGGCCGCGGTCCTGCAACAGGGCGTGAAGTCCGCCGTCGGCCGGCCCCGGCCGTCCTGGCCGGACCCCGTCGACCGCGCGCACTACGCGGCCTTCCCCTCCGGCCACGCCATGACGGCCACCGTCGTCTGCGGACTCCTGCTGTGGCTGCTGCACCGCCGGGGCGCCGGCCGGGCCCTGTGGCGGACAGGGGTCGCCCTGGCCGCCGTCTCGGTGGCAGGTGCGGGCGTGACCCGGGTGTGGCTGGGCGTCCACTGGCCCTCGGACGTGCTGGGCGGCTGGCTGCTGGGGGCGTTGGTGGTGGCGGTCGCCGTGGCGGTGTACGAGTGGCCGGGAAGAGGCCGGACGGGCCCGGCGTCCGGGTAGAGTCCGGCGCATGGCAGCCGTGCTCTTCGATTTCTCCGGGACCCTGTTTCGCGTCGAGTCGACCGGGTCCTGGCTGCGGGCCGTGCTGGACGAGGCCGGACTCTCGCTGACCGATCCCGAACTCGCCGACTCCGCGGCCGCGTTGGAGGCGGCGGGTGCGCTGCCGGGCGGCGCGGACCCGGTCGAGGTACCGGAGGAACTGGCCGGGCTGTGGGCCGTCCGGGACCGCAGTGCCGAGCAGCACCGGGCCGCCTACACCGGGTTGTCCCGGCGCGTGCCACTGCCCGGCTCCGGCCTGCACGACGCGCTGTACGAGCGGCACATGTCCCCCGCCGCATGGTCGCCGTACCCGGACACGGCCGAGGTGCTGCGAACGCTGCGCGGACGAGGGATCGGCGTGGGCGTGGTCAGCAACATCGGCTGGGACCTGCGCCCGGTCTTCCGCGAGCACGGCCTCGACGCGTACGTGGACGCCTATGTGCTGTCGTACGAACACGGCGTGCAGAAGCCCGACCCGCGGATCTTCTCGGCTGCCTGCCGGGAACTGGGCGCAGATCCGCGCCAGGTGCTGATGGTCGGGGACAGCAGAGCGGCGGACGGCGGTGCGACCGCGCTGGGCTGCCGCGTGCACTTCGTGGACCATCTGCCGGTGGCGCAGCGGCCGGACGCGCTGCTGCCGGTCCTGGACCTGATCGGCCGGGCTCCCGCGGCCGACGCGGCCGCGAACGGCGGATTCAAGCCGTCCGTCTGAGACGATCCCCCGCGTCGCCCCAGACGGACGGCAGCTCTCGACGGACTCCGCACATGGCGGAGCCCCTGCGTCCGAGTATAGTTGGCTGGCAGCCAGTCAACGCAGGAGTTACAGGATGTCCCCGCGAAGCGCCTCGGTCAATGAAGAGTTGCGGCGGCGCTCCCGGGAGCGACTGCTGCAGGCCGCCGTCGAACTGGTGGACGAGCACGGCTTCGAGGCCACCACGCTGACCGACATCGCGGACCGGGCGGGTTCGGCGCGCGGCCTGGTGTCGTACTACTTCCCCGGCAAACGCCAGCTCGTCCAGTCGGCCGTGCACCGGCTGATGCACCGCACGCTGGAGGAGGCGCTGGAACGGGAGCCGCGGACCGAGGACGGCCGTGAGCGTCTCGCCCGGGCCGTCGACGCGATCCTGGGCCTCGCCCACGACCGACCGGTGCTCATGCGCCAGCACATGGCCGGACTGCTGCAGGCCGAGGGCTTCGTGCAGTGCCCGGAGCAGCGGCGGCTGTCCGAGCTGCTGAGCGACACGGTCGCGCGGTACGGCTCGGCCGACGTGACGGCCGACTACCCGATGCTGCGGGCCACCCTGATGGGCGCGGTCTTCGCGGCCCTGATGCCCGGGGCGCCGATGCCGGTCCCGGCGCTGCGGGCCGAGCTGTTCGAGCGGTACCGGCTCGACTGGGAGCTGGGCACACCGCCGGGCAGCGACACGGACCCCGCGGCGGCCCGGGGCCGGGACCTGTCGCGCTTCTTCGCGACCGGGGAGCGGGCCGAGCGGACGGCGCCCGGGAAGCCGGCCGAGTAGGCGGCACCGGGGGCGGGGCGCCCCGGGCCCGGTCCCGGCAGGGCGCCCCGCGGGCGGCTGCGGCCGTACGCGGGCCACGTGCGGGTCACCCTCGCGGCCCCTGCCGCCCGGGACCGGGCGGTGCCATGCTGGAGCCGTCCGCACACTCTCCTTCTTCGGGGCAAGGAGTAACGCCGTGCTGCGTGTCGCCGTCGTAGGTTCCGGGCCGAGCGGGTGCTACACCGCCCAGAACCTGGTCCAGCTCGATCCCGAGGTCCGCGTGGACGTGCTGGACCGGCTGCCGTGCCCCTACGGCCTGGTGCGGTACGGCGTCGCCCCGGACCACGAGAAGATCAAGTCCCTGCAGGGCAGCCTGCGCGCGGTGCTGGAGCACGACCGGGTGCGCTTCCTCGGCGGGGTCCGGGTGGGCGGGCCGGGCGGGCTGCCCGTGGCGCGGCTTCGGGAGCTGTACGACGCGGTCGTGTACTGCGTGGGCGCCGCCGCCGACCGCCGGCTGGGCATCCCCGGCGAGGAACTGCCGGGGAGCTGGTCGGCGACCGAGTTCGTGTCCTGGTACAGCGCCCATCCGGACGCGGCCGACGCCGGGTTCGTGCGCGGCGTGCGCTCGGCGGTGGTCATCGGAGTGGGCAACGTGGCCGTGGACGTCACGCGGATGCTGGCGCGGGGCCCCGTCGAGCTGCGTCCGACGGACATGCCCCAGGCCGCGCTGGACGCGCTGGCGGCGAGCGGGGTCGCTGAGGTCCACATGGTCGGCCGGCGCGGCCCCTCGCAGGCTCGTTTCACCACCAAGGAGCTGCGCGAACTGGGCGGCCTGCCCGGCACCGAGGTGTCGGTGGACGCGGACGAGCTGGCACGGGACCCCGGGTGCGCCGACCCGGCGGCGCTGCCGGCCGTCCGGCGCCGCAACGTGGAGACACTGCGCGGGTGGGTGACGGACCGGCCCGGCGGCGCCGGCCGCCGGATCCGGCTGCGCTTCTTCCTGCGGCCGGTGGAACTGCTCGCGCGGGACGGCCGGGTGGGTGCGGTGCGCTTCGAACGGACCGCACCGGACGGTCAGGGGGGCGTGGCGGGCACCGGCCGGTTCGAGACCGTGCCGGCCCAGTTGGTGCTGCGGTCGGTCGGCTACCGCGGAGTGCCGCTGGACGGGCTGCCCTTCGACGCGGCGAGCGGCACCGTGCCGCACCGGCAGGGCCGCGTGCTGCGCGAGGGCACGACCTCACCGGGCGAGTACGTCGCCGGATGGATCAAACGCGGTCCGACGGGGGTCATCGGCACCAACCGGCCGTGCGCCAAGGAGACCGTCGCCTCGCTGCTCACCGACGCGCCCGCACTGGCCCGCGGCCGCGGGCCGGACGACCCGCTCCCGGCGCTGCGGGCGGCCGGGGTCGAGCCGGTGCCGTGGGCGGGCTGGCTGGCCATCGAGCGCGCCGAGGCGGAGCTGGGCGCGCGACTGGGGCGGGGTGTGGTCAAACTGGCCGACTGGGACGCCCTGCTGACGGCGGCCCGCATCGCCTAGTGCTGTGACCGGAAGGGTTTGCCGGAAGGCTCGCGGCGTCCGGTGCGGTGCATCGCAAGGCGGAGCATCGTCCGCGTACCGGACGTACTCGGATGATGCGACAACGCGGCGAGGTGCCGTGCCGGGCGTCGCGAGCCGGTGAACCTTTCCGGTCGCAGCACTGGCTAGTGGTGAGGTGCCGGACGCCGAGGGCGGGCAGGAGTGGAGTCAGCGGTCAACCAGCCGTGGACGCGGGGCCTCACCCGTGGATTCCGCGTCGGCGTCGTCGGTGCCGACCGGGCCGCGGGGAAGCATCCAGTCCAGCCACTTCGGCAGCCACCAGTTGGTCCGGCCGAGGAGTGTCATGGTCGCCGGTACCAGCACCATGCGTACGACCGTGGCGTCGATGAAGATCGCGGTGGCCAGGCCGAGCCCGAACATCTTGGTGGAGGGGTCCTCGGCGACGGCGAAGGACAGGAAGACCGCCACCATGATGAGGGCGGCCGAGGTGATGATCCGGGCGGTGCCCGAGACGCCCCGCACGATCGCCGTGTCGTTGTCGCCGGTGCGCAGGTACTCCTCGCGTACGCGGGAGAGGAGGAACACCTCGTAGTCCATCGACAGGCCGAACAGGATGGCGAAGAGGAACATCGGGATGAACGACACGATCGGAACCGTCGCTTCCAGCCCGATGAGCGCGCCTCCCCAGCCCCACTGGAAGACCGCGACCATGATGCCGTAGGCCGCGCCGATGCTCAGCAGATTCAGCAGTACCGCCTTGAGCGGTACGAGTATCGAGCGGAAGACCAGCATCAGCAGCAGGAACGACATCACCAGCACGGCGGCGACGAACACCGGCAGGCGTTGGCTGGTGCGTTGGCCCACATCGGACAGGCTCGCGGCGGCGCCGCCGACGTGGGCCCTGGCCGGGCCGTGCCCGATCGCCGTGGGCAGCACGTCGGTGCGCAGCCGGGCGATGGTGTCGGCCGTGGCCTTGTCCTGAGGGCTGGTGGTCGGGAACACCACGAGGGTCGCGATGCCGGTGGCCCGATCGATGTGCGTCGGCGCGACGGATGCGATGCCCGGATCCGCCGCGACCGTTGCGACGAGTCGGTCCAGCACTCCCGGATCACCCGCGGGGTCCGCGGCGATGACGAGGGGACCGTTGGTGCCCGGGCCGAACCCCTCGGCGACGAGGTCGTAGGCCCGGCGCTCGGTACGACTGTGGGGCAGTGAGCCGTCGTCGGGCAGACCGACGCGCAGGCCGAGCACGGGCAGCGTCGCGGTCAGCAGCAGCCCCGCCGCGCCGACCGCGTACGGCACCGGGTGCCGGCTGACGTGCCCGATCCAGCGGTGCCACCCGGCGGCGTGGGCGGCGCCCGCCGCCGGGTCCCGCCGCCGGCCGAGTCGGCCCGGCTTCCTGGTCTGCAGAGCCCGGCCGATCCGGCCGATCCGGCCGGCCCGGGCCAGGCGTGGGCCGGCGGCGCCGAGGAAGGCCGGCAGCAGCGTCACCGACGCGACCACCATGGTCAGAACGACGATCGAGACGGCGAGCCCGCCCACCGTCATGAACGGCACGTTCGCGACCGCCAGGCCGAGAATCGATACGACGACGGTGCCGCCGGCGAAGACCACCGGCCGCCCCGCCGTGGCCACCGCTCGCCCCGCCGCCTCGCGGGGATCGAGCCCGCGCGCGAGGTACTCCCGGTGCCTGGCGAGCACGAACAGCGCGTAGTCGATGCCCACTCCGAGCCCGACCATGCTGCCCAGGACAGGGGCGAAGGTGGGGACGTCCGTCACCCCCGCCAGTACCGTCATCGTGGCAACCCCGACGGTCAGCCCGAAGACCGCCATGCCGATCGGCAGCGCGGCGGCGACGAGCGAACCGAACGCCAGGAACAGGATCGCGGCCGCTGCGAGGAGGCCGATCAGCTCGCTTGCGCCGCCGTCGGGGTCGGAGAAGACGTAGAAGAGGTTCCCGCCCATCTCGATGCGCAGGGGCAGCTCGGCGCGCAGCCGGTCGCCGAGATCGACGAGGGCGTCGAGGTCTTCGGTCGACAGCCGGCTCTGGTCGGGGTACTGCACCCGGACGACCGCGATCCGCCCGTCGGCCGAGACCAGGCCGCTGCGCACGGTGGTGTCCCGGCCTGCGTCGAGTGCCCCCGCCGGGTCGCTCGCGCCGAGCACGTGCGGCAGCCCCTTCACCTCGGTCTGCAGCCGCGTGAGAGCGGTGCGCGCGCTGCCGTGGTCGAAGAACGTCGCCCCGCTGTCGAGGGGGGTGACGACCACTTGGGCGGTCATCCCGTCCTGGCCGGTGCCTGCCCGTTCGATCAGTTCCGCGGCCCGTTGGGAGTCCAGTCCCGGAGCGGTCATCGAGTCCGCGGTCCGCCCGCCGAAGGCGATCGCGGCGACGACCGCAAGCGCGGCGGCGAGCAGCCACGCCGCGATCACCCGCCACGGATGGCGGGCGGCGCCTGCGCCCAGGCGGAAGAGGGCATTCGTGAGCATCGGGTCCTCCAACCAGCTCGTCGGCCGCCTCCGTACGGCCGCCGATGCCGAGGTTCGTCGCCGCGGCGCTCCGGGACATCGGCTCGCAGGCCGCGGATCCGTCCGCCCGAGGGCGGAGGGAGGTCCCGTCCTTTCGGCCGATGCGCGGCACAGCTCGATCCCTAGGCTGAGAGCCGTGCTGCGAGACGACCTGCGAACCCTGTGGACCGAACCCCGGCCGCCCGGAGCGCCCGGACGGGTGTGGCGGGACTGGGCACTGCTCGCCTCGGGCCTGGGCGGTGTGGTGCTGGAGGCCACGCTGCGCGAGGACGTCGTGTGGCGGCCGGTGGCCGTGGTGTTCGCCGTCTGGCTGTGCGTGCTGCCCATGTGGCGCCGGACGCGCCCGCTGGCGGTGGTCGGGCTGGGGTTCGGCGCGATGATCCTGCTCCAGGTGGCCTCGCTGGCTGCCGCTCCGCGGGAGCCGGTCGGCCTGTACACCGGCCTGGTCGTGCTCGTGCTGGTGTACGCGCTGCCCCGGTGGGGATCGGGACCCGAGATCGTGCTGGGCGGCGCGGTGGTCCTCGCGGCCAGCGCGCTGTGTTCCGTCACGGACGGGACCCCGGTCGTCGAGAACGTCGTGGGCTTCGTCTTCCTGCTGCTGCCCGGCGCGGTCGGGGCTGCCGTGCGGTTCCGGGTGACCGCTCGCGAGCGGCAGTTGGAGCAGGTGCGCTCCCGCGAGCGCGAGCAGCTCGCCCGGGAACTGCACGACACGGTGGCCCACCACGTGTCGGCCATGGTGATCATCGCCCAGGCGGGCCGGGTGCTCGCGGGCCCCGACCCGTCCGCCGCCGTCGAGGCGCTGGAGGGGGTCGAGGAGGAAGGGGCGCGCACGCTGGAGGAAATGCGCGCCATGGTCGCAGCGCTGCGCGACCGCGGGGTCGGCGCCGAGCTGGCGCCCCCGGCCGGAGTCGCGGATCTCGAGCGCCTGGTGCGCACCCCGGGTGGTCGCCTCAGGGTCGACTTGGGGCTCGACGGTGAACTGGACGCGCTGCCCCCGGCCGTGGACGCGGCCGTCTACCGGATCGTGCAGGAGTCGGTGACCAACGCGCTGCGCCATGCGGTCGACGCGACCGAGCTCGTCGTTCGGGTCGCCGCGGAACGGCACTCGGTACGGGTGAGCGTGCGCGACAACGGCCGGCGCACCGGCCGGGGTCGCGACGGATACGGACTTACCGGACTGCGCGAGCGCGCGACTCTGCTCGGCGGCACACTACGAGCCGGCCCGGGTACCGACCGGGGCTGGCATGTCGAAGCCGAACTGCCGAGAGCGAGGAGCGAGAGCGGTGTCCATTCGCGTCCTCGTCGCTGACGACCAGACGATCATCCGCACCGGGTTGCGGATCATGCTGAACGCCCAGCTCGGCATCGAGGTGGTCGGCGAGGCCGCCGACGGGCGGGAAGCGGTACATCTGGCCCGCGAACTACGCCCCGAAGTCTGCCTGTTCGACATCCGCATGCCCGTGCTCGACGGGCTCGAGGCCACCCGGCTGCTCGCCGGCCCAGGCGTCGCCGACCCGCTGGCCGTGGTCGTCATCACCACGTTCGACCTCGACGAGTACGTCTACGGCGCGCTGCGTGCCGGCGCCCGCGGATTCCTCCTCAAGGACACGGGAGCGGACCTTCTGGCGCAGGCCGTACGGTCGGCGTCCGGTGGTGAGGCGCTCATTGCGCCCAGCGTCACCGTCCGTCTGCTCCAGGCATTCGCGGACCTGCCCGCCAGCCGGCCCGTGGCCCAGCCGGTCTCCCCCGTCACCGCCCGCGAGGAGCAGGTGCTCCTCGCCGTCGCTCGCGGGCTGACCAACACCGAGATCGCCGATGCACTGCACATCAGCCTCAGCACGGTGAAGACGCATCTGGCCAGCCTGATGGCCAAACTCGGCGCCCGCAACCGGGTCGAGATCGCGATGTGGGCCTACGAAACGCGCCGTATCCTCCCCGGAACCTGAGCCGGGTGCCGGGCCATGTCCCATGAGTCCCCGCCCGCACATCAGCGCACCGGTCGGCCCAGGTCGGCTCCATGTGCCTCACCCGCCCCAGAGCGTGACGTACCAGGAGGCCGGAACCGGGACGGTGAGACACCCGGTACGACAAGACTCCCGACAGCTACCGCGCCAGTCTCCACCTGCACGCCTCGGTGATCTGGCTCAAAGACCTCGCCAGGACCACCCGATGATCACGACTCGACACGCGCCCTGGCGGCTCCGGCGGCGCCCGGGTGGGCGGTACACCCGGGGTGCCGTCGACGGACGGCTCGGGCGCCGACGGCACCCGCCGCCACGCGCCCCTCCCGCACGCGTCCCCCGGACATCACCCACGGGTGAGCGCCGCCCGCGCGGCGCGAGGCCGCCGTCCCACCGGGGCGGCGGCCGCCCCGGTGGAGACCTGGAGCTATCGCGGGCGGCCCCGCGGCCCCAGCGAGGCGGACAGTTCTCCCTGGTAGTCCGCGTAGGCGGTGCGCAGGGCCTCCCCCGGCCAGTCGGCGGGCAGCAGGCCGGCCGGCAGGACGGGGTCGGTGAGCAGGTGGCGCACGGCGGCCGCGAAGGCGGTGAGGCGGTCGGCCGGCCGGCGGGCCGCGGCCGCGTGGGCGAGCAGCGTGCGCGCGGTGGCGGCCCACTCGCCCAGGGGCCACAGCCGGGCGGCCAGGTCGTGCGGGTCGCCGTCGGGCCGCGCGGTGTACGAGAGGGCCACGCGCATGGGACCGGCGGGCAGCGGCCGGTCGAGGTTGGCCGGGCGCAGCCACACGCCCTCGCGGAGTTCGGCCAGGCGCAGGGCGGTCAGGCGGGCGCGCAGTTCGGCCCGTTCGGCGGGACCGCGGCCCGTCGCCGTGATCACCAGCATCTCCCAGTCGCCGTGCCACGCGCGCGTGCGGGGGCGCAGCGCCTCGTCCTGGCGGCGCTGACGGGCCAGCAGGCGGTCGCTGAGCCGGTAGACGGCGTCCGTGCGCCGGAGGTCGCCCGCCGCCACCATGCGGCTGAGCGCGGCGCGCAGGGTCGAGCCGCCCACACCGAAGGGTTCCACCAGCCCGACCAGGTCCTTCACCGGCAGCTCGGGCGGGTGCGCGCCCAGGAGGAGGCTCAGCACGACCGACCGCGCGGACAGCGGCCGCAACGCGGCCCCGCCCGGCTCGGCTGACACGTTCATGCGCATGGGCACACACTGTACGGAGACTTCTTGTTGCATCATTGCTACAGCCGCACGGAGAGTGCAACATGACCTCATGGACTCGACACCCGCGCAGCCGCAGTCGCAGTACGCCACCCACGACGTCACCAACCAGGCCCCGCCCCTGACCCCGTACGACGCCTCGGAGGACCGGGCCCTGCTGGAGGGCCTGCGCCGGGAGGGCGCCGGCTGGGCCGAGGACGGGCTGCGGCGGCTGGGGCGCCGCGCGGGCGGCGTGGAGGCCCAGGAGTGGGGCGAGCTCGCCAATCTGCACGAGCCGGTGCTGCGCACCCACGACCGCTACGGCCACCGGATCGACGAGGTGGACTTCCACCCGAGCTGGCACCACCTGATGCGGACCGCGGTCGCCGAGGGCCTGGCCGGCGCCCCCTGGGGGGACGACCGCGCGGGCGCCCACGTGGCGCGCACGGCGGGCGGCCTGGTGTGGGGGCACACGGAGGCCGGACACGGCTGCCCGACCTCGATGACGTACGCGGCCGTGCCCGCGCTGCGCGCCCAGCCCGACCTCGCCAAGGTCTACGAGCCGCTGCTGACCAGCCGCGCGTACGAGCCCGGACTCCGTGTCCCGGCCGACAAACCCGGGCTGCTCGCCGGGATGGGCATGACCGAGAAGCAGGGCGGATCCGACGTCCGCACCAACACCACCGTCGCGACGCCCACCGGGGAGGCGGGCGTCTACACGCTGCGCGGGCACAAGTGGTTCACCTCGGCGCCCATGTGCGACGTCTTCCTGGTGCTCGCGCAGGCTCCCGGCGGCCTGTCGTGCTTCCTGGTGCCGCGCGTACTGCCCGACGGCAGCCGGAACACCTTCCGCATCCAGCGGCTCAAGGACAAGCTCGGCAACCGGTCCAACGCGTCCTCCGAACCGGAGTTCGACCGGACGGTCGCCTGGCTGGTCGGACCCGAGGGCCGGGGTGTGAAGACGATCATCGAGATGGTCAACTGCACCCGGCTGGACTGCGTGATGTCCTCGGCGACCCTGATGCGCAGGACGCTGGTCGAGGCGGGCCACCACGCGCGCCACCGCAGCGCGTTCGGCGCCCGGCTGATCGACCAGCCGCTGATGCGCAACGTGCTCGCCGACCTCGCGCTGGAGTCGGAGGCGGCGACCACGCTCACCCTGCGGCTGGCCGGCGCCGCGGACCGCGCGGTGCGCGGGGACGCCGGAGAGCGGGCCTTCCGGCGCATCGCCACCGCCGTGGGCAAGTACTGGGTCACCAAGCGGGGCCCGGCGTTCACCGCCGAAGCCCTGGAATGCCTGGGCGGAAACGGGTACGTCGAGGAGTCCGGGATGCCCCGGCACTACCGGGAGGCCCCGCTGCTGTCCATCTGGGAGGGCTCGGGCAACGTCAACGCGCTCGACGTGCTGCGCGCCCTGGGACGGGAACCGGACACCGCCGAGGCCCTGTTCGGCGAACTCGCCCTGGCGCGCGGGGCCGACGCCCGGCTCGACGCCGCCGTGGCCGGGCTCCGGGCGCAGTTGGCCGAAACCGACCAGGTGGGCGCCCGGCGGCTGGTCGAGCGGATGGCGCTCGCGCTGCAGGCGTCGCTGCTGGTCCGGCACGCCCCGCACCCCGTGGCGGACGCCTTCTGCGCGACCCGGCTGGGCGGCGACTGGGGGCACTCGTTCGGCACGCTGCCCGCCGGGACCGGCCTGGACGCGATCCTGGAGCGGGCGCTGCCCGACGCGGGCTGACACCCTCCCGGACAGGGGGTGGCGGCCCGACGCGCCGTGGCCGGTGACAGCCGACGATTCGCACACAGTCAGCGCACGCTCGCGCTTCGTTGTCGGTGCCGTGGTGCAGACTCGCGATCAGGTGCCACTCGTCTGGGGGAGGGGATCGTGTTCACCGGGATCGACGAGGTCGACTGGGCGTCGCTGCGGCACGCGTACGGCAGCGCCCGGGACGTGCCCGGATGGCTGCGCGGACTGGCGTCCGCGGACGCGGCCGAACGGCAGACCGCGCTGGACGGCATGTACGGCACGGTGCACCACGAGGGGAACGTGTACGACTCGACCCTCGCCTGCGTTCCCTTCCTGTTCTCGCTCGCTGCCCGCGAGGCGGTGCCGGAGCGGGGCTGCATCGTGGAACTGCTGGTCAGCATCGGGGCGGAGAGCGGGGACGCCCACGCGCGCGAGGCGGTCCGCGCGGACGGCGAGGTGTTCGTGTCACTGCTCGGGGACCCGGACCCGGGGGTCCGGCGGGCGGCGGCCGGCGCGGTCGTCCGGTTCGTGGACGATCCGGCGCGTGTGCTGGGCCTCCTGCGGCAGCGGATCCCGGTCGAGCGGGACGGCCGGGTGCTGCTCGCCCTCACCGAGGCCGTCGGTGTGTTCGTGCGCCGCTATCCGGCCCCGGCCGCCGCGGTGGACCTGCTGGCCGCGCAGAGCGCCCCGCCGCACGACCCCGGGCTGCGGCTCGCGGCCCTCGGTCAGCTCGCGCTCGGTGTCCCCGGGGAACTCCCCGCCGACCTGGTACCGACGGCCGTCCGGCTGCTGCGGGAGCGGTCCGCCCGTCGCGCCCGCCTCCCGGACCGCGTCCCGGAGCGCGACGCGGGCGACACGCTGGTGGGCCGATTACGGCGGCTGCGCCCCTCGGACGAGGAGGGCGCCCGTCTGCTGCGCACGCTGCACACCGCGCTCGGCGACCGGACCGGTGACCGGATCACCCTGCTGACGGGGCAGTTGACCAGTCCCGACCCGGTCGACCGGGGCAATGCCGTATGGATGGCGGCGGTGCTGTTCCGCGGCTGGCGGGCCGGCTTCGCCGGGCCGGTGGCCCTGGTGGGCAGTCAACTGGGCACGGAGGAGGAGTGGTTGCGGGAAGCGGCGGTCTCCGTCCTTTCGGAGCTGTTCGGCCTGGCCGCTCCCGCTGCGGACGACCTGCACGCTCTGGTGATCTCCCGGCCCGATCTGTGGACCCATCGCTGGGAGCGCGGCTCACCCACCGTGGGCGGCGCCCTCAAGGCCCTTGCCCGCAGCGGCGACCGGCGGGCCGTCCCGGTACTGGCCCAGGTGCTGGCCGGCCCGGTGGTGCCCGGCGGCCTGGGGGACGAGATCGCGCACCTGGGCCCGGCCGCCGCTCCCCTGGCCGCCACGCTGCGGCACCGGCTGGGGCGGATTCCGCTGGACTCGCCGGCCGCGGACGCGCGGGCGGCGCACCTGCTGACGGCGCTCACGGCCATCGGGGACGTGGACGCGGTGCCGGAGGTGCTGCGGCTGCTCACCGGTGCCCCGGGCGGACTCGGGGCGCGGGACAGGGTCGCCGGCCAGGCCGCCGGGGCCCTGGACGCCCTCGGCGCCGCGGGCCGGGCGGCACCGGTCCTGCGCACACTGCTGCACACCCGGCACGCGGCCGCGGCGGCGGGCGCCCTCTGGTCGGCCGACGGCGACGCCCCCGCCGTGCTTCCGGTGCTGGTACGGGAGCTGGCGCAGGGCGAGCCGGGCGCCCGTCGCCTGGCCGCGCGGCAGTTGGCCAGGATGGGCCCGGCGGCCCGCGCGGCCCTCCCGGAGCTCCGCCGGGCGGCGGCGTCGGGCCAGGCCGGGCAGCGGACCCTCGCCGCGTGCGCGCTGTGGCACGTCGGCGGGGACCCGGAACCGGTACTGCCGGTGTTCCGGGCCGCGTGGTCGGACAGTCCCGGCACCCGGGGCCCGATCGCGCGGTGCCTCGCCGCGATGGGCCCGGCGGGCGCGGCGCTGCGGGACCTCGTGAACGCGGAGCTGGCCGCCCCGCGGCGGCACACGGCGCGCGCGGGAGGACAGGGCGGCCATGCGATCCCTGAGGACGAGGCGCTGCTCAGGACACTCAGGACCTGCCAGGAGGTGCCGGCCGGTCCGGCCGCGTCGTCGTGAGTCCCGGGCGGACCGCAGGGGAGCCCGACGGCCGGTGAGGCACCGCCGCCGGTGAAACGCCCGGGAACCCCGTGAGCCACCGCGGCCCGCGGGACGCCGGGAACCCGCAGGCGGGGCCGGGGCGTGCTCCACGCGCCGCGCGGACGCTCCTGGCCCGGTCCCCGCGCGACCCGGTGCTTCACCACGTCATTCGGCCCCACTGCGGCCCCAGCCGGGCCCATTCCGCGTCCCAGTCGTCCATGCGGCGGCGTTCCAGCCGGCCGCGGAGGGCCAGCCCGCCGGCGAAGGGGACGGCGGCGGCGCTCAGACCGACCAGGCCGCCCATCAGAACGGCGCGGAAGGTGGCCTCCGACGCGGTGGCGGGGCGGCTGACGAGGCGACCGTGCGGGTCGGTCCACACGGTGACCGGGCTGCCCGCCGGGCTGCCCGGCGCGACCCGGGCCTGGCCGGTGTGCGCCGAGCCGTCGGCGGCGGTCCAGCGCACCTGTGCCCAGACCCGCTCGCCGCCGGAGGACTCGGCGGCGGATCGCCCGGGGGCCCGCGCGACGGCCCGGGCCACGGCGGGCCGCCAGGCGGCGCGCTCCCGGGCCAGTCCGTGCTCCACGGACCTGGCGGCGGCGAGACCGGCCGCCACCCCCGTCAGGAGGGTCAGCAGCCAGGCGGCGAGCACCACCCAGGCCTCCAGCACGTCGACCCGGCGCCGCAGCGGATTGCGCCGCCAGCGCCACAGCCACACCTTGGGACCACGGAACGCCTTCAAAGGCATCCTCCTCACGAGCGCACCGACAGGCCGGACCGCACTCCCATACGGGTGCGGCCGCCCCGTTGCTCACGACGAACCGTCTCCCCGACGGTCGCACGAGAGCCCCCTTCCGCGCAGGCGCATGGCGCAAAGCATCGGCACCCTTCGGCGACAGAGGCCGGCCTCACCGCCGTGACCTGCGGTGACGCGACTTGCAGGGGTGACTGTCAGTGGTGGGGTGCAGACTGGCCGGTATCTGACGACTACCTGGACGACGATGTCCCGGAGGTGACCGGCATGACCGAGGTCCTGCTCGCCGTGGGTACCCGAAAGGGCCTGTTCATCGGGCGGAGGCGAGGTGGCGGCTGGGAGTTCGACGACACTCCCTACTTCAACGCGCAGGCGGTCTACTCGGTCGCCATCGACACCCGGGGAGACCGGCCCCGGCTGCTGGCGGGCGGCGACAGCGCGCACTGGGGGCCGTCGGTGTTCCACTCCGACGACCTGGGCCGCACCTGGACCGAACCGGCCCGGCCCGCCGTCAAGTTCCCCCAGGACACCGGCGCCTCACTGGAGCGGGTCTGGCAGCTCCACCCGGCCGCCGCGGAGCCCGGGGTGGTGTACGCGGGGACGGAACCGGCCGCGCTGTACCGCTCGGAGGACGGCGGGGAGAGCTTCGAGCTGGTGCGCCCGCTGTGGGAGCACCCGACCCGTTCCCGCTGGGTGCCGGGCGGTGGCGGCGAGGGTCTGCACACCGTGCTCACCGACGCACGCGATCCGCGGGCGGTGACCGTGGCCGTGTCCACCGCCGGGGTGTTCCGCACCCGGGACGGCGGGGCGAGCTGGGCGCCGTCCAACTCGGGGGTCTCCGCGGTGTTCCTGCCGGATCCCGACCCGGAGTTCGGCCAGTGCGTGCACAAGGTCGCGCGCGACGCGGCCGACCCGGACCGGCTGTACCTGCAGAACCACTGGGGCGTGTACCGCAGCGACGACGCGGGCGGGAAGTGGACCGACATCGGCGCCGGACTGCCGTCGACGTTCGGCTTCGCGGTGGCCGCGCATCCGCACCGGGGCGGGACGGCGTACGTCTTCCCGATCAACGCCGACGCCGACCGAGTGCCCGCCGAGCGGCGCTGCCGGGTGTTCCGTACCACCGACGCCGGCGGAAGCTGGGAGCCGCTGTCGAAGGGACTGCCGTCCGACGACCACTACGGGACCGTGCTGCGGGACGCGCTCTGCACGGACGACGCCGATCCGGCCGGAATCTATTTCGGCAACCGCAACGGCGAGGTGTTCGCCTCGGCCGACGACGGCGACACCTGGCGGCAACTGGCCTCCCACCTGCCGGACGTGCTGTGCGTACGCGCCGCCGTGATCGGCTGACCCGGGCCACTCCACAGGAAGGGTGAGGACGGCCGGCGGTCGCTCCGGCGGGGTGGTGCCCCCCGCCGGACCCGGTCGCCGCCCGCCCACCGACCGGTCGCGCTACGGAAGGCGCCAGTCCACCGGCTGAACCCCCTGTCCCACCAGCAGTTCGTTCGCTCGGCTGAACGGCCGCGAACCGAAGAACCCGCGGTCGGCCGACATCGGAGAAGGGTGTGCCGACTCGATCGCCGGCAGATCCCCCAGCAGCGGACGCAGATTGCGCGCGTCCCGGCCCCACAGGATCGACACCAGGGGCTTGCCACGACCCGCCAGGGCCCGGATCGCCTGTTCGGTGACCTCCTCCCAGCCCTTGCCCCGATGGGCACCGGGCTTGCGCGGGGCGGTGGTCAGCGCCCTGTTGAGCAGCAGCACGCCCTGCTGCGTCCACGGCGTCAGATCGCCGTTGGACGGCCTGGGCAGCCCCAGGTCGGAGTGCATCTCCCGGAAGATGTTCTCCAGGCTCCCCGGCAACGAACGCACCTCGGGCGAGACCGCGAAGCTCAACCCGATCGCCATACCCGGTGTGGGGTAGGGGTCCTGCCCCACGATCAGGACGCGGACGTCGTCGAAGGGCTGCTGGAAGGCTCGCAGGACATTTGCCCCGGAGGGAAGATAGGTCCGGCCGGCCGCTATCTCGGCCCGGAGGAAGTCCCCCATGCCGGCGATGCGTTCGGCCGCAGGTTCAAGAGCCTTCGCCCAGCCTGCTTCGACAAGTTCGTGCAAGGGTCGTGGTGCCACGGCGCGTCACTCTACTGGTACGCGCCACGCCCCGGCACAACGCCGAACCCCGCACGCGCGGCCGCCGCTCCTGGCGCTACGCTTCCCCTCGTCGAGATCCTCGAACCGGCGGGGCGGGTCACGCGGCCGGTCACCGGAAGGAGAGGCCCGTTGCGTCCAGTGATCGAGCGGGGCGGACAGCCGGTGGACCGGCGCCGGCCGTGACCGCCGCCGGTTTCCTGGCCGTCGACTCCGGTGGCTCCGGTCTCAGGGCCGCCGTGGGAGTGGCGGGGCTGCCGCCGTCGGCCGCGGGCGAGTCGCGGGAGCCGGTGCGTACCGGTGCGCGGGGCATCGACCCCGCGCACCTCATGGCGCAACTCCTCCCACTGGCCCGGGAACTGACCGCGCGGGCCGGGATCGGCGAGCTGAGCACGGCCGTCGTCGGCGCCGCCGGGTTCGCCACCCTGGGCGAGGCCCTGCGCTCCGATCTGCCGGGCCTGCTCGCCCGCGAGCTGGGTGTGCGGTCCGTGGCGCTCGCCGCCGACGCCGTGACGGCCTACGTGGGCGCCCTGGGTGCGCGGCCGGGCGTGGTGGTCGCGGGGGGCACCGGCCTGATCGCGATCGGCACCGACCTGCGCCGCTGGCACCGGGCGGACGGCTGGGGACATCTGCTGGGCGACTGCGGCGGCGGGGCCTGGATCGGGCGGGCCGGTCTGGAGGCGGCGCTGCGCGCCCATGACGGCCGCGACGGCGGATCCGCGCCGCTGCGGGCCGGCGCCGAGGAGCAGTTCGGTCCGCTGCCCGGCCTGCCCGGACTGCTCTACCCGCGCTCCGACCGCCCGGCGCTGCTCGCCTCGTTCGCGCCGCGCGTGGCCGCCTGCGCCGCGCACGACCCGGTGGCCGCCGGCATCCTGCGCGCGGCGGCCCGCGCCACGGCGGAGTCCGCCGCGGCCGTCTGCCCGGCCTCCGGCGCGGCCGACGTGGCCCTCACGGGCGGTCTGTTCCACCTGGGCGATCCCCTTCTCGTACCGGTGCGGGAGGAGTTGGCCGACCGGCTGCCGCGGGCCCGGCTGGTTCCGGCCGAGGGCGACCCGCTGCACGGCTGCGTGCGGATCGCGGGCCTGCTGGCGGCCGGCCGGCCCGCCCTTCCGGGTGAGGCGACCATGCTTCATGTCGTCCACACATAGGGGAATCACCCGCTTTGTGTTCCGCCCGTCCCGGCATCCGCCCGAAACACATGCCAAACGGACGTAACTCATCAGACAAAAGCGGACGGATACCGCTCACCTGCACCCTCCCCGAACAGGGGAACCCAAAGAGCCAGTAACATGCGGCGCCATGAGTTCCCCCACTGGGCCCGCGTCCGGCCTGCCAGTACGAATGCCGCGACCCCGCCAGCCCGGAAGGCACCGCCGACCGGAACCGCTGGTGGCTCCCGAGGGCGCGCCCGCGCTCGTCCTCGCGGTGCCCGGCGTCCCCGGCACCGCCTCGCGCAGCCTCGCCGAGGAGGTCGTGAGCATCGCCCGCTCCGAGCTGCCCGGCCTGGACGCCCGCATCGGTTACCTGGACGGGGGCGAAGCCGAGTTCCCGAGCCTGAGCTCGGTTCTGTCCGGCGCCGCGGAGGAGCGGACCGCACGATTCGAGCAGGCCCGCGCCGCCGGTGCCGAGGTCGAGGAGCCCGACGGCCCGGTCGCCGTCGTCGTCCCGCTGCTGGCCGGTCCGGACGGCGCGCTGCTGCGCCAGGTCCGCCAGGCCGTGATGGACAGCCGGGTCTCCGCCGAGCTGACCGACGTCCTCGGCCCGCACCCGCTGCTCGCCGAGGCGCTGCACGTGCGCCTGTCCGAGGCGGGCCTGGCCCGCGCCGACCGCGCCCGGCTGTTCACCGTGGCCACGGCCGCGGACGGCATCATCCTGGCCTCGGTGGGCGGCGAGGAGGCCGTGCAGGCGGCCGGCATCACCGGCATGCTGCTCGCGGCGCGCCTGGCCGTCCCGGTCATGGCGGCGGCGCTCGACCAGGAGGGTGCCATCACCTCGGTCGCCGAGCAGCTCCGCTCCTCGGGCTCGCAGCAGCTCGCCCTCGCGCCGTATCTGATCGGCCCCGAGATCGATTCCGCGCTGCTCGCCGCGGCCGCCGAGGAGGCCGGCTGCGCCACCGCCGAGGCACTGGGCGCCTACCCGGCGATCGGCAAGCTCGCTCTCGCCAAGTACACGTCCGCGCTCGGTATCACCACCCCGCAGCAGCAGGGCACGCCGGTCCGCTGACGCGACGGCGCACCCGTACGGCCGAAGGGCCCGCCCCGGCGATCGGAGCGGGCCCTTCGGCGTACCGCGGGGACGACGCGGACGCCCTTCAGCCGAAGACGGCGCACGCGGCCGCCGCGACCTCGACGGAGCCGTCGTAGCGGGGAAGTCCCGCTCCTTCCCGCACGTCGAACCAGGTCACGTCGCCGGAGCGTTCGTTGGCGCAGTAGAGGAAGCCGTCGTGCTCGGCCAGCGCGCGGGGCCAGTGCCCGCCGCACGGCACCGTGCCGGTCAGCCGGAGGCCGTCCCCCTGGACGGCGAACACGGACAGGACGTCCTCACCGCGGGTCGCGGTCCACACGAAGCGGCCGTCCGGAGCGACCACCACACCCGAGGGGTAGGCGTCACCGGCCGGGGCACCCGGCAGGACCGGGACCTCGGCCAGCGGCCTGAGAGCGCCGCCGGCCGCGTCCCAGCGGCACACCGTGACCGTCGGGGTGAGCTCGTTGACCACGTAGGCGTGCTCGCCGTCCGGGTGGAAGGCCAGGTGGCGGGGGCCCGAACCGGGTCGCAGCGCGAACTCGCGGTGGAGGACCGGCACGCCCCCGTCGAGCGTGCAGACGCGTACGGAGTCCGTGCCGAGGTCGACACTCACGAACCACCGGCCGCTGGGATCGGGCTGCACCTGATGGGGATGCGGGCCGCGCTGACGGCGGTCGTGCGGGCCGCAGCCGGTGTGCCGCAGCAGCCCGGAGGGCGCGGCGGCCAGCGTGCCGTCCGGACGCACCGGTACGGCGGTGACGCCGCCGGAGCCGTAGTCGGCGGTCAGCACGTGGCCGGCGTGCAGGGCGAGGTGGGTGGGTCCGCCCCCCACCGGTACGGGCGGCCCGGCGGTTTCCGGCTTGTCCCCGGCCACCCGGTACGCGGCGACGGCGCCCTCGGCGGTCTCACTGACCGCGTAGAGCATGTCCCCGTCCGGCGAGAGGGCCAGGTAGGCGGGGTCGGGGAGGGTGCCGAGGCGGCCGGTGACGGTCAGCGCGCCGGAGCCCGGGCGGACCTCCGCGGTGACCAGTCCGGGGCCGCCGGCGGCTGTGAACGACCCGATGAACGCCCTGTGCCGCCTGCCGACCGCTGCCACCGCTGTCCCCTCTCGGTCCGCGCCAGTGGTGCCGACGGTAGCAGTCGATCACCGTCGGTCTAGACCAGGAGGGGCCGTTTCGCCTCAGGCGCCGACGAGCCGGGAGCCGGAGGGCGCCCGCAGCGGCTCGGCCAGATCGGCGAGGGCTCGCTCCAGGCCGTGCAGATGGGCCAGGGCGGGCTCCGCGGGGGCCTCGGCGGGCCGGTGGACCCGTTCGGAGCCGCCGTCCGTGAGCGCCTCGACCGCGGCCTCAACCCGCCAGCAGGCCGCGGCCAGGCGGGCGTCGTGGGAGGCCTCGGGGTCGGCGGCGACCGCGACCAGACCGCGGATCTCGCGGGCACAGTCGTCGAGCAGCGCGAGCACCCGGCGGGCGCGCCGCTTGCGGCCGCGCATCGGGTTCAGCGGGTGGACGAGCGGAGCGACCGAGAGCCGCACCCGGCCCAGGAGCTGCTCCAGCTCGGCCACGCGCGGCGCCGGGTCCGCCGACACCGATCCGGCGAGCCGCGCGGCGGCCTCGCCGGTGCAGGCGTGCACGCAGCGCAGGGCGCGCTGGATCCAGGCGTCGGTGGTGGCGTGGGTGGTGACGGGCAGCACGAAGAACACGGCGAGCGCGGCACCGAGGGCGCCGACGCCGGTCTCGGCCAGGCGCAGGGCGAGCAGGCCGGGGCTGAGGACGCCGAGCACGCCGTAGAGCGAGGCGGCGAGCACGGTCACACAGAGCATCATCCAGGTGTAGGAGACCGCGGCCGTGTAGAAGATGCCGAAGACGGCGACGGCCACGAGGGCGGCCGTGGGCACGGCCGCCCCGTGGACCGGCACGGCCACGACGAAGCCGAGGCCGATGCCGATGACGGTGCCCAGGACCCGGCGGAAGCCGCGGACCAGCGTCTCGCCGCGCGAGGTGGTGTTCACGAAGACCCACCAGGTGGCACCCACCGCCCAGTACCAGCGCTGCCCGGACATGAGCTGGCCGGCGACGAGCGCGAAGCCCGCGCCCGCGGTGGCCTGCACGGCCTGCCGGGTGGTCACCCGGGACAGACCGGCACCGGCGGGCGGCGCGGGGACCGCGGCCGGGGGCAGCCCGCGCTCGTAGCACCACAGGCCGAAGCGCACGGCGGCCGCGCCGAGCACGGACAGCAGGACGGCGGCGTACAGCCCGGGCAACTGCCTGGGCGCGGTGTGCAGGAACTGGGCCATGAAGAACGTCATGAAGGCGAAGACACCGAGGCTGTGGCCGCGCGGACCCCAGCGGCGGGCGTACACACCGGCTCCCACCACCGCGAGGAAGACCAGGTCCCGCGCCACGGGGAAGTCGTGCAGTTCGGCGGCGGCGGTGAGCACGGGCAGGCCGACGGCCGGCAGCAGCGCGGTGGTGACCGCCTGCCCGCGCACGGTGGCGTCGGTGACGGTGAACAGGGCGAGCAGTGCGGCGAGGCCGCCGGTGACCGCACCGGCCAGGGGCTGCCCCGCCGCACCGCAGACGGCGACCGCCAGCCCGATGCCGAGCACGGCCCGCGCGGCGAAGCGCAGCCGCGCCCGCCCCGGGTCCGCGGCCACGAACACCCTCTTCAGCACCTGACTCCTCCCGTTGGACCCGGGCACGCCCGGAACAGCCGGAACGCCGGATCCTCACCGGCACACAAAAGGCGCCGCGGGGGTCCGCAGCGCCATCGACGTCCCCATGAGAGCATCACAGAGGTCACTGGCTCAAGTGTCGACCGCATCACTGATCCATTGGCCCAGTCCGCTCACCGGGTGAGCAGCCGCCGGAATGCCAACGGTCCAGGTCGGGCGAGGTGTGTCGCCGACACAACGGTGAGCCATTGGTACAGTCGTCCCTCATGAGCGTGGACGCACTCGACACCCGCATCCTGCGGCTCCTGCTGGAGCAGCCGCGCACCAGCGTGCGGGAGTACGCCCGCATCCTCGGCGTGGCCCGGGGCACCCTCCAGGCACGTCTGGACCGCATGGAACGCGACGGCGTGATCACCGGTACGGGCCCCGCGCTGTCCCCCGCCGCGCTGGGCCACCCCGTGCTGGCCTTCGTGCACATCGAGGTCACCCAGGGCCACCTGGACGACGTGGGCGACGCGCTGGCCGCCGTGCCGGAGATCGTGGAGGCCTTCTCGATCACGGGCGGCGGCGACCTGCTCGCCCGGGTGGTGGGGCGGGACAACGCCCACCTGGAGGACGTGATCCAGAAGCTGATCAGCATGCCCGGCGTGGTGCGCACCCGTACCGAGGTGGCCCTGCGCGAGCGCGTCCCCCACCGGCTGCTCCCCCTGGTGGAGGCGGTCGGACGGGCGGAGCGCGCCTGACGCCGGGCATGCTGGACGGCATGAGCGAGCCCGGCACCCTTGCGGTCGTCTTCGATCTCGACGGCACGCTGGTGGACAGCGAGCCGAACTACTACGAGGCGGGCCGGCTGACCCTGGCCGAGCACGGCGTCCCGGACTTCACCTGGACGGAGCACGAGCGGTACGTCGGCATCAGCACTCTGGAGACCGTCGTCCTGTGGCGGGAGCGCTACGGCCTGCGCGCCTCGGTTGAGGAGCTGTTCGACGCGACCGACCGGCGCTATCTGGAGCTCGCCCGCACCGGCACGCGCGCGTACCCGGAGATGCGGAAGTTCGTGGAGCTGCTGGCCGCCGACGGGGTGCCGACGGCGGTGGCCTCCGGCTCCTCCCCGGCCGCGATCGAGGCGATCCTGGCCGGCACAGGTCTGGGCGCCCATCTGCGCACCGCCGTCTCGGCCGACGAGGTGCCCCGGGGCAAGCCCGCGCCCGACGTCTTCCTCGAGGCGGCCCGCCGGCTCGGCGTGGACCCGGCCGGCTGCGTGGTCGTCGAGGACGCGGCGCCGGGTGCGGCGGCCGCCCACGCGGCCGGGATGCGCTGCATCGCCGTCCCGTACGTGGCGGCGCAGGCGGACGCGCCCGAGTTCGGCACGGCCGCGCTGCTGGTCCGGGGCGGCCAGGCCGAGTTCACGGCCCGGTCGGCCCACGCGTGGCTCACGGGAACGGCCGGTCCCCGCTGAACCGGACGGCGCCTGCCCGGGGCGTGCGGCGGCGCTCCCGGCGTGCGGTCGGCCGAACGGCTGCTTAGCGTGACCCCATGACCACAGTCCAGGCAGTGCCCACCCCCGACGACCGGCGGTGGAAAGCGCTCGCGGTCTGCCTGACGGCGGGATTCATCTCGCTGCTCGACACCTCGATCGTGAACGTGGCGCTGCCCTCGATGGAGCACGGGCTGGGCGCTTCCGAAGCCGCCCAGTCCTGGGTGGTCTCCGGATACGCCCTGACCTTCGGGCTCGCGCTGGTCCCCGCGGGCCGGCTGGGCGACATGCGCGGCCGGCGCCAGGCCTTCCTGTTCGGGCTGGCCCTGTTCACGCTGGCCTCGGCGGCGTGCGGGCTCGCTCCCGGGCCGTCCTGGCTGGTGGTGTTCCGGCTGATCCAGGGCACCGCGGCCGGGATGGTCGCGCCGCAGACCTCGGGACTGATCCAGCAGATGTTCCAGGGCTCCGAGCGGGCCCGGGCCTTCGGCCTGCTCGGCAGCGTCATCGGGGTCTCGACCGCGGTCGGGCCGCTGGCCGGCGGGCTGCTGATCGACGCCGTCGGCACCGTCGACGGCTGGCGCTGGGTGTTCTTCGTCAACCTGCCCATCGGAGTGGCCGCCTTCACCGCCGGACTGCGGCTCCTGCCCCGATTCCCGGTGCCCGCGGACAAGCGGGAGACGTTCGACCTGTTCGGGGTGCTGCTCCTCGGGTCCGGTGTGCTCGCGCTGATGCTGCCGCTGGTGCAGGAGCAGCAGTGGACCGGCCGGCTGAAGTGGGCGATGCTGCCGGTGGCGGCGCTGCTGCTGGCCGCGTTCTGGGCGTGGGAGAGACACCAGGGACGGCGGGGGCGGGCCCCGCTGGTCGACCTGGAGCTGTTCTCCCTGAGGTCGTTCACGCTCGGCGCCCTGATCAGCCTCACCTACTTCGCGGGCTTCACCACGGTCTTCTTCGTCTACACGCTGTTCCTGCAGAACACGGTCGGCTACAGCGCGCTGGCCGCGGGCCTGACCGTGCTGCCGTTCGCGGCGGCCTCCGCGGTCGGTGCGGCCGTCGGGGGGCGGCTGGTGGTGCGCTTCGGCCGCCGGCTGGTCGTCGTCGGGCTGGGCGGAGTGGCGCTGGGACTGCTCGGGGTGGTCGCCGCGGTGGAGCTGGTGCCCGGGCGGAACGTGGGCTGGGCGACCGCGCTGCCGTTGCTGATCGGCGGGATCGGCTCCGGCCTGACGGTCTCCCCCAACACGACCCTCACCCTCACCCGGGTCCCCGTGCACCGGGCCGGAGCCGCCGGCGGTGTCCTCCAGACGGGGCAGCGGGTCGGCTCCGCGGCCGGGATCGCCGTGGTGGGCGCGGTGTACTTCGCGCACCAGGACGGCCACGGCTACTCCGTCACGGCCATCCAGCTCGGGCTGCTCACCGCGGTCGGGCTCATCGTGATCGCGCTGGGGCTGGCGGTGGCGGACCTGCGGGAGCGCCAGGCGCATCCCGAACCGGCACGGCCCGGCGAGAGGGTCCGGCGGGGCTCCGCGGAGGGCGGCGCGGAGGAACCGGTGCGGCCCGGCCCCTGAGGGCCGCGGCACCGCGACGTGGCACGGCCCTCAGGGGCCGGGCCACGGACGGCCCGGTCGAGTCGACGCGTGCCGGGCACGCCCGGGGGCGAACTCGCCCCGGGACCGGACGGGGAGCCGCGAACGCGGCGGACCCGGAACGCCCCGGGATCCCGGGGCGGTGGTACGGCACGACCGCGGGCTACGACCCGCGGCGCGGCCTGCCCCGCTTGGCCGCCTTCCCGCCGCCCCCGGAGCCGGCGCGGCCCCGCGCCGCCGTGCGGCTCGCGGGCTTCGCACCCGTGGACTTCCCGGTCCCGGGCTTCTGGCGGCCGCCGCCCTGCTGCGCCCGTCCGCGCCCCTTCTCCGCCTCGCGCTTCTCCGCCGTACGACCCCGCGAGCTGTTCACGGTGCGGCCGCGGACGATGCCGATGAAGTCCTCCACCAGATCGGTGGTGGCCTCCTCGGGCCAGGACAGGGCGACGCCCGACCGGGGCGCGTCGGTGACGGGACGGTAGGTGAGGTCCCTGCGGTGGTACAGCCGGGCCAGAGACTGCGGGACGATCAGCAGACCGACGCCCGCCGCCACCAGCTCGATGGCGTCGGGCGTCGTCGCGGGGCGTTCGAAGCCGGGCTCGCCGGGCGGGGCGGCCCAGTCGAAGACGTCGTCCAGGGGGTGGAACACGACCTCGTCGGCGAGGTCGGCCAGGGTCACCTCGTCGGCCGCCGTGATCAGGTGGTCCTTGGGCACGACGACCACCGTGGTCTCCGTGTACAGGGGGATCGCGCTGAAGAACGTGCGGTCGACCGGCAGTCGCACGAAGGCCGCGTCCGCCTCTTCGGCGCGCAGCAGCCCGGGGGCGTCGGCCGCGGGGACCTGGAGCAGGGTGAGCGGGACACCTGGCCGGCGCTCCTGCCAGATCCGCGCCCACTTGGCCGGCGTCACTCCGGGAACGTACGCCAGCCGGAACGACGGTGATTCATCCGAGCCTGTCACCAGGCCAGGCTACCGGCCGTGGTCGGCCGGCCCGAACCCGGCCGATACCCTTGGCCTCATGAGTTCGCAGCAGAGCACCCAGACGATGAAGCCCGCGACCGCGGCGAAGAAGCTGGGTGTGTACCTCCCCGCCACCCCCGCCGACTTCCAGGAGGGTGTGGTCACGCGCGCCGAGCTGAACGAGCTGCAGGCCGACCCGCCCGAGTGGCTGCGCGCACTGCGAGCGGACGGTCCGCACCCGCGTCCGGTGGTCGCCGCGAAGCTCGGCGTGTCCATCTCGGGCCTCGCGCGCGCCGGTGTCACCGAGGCGCTGACCACCGAGCAGATCGAGGCGCTCAAGCAGGAGCGGCCCGAGTGGCTGGAGAAGGAGCGGGCCACCCAGGCCGAGGTCCGCAAGGAGGGCGCACGGCTGAAGGGCCTGAAAAAGGAGAAGGACGCTCCGGAGGCCTGAGGCGTCCGACGCCCCCGGCCCCGGAGGCCGTTGTCAGTGGCCTCCCTGCTGTTCCGCTCAGTTGATCACCGGGTGTGCGGGGAGGCAGGTACGGGGTGGGTGGCCGCGGGCGATTGCGAGACCGCCCTCGACGGCGGCGAAGCGGTGTGCCGCAACGCGGCGGGACGCCGACCGGGCTGTGGCGCGGTACGGCAGACCTACCGCCCGGACGGCTCACTGCGGCCCCACGGGCTCTCCACCGAGCCGGTGCTCACGGCCACGGGCTGCGCGGGCGCGGTGACCTGGACGGCCGACGCCGAAGGGCAGGGCGCGCGGCGGTGGCGGGCGGTGAGGCGGTCCCGAGGGCCGGGCGGGGCGGTCGCGGTGCGCGGCGGGCGGGAGTCAGTCCGCGGCCGGCGGGATGTTCTGGTTGGCGTGGAACAGGTTGTCGGGGTCGTAGGCGCGCTTGACGGAGGCGAGCCGGTCGTAGTGCCCCCGGTAGGTGGCCCGGATCCGGTCCGGGTTCTCCTGTTCGCCGATGAAGTTGACGTAGGTGCCGCCCATCGAGTGCGGGTGCAGGTCGGTCCAGTAGTCGACGCACCACTGCCGCACCAGTTCGGCGTTGGCGGGGTCGGGGTCGATGCCGCCGATCACACCGGACCAGACGGCGTCCCGGTAGGCCCAGGCCGTGTCGTCGGGGCCGACGCGCTGGGCCGCGCCGTCCACCGGGTACAGGTGCATGGTCGACAGGCCGGTGGGGATGTTCTCGGCGTACTTGTGGTGCACGGCCACGGCGCCGTCGGGGACGGCGTCGAAGAAGTCACCGCGCCAGTACCACTGCAGCCCCTTGGGGATCAGCGTGTCGAACATGGTCTGCAGCCCGGGGTAGGGCATGGGGGTGGTGAAGTGGAAGGCCGGCGGCGCCGGGTCGTTGACCACGGCGAGCACCTCGGCCAGGCGGTCGTCCGCGAGAGTGCCGGTGTAGCACCAGACGACGCCGCACATCTTCTGCCCGTGGATCGGCTCGGGGAACGGCGGGCCGGGCGGCACGACCAGCACGGCGAAGAACCCGCTGAGCTCTTCCGGTGCGGCGGGCAGGAACTCCCGGTACCAGCGCAGCACCTCCTCGATGCGGTCGACCGGCCAGACCGTCACCGCGACCCCGACCGTGGCGGCGGGGTGCAGCCGGAAGGTGAACGAGGTGACCACGCCGAAGTTGCCGCCGCCGCCCCGCAGGGCCCAGAACAGGTCGGGATGGCGCTCCGCGGAGGCGGTGACACAGCTGCCGTCGGCGAGGACGACGTCCGCCGACAGCAGGCTGTCGATCGTCAGGCCGTACCTGCGGGTGAGATAGCCGTGGCCGCCGCCGAGCGTGAGACCGCCGACGCCGGTGGTCGACATGATGCCCGCCGGTACGGCGAGCCCGAAGGCGTGGGTCGCGTGGTCGAGATCCCCGAGTCGGCTGCCGCCGCCCACCTGGACCGTCTTCGTCTCCGGGTCCACCCTGGCCCAGCGCATCGGCGACAGGTCGAGCACGAGCCCGTCGTCGACCAGGCACAGCCCCGGCCCGCTGTGGCCGCCGCCGCGCACCGCCAGTTCGGTGCCGGTGTCCCGGGCGAAGGAGATCGTCGCCTGCACGTCCGCCACGTCCACGCACTGCGCGAAGGCGGCGGGCCGGCGGTCGATCATGGCGTTGTAGATGCTGCGGGCCTCGTCGTAGCCGGGGTCACGCGGGGCGATCACCGGCCCCCGCAGTGCCTCGCGCAGACTGCCGACGGCCGTTTCGTCGATAGCGCCCATGACTGAGGACCTCTGTGTGGAGCGTGGATCCGGTGCGCGGACGCGCCGTCTCCTCGGCGCGCCAGGTCTTCAGTCTTCACCCGCGGGTCACCCTCCGCACGTCGGCGTCACGGCAGGCCCACGGCGTTCCGGGTCCGCGCTCGGCCCAGGAAGCTCGGTGGCACCTGTCGGTCGCGGTTGTCCTCCTCCGTGTCCAGCAGCCTCCCTCAGGACGCGGTTCTGGGTGAACTCCTCCGTGCTCTGCCGGCGTTCCGCCCGGCGTACGCCGCCGTGCATGGCCTTGACGGCACCGGCGCTCCCCGGCGCGGAGCTGATCTCGGCCTGCACAGGCGACGGGTGTCGCGGTGCTCGGTGAAGACGATCTGTTCGGTCTGACCGCCGCGCCGTCGCCGGGCCCCGGACGGGCCGTTACTGGGTCGCGCCCCAGCGGACCGGGGCGATCTGCCTCGACATGATGCTGATCAGCTCGTAGGCCGCGTGGGACGCGGCCACGGAGGTGATGTCGGCGTGGTCGTAAGCCGGGGCGACCTCCACGATGTCTGCGGAGACCAGGTGGCAGTCGGCGAGGCCCCGCAGGATCTCCAGCAGTTCGCGGGAGGTGAGGCCGCCCGCCTCCGGGGTGCCGGTGCCGGGGGCGTGGGCCGGGTCGAGGACGTCGATGTCGATGGACACGTACAGCGGACGGTTGCCTACGCGCTCGCGGAGCTGCTGGGCCACCTCGTCCACCCCGCGCCGCATCACGTCTGCGGAAGTGACGATGCCGAAGCCCAGCTTCTCGTCGTCGTCGAGGTCCTTCTTGCCGTAGATCGGTCCGCGGGTGCCGACGTGGGAGAGGGCGGAGGTGTCGAGGATGCCCTCCTCCACGGCCCGGCGGAAGGGCATGCCGTGGGTGTACTGCTGCCCGAAGTAGTCGTCCCAGGTGTCCAGATGGGCGTCGAAGTGCAGCACGGCGACGGGGCCGTGCTTCTTGGCCACGGCCCGGAGCATCGGCAGGGCGATGGTGTGGTCGCCGCCCAGGGTCATCAGCCGGGCGCCACCGGCGAGGAGGTCGTCCGCGGCGGCTTCGATCGTCTCGACGGCGTCGTTCAGGTCGAACGGGTTGGCGCTGATGTCACCGGCGTCCGCCACCTGGCTGTAGTGGAACGGGTAGACGTTCTGCGCCGGGTTGTAGGGGCGCAGGGTGCGGGAGGCCTCGCGGATGGCGTTGCCGCCGAAGCGGGCGCCCGGCCGGTAGGTGACGCCGCTGTCGAAGGGCACGCCGACCACGGCGATGTCGGTCTTCTCCACCTGGTCGATCCGCGGCACGCGGCCGAACGTCGCGGGGCCCGCGAAGTGCAGCGTCCGGTCGGTCTCCGTCGGCGGCAGCGGCGGGGTCACTCCGTTGGGGTGGGCGGTCATGGTGCGATCAGTGCCTTTCCATGGTGCTGCGGCCCGGCGCGCGGCCGGAGCGAGGACGTCCGGGGCCCGCCCGGCACGTGGACCCGCGCCGGACGGTCCGGGCGCGGGGCGTGGGCCGGGGGGGGCGGGCCCGGTGGGTTACTGCGGGGGGTTGCCGTGCTTGCGGTGCGGCAGGTCGGCGTGCTTCGAGCGGAGCATCGCCAGGGAGGCGATGAGGACGGAGCGGGTTTCGGAGGGGTCGATGACGTCGTCGACCAGACCGCGCTCCGCGGCGTAGTAGGGGTGCATCAGCTCGGCCTTGTACTCCTTGACCATGCGGGCGCGCATGGCCTCGGGGTCCTCGGCGTCGGCGATCTGCCGGCGGAAGATCACGTTCGCGGCGCCCTCGGCGCCCATCACGGCGATCTCGTTCGTCGGCCAGGCGTAGGTGAGGTCGGCGCCGATGGACTGGCTGTCCATGACGATGTAGGCGCCGCCGTACGCCTTGCGCAGGATCAGCGAGATGCGCGGCACGGTGGCGTTGCAGTACGCGTACAGCAGCTTCGCTCCGTGGCGGATGATCCCGCCGTGCTCCTGGTCGACGCCCGGGAGGAAGCCGGGGACGTCCAGCAGCGTGACGATCGGGATGTTGAAGGCATCGCACATCTGGACGAACCGGGCGGCCTTCTCGGAGGCCTCGATGTCCAGCACGCCCGCCAGCGTCTGCGGCTGGTTGGCCACGATGCCCACCACCTGGCCGTCCAGCCGGCCCAGCGCGCAGATGATGTTGCGCGCCCACCGCTCGTGGACCTCCAGGAAGTCGCCGTCGTCGACGAGTTCCTCGATGACCTTCGCCATGTCGTACGGACGGTTGCCGTCCGCCGGCACGAGGCTGAGCAGCGTGTCCCCGGGCCGGTCGACGGGATCGTCGGACTCCACGACGGGCGGGGTCTCGCGGTTGTTGGAGGGCAGCATCGACAGGAGGTAGCGGACCTCGGCGATGCAGGTCTCCTCGTCGTCGTAGGCGAAGTGCGCCACGCCCGAGGTCTCGGCGTGCACATCGGCGCCACCGAGGCCGTTCTGGGTGATCTCCTCACCCGTGACCGCCTTGACGACGTCGGGTCCGGTGATGAACATCTGCGAGGTCTCACGGACCATGAACACGAAGTCCGTCAGCGCCGGACTGTAGGCCGCGCCGCCCGCGCACGGGCCGAGCATCACACTGATCTGCGGGATGACACCCGAGGCCTTGGTGTTGCGCTGGAAGATGCCGCCGTAACCGGCGAGCGCGGACACGCCCTCCTGGATACGGGCACCGGCACCGTCGTTCAGCGACACCAGCGGCGCACCGGCCGCGATGGCCATGTCCATGATCTTGTGGATCTTCGTGGCGTGGGCCTCGCCCAGCGCGCCACCGAAGATCCGGAAGTCATGCGCGTAGACGAAGACCGTACGGCCCTCGACCGTGCCCCAACCGGTGATCACACCATCGGTGTGCGGCCGCTTCGCCTCCAGACCGAATCCGGTCGCCCGGTGCCGCCGCAGCTGCTCGACCTCCCGGAACGAGCCCGCGTCCAGCAAGAGTTCGATCCGCTCACGAGCGGTCAGCTTGCCCTTGGCGTGCTGCGCCTCCGTCGCCCGGGCTCCCGGGCCGCTCACCGCCTGCGCGCGAACAGCGTGCAGTTCGGCCACTTTCCCGATGACGGTCGTCGTGCCCCCGTACGCGGCAGCAGTCTCCTGGGTCGTCGTCATGCGCCATCTCCACCCCGGCCCGGCGATGCGGGCGGCTCTGCGGTCCCATGGGCCCCGAAGGCTCACACATCGGGCCATTCAAACCGGCGGCGCAATGGGTTCTCCACCATCAGCCACCCCTAATCTGCGCGCGGCCACCCCTAGAGCGAGTGAGGCCAGAATAAGAACCTCCTGTGCCCGCCGCGCTCGCACTGCGGGTTTCTTTGAGGTTTCTCTGAGGTTTCACTCCTTTCCCGGTGACTAGGACACGCGACCGGCCGTGCCCGATACCACAGGGCAACCCCTTGTTCATTCTCCGCAGTTACCCGACAACAGGTCGACATGAGGCCGCAATGGCACGCACAATCGACGGCGCGGGACGTTGGTACAGTTCGAACGGACCCGCCGAACGGGGCAGACCCGGTGTCGTCCGACCTGAAGTGGGCGTGGGAATTCCTTTGCACCGCATGGGTATTGACGGCACTCCTGTGCGTGCGAGTACGTGGAGAGTGGCCATGGCACGGAATGCGCCGGACGTGCGCCATTTCACATCTCAACCGGGGGAGGCTTTTACAGACGTGTTGGTGGAGCGGGATGAACAGATCGGAAGACTGACCTACTTCATATCCAGTGCCGCTTCCGGCACAGCGTCCGAAAACGCCCCCGGAACCGGCCGGATCGCCGTCATCAGCGGCCCCGTCGCATCAGGGAAGACGGCGCTCCTCCATCGCGCACTGGAACTGACGGCGGAAGACGGCCCGCGGGTCCTCACCGCCGTCACCTCACCCGCGGAACAAGGAATTCCGTTCGGTGTGGTGGAGCAACTGCTGCGGGACGGCCAGACCACCGCCGATCGGCTGTCGCCCGCGCTCGGCGCGGGGCCGGTGCTGGGTACGGAACCGGGGGCGGCGCCGCACACGGTGCCCGCCGAGGTACTCGCGGCGTTCCGGGCCCAGCTCGCGGAGATCCGCGCACGGGGCCCCGTCCTGATCGTCGTCGACGACGTGCAGTACGCCGACCCCGAGTCGCTGCACTGCCTCGCCCACGCGGTGCTCCGGGCGCCCTCCGCCGGCGCGGGGGTGTCCCTGCTGGTGACCCGCGGCCCCGACGCGGGCGACCGCGCGCCGCGGGTCCTGGAGGAGCTGCTGTACCAGTTGCGCGGCCTGCGCGTCCGGCTGGCGCCGCTCAGCGTCGACGGGGTCGGCCGGCTGGTCGCGGCCCGCGCCCCGGAGGCCGGGCCCGGCGGCGGTACGGAGCGGCCGGCGGCCGATCCCGCGCTGGCCGCCTCCCTCCACGCGGCGACCGGCGGCAACCCCCTTCTCGTGCACGGGCTCATCGACGACCGGCTCGGCCGGCGGCACGCCCCGGCGGGGGCGGCCGGGGACACCGTCCGGGCCGCGTCCGCGGCCGCGGACGGAGGCACTGGTGAGGACCGGGCCGACGGGCCGCCGCACGCCGGTGAGCGGTTCCTGGAGAACGCGCTGATCTGCGTGCACCGGACCGGTGCCGACGGGATGAGGGTCGCCCAGGGCATCGCCCTGCTGGGCGGCACCGGGCCGATGCCCCTGCTGGCCCGGCTGGTCGAGGTGGACGAGCCGGTGGTCGCCCGGGTGGTGGCCGCCCTCGGGGAGGCCGGGGTGCTGGACCCGGCCGGGTTCCGGCACGGTGGCGTGCGGGCCGCCGTGGTGGAGAGCCTGGCCGACGACGCGGCGGCGCGGCTGCGACGGCGGGCGGCAAGGCTGCTGTACGAGGACGGCGCGGCACCCCTGCTGGTGGCGACCCAGCTCCTGGGTCAGGAGACGCACGTCTGCGACGAGGAGTGGGTACCCCGGGTGCTGAGCGACGCCGCCCGGGCGGCGCTGGCCGCGCAGCGGATGGGGTTCGCGGTCCGCTGTCTGCGCATGGCCGAGAGCTGCTGCCGGGACGAGACCGAGCGGACCCTGCTGCGCGCGACCCTGGCCAAGTACGTGTGGCGGGTGCAACCCTCGGCGCTGCCACGGCAGTTGCGGTCGCTGGTCGGTGCGGTGCGCGAGGGGATGCTGCCGCCGGTGGACACCCTGCGGCTGGTCCGCGACCTGCTGTGGAACGGCTGGATGGACGACGCGACCACCGCGATCCGCCAGGTCGTCGCCGTCCTGCCGCCCTCCCCCGACGCCTCGGTCGTCACCGAGCTGCGCGAGCTGCGGCTGGCGCTGGCCAGCACGTACCCGACGCTGCTCGAACACCTCGGGGACGGGCCGGCCCAGGGGCAGGTGCCCGGTGCCGGCGGCCGGCCGGCCGCGCCGGAGGAGGGCGGTCCGAGCGCGGCCAGGGCGCTGTACGGCGTGCTGAGCGGCGGCGGGGGCGAACCGGGCGCGGCCCCGGAGGACTTCGCGGACCTCGCCGAACACCTGCTGACCAGTACGCGCCTGACGGAGGAGACGCACCTCAAGATGCGCGCCTGCCTGCTGACGCTGCTCTACGCCGACCGGCTGGGCACGGCGACGGTGTGGACCGACCGGCTGCTGGTCGAGGCGGCGGACCGCGGGGCTCCCGGGTGGACGGCGGTGCTGCGGGGGATCCGCGCGCACGTGTCCTTGCGCAGGGGCCACCTGGAGGAGGCCAGACTGCTGGCCGAGCAGGCCCTCGAACAACTTCCGGCGCACGGCTGGGGCGTGGGCATCGGAATGCCGCTGTCGGCCCTGATCGAGGCGCGGACGGCGATGGGCGACCACGAGGCGGCGGCCGAGCTGCTGGACCGGCCGGTGCCCGACGAGATGCTGCTGACCCGCTACGGGCTGCACTACCTGTACGCGCGCGGCCGGCATCAGCTCGCCACCGGGCGCCACCACGCGGCGCTGACCGACTTCGCGGCGTGCGGCGAGCTGATGCGCCGCTGGAACATGGACCGGTCGGTGCTGGTGCCCTGGCGGGTCGGGGTCGCCGAGGCGTGGCTGGCACTCGGCAGCCGGGAACAGGCGGAACGGTTCGCCCGGGAGCAGCTCGCGGGGGACGCGGGGCGCCGCGTGCGGGGCCTCGCCCTGCGGGTGCTGGCGGCTTCCCGCCCGGCCCGGGAGCGGCCCGCGCTGCTCGGCGAGGCCGTCGCGCTGCTCCAGGAGGACGGCGACTGGTACGAGCTGGCGCGGGCCCTGACCGACCTCGGGGCGGCGCACAAGCAGCTCGGCGATCCCGCCCAGGGCAAGCCGCACACCCGGAGGGCGTGGCGGATCGCCGAGGGCTGCGGCGCCCGGGAACTGCACCGTTCCCTCCAGCCGGGCCAGTCCGGGTCCTCCCCGCAGTCGCCCCCGGCGCCGCCGGCGGGTCCGTCCCCCCGGTCCGCCCACCTCCTGCCGTCCGCACCGCCCCCGCGGGCCGTGCCGCCGCCCTCCGTCGCCCCGGCGGGCGCCGCACGGCCGGGCGGGCCACGATCCACTGCGGTGTCCTCGCTGACGGACGCCGAGCGCCGGGTGGCGGCGCTGGCCGCGCACGGTTACACCAACCGGGAGATCGGCGCCAAGCTCTTCATCACCGTCAGCACCGTGGAACAGCATCTGACCCGCGTCTACCGGAAAATCAACATCACGCACCGTCAGGACCTGCCGGTCGGTTTGGACATCGATGTCGCACGCACCGCCTGACCCCGCCACCCCGGCCGCCGCCGCACCGCCCCCCGGGGCCGGCCCGCGGCTGCTCGCGGTGAGCGACCTGCACATCGGGATGGCCGACAACCGGCCGATCACCGAGTCGTTGCGCCCCTCCCACGAGGACGACTGGCTCATCGTGGCCGGGGACGTCGGAGAACTGACCGGGGACATCGAGTGGGCGCTGCGCCTGCTGGCCGGGCGATTCGCCAAGGTCGTGTGGGCGCCGGGCAACCACGAGCTGTGGACGCCGCGCGAGGACCCGGTGCAGGCGCGCGGGGAAGCACGCTACCGGTACCTGGTGGAGATGTGCCGGGGGCTGGGGGTCGTCACGCCCGAGGACCCGTGGCCGCTGTGGCGGGGCCCCGGCGGTCCGGTCGCGGTCGCTCCGCTGTTCCTGCTGTACGACTACACGTTCCGGGTCGCGGGCACCTCGACCAAGGAGGAGTCGCTGGCCCGGGCGCACGACGCGGGCGTGGTGTGCACGGACGAGTACCTGCTCCACCCCGACCCGTACCGCGGCCGCGACGACTGGTGCCGGGCCCGGGTCGCGGCCACCAGGCGGCGCCTCGCGGCACACGATCCGTCGGTGCCGCTGGTGCTGGTCAACCACTTCCCGCTGGTGCGCGAGCCCACCGACGTGCTGTGGCACCCGGAGTTCGCCCAGTGGTGCGGGACGGTGCTGACGGCCGACTGGCACCGCAGGTTCACCACCGCCGCCGTCGTCTACGGGCACCTGCACATCCCCCGGACCACCTGGTACGACGGGGTGCGGTTCGAGGAGGTGTCGATCGGCTATCCGCGCGAGTGGCGCCGGCGCGGTCACCCCAGGGGTCTGCTGCGGCAGATCCTGCCGTACGCCCCGGAGCCGGGGTCCGGCACCGGGACCGAATCGTGAGAGGCACGAGCATGATCGAGTCACTGCTGCCCGGAGAAGCGGTCGCCGACGACGTCTTCGGGCCGGACGGCACGGCGACGCTGTACCCCGAGGAGGCGGCGCTGGTCGAACGGACGACCGACCTCCGCCGTGAGGAGTTCACCACCGTACGGGCGTGCGCGCGGCGCGCCCTCGCCGCGCTGGGGCTCCCGCCGGCGCCGATCCTGCCCGGGACCCGCAACGTGCCGCAGTGGCCCGAGGGGGTCGTGGGGAGCATGACGCACTGCGCCGGCTACCGGGCCGCGGTGGTGGCCCGGGACACGGACCTGGCGATGGTCGGGATCGACGCCGAGCCCGACCTTCCGTTGCCGCAGGGCGTGCTGGAGTCCATAGCGCTGCCCCGCGAACGGGCGTGGGTGCGGGCGGGCGCGGGGGGCCGGCTGTGCCGGGACCGGTTGCTGTTCAGCGCCAAGGAGGCGGTCTACAAGACCTGGTACCCGCTGCTGGGCACCGAACTGGACTTCGACGACGCCGACATCACCTTCCGGCACGCGACGGGCCCGTCGGGTGGGGGGCGGGGCACGTTCACCGCGCGGATCCTGCGGCCGCGGACCGGCCCGGACGGGCGTGTGGTGGAGGAGTTCGAAGGCCGTTGGCTCGCCGCGCGGGGCCTCGTCGTGACCGCCATCACCGTGCCCGCCCTCCGGCCGGTGGCCGCGCCCCCGAGCACGGTCGGCTATCAGGGTGGATAGGGGTTGTCGCCCCCACGGCCGCTGAATAGCGTGGCCTCACCGGCACGACCGCGCACGGCCGCTTCGACGCTCCCGCTCGGGAGATCCGGCCCGGCGCCGCGGATTCCGGCTCGCCCGGAACGTCTCCGGTTCCCCCTGGAAGCGATGCCGCACCGGCCCGAGAGGTATTCCAGATGACGTCAGTCAGCCCGGCTCCCACGACCATGCTCGTGCCGGACTTCCCGTTCTCCTACGACGGCTGGCTGCGCCACCCGGCCGGCCTGGGCGTCCTGCCGCCCGGGCGCGCGGGGACGCCGGTGGCGGTGGTCGGCGGAGGTATGGCGGGCCTGACCGCCGCGTACGAGCTGATGCGGCTGGGGCTGCGGCCCGTCCTGTACGAGGCGGAGCAACTGGGCGGCCGGATGCGGTCGGTGCCCTTCCCCGGGGCGCCCGAGTGCGTGGCGGAGATGGGGGCGATGCGCTTCCCGCTCTCCGCGCGGTCGCTGTTCCACTACGTCGGCCTGCTGGGGCTGCGCACCAGCGCCTTCCCCAATCCGCTGGCGCCCAGCACGCCCAGCACGCTGGTCGACCTGGGCGGCGAGCGCCACACGGCCCGTACGGTGGAGGAACTGCCTGAGGTCTACCAGGAGGTGGCCGCGGCGTGGGAGAAGGCGCTCCAGGAGCGGGCCGAGCTGGCGACCATGCGGGACGCGGTCCGGCGGCGGGACGTCGAGACGCTGAAGCAGATATGGAACAGGCTGGTCAGGGAGTTCGACGACCAGTCCTTCTACGGTTTCCTGGCCACCAGTTCGGCCTTCCGGTCGTTCCGGCACCGCGAGGTCTTCGGGCAGGTGGGGTTCGGCACCGGTGGCTGGGACACCGACTTCCCCAACTCGTTCCTGGAGATCCTCCGGGTGGTGTACACGGAGGCGGACGACAACCAGGTCGCCATCGTCGGCGGGTCGCAGCAGGTGCCGCGCGGACTGTGGGAGCACCCGGCTCAGGGGTGCGCGCACTGGCCGGCCGGTACCTCGCTGGCCTCGCTGCACGACGGGCGGCCCCGGCCCTCGGTGCGTGCCGTCGCGCGCGAAGGCGACGGTTTCCTCGTCACCGACGCGGACGGGCGGCGGGACCGGTTCGCCGCGGTGGTGTACACGCCGCACGTGTGGACGCTGCTGAACCGCGTGGCCTGCGACCCGGCGCTGCTGTCCGCCCCGCTGTGGACCGCGGTGGAGCGGACCCACTACATGGGGGCGTCGAAGCTGTTCGTCCTGACGGACCGTCCGTTCTGGCGCGACACGGACCCGCGGACCGGCCGGCCGGTGATGAGCATGACCCTCACCGACCGGATGCCGCGCGGGGTGTACCTCTTCGACGACGGCGCGGACGGGCCGGGTGTGATGTGCCTGTCGTACACCTGGAACGACGACTCGCTGAAGCTGGCGACGCTGAGCCCGGCCGAGCGGCTGGACGTGCTGCTGGACCGGGTCGGGGCGATCCACCCGGGTGTCGACATCCGTTCCCACGTCGTCGGTGACCCGGTCACCATCACGTGGGAGAGCGAGCCGCACTTCATGGGCGCGTTCAAGTCCAACCTGCCGGGCCAGTACCGGTACCAGCGGCGGCTGTTCACGCAGTTCATGCAGCGCGGGCTGCCGGACTCCGAGCGCGGCTTCTTCCTGTGCGGGGACGACGTGTCCTGGACGGCGGGGTTCGCGGAGGGTGCGGTCACCACGGCGCTGAACGCGGTGTGGGGGGTGCTGGACCACCTGGGCGGGGCCACGCACCCGGACAACCCGGGCCCCGGTGACCTCTTCGACGCCCTGGCGCCCCTGGAGCTGCCCTACGACGGCTGAGCACCGGTGCCGGTGGGGACACGGCCCAGCCCGCAGCATTCACTGCCGCGGCGATCGCGTGTCCCGCCCGAGACGGGCAGGTGGGTTCACGGGCTCAGCTGAGGCGAGGGTGGATCCGGTGAGACGGCGGCTCATGACGGGGGTCATCGCCCGCAGGACGCGGCAGCGGATCGAGGAGTGGCAGGAGGCCGCCCTGTAGGCCCTGCAGGGGTGCGCCCTTGGCGCGTTCGCGGCAGCGACGAGAGCCAGCGGCGCTCCTGCACCGCCTGCTCAGCGTCTCCAGGCGTCAGAGGGCTGGCCGCACTGGGAGCAGCGCCCGCACCGGCCGTCCCTCGGGGCGTCAATCCCCTGGTTTCGTAGAGACGTTGGTCATGCGGACCGGCGTTCCCGATCGGTCCGGGCTCGCGCTTGCTGGATGATCCGTTCGAACGCGGCCGGTGGCTTCCCGCCGGCCGCGCTGTGGCGCCGCCTTGTGCTGTAGAAGTCCGCGGTCCACGTGGCGGTCCTCAGCCTCCGCCGGCTACAGCTTCCCCACCCGCACCGAGGCGATTCGGGCCGATGCGTGCCGGGCGGAGTTCGCGGCCGGTTCGCAGGCGGCAGACCTCGGTCTCGGCCTGCGGTGGGGTGCGGAGTGGTTCGCGGCGAACGGGGCAGCCGGGCATCACGGTGGGACGCGGAGACCTCCGGTGCGGTGGAGACTCGACACCTCCACCGCACCGGAGGTCTCCGCCGTGATCAAGCCCGGTCAACGAACCTCGTGATCAGTACACCTAGTGCTGTGACCGGAAAGGTTCACCGGCTCGCGGCGTCCGGCACGGCACTAGGCGGTGGCCATCCGGGTCAGTTCCTTCTTGTCCGGCTTGCCGTTGCGGTTGAGCGGGAACCGCTCCAGCACGACGACCCGGTTGGGCTGCTCGAAGGCGGGCAGCAGCGCGCACAGCCGCTCCCGCCAGTAGGCGGCGTCCCGCTGCTGGTCGTCCTCGACGAAGAAGACGAGCTGGGAGCCGCGGAGCGTGTCCGGCACGGGCACGATCCGGGTGGGGCAGCCCTCGGCGGCCACCTTCCGTTCGATGAGCTCCGGGTAGAGCGTGTAGCCCATGCGGTGGACGGCGAACTTCCGTCCCAGGACGAAGAGGTTGCCGTCGTCGTCGAGGTGGCCGAGGTCGCCGGTGGCGTACCAGCCTTTGGGGGCGGGCACGACGGAGCCGTCGTCGGCGATCTGTCCTTCGAGGGCGTCGGGGGTGTCCACCTGGATCTCGCCCGGCTGTCCGGCGGGCAGTTCGCGGCCGTCCTCGTCGACGATCCGCAGCCGGATGCCGTCCATGGCCCGGCCGCAGGAGACCGGGTTGTCGAGGGTGGCGAAGGAGATGTTGTTCAGTTCGGTGGAGCCGTAGCTGTCCAGCAGCGGCAGGCCGAACTCCTGGACGTAGCTCTCCACCAGCGGCGCGTCGAGCGGGGCCGCGCCGACGCAGAACATCCGGGTGGTGGCCAGGTGGTCGCGCAGCGACGGTCGGCGGGAGACCAGGCCGAGGATGCTGCGGTAGCTGGAGGGCGTGGCGTCGATGACGGTGGTGCCGGAGTCGCCGGCCATGCGCAGCGCGCGGTCCAGCCGGCGGTAGGGGGCGATCACCAGGGAGCAGCGGGTCAGCCAGGCGATGAGCACCATGGACAGGCCGTACTGGTGGGCGAACGGCAGCAGCGGCATCAGGACGTCGTCGGGCCGGTGGCCGACCTGCCGGGCGTTGCGCCGCAGGTTGGTGAGGAACTTGCCGCCGGACTTCACCACGCCCTTCGGGGAGCCGGTGGAGCCGGAGGTCCACATGATGAGGCCGTCGGGCAGTTCGCCCCAGGCGTCGAACGACAGGGTGCCGTCGACCGGCGCACGGCCGGCGGTGGCGACCATGAGCTCGTAGAGGTGGACGGGGTCGGCGTCCCGGTCGATGGGGGTCTCGTCGTCGACGAAGGTGACCTTGACGCCGGTGCGCAGGGCGATGCGCCGGGTCTCCTCGGCGTGCTCCTGCTGGTCGACGAGGACGATCGAGGCACCGACGTGCATCAGCGCGTACAGCACGCAGACGTAGCCGGCCGAGTTGCCGGCCTTCAGCATCACCCGGTCGCCGAGGCCGACCCCGCGTTCGCGGATCACCTCGGCGATGCGGAGGGCGTCCTGCTCGAGCTCCTCGACGGGCCGTACCGAGTCGGGTGCGAAGATTTTCGCGGTCATCGGTCGCACACTGTCCTTCCTCTGGGCCGAACGTGACCGGAGCCGGCCGTGGGCTGCGCCGTGCCGAGGCGTGTCCGGGCCCGTTCAGGGGGTGGATCGCGGGGTTCGCGAGGTTCACAAGAGATGGGGAGATTCGTTCGGTCCCGCCCCGTGGACGCGGTTCTCCATACGGCACGCTAGGCAGCGGGAGGGGGCGCGGGTACCCCTGTCCCGCCCCCTGCACCCCCCTGCCGGGGTGCGGTGCGGGCAGGGGCCGGGGTGGTCAGTCGGGTTCCGGTCCGTGGAGCGAGATCAGTTGGTCGTGCACGAGGTTGACGACTTCGCGGCGGTGCGAGTCCAGGTACCCGCGGATGCCGGGGAAGACCTCCAGGTCGAAGCGGCCCGAGGTGCAGCGGCGCCACGCCTTCATGCCGGCCAGCGGGGCGCGCGGGTCGTGGTGCCCCGCCAGGGCGACGACACGGCAGCCGACGGCGGGCGGCCCGATGCTGCCGCGGTGCGCCGGCCCCGTGCGTCCCGAGACGAACAACGTGAGGGGTGCCGCGTCGGTCTCCCGCTCCAGCCGCTGGGCGACCGCGTAGGCGAGCTGGGCGCCGAGGCGGTGGCCGAACAGGGCCAGCGGGCGGTCGGCCCAGCAGCGGACGGCCTCGAAGATCTTGTCGGCCAGCACCGCGTCCTCCTCGGCCGCGTGCTCCTCGCCGGAGGTGTGGGCCGGGTACTGGATGATGAGCAGCTCCACGGTGGGCAGCAGCAGCTCCGACATCGCGAGGTAGCACGCCGAGGAGTTCCGCGAGCTGGGGAAGCAGATCATGCGGTAGCTGCTCGGGACCGCCGGCTGCCGGATCTGGATCAGGCTGACGTCGTCGGGGGTGGTCTCCCTGGTGGAGTGCTGGGCGCACTCACATGTCATGCGCCCTGGAGCTCCGCCTCGGGCGCTGCCCAGAACGAGCGGTGGGTTCTGTACCAGGCGACGGTCTCGGCCAGGCCCTCGGTGAAGTCGTGCACGGGGGTGTAGCCCAGTTCGGTGCGGGCCTTCGTCCAGTCGACGCTGTAGCGGCGGTCGTGGCCCTTGCGGTCGGTGACGTGCTCGACCCGGTCCCAGCCGGCGTCGCAGGCGTCCAGGAGCAGGCCGGTGAGCTCCTTGTTGGTGAGTTCGGTGCCGCCGCCGACGTTGTACGTCTCCCCCGCCCGGCCGCCGGTCAGGACGGCCAGCAGCCCGCGGCAGTGGTCGTCGACGTGCAGCCAGTCGCGGACGTTGCCGCCGTCCCCGTAGAGGGGCACGGTGCCGCCTGCGAGGAGCCGGGTGACGAAGAGCGGGATCACCTTCTCCGGGTACTGGTAGGGGCCGTAGTTGTTGGAGCAGCGGGTCACCCGGACGTCGAGGCCGTGGGTGCGGTGGTAGGACAGGGCCAGCAGGTCGCTGGACGCCTTGGAGGCGGAGTAGGGCGAGTTGGGGGCGAGCGGGTCGGTCTCGACGGAGGAGCCGACCGGGACCGACCCGTACACCTCGTCGGTCGACACGTGCAGGAACGGCCCGGTGCCGTGCCGCAGCGCGGCCTCCAGGAGGGTGTGGGTGCCGAGGACGTTGGTGCGTACGAAGGCGTCGGCGCGTTCGATGGAGCGGTCGACGTGCGACTCGGCCGCCAGGTGCACCACGGCGTCGTGGTCCGCCACCAACCGGTCCACCAGCGGCGCGTCGGTGATGTCGCCGTGCACGAAGCCGAAGCCCGGCTCGTCCTCGACGGGGGCGAGCGCGGCACGGTTGCCGGCGTAGGTGAGAGCGTCCAGGACGGTGACGCGGACGTCGTCGCCCAGCGGCTTGTCGGGGCCGAGGACCGTGCGTACGAGGTGGGAGCCGATGAAGCCGGCCGCTCCCGTGATCAGGAGTTTCATGAACGGATCTGCACCTTGCTGTGGTCGCCGAGGATCAGGCGGTGGGCCTGGGGTGTGCGGGGCGCGGGGGTGACCCGGGCCTGCCGGCCGATCATGGACGCCTCGATGCGGCGGACGCCGTCGATGGCCGCGCCGGCCAGGATGATGGAGTACTCGATCTCGCTGTCGACGACCGCGCAGTCGTCCGCGACGGACGTGAACGGGCCGATGTAGGAGCCCTCGACGCGGGTGCCGCGGCCGATGACGGCGGGGCCCACGATCCGGGAGCGGGTGACGACCGCGCCCTCCTCGACGACGACCCGGCCGACCAGTTCGCTCTCCTCGTCGACGGAGCCGGCGCAGTAGGGCGTCAGGCCGTCGAGCACGGAGCGGTTGACCTCCAGCATGTCGGTGGCGTTCCCGGTGTCCTTCCAGTAGCCGTCGACGGTGGAGGAGGCGATGTCGAGGCCCTGGTCGAGGAGCCACTGGAGGGCGTCGGTGATCTCCAGCTCGCCGCGGGCCGAGGGCCGGACGGCGGCCACGGCGTCGTGCACGGCGGCGGTGAAGAAGTACACGCCGACCAGCGCCAGGTCGCTCTTGGGGAGCTTCGGCTTCTCCTCCAGGCCGGTGACCCGGCCCGCCTCGTCCAGGGTGACGACGCCGAAGGCGGACGGGTCGGGGACCCGCGTCAGCATGATCTGGGCGGCCGGTCTGCGGGTGCGGAAGTCCTCCAGTTGCCGGCCGATCCCGCCGAGCAGGAAGTTGTCGCCCAGGTACATGACGAAGTCGTCGTCGGCCAGCCAGTCCCGGGCGATGCGCACGGCGTGGGCCAGGCCGAGCGGCTGGTGCTGCGGGATGTAGGTGACGCTGATGCCGAACCGGGAGCCGTCGCCGACGGCGGCCCGGATCTCGTCGGCCGTGTCGCCGACGATGATGCCGACGTCGGTGACGCCGGCCTCGGCTATCCCTTCGAGGACGTAGAACAGGATGGGCTTGTTGGCCACCGGCACGAGTTGCTTCGCCGAGGTGTGGGTCAGGGGGCGCAGGCGGGTGCCGGACCCTCCCGACAGGACGAGCGCCTTCACGGGGTCTCCTCGCTGAGTGGTGGGGCGAGCGAGGACACGTACCGCACGCAGTCCTCGTACGCGGGCAGCAACCCCTGGGCCTCGGCCGCCGCGATGGTGGGTGCCGCGGCGTCCTTGGGGGACAGCAGCGGTTCGGTGTCCGGGAGCCAGGTGATCCCCAGCTCCGGGTCGAGCGGGTGGACGCCGTGCTCACGGTCCGGGCTGTAGCCCGAGGTGGTGAGGTAGACGACGGTGGCGTCGTCGGTGCCGGCCTGGAAGGCGTGGCCGAGGCCTTCGGAGAGGAAGACGGCCCGGCGGTCCCGGTCGTCCAGGTCGACGGCCTCCCAGCGCCGGTAGGTGGGGGACCCCCGGCGCAGGTCGACGACGACGTCGCGGACGGCGCCGCGTACGCAGGTGACGTACTTGGCCTGGCCGGGGGGCAGGTCGGCGAAGTGGACGCCGCGCACGACGCCGCGGCGGGACACCGAGCAGTTGACCTGGGCCAGTTCGAGGGGTCGTCCGGTGGCGAGCCGGAACGCCTCGCGCTGGAACGCCTCCAGGAAGACACCTCGCCCGTCACCGTGCAGCCGCGGCTCGTACAGCCACGCTCCCTCGATGGACAGGGGTTTCACCCTTCGACCGCCTTTCCTCGTCCGTCGCCTTGTCCGCGCCGGTGCCCTTGTCGCCGTCCGTGTCCGTCCCCCGGGGTGGGGGCGCCCGCGAGGGCCTCGGTGAGGGCCTCCCGCCAGTGGCGCATCGGGCCGAGGCCCGTGCCGGCCCACCGGTCGTGGCCCAGGACGCTCCATGCCGGGCGCAGCGCCGCCCGGTCCAGCCGCGAGCTGTCCGTGGCCCGCACCCGGCCGGGGTCGTGGCCGGTCAGCCGGAACACCTCCCGGGCCAGGCGGTACCAGGTGGTGCGGCCCGCCCCGGTGGCGTGGAAGACGCCCCGGGCCCGGTCGGCCGGCAGGGTGCCCAGCGCGACGAGCCGGGCGGCGACGTCCGGCGCCCAGGTCGGCTGCCCGTGCTGGTCGTCGACCACGTCCGCCGTCCGTCCCGGCTCCCGGGCGATCCGGGCCATGGTGTGCACGAAGCCGCCGGCGGACCGCCCGTACAGCCAGGAGGTGCGCACCACGGCGGCGTCCGGGAGCGCGGCCAGGACGGCGCGCTCGCCGGCGAGCTTGGTGCGCCCGTACGCAGTGCGCGGGTCGGGTGCGGCGTCCTCGGCGTAGGGCCGGCCGGTGTCGGCCGGCGTACCGCCGAAGACGTAGTCGGTGGAGACGTGGAGCAGTCTGCTGCCGGTCGTGGCGCAGGCGCGGGCGAGGTGTCCCGGTCCGGTGCCGTTGACCTCCAGGGCCGTGGCCTCCTCGGTCTCGGCCAGGTCGACGGCGGTCCAGGCGGCGCAGTTGACGACGACGTCCGGGCCGGTGGCGGCCACCGCGGCGGCGACCGCCGCCGGGTCGGTGAGGTCGAGATCGGCCCTTCCGGTCCGTACGGTGTCGGCGCCGTGGGCGGCGAGCCGGGCGGCCACTTCGGCACCGAGCGTTCCGGTCGCGCCGATCACCATCCACCGCAGCGTTGCGGGATGCACCACCGGGCCCGCGGACACACGACCCGCCGAAGCTTTGTTTTGCACAGAATAATTCGGCGCGATCACGCGTCGATGCTAGGAGGATATTCGAGGAAACCGCAACACTCACCACCCCCGATCGTTTTGAATAGGGGTGAAGCACGCTCCGGCCGAACCCGCGCCCGAGCGCGCCGAAAACCCCTACCGCCCCCTAGCGTTGGCACATCGCCCCTATTTTTCCAGGTCAGTTGCCACAGGACACCAGCGTGCGTGCTAGACAGGGTCCGCACCACTTCTATGTCCTATTCAATCGGCGCTCCACGCGCGGCCGGTCACGCGACTTTCCTGTGCGAATTTCCCGGACCGCCGTTGTCGCGTCCCGCTTGATTCGCAGGCGTAAATGACTATTGAACCACCCGTGGATTCTGCCGTCGTGGTCGACGGACTGGTCAAGAAGTACCGTGGCCGCGACCGACCGGCGGTGGACGGCCTGAGCTTCTCCGTCCGCCGGGGCGAGGTCTTCGGATTCCTCGGTCCCAACGGAGCGGGCAAGACGACGACCATCGGCATCCTCACCACCCGCGTCGCCCCCACCGCGGGGCGCGCGTTCGTCCAGGGCGTCGACGTCGTGGCCAGCCCGGCGCGGGCCCGCCGGGCCTTCGCCGTCGTACCGCAGCGCAACAACCTCGACCGCTCCCTCACCCTCCGCCAGAACCTGCTCTTCCACGCCGGCTACCACGGCATGGGCCGGGCCGAGCGGCGGCGCCTCGCCGACGAGTGCCTGGAATGGGTGGGTCTCGCCGACCGGGGGAAGGCCCGCGGTGACGAACTGTCCGGCGGACAGGCCCAGCGGGTGATGATCGCCCGCGCCCTGATGCACCGCCCCCAGGTGCTCTTCCTCGACGAGCCGGCCACCGGACTCGACCCGCAGGCGCGGCGGTTCATCCACGAACGCGTGGCCGAGCTGAGCGAACGCGGCGTGACCACGGTGCTGACCACCCACGACATGGACGAGGCCGCCAAGCTGTGCGACCGCGTCGGCATCGTCGACCACGGCCGCCTGCTCGCCCTCGACCCCCCGCAGGCCCTGATGGAGAGCCTGAGCAGCACCGCCCTCACCCTCACCGTGCAGCCGGCGCCCCCGGCGATCCCGGCGCGCCCCACCGGCGCGGGCGGGGGACCCGGGAGCGCGGCCGGCGACATCGTCCGGGTGCTGGAGAAGATCGAGGCGGTGGAGCGCGTCGAGACGGTGCGCCAGGACGACTCCGAGGAACGGGACGGCGCCCCCGCGCCCGTACGGCTGCGCCTCTACAGTGACGCGCCGTCCGGCTCGGTGCTGCCGGCCGTCATCACGGCCCTGACGGAAGCGAGTTGTGACATCAAGGACATGAGCGTCGGCACCGCCAGCCTGGAGGACGTCTTCATCGAGCTCACCGGCCGGGAGCTGCGATGACGGCCACCACCGCACCCGATCCCGTAGCCGGCTTCCCCGCCGAGCTGAAGCCGGCGCGCACCGACGTGCGCACGGCGACCCGCACGTTCTTCTTCATCCTGTGGCGGGACGTCTTCGTCACCGGCCGCGAGCTGGGCCCGTTCCTGGCCCAGGTGCTCGTCGAGCCGTTCTTCATCCTGTTCGTCTTCGGCAAGGTCCTCGGCGAACTCGGCTACACCAGCGGAGGGTTCCAGGAGGTCCTGCTGCCCGGCGTGGTGGCCCTCAACAGCTTCCTGGTCAGCCTCCAGAACACGGCGCTGCCGCTGGTCATCGACTTCTCCTGGACCAAGGAGATCGAGGACCGGCTCCTCGCGCCGATCCCGACCAGCCTGGTCGCCGTCGAGAAGCTGGTCTTCGGCATGCTGCGCGGCATCATCGCCTCGCTGGTGATGATCCCGGTCGGCTTCCTGCTCCTGGACGACGTGTCCTGGCCGATGGACAGCTTCCCGGCCACGCTGGGCGTGCTGCTGATGGGCGCGCTGGCGGGCAGCACGGTCGGCCTGACCATCGGCACCCTGGCGCCGCCGCGGCACATCAGCGTCATCTTCGCCGTGACGCTGACCCCGCTGATGTTCACCGGCTGCACGCAGTTCCCCTGGCACGGGCTGGCGGACATCCGCTGGTTCCAGGTGCTGTGCGCGATGAACCCGCTGACCTACGTCAGCGAGGGCATCCGCGCCCTGCTGCTGCCGCCCGGCGGCCCCCGCTCGATCCCGTTGTGGCTCGACCTGCTGGCCCTGAGCGGGGCGATCCTGCTCTTCGGGCTGATCGGCATCAGGGGGTTCCACCGCAGGGCGCAGGACTGACACCCGGCCCCTCCCCGTCCCTTGGACGTCGTTCTCCCCCGGCCCCGCACCCGGCCCGGCGCCCCGCGCCGGGCCGGGTGCGGGGCCCTTTCCCGTCGACGAGGCCGGCAGACGACTGCCGGTGCGATATTCGGAAGCAAAGGCACACACGGACCATGACACTCTCCGAGCGGATCCCCCCGCCCCCCGCCCCGGACGGGACGACCACCGACGGCCGGGACGCGACCGCGATCGTCTTCCCGGGCATGGGGCCCTCGTCGTTCGCCGAGGTCGGCAAGTTCCTGCTGCTCGACCCGTACGCGCGCAAGCGGCTCGCCGAGGCCGACGAGGCCCTCGGGTACTCGGTGTTCGACCGGTTCCGGACCTCCGAGGAGGACTACTCCGTCCATTCGCAGATCGCCTTCCTGGTGAACTCGATGGCCATGGCGGACCGGGCCCTGGACACCCTGGGCCTGTCCCCCACCGTCTGCACCGGCCCGAGCTTCGGGCAGAAGGCCGCCGCCGCCTTCGTCGGTTCGCTGCCCTTCGCGGACGTCGTCCGCCTCACCGCGGACCTGGCCCGCTGCGAGGAGGAGTACTTCTCCGGCGCGTACGAGGACGTCGTCACCCATTCCTTCGTCCGCACCCCGCAGGACCGCCTGGACGAGATCCTCGCCGGCTTCGACGACCGGGGCGCCTGGTACGACGTCTCCGGGCGGCTCGACGCGGGCTTCCACATGCTGTCCGTGCGCGAGAAGGAACTCGACGGGCTGAAGGCCGCCATCAGCGCCGCTGGGGGCTACTCCATGTACTCGATGCGCCCGCCCGTGCACGCGGCCGCCTTCGGGGAACTCCGGCACAAGGCCGAGGCGGAGGTGTTCGGCGGGTACGAACTGGCCGACCCCAGCATGCCGGTGGTCGCCGACCAGGACGGCACGGTCGTCCGGGACGCCGCCGGGATGCGCACGATGATGCTGGACACCTTCGACCGGCCGGTCCACTGGCCGAGCGTGGTGGAAAACCTCATGGGGCTCGGGGTACGTACGGTGTGCGTGACCGGGCCGGACAACCTCTTCCACCGCCTGGACCTCACCAAGGACTCCTTCCAGGTCCACACCGTGGGCCTGCCCAGGAAGCGCTCCCGGGAACGGGAGCGGCGCGCCTGACCGCCGGACAGGCGCGGGCGACGCACCGCCCGCGCCTGTCCGGCGGTACGACGAGAGGCCGGGCCCCACCCTTCCGGTGGGACCCGGCCTCTCGTCGTGTCCGCGGCCCGCGGGGGCGGTGTCCGCCGCCCCCGCGGGCCGTGCGGCTCAGTGCGTGGCGTCCAGCCACTCCTCCACGGCCCTGGCGGTCGTCGCCGCGTGCTCCTCCATCATGGTGAAGTGGTTGCCCGGGACGTCGACGGCCGTGTGCTCCAGGTCCCAGTACGAGCGCCAGTCGCCGTCCACCGGCCTGGACCAGTCGAAGAACCGCTCCCCGGCCCGCACGAGCAGGGTCGGCGTCTTCACGGCCGCCGGCTTCCACCCGCCGAAGAGCCGGAAGTAGGCGCCCATCGCCAGCAGCCGGCTGTCGTCGACCGGCACGTACGTGTCCTGCCGCTCGTCCATGCCCTCGGAGAGCCCCGGCTGGATGCCGATGATCGCGTCGTCGTCGTGCGAGTAGATGTCCAGCATCACCACCGCCCGGGGGAAGACCCCCATGCTCTCCAGCTCGTCGGCCACCGCGTGGGCGAGCATGCCGCCCGAGGAGTGACCGAGCAGGACGAACGGCGCGCCGTCCGCGTGCCGCAGCACGGCCTCCGCCTGGGCTTCGATCACCGCGTCGGTGGTCGAGGGCAGTTGCTCGCCCCGGAGGAAGCCGGGCGCACCCAGCGCGTGGACGTCCCGGTGGCCCCGGAAGCCGGAGGCGAAGCGCGCGTACTGGTGCGGGCCGGAGATCGACAGGATCGAGGAGAAGCAGACCAGTCCGGGCCGGGTGTCGCCGCGGGAGAGGCGCACCAGGCTCGGGGGCTTGCGCAGCTCGGCCGGTGAGGCGAACGACGGCCGGAACCGGGACGCCTGCATCAGCAGCTCCATGAACTGCCCGGACGCGCCCTGCGCCCCGGCTTCGCGGAGCATCGGGCCGAAGACCCCGTCGGAGCCCTCCGCGCCGGCGTCCACCGTGCCACCTGCCGCCTGTGCGTCCGGGCCCCCGGCCAGTTCGGCACGCAGCCGGGCGGCCACCAGGGCGGGGCTCGGGTGGTCGAACAGCAGCGTGGCGGGCAGCCGCAGCCCGGTCGCCGCGTTGAGCCGGTTGCGCAGCTCCACGGCGGTCAGCGAGTCCAGGCCCAGTTCCAGGAACTCCTGGGTCTCCCCCACCGCGTCCGGCGACGGGTAGGCGAGGACGGCGGCGACCTGCGCCCGTACGACGTCGAGCAGTGTCCGCTCCTGCTCGGCCTCGGGCAGGGCGGACAGACCGGCGAGCAGCCGCGCGGCCTCGGACGCCACCGGGTCCGCCGCCTGCTGGGCGGCCGCCCGGCGCGGGACACCGCGCACCAGACCCCGGAAGACCGCCGGAAGGGCTCCGGCGTCCGCCTGGGCCCGGAGGGGCCCGGTGTCCAGCCGCATCGCGACCAGGGCCCCGGCGCCGGAGGCGTTGGCTTCGGTCCGGGCGGTGGCGTCGGGTTCGGTCCCGCACACGGGGTCGGCCGCCGCAAGGGCGCACGCCGTGTCGAAGAGCGCCAGGCCCTCGTCGGACGAGAGCGGGGCGAGCCCGGCGCGCGCCATCCGCTGCACATCGGCGTCGGTGAGCTCGCCGGTCATCGCACTGCGCTGCTCCCACAGCCCCCACGCCAGTGACACCGCGGGCAGGCCCACCGCGCGCCGGTGCTGCGCCAGAGCGTCCAGGAAGGCGTTGGCTGCGGCGTAGTTGGCCTGTCCCGGGTTGCCGAGCGTGCCGGCCGCCGAGGAGAACAGGACGAACGCGGCGAGGTCCGCTCCGCGCGTCAGCTCGTGCAGGTGCAGGGCGGCGTCGGCCTTGGGGCGCAGCACCGTGTCCAGCCGCTCCGGTGTCAGCGACGGTACGAGTCCGTCGTCGACACGGCCCGCGGTGTGGACGACGGCCGTGAGCGGGTGCGCGGCCGGAACGTTTGCCAGCAGTGCGGCGAGCGCCTCGCGGTCGGCCGCGTCGCACGCGGTGACCGTCGCCTCGGCGCCCAGTCCGGCCAGTTCGGCGACCAGTTCCGCGGCCCCTTCGGCGGCGGGTCCGCGCCGGCTGGTCAGCAGCAGGTGCCGTACCCCGTGGCGGACCACCAGGTGCCGGGCGAGCAGGCTGCCGAGCGCTCCGGTGCCGCCGGTGATGAGGACGGTTCCCTCGGGGTCCAGGGCGGGCGGGCGGGCCGTCCCGGTGTCCGGAGCGGCGGGCACGCGGGCCAGCCTGGCGGCGTGCAGTGCGCCGTCGCGGACGGCGAGCTGCGGCTCCCCGCTCGCCACGGCGGAGGCCAGCAGGGGCGCGAGGGCCGACGGACGGGTGGTGCCGGTGACGGTGCCGGCGTCGTCGCCGCCCGTACCGTCCGCGCCGGGGTCGGATCCGAGGTGGCCGTCGAGGTCGACGAGGACGAACCGGCCGGGGTTCTCCGACTGCGCGGACCGCAGCAGGCCCCACAGCGGGGCGTGCGTCAGGTCGGTCACGCCCTCGCCGGGCCGGGCCTCGACCGCGCCCCGGGTGACCACGGCCAGCCGGGCACCGGCCAGGGACTCCGCGGCCAGCCAGTCCTGGACGAGTCGCAGCGCGTCCCCGGTCGCCCGGCGGGCGGCGTCGGCGGTCGCCTCCGGGCCGGTGGTCTCCGTGCCGGACGGGGCGTACGCGACCAGCACCGTCTCCGGCAGCGGCTTGCCCGAGGCCACCACGCCGCCGAGCGCGGACAGGTCCGCGTACCCGTCGACGGGGATGCCCGCGTCCCGCAGCGCGGCCTCCAGGCCGAGCGTGTCCGCGCCCACGACCGCCCACCGCCCCGGCCGGGCGGGCGGGGTCGTGGGCAGAGCGGGCAGGGCGGGCCATTCGAGCCGGAACAGCGACTCGTGGAACACCGGCCGTGCCGCCGACCGCAGCCGCGCCGGGTCGAGCTCCCGCAGCAGCAGCGACTCCACCGACACCACCGGGGCGCCCTGCTCGTCGTAGGCCGCCAGGGACACGGATCCGGGCCCCGCGGGGGCGAGCCGGACCCGCAGGGAGCCCGCGCCGACCGAGTGGAGGGTGACCCCGCTGAACGAGAACGGGAGCCGGACGCGGGTGCCGTCGTTCCGGGCGCCGTCGGTCCCGTCGGCCCCTTCGGCGCCGGCCCGGACGGCCTCGGCGCCGTCCGTGGGCGTCGCCATGAGGAAGGGGGCGAGCGCGATGCCGTGGAGGCCCGCGTCCAGCAGCGCCGGGTGCACGCCGAAGTCGCCGGCCCGCTCCCGGTGCCCGTCGGGCAGCACCAGTTCGGCGAACAGCTCGTCGCCGAGCCGCCAGGCCGCCCGCAGGTTGCGGAACGCCGGGCCGTACGCGAACCCGCCGGCCGTGAACCGGTCGTACAGGTCCTCCGCACCGAGCGGTTCGGCGCCCGCCGGCGGCCAGACCTCCGGACCGGGGGCGTCCGCCCCGGTCGGCGCGGCCGGCGCGGCGAGCACACCGCCCGCGTGCCGCGTCCACGGTACGTCCGCCCCGTGGCCGTCCTCGCCGCCGCCCGGGCCCTCGGGGCGCGAGTGCACCTGCAGCGCGCGCCGCCCGGTCTTGTCCGGCGCGGCCACCGACAGCCTCAGCTGGAGCGCGCCGCGCTCCGGCAGCACCAGCGGCGCCTCCAGCGTCAGTTCCTCCAGGGCGCCGCCGCCCACCTGGTGCCCCGCGTGCAGCGCCAGCTCCACGAAGGCGGTTCCGGGCAGCAGCACGCTGCCCGCCACCGCGTGGTCGGCCAGCCAGGGGTGCGACTGGAGCGACAGCCGTCCGGTGAAGAGCAGCCCCTCGGAGTCGGGCAGCTCGACCGCGGCGCCGAGCAGCGGGTGCTCGGCCGCGCCGAGCCCGGCGGAGGCCACGTCGCCGACGGGGGCGGTGGGTACGTCGATCCAGTACCGCTCGTGCTGGAAGGCGTATGTGGGCAGGTCGACCGGCCGCGCCCCGGTGCCA
>NZ_JALLIN010000038.1 GCF_023630175.1 Streptomyces cellostaticus | reverse complement strand
CCGCGGCCGGCGGGATCGGGGGCGACGCTGTCGCGGCTCTCGCCCTCGTGGGCCGGGTCCGCGCCGGCCGAGCCGGTCCCGGTCCCGGCGGCCCGGTCACCGTGCCCCGGCCACCAGGCCGCGTGCCCGATGAGCGCCGTGAGACTGGGCGTGAAGAACATCGACATCACGAAGGCGGCGACCGCGATGCCGAAGGAGACGGCGAAACCCATCTCCGTGAGCAGCGAGTTGCCCGCCAGCATCATCGTGGCGAAGGTGGCCGCCAGGATGAAGCCGGCCGCGGCGACGGTCGGCCCGGCGTGCCGGAGCGCCATGCCGGCGGCCTCGCGCGGCTCGCGCCCCTCGCGGGCCTCCTCGCGCAGTCGGGCGATCATGAGGATGTTGTAGTCCGTGCCGATGGCGACCACGAAGAGATACATGATCACCGGCAGCATGAACATCAGGCCCGAGTGCCCCTGGCCGTTCTGGAAGATCCACACGGTGGCACCGAGGGTGGCGCCGAAGCCCAGGCCCACGGAGGCCATCAGGTACCAGGGTGCGACCACACTGCGCAGCAGCAGCCCCAGAATGATCATGATGAGGATCGCGGCGACCGGGAAGACCGTGCGGTAGTCGTGATTGACCGCGGCGTCGATGTCCTTGTAGATCGAGGACATGCCGCCCACCAGGGCCTCGGTGCCGTCGGGGGCGTCGGCGTGGGCGACGTCGCGCACCCGGCCCACGGCGTCGATGGCCTTGTCCGTCGACGCCTCGTACTTCAGCGTGACCGTGAAGTCCGCGGTGGCGCCCGTCTTGTCGACCTGGGTCATCCGGGCGTCCGCGACGCCGTCCACGGCGCCGAGCTTGCGCACGTAGGAGTCGAACGCGGCCCGGTCCAGCGGCTTGCCGTCGGTACTGGACAGGTAGACGTCGGTGGGAGCGGCCGCGCCCGCCGAGTACGCCTTCTGCATCTCGTCCTGGGCGACCATGGACTCCTTGGTCTCGGGCATGGCACCGGACGCCAGGTCGAAGGTGGCGTTGAAGTTGAGAATGCCCAGCGACAGCACGACCAGGACGAGTCCGGACAGCCCGGCGGTCAGCGCCGGGCGGCGCTGCACCCCGCGGCCGAGGGCGGCGAAACGGGCGTTCTCCGGTTCCCGCTGCCAGGACTTGGAGGGCCAGAAGACCTTCGGTCCGATGAGCGAGACCACGGCCGGGATCAGGGTCAGGCCCGCGACCAGCGTGACGGCGACCGCGATGGCGAGCGCCGGTCCCATCTGCTTGAGGAAGCCGAGTGTGGACAGCACCAGCGCGAGGAAGGCGATGATGACCGCCCCGGCGGCCGAGGCGATGGCCTCACCGACCCGGTCGACCGCGTTGACCATGGCCTGCTTGGGTTCGTCGCCGGCGCGCAGGCGCTCGCGGTAGCGGAACATCAGGAACAGGAAGTAGTCCGTGCCCACGCCGAAGAGCACGACGATCAGGATCGACGAGATCGAGCTGTTCGCCTGCAGGTCGAACAGCTTGGTGGCATAGGCGATCAGCCCGTTGGCGACGGCGGACACCAGGCCGATCAGGATCAGCGGCAGGACGGCGAGGATCGGCGCCCGGAAGATGATCAGCAGCGTCACCAGGATGATGACGAAGGTGCCGATGCCGATCAGTGCCTGTCCGCGTTTGGACGAGTCCTGCTGGTCGAGTGCCTGGGCCGCGGAGCCGCCCAGCTTGACCTCCAGGTGCGTGCCCTTGGCGAGTTGCTTGACGTCCTCGCGCAACACCCTGGCCGCTTCGGCCTGTTCGGGCTGGCCGGCCTTCCTGCTGTCCATCTGGACCAGGGTCAGGTCGTACCTGCCGTCCTTGGACGGCTGGCCGGGGACGACCTTCTGCACCTGGTCGATGTGCTTCTTGCCCAGCTCGGCGGTGATCCGGGCCACGTCCTGCTTGTCGGCGTCGGTCAGCCGGCCGCCGTCCGTGCGCTGGTACAGCGCGATCGCGGACGGCGTGAAGGTGCTGGGGAACGCCTTCTGCTGCAGGTCCGCCGCTCTGATGGACTCGTAGCTCTTGGGCAGGAAACTGCTCTCGTCACTGTTCGAAGGCAGGCCGGGAGCGGTGGCGACGATCGCCACCGCGGCGATGAGCCAGGCCACGATCGTCCAGACGGGATGTCGGACCACGGCGTTGCCTATGCGTCGAAACATGCGGGGGGTCCTCCTGGACAGGAAGATCACCGCAGCCCGGGGAGCGCCGTCCCCGGCATCGGCGACCCCGGCCGGCGCGCGTCCAACGCACCGGCCGAATGGTTGTCTTAGGGTCACAGAGTAGTGACCACGCAACGGGATCATTCCAGCAGGCGCGCCGCGGCACGACCGGATATCGGGCGGCCGCCGCCGGCGGGCCGGAAGGAGCACCGGACATGACCACGAACAGCGTCCCGGAGCCGCCGCACCGTACTCCCGAGGGCATCCTCTGGGAGCCGAGCGGCCGCTGGGTGCGCGGCCGTACGGCCGGGATCACGGTCGTCGACAGCCGCCGTCCCGTCCTCGTGTGGGAACCCGGCGTACCGGTGCCGCAGTACGCCTTTCCGCGCGGCGAGGTCCGCGAGGACCTGCTGCGTCCGGCGCGGAACCCGCCCATCGGCACCCACACCGGATCGACGGTCTTCTACGATCTGGAGGCCGGCGGCGAGTCGCGGGCGAACGCCGCCTGGACCTTCCCCTCGGACGCCCTGGCGGACCACATCGCCTTCGAGTGGGCCCGGCGCACCGGCACCGGCCTCGACCACTGGTACGAGGAGGAAGAGGAGATCTTCGTCCACCCCCGCGACCCGCACAAGCGCGTCGACGCCCTCCCCAGCAGCCGGCACGTCCAGGTCGGGATCGGCGGCACACCGGTCGCGGACACCCGCCGCCCGGTCCTGCTCTTCGAGACGGGCCTGCCCACCCGCTACTACCTTCCCCGCGAGGACGTCCGCCTGGACCTGTTCGAGCCCACCGACCACAGCACCGGCTGCCCCTACAAGGGCACCGCCGCGTACTGGTCCTGGCGCGGCGGGGACGACGTACCGGCCGACGTACTGTGGAGCTACGCCGACCCGCTGCCCGGGGTGGGCGCCGTCAGGGGGCTGCTCGCGTTCTACAACGAGGCGGTCGACATCACCGTGGACGGCGAACGACTGGAACGCCCGGTCACCCACTTCACCCGGCGCCCCTGAGGCACCGGCCGCCGGGCGCCCCGAGTCGGGGTACCGGCCAGGGGATCTCCGGTGTGATGATCCCCACGGAGTTCGAGGAGCCAGGCCGGGTGTGGGAGTTCCGTCACCTCCCCGGGGACTCCCTTCCTCATGACAGGAGTTCGCAGTGAGCAGTGTCCACCACGACGTCGACCTCCCTGCCCCGCCGCGGGTGGAGGAGGTCAGCGAGAACGTCTTCGCATACATACAGCCCGACGGCAGCTGGTGGATCAACAACACCGGATTCCTCTCGGGACGGCGCGGCGTGATCAGCGTGGACGCCTGCTCGACCGTGCGGCGCACGCGCGCCTACCTGGACGCGATCGGCACCGTCACGTCCCAGCCGGTACGCACCCTGATCAACACCCACCACCACGGCGACCACACCTTCGGGAACCACCTGTTCGACGGCGCCACCGTCGTCGGCCACGAGGCGACCAGGACGAGCGTCCTGCAGTGGGGCGAGCCGGGCGCGGCGGCCGCGTTCTGGACCGACGTCGAGTGGGGTGACATCACGATCGAACCGCCCTTCCTCACCTACACGGAGGGCGTCACGGTGTGGTCCGACGACCTGCGCGCCGAGGTGCGCCACGTCGGCACGCCTGCCCACACCACCAACGACTCCATCGTCTGGCTGCCCGAACGGGGTGTCCTGTTCAGCGGCGACGTGCTGTTCAACGGCGGCACGCCGTTCCTGTTGCAGGGCTCCGTGGCCGGTGCCGTGAAGGTGCTGGAAGAGGTGGTCAAGCCGTTGGGCGCGACGACCATCGTTCCCGGCCACGGCGGGATCGCCGGTCCCGAGCTGGTCGACGAGGTGCTCGGCTACCTGCGGTTCGTACAGCGCACCGCCCGGGCGGGCCGCGAAGCAGGGCTGACGCCCCTGGAGACCGCCCGCGAGACCGACCTGGGCGAGTACGCCGGGCTGCTCGACGCCGAACGTATCGTCGGCAACCTGCACCGGGCGTACGCCGAGCTGGAGGACGGCCCGCTCGGCCGGACCATCGACGCAGCGGCCGCCCTCGGCGACATGGTCGCCTACAACGGCGGACGCCCCCTCACCTGCCTGGCCTGAGGGCGTGACCTCACTCCCGGCTGTGTGGAGTGAGAGCCTGGGGTCGGAGCACCTCGTCGGATGCGACCGGATCACGGGCGTGCCGAGCCGGGCGCACCGCGACGGCGTGAGCGCTCCGTTCGGCCTCACCGCGGCGGGCTGACGCAGCACTCTGCTCCCCCGCGCGCCCCCTGGGGTGCGAGGCGAGGTTCCTCACCCACGTCACCGACCCGGTGGGAGCCGCCTCCCGTGCCGCGTCCCCACCGCGGGTCCGGGGGCGCTGCTGGTCACCGCCACGACCGAGGCCCGCGACTGCCGCAGGTGCGTGGAGCTCGACCGGTCCTCCCAGGGGCGGCCGTACTTGAGGGCGACGTCTTGGACAGACGCTCTCTCCGGCTCCAAGAGCGAGTCGTAGAACTCGTTCATCCGGACCGCCACGCCCCGGTTTTCCCAGGCTCGCTCCTGGGCACGTCGGTCCCGCCACGCTCGCCATGCACCTCGGATCATCCGTAGAGCATGATGGGTGCCCGATCACCCAGTCCAGCAGTCGACATCCCCCTCAGACCATAGAAAACAAGCTCAGTACGGCGTGCACCTCATCGGCGAGCCGTGACGGGAACGCCGCAGCCATGGCACCGTCGTTCTCCGTCATAGTCTGCAGATGCTGCACGGGAGGAGCGTAGGCGGTCAGCATGAGCCTCCTCGACTTCGACCAGACCACAGAGCAGTCGGACGAAATGAGAACGCTTCAGGAATTCCGACGGCAGCCCACAACGAGGCCGGCCTGCCCCTGGACCGGGGGTGGAAGGACCGCCGGGACGTCCTGGACACGCTCTTCCTCGCCCCAGGCCCGGTGGACCACGACTTCGGCCGCTTCCTGCTGGGCCAGGAGACACGGCTCCACCGCCACTGCTGGGGCCTCTGCCACAGCATCGAATTCGCCGCGCTACTACTAGCCGAACACCGCCAACCCGACGACGTCTGGCCCCTGTGGCGGGCGATCACCACCAGCTTCGACACCTGGTGCGGCCGCCCGCACCGGCTGCTGCTCGCCGGGGGGAGGAACGGCCCGCACTGTCGCTCACGTCGCCAACTCCGGCCACGAACAGCGCGACAACCTGCTGCAGCACCTGAACGAGATCCCGGAGGCGACCGACGAAGACGTCACCGCGCTCATCGTCGAACTCCACCGGTACTACTCCGACGCCCTCCGCGAGCCGGACGCGACCGCCCGCACTACCGCCTGAACCCACAGGTCAACAGAGTCGGCAGGCGCCATTGGGAGCTGGTGCCAGATCCGTTGACGGCACCACGCGTAGGGCGGCACATCCGGATCACGTCCCCTGCCCAGTCTCGGGCAGGGGACGTTTCGTTCAGCGGCCGGTCAGGTCACCTGGTGCATTCGGCGAGACCGATGACGAGGCCGCCGAAGACTCCACCGATGACGGCTTCGGGCTGTCCAAGGGCGGCCCCGAGAAGGCCGAAGGTGGCGCCTTCGCCCATCTTGTCTCCGATGCACTGGAGGCGCTTGTTCTTGTCGTCGCTGAGTGCGGGGCTCTTCGTCGCGAACGCCGACATCGTCGCCGTCTTCTCTGCGGCGACTGCCGACGTGGCGCTGATGTCCTTCACCGAGTACACCGGTGGGCTCATGGTGCCGGTGATCGTGTCACCAGTGACGCCTTCGATCGTCTGCGTCACGGTGTTGCTGGTGACGGCCAGGGCGACCTTGTGCACGGTGCCGTCGGTGTCGGTGACCGTTCCGGGGGTGATAGTGGCGAGAGTGGTTCCGCCGTCAGCGGTGACCGTGACCGTGTTGTCCGTGACTGTCATGCTGGCGTCTGCAGGCAGATTCAGCGTCTTTGTGGTGGTTTTCGCGAAGGTCTGCGGCTTGAGGTCAGGGCTGGTCGTGCCGCTGCCGCTGCCGCTGCCGCTGCCCGGCGCGTCGGAGCTGGTGCGCGCGATGTACATCGTCGATCCGGCGGCCGAGTTGACGACGGGGACGGTGACCGTCGCGTCCGTGGTCCACGGCTGGTTGTCGGTGTCGAACGTCCACGTTCCGGTGACCTTCTTGCCGACGGCTGCGAAGTCGACCCAGGCATAGTTCTTCGACGGGACTTCCACAGCGATGCCGTTGATCGTCGTCTCGTCGGAGGTGTACACCGTCGTCGAGGTCAGCTGGCTGGAGACCATGGCCTGGAGCGGAACGGACACTCCTATGGAGGACGACAGGCCCGTGGAGAACGCCTGCGACCATCCGGAGTGGTAGATGGTGGTGAAGACCTGCTTCATAGAGGAGGCAGTGTCGTTGTACCAGACCGATGAGGCGAGGGTGCGCGGCAGGGCTTCGGGCTGCCCCTCCGACTTCTGGGTCCACGAACAGGTGGTGGTCTTCTTGGAGCACAGGTCGGCGTAGTAGTCGAGGGCGAGTTGCCTTGCCTCGGCTGCCTTGGACACGGGGATCGTCCATTCCTGGCTCGCGCTGCCCTTGCACTGGTTGGGCTGGGCGAGGATGCCCCATAGGTGGAGGCCGCCCCGGTTGTCCATGCAGTACTCGGTGCCGCTGGAGTCGTCGCGCCGGACGATGCCGAAGGTGTTGGGCTTGCCGTCGACGGGGCGGAAGTGCCACTGCTCGCCGTCCTGACCGCAGGATTTCTGTGTGGCGGGTTGGGTGGCGTAGATGCATTTCCCGGAGGAGGTGTTGGCTATGTCGAACTGGCCGGGGACACCGAGCTTGATCAGGCGCCAGTTCGTGTAGTTGGTGCCGTCGGGGGTGACGGAGATCTGGTTTCCGTCGTTGTTGCCTGTCGCGTTCAGGGTGCCGTCGGGGTTGGTGAAGGTGTAGTCATCTGTCGCGGCGGCTGCGGGCGTCGCAGTCACGGCGAGGGCGGGTAAGAGGAGGGTCAGAGCGGCGGCCGGCGCCGTAAGGAGTTTCGCGGCTCTTCTTATGTGTCTATTCATGGCCACTTTCGCGCTAGCGCTGTGCACTTCCTGTGAAGATCCTGTCGCGCTTGGTGAGCATAGGGGAACAGGAGCCGGAATGGGGGATTCCCGACGCCCTGTTCGAGGCCAGAGGTTAGGTAACAAGCCAAGCCGGTCAGGCGGCACCCAGTGAGGTGTGGATCCGACTGACGGCACGCAGGATCTCGTCTCGGTTCTTCGCTCGCTTGATCCATGCCGGAAGGCGTGCCACCAGGGTCATCTTTTGTCCGGTGTCGTACCAGGGCGCTCGTTCTCGCAGCGACGCTCCGACGAAATGGCGGATCAGGTCGAGATGTTCGAGGTTGTACGCCCACAACCACCCATGCCGGGTCTCAACCTGGAACCACAATGGCATACCGAAGTACGGATCCGTCGCGGGTTGAGCTGTGCCACAGGAGAGCGCGACAAGACGGCCGCTCCACATCCGCGACAGTCCGCAGCCACGACAGACCAGACGTCGCGGCCTGAACAGGATCCGACCTCCGGGATTGGAGTCTTCGGGCGCTGCAATGACACGAGCGACCCTTTCGCAACCAGGGCACCGCACAATGATCAAGTTGATGAAGTCGCACTCGCTACTGCACGGATCCCGGAACCGACCGGAGAGCAATGCCATGCACTGAGTGTGCAGTTGCTCCGCAGATCGGCGCATCCCGATTCGACCGCCCACGCTCAGGCCCGCCGCCAACCCTGCCAAGGCCCGACGAAGGTCAAAGAACAAGCTGAGGTGCGCCGTCCGACCCGATCACCGCGTCAAGGGCAAAGGGGCCGGCTCGGTGCGCGTACCGGGAGGCCGGCCTTCTCGTCACTGGTCAGGGGCTGGTTGCCGATGACGGCGCACAGCTTGCGCCGCCACTGCCCGGGGTCCAGCCGCAACGGACCTCCGGTGTTGCTGACCGTGTTCTGGTAGATCACGCTCCGGCCGTCCGGCGTCATGTCCCGGAAGACGTATCTGCCGCCCGTCAGGATGCCGCCGGCGGGCACGCGGCCGAAGTCGTACGAGTCGCGGTAGGAGCGCTCGCCGGCCTGGTAGATCCGTACGGAACTGTTGGCGGCCACGGCGTAGCCGCCCTTGCCGTCGATGAATCCGGCCATGTACGGCTCCGTCCGGCCTTCGGCCACGCTGCGCAACGGGCCAAGTTCCCTGCGCGGGGGGTCGCGTCGCCACAGTTCCACGATGCCGCCACTGCGCAGGACGGCGAAGTGGCGACCGCTGCGGTCGAACTGTGTGGCGACCGCGTCGGCGGGCACCTTCACGGTCGCCCTCGTACGTCCCGTGCCGAGGTCCACGACACGGACCCTGCGGTCCCCCCAGAGCAGCACGGCCACCTGGTTGTCACCCGGGTACACGGCGACATGCGCGTCAGGCGGGGTGCTTTCGCCGTGGCTGTCGGCGATCAGGGTCTTGATGTCGAAGTGGGCGAGCTGCCTGCCCGTCCTCGTGTCCCACTGTTGGATCCGCGTCCCTGACACGGTCACGAGGTGTGCGTTCCGGTCGAAGAAGTACTGGAAGCGGTCGGATGACGGCGGTGCGGCAAAGGTGATTCGGGCCGTCTGCCGAAGAGTGGGCACCCGCCGGACGAGGATGCTGTTCTTCGCGACCCAGTCGGCCAGGAGTGTGCGGTCCGCGTTGAGCAGGACCTGGTAACTGCCTTTGGGGTACCAGTACGGCTTCGGGCGGCTGACCTCGGCGATCGGCGGATCGACCGCGGTGGCCGTGACGGAGTGGACCTGCAGGCTCGCGCCCTCGTCCACCAGACTGATGGTCCTTTTGCCGTCCGCGCTGAGTCTCTGCTCGCTCACGTCGAGGACGTTGGGCTCGGTGGGCAGTTCGAGGTAGTTGATCAGCGCGTCGCTGTGCCCGGCGACGAACAGTCTGCCGCCGTTGGCCACGAGGTCGTACGCTGTCGCCGTCACGTCGCTGAGCTGGGTGGTCTCGCTGATCTTTCGGCTCCGGGAGAGATCCACCAGGGACACGTCGCCTCCATCGGTCGTCGCGACGCGACGACCGGTGGCGTCGACGCCCTGCATGCTCCCGCAGGTGTTGCCGTCGCTCTCGTCGTAGCGACGTCCTTGCCGGGCTCCGTCGGAGATCCGCCGCAGGGTGTACGTGACCGCCGCATCGGTCTTCCGGCAGACGACGACGGATGTGCGGTCGCCCGAGACCAGCACCTGGCCGGCTCCGCGCACGACGGTCCGGCTCCTGCCGGAGTACGCGTCGACGGCGACCAGGCCGCTCGTGCTCCTGTTCCCGCCGAAGGCGAGGGTGTCCACCAGCAGGCTCCGGTCGTCGGAGCCGACCCACAGCCCCCCGCCGGCGTCGGCCGGTGCGGGAACCCGGCCGCCGAGCCGGCCGCTGTCCAGGTCCCACCAGACCAGGCCGCTCTTGCTGCGGGCGGCGACGATCCGCCCGTCGGCGGACATGGCGAACCCGCTCCTGTTCTCGAAGGTGTAGACGAGGAGATCCTTCACGCCGGGCAGTTCGTGCACCTCCCCGATGAGCCGGTCGGCGTCCGGGTGCACGTGGAACCAGCCGGCCGAGCCGTCGTCGCAGATGAACGCGGCACGGCTGCCGTCGGCCGACACCATGACCTCTGTCACCTGCTTGCGGGAGAACTGTTCGCTGCGCACGGTGCCGTCGAGGGCGTGCACGAAGAGCGTCGAGCGGGCCGAGGCCGATCTGGCGAAGACGACGTCGCCGTCCCGGCTGGTCTGGAACTGCACCACCGTCCCCAGCAGGCCGGAGAGCACGCGGGTGGATCCGGAGTACGCCAGGTACTGCCGGAGCAGCTGGCTGCGCGCCTCCTGCGTGGGCGCGATCTCGTACGCCGCAAGCGCCACCTTCACCGACAGCGCAGGATCGAAGTCCGCCTGGTCCTGGGAGAACTGGGTCAGGGCGCGGGAACCGGCCAGTGCCTGGCGCTGCTCGCTCTGCTGCCGGGTGTACACGAACATCGTGCCGAACAGCAGCGCGAGCACCACCAGGATGCCGAAGCCGGACCTGATCGCACGGCGCCTGCGCGCCCGCGTACGACCGTGTGCGCGTCCGAGGTCCAGGTACTCGTGCTCAGCGGCGGTGATCTCGGCGCCGCGTTCGTCCAGCCAGGGCTTGGCACTCGCCAGGTCGGCCGGGGCCGGAAGCAGTTCGTCCGGACGTCCACTGTCGTCCCAGCGTCGTCTGTCGTGACGCAGGGACTCCCGCCAGACCAGGAAGGAGCGGTCCTCCGCGGCCCAGCCGGCCAGCTGGTCCCAGCTGGAGATCAGGGCCTCGTGGGCCAGTTCGACCGTCTCGGTGCCTTCGGCGTCCCGGCCGGTGACCAGGAGGCGGGTGGTGGCCAGCCGCTGCGCGACACGCCACTCCCGGTCGTCCAGTTCGGTGCGCCTGACCACCCGGCGGGTGACGCCAGCCGACTCCAGGGGCACGCGGATCAGCCGAGTGAACAACCGCCGCGCCCACTCCTCGTCCGCCTGGGGGACATGCGTGGCCCAGACCCTGACGAGATGGTCGTGCAACGCGCCGGTGACGCCGCCGATCCTCTCGTACGCCTCATGTGTGAGCCGGCCGTGCGTCCGCTGCTGCTCCCGCCAGAGCTGGTCGAGGGCGAAGCCGAGGAGAGGCAGTGCGCCGGGTTCGGAGCCGGTGTCCGCGAGGATGCGGTCGACCAGGTGAGGTTCGTACCGCACACCGGGTACGGCGGCCACCGGCAGGGTGACGATGTCACGGAGCTGGTCGGGGCGCATCGGGCCGAGCGCGTACGCCCGCTGCCCGTCGAAGGCCTGTCCGAGGCCCGGATGGTCGAGCGCCGCGCCCAGGAAGTCGGCCCGCAGGGTGGTCAGCACGCGGGCCGTGTCGGGGAGGGTCTCGTCGAAGAGAACACGGGCCAGATCGTCGACGGCCGCCGGCTCGCGTGCGAGCAGTTCCTCGAACTGGTCGATCACGATCAGCAGCCGGCGGCTCCCCTGCCGTTCGAGCAGCCGCGGGACGACGTCGGCCAGGCCGCGCTCCCTGTCCAGCACGCGGACGAGCGTGGGAACGCGGTCGAGCCGATCCGTCTCGTCCAGGCCGGGTTCCAGCAGGGACAGCAGCTCCAGGGCCAGACCGGCCACCGGGGTACTGCCCGCCGAGGGGCGCAGCACGATCACCGACGTGCCGTGCGGCCGTAGCCTGGGCACGACTCCGGCTCGGGCCAGGGAGGACTTGCCCGAGCCGGACGGGCCGACGATCGCGGTCCAGCGTTCGGCGTCGACCATGGCGGCGACCGCTTCGGACTCCGCCAGACGGCCGTGGAAGACGGCCGCGTCCTCCTCCTCGAAGGCCAGCAGCCGGCGGAACGGCGAGGGTGGCAGTACCAGGGGCCGCAGTCCGGGCCAGGCGTCGAGCAGGCCGGCCGACGGGATCAGATAGCTCGCCGGGGGCTCGCCCTCCTCGGCCAGCGCCATCATGCCGACGACGCCGCCCAGTTCCTCGTCCCATACCGGGCTGCCGCTGAAGCCGCGGGACACCCGGTAGCCGCCCTCCGCCAGATCGGCCTGCACCCAGCCGTTGGCCTGCGGCGCGCGGAGCAGGGCGGAATGCCACACGCCTCCGGGACGGCCCTCGGGAAAACCGAACACCCGCGCAGGGTGCCGCCACACGTCCGGTTCGTCCACCAGCCGAACGGGCCACCCGCCTCGCAGCGCTGCGTTGAGGCGCAGCACGGCCACATCGCCGGCGCCCGACGGCCGCGGCGGAACCCACTGCTCGATACTCGCCGTGACGTGGGACGCACCGACCGCTTCGCCTTCCGGCCGGCCTCCAGCGGGGGTGCGGAGCAGGGGAAGCGTGACGTCAACGGTGGCGTGTGCGGCGGGCGCGGTCTCGGGGGATGTGCCGAGCGCCGCGTTGACGACGTGCGCACAGGTCAGCGCCAGCTCGTCAGAGACCAGGAAGCCGAGGCCGACCGTCATGCCCCGGGGATCCCGGATCTGCAGCACGGCCGCTTCCAAGGCATGGGTGCCTACGTCGGCGGCGGGAGCGGAGACCAGGTGACCCGGTCCCGGGGCATCCGCCGTCGAGGCGTCGGAGCTCAGACAAGCAGGAGTCGCGTCATCCGGTCCGGCCGGAGTCACGAAGCGGCCTCGTCCGCGTCGGTGGTGTTCCCGGCGTGCGCCGGGGGCTTGTTCCAGACGAGCGCGACCTTGAAGTTGGCCTGCGCAGAGGTGCTGGAGATGACCACATCGGCCTCGGCCGACAGGGTCAGGCCGAACTCCACGCTGATCTCGTCCGGCCTGCCGGCCATGTTCCGGAAGCCCTCGACGAAGTTCTGCGCGACGGGCCTGACCGCAGCCACCATCTCACCCAACGATCGTGTGGCCCGCGCGACGACCTGTCCGGGCCTGGCCACTCTGACCAGGCCGTCGCCGTTCGCCTCGACCTGGACCTTCACCAGTTCCGTCTGCCCGTCCGCCCCCTCGACCGGCAATTCCACGAGATAGGCCACCGTTTCCCCCTTCGGCCGCACCGGCTCCCTGCCGGCGCCACTGCCCCGCACGGCTGCCTCCCCCCGAAGGCTCGTGTGGCAGCCCACGTACGAGGTCGTCACGCGCACCTCGTTGATCGTGCTCATGTACTACACGACGACGCGCCGCAGCGGGAAGCTCCGTGCAGGCCGGGTCATGACCCGGTCGGGTGTTTCGGATCCGGCCACACGCCGATCGCCCGCCGTCGCGGCGGACACAGGCACAACTGCGCTTGATCCAGGGTGATTTGACCGAGGCACCGCGGTCCCCGGTTGCGCCTCCAGCCATCTGCGGGGGCTTCGTGAGGGGAGCTTCCCCGGCCGTGCGAGGACTGATGCCGCAGCTCGGACCCGGTGCGTGGCGAGCGCCGCTTCGGCGCGCCCGCGCGCGGCGGCGCCCAGGCTCGTGGGGGGAGGCGTCGTCATCGAGGTCGCCAGGCGCGACGGATGCGACATCGTACGCCCCGGCACCCCGGACGCACCTCTACGCACAGCCTTCGCTGGAAGGCCCGCCCACGCCCCCCGCCCAGCGTCGAGCCGTGACGGGCCACTGCGCCCCCTTCGACACGCCCCGGCCGACCGCTGTGGGCGCCGCGGTAGAGGGTCGTGAGCGTGTACACGGACCGGACCGCCTGCCCGCTGCCCTTGGCCGAGAATCGACTGACGGTGGCGATCGAGGCCGACCGGAAGTACCCCTGCGAGCCCGGCTTCTGAGCCGAAATCACTCTCTCCCCGCCCCCCGACAGCGCCCGCGGGGAGTGGGATGCCGGAGCCGAACAACCACCGTCGCTTTCGCGGCAGGCCCTTGACGCTCCAGCGTCCACCCCGGCCAAACCCTGGCTCAGAACGGCATACGGCCGCGGGCCTGGCGTCCGGCGGCACCACTGCGGCCCACCGCCCGCGAGCTGGAGCTGAACGACTTGCCCAGCAGGCGCCCCAGGATGCCGGGCGCCTTCGATCCGGCACGCGAGCCGGCGCCGAGGCCACGCTGGGCTCCGTTCTGCGGGTGGCGCGAGAAACGCGGAAGCAGGAACGCCAGCACGGCCAGAACCACACAAGCGGCGATCACGATGCCGATGACCATCTCTGTCTCCAAACACTCCGTGGCATGCAGCTCCACTGCCCTTTCGCTCAACCGAATGCCCCGTCAGCCACTGGTCACGCCGCTCAGACTCGGGCGTGCGGTCGCACGCCGGCCTCTGCGCACGGCCGATGTCTCACGCTCTGAGGCCTGCGACTCGAGGACACCGAAGGCATGCACCTGTACGACACCGCACTGATCACGGCCCTCTTCAGCGCGTCCGCCAAAACCGCCGCGGCAGACGGACTCGAACTGCCCGCCCGCTGGTGTGGACCGTCTGCGAGCAACGGTCAGGGCGATGCGCGCGGGACTTCCTGGCTGGGCGCGGCTGCGGAGGCGGTCATGTCGAGCAGCATCATGGCGTCATGGTCGGGGGTGCCGGGTTCGGCGGTGTAGACGCCGATGCGCTGGCCGGGGGTGCCTTCCAGCTGCATGGACTGGGAGGTGAGTGTGACCGTGCCGACGCGGGGATGGTTGAAGGTCTTCTGCGCGGGCTTGCGGCCGGCGACCTCGTATCGCTCCCACAGCCGAGCGAAGTCGGGGCTCTTGAGGAGAAGTTCACCGACCAGGTTCGTCAGGTCAGGAGCGTCGGGGGCGGTGCCGGCGACGGCGCGCAGCCGGGCGACGCAGCCGGTGATCTGACGGTCCCAGTCGCCGAAGAGGTTTCGCGCGGCCGGGTGGAGAAAGAGGTAGCGGGCGAGGTTGCGGTGTTTGGCCCGGCGCGTCACCTACCCGATCGCCATCACCATCCGGGACAACTCCGGGGTGAAGGGTCTGTCGCACGTCAGCGTGTTCAACAAGAGCAACGGCTGGGGCTTCAGCGACTGGACCGGCACCAAGTGCGTGAAGAAGAGCCACACCACCTCGGTGTGCACGGCCACCATGACGACAGCGCCGCAGTGGCTTCCCGGCAGCCTGCCCGAGGACGTCGACCACGCGGCGGGCCTTTGGCAGGTCAACGCCACGGTCAAGGCGAACGACGGCGACTACTGGATCGCTGACGACATCGCCGAGTTCAGGATGAAGCGTGCCTCCAAGCTCACCGCGGATGCCGCGCCCGAGCCCGTCGCCAAGGGCGCCAGGCTCACCGTCTCCGGCAAGCTGACCCGGGCGAACTGGGAGCACCTGAAGTACCACGGGTTCGCCGGCCAGGACGTGAAGCTCCAGTTCAAGGCGACCGGCGCCGCCCACTACCGCACAGTGAAGACGGTGCGGACGGGCGATTCCGGGAAGCTCACCGCCAAGGTCACGGCTACCTCGGCCGGTCGCTGGCGCTGGCACTTTCCCGGCACCACGACGACGGCGCGGGTCACGTCCGCCGGGGACGCGGTCTCACTGAGGTGACCGGCCGACGAAGTCGGCGCCATCGGCTGCCCGTCCGCGACACACGGTGCGGACGGGCGGGCCGGTGGGCACGGGATGGAGGAGGGATTCAATCCTCCCCTGTGTGGACCGGGTGGCGTGATGGCGCATGCCCGCGGCACCTGCGAGCGAACCGGTGTGCTGACGGCCGCCCGGCGGAGTCGTACGGGCATCAGGACATGCTGCCCCGGCACACCGTCCCCGGGGCCGGAGTGCGGCCCGTGCGGAGGTATTGGTCGACCGTCTCCGTGACGCAGCGGTTCTGCGGGTATGTGCCGTGGCCCTCCTCCTCGGCCGTCAGGAGCACGCCGACGCCGTCGCCCAGGGCGCGGGCCATGTGGCGGGCGCCGGGGTATGGGGTGGTCGGGTCGCCGGTGCCACCGACCACCAGGACGGGTGCCGCGCCGTCGGCGTTCACCTGAGGCGTGGCGCGCTCGCCGTCGAACGGCCAGTCGTAGCAGAGGTAGACGCCGGAGGACCAGGCAGCGCCGAAGACGGGTGAGGCGGCCTTGATGCGTGCCCCGTCCCTGTCGAGGCGTTCGAAGCCGGGGCGCAGGCTGGAGTCCGCGCAGGTGATCGCGGTCTGGGCGGCGCGGCTGCTGTCGCGCGGGGTCGCCGCGCGGTCGGCGGAGCCCGTGCCGTGCGCGCCCTTGCTCAGCGGACGGCCGTCGTTGCGGTCGATCAGCGCGGTGAGGGCCTTGGCGAGCGGCGACCAGCCGTCTGCGCCGAGGTCGAGATGGTCGCTGACGGCGTACGCGAGACCGTTGGCGTCGAGATCCCTTCCGCCGCCGGCCGGGGCGGGCTTCTTCTCCAGGCGGTCGGCCAGGCGCGCCATGCGTCGCGCGGCCTCCTCGGGACCGTCGCCGGTCGGGCAGCGGCGGATACGGGCCGCGCAGTGTGCAGCGAAGCGGTCGAACGCCGCCTGAACCGCCTTGACCTGCGACACCTGCTCCTCGTCGAGGTCCTCGGTCGGATCGACGGACGCCTCGAGGACGAGCCGTCCGACGTGCGACGGGTACAGGTGGGCGTAGACCGCGCCGAGCGCCGTTCCGTACGAGACGCCGAAGTAGTGCAGCCGCTCGTCGCCGAGGAGATAGCGCATCAGGTCGAGGTCGCGCGCGGTGTGCGAGGTGCCGACGTACGGGAGGAGCGCCCCCGAGTGCTCGGCGCAGGCGCCGGCCCCGTCGTAGCCGGTGTCGTCCGCGGTCTTCCCGCAGCGCACGGGGATGGTCGCGCCAACGCCGCGCGGGTCGAAGGAGACCAGGTCGTAGCGGTCGAGGAGCGGCTTGTACTGGTCGAGGAGCTCGGGCAGTCCGCTCACGCCGGACACGCCGGGGCCGCCGAAGTTGAGGACGAGCGAGCCGATGCGCCGGGCGTTCGGGCCGGTGGCCTTGCGGCGGACCAGGGCGACGTCGATGGTCCTGCCGTCCGGTTTCCGGTAGTCGAGGGGGGCCTTCATGGCGGCGCAGTCGTAGCCCGTGCGCGCGCTGGGCGGCGAGGTGCAGCGGGACCAGTGGAGGTGCTGGCCGGTGGTGAGCGCGGTGGGCAGACCCGCGGGCGGGTTGTTCGCGGTGAACTCCGTACGCGGCTGCGCACTCCGGCCGGGAGGGTCGTGCTGGAGCCAGGCGCTGACGGCCCCGATCGCGACGAGGACGACCCCGGCGATGATGCGCGCACCGACCGAGAGGCCCTGTCTGCGGCTCTGTATCGGATGTTCGTCACTCATTGAAGTCCCCGCGCTCCCGCCCCTGGACGCCCGCCCCGTGCCCGTGGGCCCGTACCCGTGATCGTCCGATCGTCGAATGAGTGCAGGGTATAAGCCGGGGCCCCCGGGCAATGCTCAAGACCTGTGGATCGGCCGTGGGAGGACGCAGAGGACGTACCTTCCCGAATGATGCTTTGATGGTCACCGAGTAGGCTGGCGTTCGCAGCGCGGGGCGGGAGGGCACACCCGTGGCTCAGCGTAGTGAATACCGACGGTTCCACCGAGTCCGCTCCCTGATCGACGGGATCGTGCGCGAGGACGCCCGCGGGATGCTCGCAGCGCGACCCAGCCGACAGCGACCACGTTTACGTGTGGGCCGACGGGGTGCACCCCAAGGTCCGTCTCGAGCAGGCGCACTCGTGCGTCCTGGTGCTGATGGGGGTGTGCCAGGACGGCACCGAGGAACTGATCGCGCCGGCCGAGGGGCTGCGCGAGTCGGCCGAGGGGTGGGCCGACCCGCTGCGCGACTGCCGCAGACGCGGCATGCGCGATCCCGAACTGGTCGTCGGCGACGGCGCGATGAGGCTGGCTGAGGAAGGCGCCGGCGGAGGTCTTCCCGGCCGGACGCCATCAGCGGTGCCGGGTCCACAGGGCCCGGCACGTCGCGAACGCCCTGCCGCAGTCCGCACAGCCGGGCGCGACGAGGGCGGTGCAGGAGATCTACAACGCAGGGACCGCGCCGGCAGTCCGGCCGCGGCCCTTCCGATGGTCTTCAAGCTCGTCGAGTCCGCCCAGACCCGCCGGCGCGCGATCAGGGGAGCGCACCTCGTCGCCCTGGTCCGCGCTGGCGCCCGCTTCGAGAAGGTCGTCCTGACGGAGCGGCCTGAAGCGAGGATCGCCTGATGATCGCGCCAGACCAGCGCCGCTGCTCCAATCTGCTGCGGGCTGTCCGGGTGGAAGACGACGCGTGGCTGTCCCAGCCCGAGGCCGCCCGGCAACTGGGCGTCGCCGTCTGCCGCATCGGCGTCCTGATCGCCTGCGGTCACCTGTCGCCAGCCGAGAACCCGGCCGGAAACGCGGGCGTCACCGTCATCAGCGTGCAGGCCGAGAAGAGATGGCGCGACAACGCGACAATCCCTGCAAAGGCCCTGCGGCTCCTCAAGGACACCATCGGCTTCTTCTAGCCCACCTGCCCGCAGCTCTTGACGATTGTTCGTGCGTCCCGCTGGCTGGAGAGCGCGTGGACACCCGCCTGACGGCCCAAGCGCGCATCCCACAGGGGTTACCGCGCACGACTGGGGCACCGCCTACCCGTACCGCCTTGACGTGACTCCCAACCCATCCCCGCTTCGACAATGTGAGCCGGCCCCGGTCGACAGCGGGACGTGGCCCCCCTTGGTGATCTCGCGGGCATGATCTGTCACGGTGATTTCTCCCCACCGGTGCGCCTGGGTCGTGCTCCGTCCTTCCTCGGCAAGGCGGCGATTCATTCGGGGCGCCGCCGGATGTGGTCTGCTGATAGACAGATGCGATGGCGGATGACGACGCGCAGGGATTCCGGGCAGGGCAGTCGGGGCTGATCGTGAGGGTCCCGGAGGCGGAGCCGTTGGTGCGAGCGTGGCGTGACCGGTTTGACCCCTCGGCCGGTGCGGGCGTTCCGGCGCATGTCACCGTGCTCTTCCCGTTCCTCGACACGAGCCTCATTGACGAGGGTGTCTGCGCCGCCGTCGGCGAGGTCCTGGGCCGACACCAGTCCTTCGAGGCCCGGTTCGACCACTGCGGCCGGTTCCCTGGAGTGCTGTATGTCGCCCCGGAATCGGAGACTGGCTTCAGGCGTCTCACAGAGGCGATCGTGGAGCGGTGGCCGGAATACCCTCCATTCGGCGGGCAGTTCGACGATGTTGTTCCGCATCTGACCATCGCCCAGGGCCAAAGCGAGGCTGTGCTGGAGAAGGCCGAGGCCGATCTGCTCACCGGTCTCCCCTTCGTCGCGCAGGTCTCGTCGGTCGATCTGCTGGTCCACGACGGGACACGGTGGCGGCAGCGGGCCTCCTTCCCTCTGAGGTAGACGGGGTTGGGCTGGCCGGTCATCCGTTGCTCTGTCGGTTCTTGGCGTGTGCGAGGCGGTAGGAGTCGGTGCCGGTCTCGATGACGTCGAGATGTCGGACCGCGCTCCTGTGTCCCTGGCGGTGGTCGCCGACCGCGGCCTGCCCGGACGCAGACGCTCCCTTCAAGGTCATGAAGCCGACGCTGCGCAGTCTGCTGCTCCGGCCATCGCACATCGTCGTCAGGCGCGGTGAGGGTGTGTCCTGCGTCGGCCCATAAGCCCGGGGCCGAACAGTGCCGTAGACCCGGATGCCAGTAGTTGCCCCTGGGAGTGCTGGTGCGGTCGGCTGCTACCTTCCGGGGTCATGACCGACAGCGTGTATGTGGGCAATGCGGGCAGCGACGCGGCGCTGGACCGGGGGTGGCTGCTGGGGCATTTCAAGGAAGCCTCCGATCCTCGGCATAGCGTGGCCGTGGAGGTCAAATGGGGCGTTCACCCGCAGGGCGATAGGCGGGCTCAGTGGGTGACGGGCGAGGAGCGCACCGCCTTGCTGGTCCTCATCAGCGGGCGCTTCCGGGTGGAGCTGCCCGGGCGCAGTGTTCTCCTGGCTCGGCAGGGGGACTACGTCGTGTGGGGTCGGGGCGTCGATCACTCCTGGTTCGCGGAGGAAGAGTCCGTCGTTCTGACGATCCGCTGGCCTTCTGTGCCCGGCTATGAGGTGACCGATGAGGGCGGCTTCGCTGCCGGTCACAGCCATTCACTCAGTACCGCCACCAGCACGGGGGCCTCGTAGCGGACGGCCGGCTTGGCGAGGGTCGGTGTGAGACAGGACATCGATGGCCTCGGCGATGTACCGGTAGGCGGTCGTGGTGCCGACGCCGAACCCGGCTGCGAGCCGGGCGTAGGTATGGCCGGGGCGCAGGTGCGCAAGGACCAGCAGGGCGCCGGCGGCCCACGCTCACGCGGTGCCAACGTGTTCCACGTCACAGGCTCACTGGGGCGACACGCCTGCGGAGCGGAGCCGGCACCTGACGTCGACGCCGGGCCGAGACGAAGCGGTACGGGCCGGCGCCGGTCAACAGTCCTCTAGCGGACCGGAGTCACGTCAGGTGCCCCAGAGCCACGCGCCTCAACCATCGGGGACGGCGTGGCTGCTGCTGCGTTCGACCGCGTCGGCCCTCATGACCACGACGAACGCGTCAATGACCAGGAATCACGCCTGTCGGTACTGCCGAGTCGAGGTCAATTGTCGTTGATGGTGGTCACCCATTGCGAGCAGCTGGACAGCTGAATGTACTGAGTTCCCCACTCGCCCCAGCACGCTCGGTACTGGACCGTCGCCCCTTCCGGGAAGTTGCGGTTGGCCACCGTCCAGCCGTTGTTCGCACCGTTGTGATCCCAATCGTCTCCTTCCCGGCCGGCCGCCTTCCACTGGATCACCGCGGAGTGACCGTCCGACTTGGTGTCCTGGATGTAGAAGTAGTCCCCGTAGGCTTTGAAGTATCCCTTCCCCGCCCCGTATTTCGCGTATGCCATTTGACCGTCAGCCCCAGCTGATGCGGACGCTCCGATGAGGAGAGCAGCAGCAGCACCGGCCGAAACTGCCATACGTGCCAGCCGAATAGCGGAAACCCTCATTCTTCTTGCCCTCTCTGGTGTCGCCCCGGTTTTCCATTTCTCCCGAGGTCTTGCACGATCCTCCATCGAAGCGACACCAGCCCGGTACCCCTAAGACCGTCACCTTCCGAACCGGATCGATACACTTTCATGTATGACCGATGACGACGAAGTGAGCGCGTCCTCTCTGCCCGCCCATGACGCGCGCCGGGACCCGAGCACGCATCAACTCCGATTATTTCTAGCCTTGGCTCAAGAGCTGCACTTCGGCCGGGCGGCCACACGCATGTTCATGACGCAGCCCGCTTTCAGCCAACAAATACGCGCCTTGGAGAAGCGGATCGGTGTGCCTCTGATCGAGCGCACCAGCCGGAAGGTGGAGCTGACCCCCGCCGGACAAGCTCTGCTCCCGGACATCCGCTCCGTCATAGCGGCCATGACGCAACTCAATCAGGCCGCCGGCCTGCAGGCCCGTGAGCTGTCCGGGCACCTGGTACTCGGGGCCATCGGCGGTGAGGCCGCGATGCCCTATACCCACGCCATCCTCGCCCACCTGCGCGCCGGCCATCCCCACGTCACCTTCGAGATGCGCAACCTCGGGTTCACCCAACAGGTTGAGGCGCTGGTGAGCGGCGAGACTGATGCCGCCTTCCTCCTTCCTCCACTGCCGCCTGGCTTTCAGAGCCTGCATTTGGCCACCGACCAGCGCGTAGCGTGCATGGCTGCCGGCGATCCCTTGGCAGACCAGACGTCGACCACCCTCGCACAACTCGCCGATCACACCATGCTGGACATGCCCCCCGGGGTCCCCCGCGCGTGGTGGGATTTTTGGACCGTCAACCCCCGCCCCGACGGCACACCCGTGCGCTATGGAATGACCGTGGCCGATCTCGAGGCAATGCTGCTGGCCGTCGCAAGTGGCCAGGGCATCGTTTTCCTCCCCGCCGCAGCCCGTCACCTATTCCCCCGCCCCGGCACGGCCTACCTCAACGTGAGCGATCTCCCCCTGTTCACCGCGGCGCTCGCTTGGCTGCCCCGAAACCGCAACCGCCCCGCCCTCGCAGCCTTACGCCAGGCAGCCCATCAGGTCATCCGCCGGGGCAGACACTCCCTCCTGTAACGCCTTGCACGCGATGTGCCGCCCTCGCGGCAGCGGGCCGCCCACGACAGCTGCGTGGCAGCGAAATACCACCGCCGTGTCAGTGAGCGTCCGCTCGTCTGCGGCAACTCATGAAAAATGATCACCGCAGGTGGACCGCCAGGTGGTCGCCTGTTTCACGAGCGACCACCCATGAGACGCCGACGTCGCCGGCAATCGGTCAGGGCCGCCCGGAGCGAAGCGGATCAGCGTCTCTACCGGTGCTGCTGCATCGCCTGTTCACGGAGCGCTTCGATGAGCGTCGTGACATGGGGCCGATCCCGGTAGTTGATCGCGGCGACACCGATGTACCGGCTCGGCCCCGGCGGTTTGATCGGGACGGTGCGCAGGCCCGGGATTTCCGGGGTGAGGGCAATGGAGGGGATCAGCGAGATTCCCATGCCTGCGGCGACGAGAGAGCGGGCGAAGAAGTAGTCGGTGGTGGTGCCGCGTACCTCCGGAGCGAATCCGGCGCGCTCGGCGAAGCGGCGCAGGTAGGACTCGGTCTTCAGGCAGCCGAGCACCCACGGTTCGGCTGCCAGCTCGGTGAGGTCGAGCACGTCGCGGCCGGCGAGGCGATGTCCCATTGGCAGGACGACGTGCAGGGGGTCTTCCAGAAGTGGGGTCCATTCGAGGCTGGAGCTGGGTCCTGGCCCAACCGGGAGCGGGCCGTCGAAGTGATAGGCGAGCGCAACGTCCACGGCGCCCTGGCGAACGAGGGGCAGGGTGTCCTCGGGCTCGCCTTCCCGGACGTGGAGCACCGTGCGGGGGTGAGCGGGCCTGAGCCGGGCGAGGGCGCCGGGCAGCAGGAGCCGGCCGCCGCTGGTGAAGGTGGCCACGGTGAGCTGCACGCGGCCGGTGTTGAGCTGGTCGACCTGCTGTCGGGCGTGTTCGAGCTCGGCGGCAACGGACTCGGCGGCGCCGACCATGATCTGACCGGCCGGGGTGAGGGTGACGCCGCGGGTGCTGCGGACGACGACCTCGGCGCCCAGGCTGCGTTCCAGGGCGGCCACGTGCTGGGAGACGGCCGAGGGGGTGAGGTGCAGGGCGGCGGCAGCCCGGTTGAAGCTGCCGTGCTCTGCCACTGCCCGCAGGATGCGGAGCCGGTGCACGTCGATCAACAGTTTTCCTTAATGCAAGGCCAGTAAGTCAGCACTTCTTTTGATGACCGTAGACGTCCAGGGTGGGGGGATGCAAAGGATCTGCGTCATCGGCGGAAGCCGGTACTTTGGAAAGCTCCTGGTCAAACGCCTGCAGGCGGCTGGTCACCAGGTCACGGTGATCAACCGCGGGTCCACCCGGCCGCCCGCCGGTGTCGAGCACCTCGTCGTCGACCGCAACGACGAGTCGGCCCTGACGGCCGCCCTCGGCTCACGCGCCTTCGACGTCGTGGTGGATCAGGTCTGCTACACGCCCGTACAGGCCGCGATAGCCGCCCGCGCCTTCGCCGGCCGCACCCGGCGCTACGTCATGACGTCCACGATCGAGGTCTACGACCCGGCGACCGCCGCACTGGCGTCGACCCCGGCGGGCACGCCGGTGCCGGAGGAGACCGTGGACCCGGCCACCTGGCTGGTGGCCATGGACCTGCCCTGGCTCGACGACGCCTACCTGGAGGCCCACTACGCCGAGGGCAAGCGCCAGGCGGAGGCCGTCTTCACACAGGAAGGCTCGTTCGCCTTCGCCACTGTCCGCAGCGCCCACGTGCTCGGCGGCGGCGCGCAGGAGTTCACCGGCCGACTCGCCCACTACACCGAGCGCATCATCCGCGGCGAAGAGATCACTGTGCACGCACACGCGCAGCCCACGGTCTTCATCCACTACGAGGAGCTGGCATCCCTGTTGCTGTGGGCGACCGCAGAGGACTTCACCGGCCCGCTCAACGCCTGCTCCGATGGGCCGCTGGACGTAGGCGACCTCTCCACGATCGTCGCTGCCCAGGTCGGCCGGACGCCCGTCTACCGCACGGTCCCTGCAGGCGGGCAGGCGTCGCCGTTCTCGTTCGACCGCCACTACGCCATGAGCAACGCCCGGGCGAAAAAGCTGGGCTTCGCCCTCTCCCGCACCACCGACTGGTTGCCCGGCGCCGTCACCGAGGCCCTCACCGCCGAACCGTCCACCACCTGAGGAACAGGGCCAGCATGCAATACCGCACCATCGCCCACACCACCGTCAGTGCCATCGGCCTGGGCGCCATGCCGCTGTCCATCGAGCATCGCCCGGACGAGACGCGGGCCATCGCCACCATCCACGCCGCCCTCGACGCCGGCGTCACACTCATCGACACCGCCGACAGCTACCACTGGCACGCCGGAGAGGTCGGCCACAACGAGCTGCTGATCGCCCGCGCCCTGGCCCGCTACGGCGGCGACACCTCCGGCGTGCTGGTTGCCACCAAGGGCGGCCGCGGCCGCCCCGGCGACGGCAGCTGGACGGTCACCGCCAACCCGGAACATCTCAAGCTCGCTGCCGAGGCGTCCGCCAAGCGCCTGGCCGTCGACGCGATCGGCCTGTACCGGCTGCACAAGCCCGACCCCGATGTGCCCTGGGCGGAGTCGGTCGGCGCCCTGCGCGACCTGCTCGGCGCCGGCACCATCCGCGCCGCCGGCATCTCCAACGTCACCACCGCCCAGATCCGCGAAGCGCATGCGATCCTCGGCGACGGACTCGTCTCCGTGCAGAACCAGTACTCGCCGGCCGTGCGCGACAGCGAGGCAGAGCTGCAGCTGAGCACACAGCTGGGGCTGGCATTTCTTCCCTGGAGCCCGCTGGGCGGCATCGCGCGCAGCTCCCTCGACGGCCCCTCCGGGCCCACTTCGGTCGGTACCGCCTTCCATCGCATCGCAGCCGAGCGCGGCGTCAGCCCGCACCGGATCGCCCTGGCCTGGCTGCTCGCCCGCTCCCCGGCGGTGATCCCGGTACCGGGCGCCAGCCGCCCTGCCTCCGTCACCGACTCGGCCAAGGCCACGGACCTCGAGCTGAGCACACTTGAGCTGACGCAGCTTCAGGACGCGCTGCCAGGCTGAGGTGGGTCACGGGATGTCGCTCGTCGTCCTTGACCGCCGGCTGGGGCGTGGCCCACTTCCCCGCACCGGCAGGGTCGCCGGCCGACCGAGGTCGAGGCGAGTGCCCCTCTCCAGACGGAGTGTTCCGTACGGGTTGACGTTCGACCGGAACAAGAGGGTCGGGCCGCACCGGTCCTCGTCGGTCAGCTTCTTCGCCCGGCCGGGTTCGGCGAGGATACGCCGCACCAGCAGGGTGTTGACGTGCACGAGCGCGGACCACAGCAGGCGCAGGGCGCATCGAGGTGTCGGCGTGCTCCTTGTCGGGTCCGGTCAGGGCGCCGTCCCTGCCGTAGTGGAGCACGGTGTTCGCGCCGTTCGGCAGCCTGCGAAGCTTCGCAGACGTCGAGCAGTTCACGACTTCGGGCCGTGCGGGCCCCTGCCGGGAGTCTGGCAGGGGCCCGTGCTGTGGAGAGCCGACGAGGGCCGGGACCCGTCCCCAGATGGCCAGCGTCCTGGCCGACACGGCTTACCGTCCGCTGGTGGCCTGACGGCCCGGCGTCACTTCAGGTGCCGGGCGAGGAATCGGCCCGCTTCGTCGCCTGCGGACTGCGGGACGCCGGTGTGCCCGCCCATGTTGGCGTGCAGGGTCTTCTCCTTGGAGCCGAAGGCGTCGAACAGGTCCAGGGCCGCCTGCCGGTCGTTCCCTTCGTCGTCCCACTGCAGCAGGACGTGCAGCGGAATGGTGACCTGGCGGGCCTCCTCGAACATGGTCCGGGGGACGAAACTCCCGGCGAACAGAACAGCGGCCGAGATGCGCGGCTCGACCACCACCAGCCGGGTCCCGATGGAGATCACTCCCCCCGAGTAACCGACCGGGCCGCCGATCTCGGGCAGCGACAGGAGGGCGTCCAGGGCGGCCTGCCATTCCGGGACCGATTTGTCGACGAGCGGGAGGACGAGGGCGTCGATGATCTCGTCGCTGACCGGATCGCCGGCCTCCATGGCCCGGCGCAGGTCGGCGCGGGCCTGCTCGGCGCCGGGCCAGCGGGGCCGGTCGCCGCTTCCGGGGAGCTCGATGGTAGCCGTGGCGAAGCCGTCCGCCGCAGCGTGGCGGGCCCGAGCCACCAGCCGGGGGTACGTCTTGCGCAGCACGAGAGGAGGGGGGCTGAGCAGGATCAGCGGCGCCGGTGCGGACGCGGATGCGGATGCGGGCGTCCACAGGATGCCGGGGATCTCACCGAGGGTGAATTCGCGCTCGAGGACAGCGCCGTCGAGACGCCGTTCAGAAGTGAAGTGCATGGTCGTGCCTTTCGGGAGTGCCATTGAACGGCGCTCCCGGACGACCTATTGCCCGACCGTGACCCCGGAGGAGAGCACCCATGTCGATACGTTCACGGGTACCACCTCCTCGCTCTCTTGCACGGCCTCCGGAAACGTAGCAGTGGCTGCCGTGGTTCCGCCAACGGGATTTCGCGGAGGCTTTCGGTGCTCGAATCGGTGGCGGACGTGCGCTTCCTGACCAGTGACAGGCGGGACTCCGACGCCCTGGATGGCTGAACCACCCGACAAATCTGATTCCGCAGAATGCCGGACCGGGGAAAGCGGCCGTCGAGCTCGAAGAACTTCAGCATCGAGCGAATCCCAGCCGCGTCGCGCCCACGGCTCATGGGTGGCGCGGACTCCGGCTTCCCCTGTTGCGCTACGGTCGTTCCGTTCCCTATGCGCGAGACAGGAAGGCGATCAAGTGGCCGAACTGCGCCTGGGACCACTGCTGAGGTGCACCGACGGCTCGTTCGCCACGGTGTGGGTCGAGACCAGCGAGTCCTGCACGGTACGGGTGCGCTGCTCCGACGGCGCGGTGGGCACGGCTTCCACCTTCCAGGTGGCCGGGCACCACTACGCGCTCGTCACGGTGACCGGCCTGCGGGCCGGTACGGCACCCTCCTACGAGGTGCTCCTGGACGGCACCACGGTGTGGCCCCTTCCCGACTCCCCCTTCCCGCCCTCGGTCATCCGTTCGCCCGCCCCCGGCGACGCCGTCCGCATCACCTTCGGTTCGTGCCGCTGGGCCACGCCCCCGGCCCACGGCAGGGATCCGGTCGGCCCGGACGCCCTCGACACCCTCGCGACCCGTCTGGCAGCCGACCCGGACGCCGAGCGGCCGGACGTACTGCTCCTGTTGGGCGACCAGATCTACGCGGACGAGACCTCCGAGCAGACCCGGCGCTGGCTCGCCGGCCGCCGCGACCTCGAGCGGCCGCCCGGAGGCCAGGTCACCGACTACGAGGAGTACTGTCACCTCTACTACGAATCCTGGCTCGACCCCGAGGTTCGCTGGCTGCTGTCCACCGTGCCCAGCCTCATGATCTTCGACGACCACGACATCGTCGACGACTGGAACACCTCCGCCGCCTGGCTCGCCGAGATGCGCACCACCGACTGGTGGCAGGAACGGCTGCTGAGCGGCCTGATGTCCTACTGGGTCCACCAGCACCTCGGCAACCTCTCCCCCGCGGAACTGGCCGACGACCCCACCTGGGCCGCCGTCCACGCAGCGCCGGACGGCACGCCGGCACTGCGCGCACTGGCCGAACGGGCCGACGCCGACTCAGCCTCGGTCCGCTTCAGTTACCGTCGCGACTTCGGCCAGGTCCGGATCGTGATGGTGGACTCCCGGGCCGCGCGAGTCCTCGCCGAGGAGCGGCGCGCCATGCTCGACCCCGGCGAAGCCGCCTGGCTGCGCGAGCAGGTACTGCCCGACGGGCAGGCCTACGACCACCTCCTGATCGGCACCTCCTTGCCCTGGCTCCTGCCGCACCTGGTCCACGACACCGAGACCTGGAACTCCGCCCTGTGCGCCGGGGAACGCGGCGGGCGCTGGGCCCGCTTCGGCGAACGGCTGCGTCGAGGAGCCGACCTGGAGCACTGGGCTGCCTTCCCCCGCTCCTTCGCCGACCTCGCCGAGCTCATCGCCGAGGCCGGTACCGCCCCGGCCGCCCCCGCGACCGTGTGCGTCCTGTCCGGCGACGTCCACCACGGCTACCTCGCCAAGGCGTCCTGGCGGTCCGGCGGCCCCCACCTGCCCGTCGTCCAGCTCACCTGCTCGCCCGTGCACAACTCCGTGCCCCTGATGATGCGGATCGGCTTCCGCTTCGGCTGGAGCGCACCGGCCCGTCTGCTGGGACGCCTCCTCGCCCGGCACGGCCGCTGTCCCCGGCCTCCGGTGAGCTGGCGCAAGCAGGGCGGCCCCTGGTTCGGCAACCAGTTGATGACCCTGACTCTGCGCGACCGCTCGGCCCGACTCCGTCTGGAGCGCACCACCTCGAACGCGACGCTCCACACCGTGCACGAAACCGTCCTGACCGACGACTAGTGCCGCGCCAGTCAGGGGTCGCCCGTCGCGGAACGGTGGTTGCGATGTGGGCGCGATCGTGCTCGTCGTACCGGGTGGCGCGCGCCCGGGGCGGCAGCAGCCGCCCTTGCTCCCTCCTGCCGCCCACCGATTCCGCACGTTTCAGGCACCGTTCCGGATGGCCGCGAGCAGGCGGGCGCAGCGGGCGCTCATGTCCTGCGCGGACAGTTCGGGGTGGGAGATCCACCAGCCGAGCAGTGCGCTGACGGTGCCCGTCCAGATGTGCTTGAGCGCGTCCGCGTCCCGGGCGTCGTCGTTTCCCTGGGCGTGCAGCAGGGCGGCCGTGCCGGCGGCTGCCAGTTCGTCGACGGCCTCGCGATGGCGTCGGGCCGCGCGCCAGGGTTCGGAGCCGGGCGGGAGGGTCCGGTCGTACAGCACGAACCAGGCGTGCCGCTGCCCTTCCAGGGCCTGGAAGAGTGCGGTGAGCACGGTGTGGGGCAGCCCGCTCTCCGGTGGCTTCGAGGCCATGGCCCGTTCGATCGCCTCGAGCAGCTGCGGGCCGATGCGGTCGACGCAGGCCGTGCAGAGGCCGTCCTTGGAACCGAAGTAGGTGTACAGCAGGGGTTTCGTCACGCCCACGCGGCGGGCGATCTCGGCCATGGACGCCGCGGCGTATCCATGCCGTCCGAACTCCTCCACGGCCGCGCCGAGGATCTGCTGTTCCCGGTGGACCCGCGGCACGCCCTTGGTCCCCGCGCGTGCTCCCGGTCGGTTCCGTTCCCGATCGCCGTCCGGCGGATCCGGTGGGGTCGAGGTTCTTGCGGTTGCCATGACAGAACTATACGTTGCAGTAACTTACCAAGAGGTAAATTACCGAGAGGTCAATTGGCATGTCCGACACCACCACGACGAAGGCGCCCTCTGCCGGCTGCACCCCGCGCCGCTCCTGGTGGGGCTGGGGCACCGAGAACAGGGCCCTGTCCGGCGCCGAGTGCACCGCCCTCGGGCGCCTGCTCCCCGGCGCGGCGACCGCTCCGCTGCCCGTTCCCGACGTCTCCGCGCTCACCCTGCCGAAGGTGCGTGTGGCACCGCCCACCGCACTCGACCCGTTGATGTCGGCCGCACCCCGGGACCGCGCCTCGCACACGTACGGCAAGGCGTACCGCGACGTGGTCCGCGCACTCCGGGGGGACCTCGCGGCGGCACCCGACCAAGTCGCCCGCCCCCGCACCGAGCAGGACGTCATCGACATCCTCGAATGGGCGGCGAGCGCCGACGTGGCGGTCGTGCCGTTCGGCGGCGGCAGTTCGGTCGTCGGCGGAGTCGAGTACCGCGCCGGCCGGCATCGCGGCGTGGTGTCCCTGGACCTCTCAGCGATGGACCAGGTGCTGGAGATCGACAGGACCAGCCGCGCCGCGCGAATCCAGGCCGGCGTGCTGGGGCCCGCCCTGGAGGCGCGGCTGAGACCGCACGGACTGACCCTGCGGCACTTTCCGCAGAGCTTCGAGTTCTCCACGCTGGGCGGATGGCTCGCGACGCGGGCGGGAGGCCACTACGCCACGCTCCACACCCGCATAGACGACCTCGTGGAGTCGCTGCGTGTGGTGACCCCGGTCGGAGTCAACCAGTCGCTCCGGGTACCGGGGTCGGGCGCGGGCCCCTCCCCCGACCGGCTGTTCCTCGGGTCCGAAGGCACGCTCGGTGTGATCACCGAGGCCTGGATGCGACTCCAGGAACGTCCGCCCCACAAGGCGTCTGCCACGGTCGTCTTCGACGACATGCGTGCCGCCATGGACGCGGTGCGCGCCGTCGCGCAGTCGGGTCTGCACCCGGCGAACTGCCGACTCCTGGACCCGGGGGAGGCCGCCCTGGCCGGAATCACGCACCAGGGCGAGAGCGTCCTCGTCCTCGGGGTGGAGTCGGCACACGCCCGCGTCGAGGAACGTCTGGCCGAACTGCTCACCCTCGCCCGTGACCACGGCGGCACACCCACCGTGGGGGAATCCGGCGGCGCGGACACTGCCGCGGACACCTGGCGCTCGGCCTTTCTGAGAATGCCCTACCTCCGCGATGGGCTCGCCCGTATGAGCGTGATCAGCGAGACCTTCGAAACGGCCTGCACCTGGGACCGCGCACCGGAGCTGTACGCATCGGTGCGCCGTCGGCTGGCCGAGGTCCTGAAGGAGGTGACGGGCACGGCCGGCACGATCAACTGCCGCTTCACACACGTCTATCCGGACGGCCCCGCGCCCTATTTCACCGTGATCGCACCGGGCAGGCGCGGCGCGGAGGTGGCGATGTGGGACGAGATCAAGTCCGCGGCCATGAACGTCCTCCACGACCTCGACGCGACCGTCACCCACCATCATGCGGTCGGCCGCGACCACCGGCCCGGCTACGACCGCCAGCGCCCGGAACCCTTCGCGCTGGCCCTGCGCGCCACGAAGCGGGCGCTCGACCCGGCCGGCGTCCTGAACCCCGGTGTACTGCTCGATCCCGCCCCGCTCCAGGATCTCGGCGACACAGCTCCTGCGCCGCCGTCCGCGCGGCACAAGTGATCGGCTCCGGGACGAGATCGGGTGGACGGGGCGCCGGCACTACGGTTGCGGAGCGTGGGTCACCCGGTGGGCAGGGTGCCCAGCCGGACCAGGTCGTGTCCGCGAGGTCAGTGGGGCGTCGGCCTGTTCGCGGTGCGCGGTCCTGGGCTGACGGATGAGCCGTGGACGGTGATCGAGCCGCCCCAGGAACGAACCGCTGCCGGAGTGCCAAGAGCTCTGCCGGACGGCTGAGCCTTCCCGGTGCCCGGCCGGAGCGGGCACCGGAGAGGCTCGTCAGCGCCCGGTGAACGTGGGCGGGCGCTTCTGGAGGAACGCCCGCATGCCTTCCTTCTGGTCCTCGGTCGCGAACAGCGCGTGGAACGAGCGGCGCTCGAACCGGAGTCCGTGGCTGAGTCCCACCTCCAGGGACTGGTCCACGGCCTCGCGGGCCGCGCGCACCGCGGCGCGGCCAAGCCCGGCCACGGTGGCGGCGATCTCGGCCACCTCTCCCGCGAGTTCGGCCGTCGGCACCACCCGGGAGACGAGGCCGGCGCGTTCGGCTGCCTCGGCATTCATGCGACGCCCCGTGAGGATGAGGTCCATGGCCTTGGCCCGGCCCACGAGACGCGTCAGCCGCTGCGTCCCGCCGATGCCGGGCATGACACCGAGCAGGACCTCGGGCTGACCGAACACCGCCCGGTCGGACGCGACGACGATGTCGCACATCATGGCCAGTTCGCAGCCTCCGCCCAAGGCGTATCCGTCCACTGCGGCAATCTTCGGGGTGCGCAGGGCGGCGAATTCCTCCCACCGGGCGAAGTAGTCCTCCTGCGCCATCTCGGGAGCCGATCGATCGGCCATCTCCGCGATGTCCGCGCCTGCGGCGAACACGCCGTCGGATCCGGTGACGACGAAGCACCCGACCGCCGGGTCCTCGTCCAGCGGGGCGAGCGCGCCGAGGAGTTCGTCCAGCAGCGCGCTGCTCAGCGCGTTGCGGACGGCGGGACGGTGCAGGTGGACGGTGACCACGGCCCCGTCCCGCTCGACGACGATGTGGTGCGGTTTGCGTTCGTTCACTGTGTTTTCCCTCCCGCGGGTCAGGAGTCCCAGATCGCACCGTAGGCGGGGATGCCCAGGCGCTCCAGACCGTGGACCACCTTCCAGGTGACGTGCTTGTTGGAGATGCAGATCACGGCTTCGGCACCGCACTCCTGCCGGGCTTCGCAGGCGAGCCGCACCATGTCCGGCTTGCCGCGTTCGGAGGTGTCCCAGACGGTGGCGTCCGGTTGTGCCGTCAGGATCTCCTCCACCAGTGCGTCGCCGTAGGTCTCCCGCGGGGACCGGGTGACCCACACCAGCCGGGCGGGCACCTCGGCGGCGAGCAGGTGCGGCAGGCACGGGCCGATCCCGCTGCCGGTCGCCACGTACAGCACCTTCGTGAACAGCGTCTCGATGTTCGCAACGCCGGCCGTGGTGATGCCCTTGACCCAGACGTGCTCCGGGGCGTCGTCGATGAACGATCCGGTCCAGTCGCCGGCTCGCGACACGGTCAGGCGGAAGCCGCTGCGCCCGGGCGCGGGTACGTTCGCGAACGAATGCCACTCCCGGAGCGGACGGCGGCTGATCGCCGTCGACGAGCCGGCGAACGGGGTGTGCCCGTGGTCGAAGCCGACCAGTGCCACGTGGGAGGACGGCCGTTCGACCGTGATCGGCACCTTGCGCAGACGCAGCCACGGCAGGACGACGCTGAACGTCACCAGCGCCAGCACCCAGGTCTGCGGAGCGGTGAGCGGGGTGCGGCCGTCCCCGTGCCCGAGCAGCAGGGTGTGCCACCAGAACAGGGCGAGCGCCGTCCAGCCGCCGAAGCGGTGGACCCTCTCGAAGACGTCGTGGAACCGGCCGCGCACCGGCGGCAGCGCGGTGATGACCAGTACGACCAGCAGGACCGCCAGGGCGTGGGAGACGGCCAGCAGGACCGGGTCCGCGCCGGACATGGCCAGCTTGACCAGCAGCGCCGTGAACCACGCGGTGCCGCACACCGCGCCGCCCACGTGCAGGCCCCCGAAGTGGTAGACCTTGCCGAGGGTCCAGCGCAGCCGCAGCGGCCAGGAGACGGGGGCCGCGGTGGCCATCCGGAACAACGCGTTGATGACGTACTGCTGCCGGATCAGGACGGCGAGGGCGAGGTTCGCCAGTACGGCGTCGGCGCACGTCCGCGGGTCGGTCCCGCCGGCCGCGGCGGCTCCGGCGACGATGAGGTTGACCAGTACGACGAGGGCGATCAGCCGGTTGTAGTGCATCAGACGCGGATGCTTGAGCATGCGGCGCAGCGGCGGCAGCGGGTCCGGAAGTCCGGCCGCGGACTCCGGGGTGGCCGGGTCGTGCCGGTGACCGCGTGCCCGTGTGGGCGGGGCGGAGGACGTCATGCGGTGCCGCCCTGCATCGCCAGCCGGCGCAGCGCCGCCTTGTCGACCTTGCCGCGGTCGGTCTGCGGCAGGTGCGGCAGACGGTGCACCGCGGTGGGCACGCAGTAGTAGGGCAGCGCGTCGGCGACGGCCGCGCGGGCCGCGTCCGCGTCCACCGTGGCGGGCGTCACGAAGGACATCAGGGTGCGGTCGTCGGTCTTGAGGGTCACGGCGCGTTCGCAGCCGGGCACCGACTCCAGCACGGTGGAGACGGCGTCCAGTTCCACTCGGAAGCCGCGGATCTTGACCTGGTCGTCGGTGCGTCCCAGGTGCTCCAGTTCGCCCTCGGCGGTCCAGCGCCCGAGGTCGCGGGTGCGGAACATCAGCCGTGAGCCGCCGAGAAACGGATCGGGTGCGTAGCGCTCGGTGTTCAGGTCCGCGGCGGCCAGGTACCCGGCGGACACACCGTCGCCGCCCGCCCACATCTCCCCGACCTCGCCCGGCGGGCAGAGCCTGCCGCGCGGGTCGAGGATGTAGACGGTGTTGTTCGGTGTGGGGCGGCCGATCGTCAGCGACGGGGCGGCGGGGCAGTGCCGTTGGAGCGTGTTCACGATCGTCGTCTCGGTCGGACCGCAGCCGTTGTAGAAGGTGCAGCGCCGTGCCCAGGTGTCGGCCAGCGTACGCGGACACGGCTCCCCGGCAACGGCGACCACCCGTACCCGCGCGCAGTCACCCGGGTCGATCGCCGCCAGCACACTGGGCGTCGCGATGATCACGTCCGCGTCGCGCACCGCCGCCGCGGTGTCGGTCCCCCGCACGACCAGGGTCGCCCCGTGGGCGAGCGCCCCGAGGATCTCCCACGCGGCCATGTCGAAGGCGATGTTGAGGATCTGGCCGACCCTCCAGCCGGGCCGGATCCCGAGGTCGCCCGGAGCGGTGAGCAGCAGGTTGCACACGTTGCGATGGGTGACGGCGACCCCGTTGGGGCGACCGGTCGTGCCGGACGTGAACAGCACGTAGCAGACGTCATCGGGGTGAACGGGGCGCAGCGGCCGGAACCCTGGGGTGTGCGGGGGCAGCGGCTCCTCGAGCGTCCTGTCCACGGCCACCAGCCGGGTGCCCGGCGGCACCGCCAGCTCGCCCTCGTACGCCGACGTGGTCAGCACCACCGTGATGCCGGCGGTCCGGACCACGTGCTCCACCTGCGCGGCTGGAGCCTGCCCCGCGTCCTGGGGCACGTACGCGGCACCGGTCTTCAGTACCGCGAGGACGCCGACCAGCATCGGCAGCGAGCGCCGCAGGAACAGCCCGACCCGGTCGCCGGGGCGCACACCCTGCTCGGTGAGCAGCGCGGCGAGCCGGTTCGCCCGTGCGTCCAGCTCGCCGTAGTTCAGCGTGCGGCCCTCGTGTTCGGCGGCCGCCGCCAGGGGCCGGGCCGCGGCGAATTCCTCGATCGGATGGTGGATGCAGGAGTGCGAGGGTGCGGCCGCGGGGCCCTGGCCGAACTGGTGGAGCAGCCACCACTGCTCCCTGGGCAGATGAGCCAGGGAGGCCGGGTCCCACGAGAGTCGCGGAGCGTGGGGGTCGGGGGGACGGTGACCGCCGAGAGCGGCATCGGCGGTGCGGCGCGCCTGCCAGGGTATCGCGGCGTTCAGGGAAAGCTGCTCGATCATCTCGAACTCCCGGAGCGTGGATCGGTCGAGGACGCGGCGGCGGACGGTGGCCCTCCGCGTCTGCACCAAGAACACCAGTCCGGTCACGCGGTGGAGGGGGTGACCGGGCCCCGCGTCAGACTTCTGTAATGGGTCGCGGCGGTGGCCTCGTGGGCGTCCCTCACGTTCGCGGCCGACACGGATCCCGTTGATCCTGCGTCGCGCCAACTGGGCTTTCGGGTAAGGGATTTCACGGTGATGCGAAACGGGTCGGGCGCAGTGGCGGGATCCGCCCGTGCGCCTCGGGCCGCGAGGGATGGTCAGGTCTGCCGGCGGATGCCTCAGCCGGTCCGGGCACCTCTCCGGAGGAAGCCTGGGGTGCCTTCCCTCAGAGCGTCCGCGTGATCGGCGGACACGGAGCGGATCCCTGCCGCCGCGGCTTCCCGGGTCGCCGAGTCGCGGAGAACCGCGAGCGTGGCGCGTTCGGCCTCGATCTCTCCGCTCTCCCCGGGGCCCGGTGGGGGCATGCCCCTGGGTTCGGTGACCCGTGTCCCGGGATAGCGGGACGCCGAGCGGCATGCCGTGGGTGCGTGAGCCGGCCGTCGACGAGGTGTGAGCGTTCCGGCGCTGCGCGGATCCGCCGGAAAGGGCTTGGCAGGCGACGACTCCACCCTTTATCGTCATGCTGACATTTACTGGGCAAGGAGCTCTCGATGGCTGTCGGCGACGTCCTGGGCGACATGGTCGCGCCCCTGAACACCGTGCTGTTCGGTTTCGGCCGCGATGCCGTGACCTGGGCGGAGCTGCTCGGCTTCGCCACGGGTGCGGCCTGCGTCTGGCTCACCGTCAGGGCGCGGATCGCCAACTTCCCCGTCGGCATCGCCAACAACCTGTTCTTCCTGGCCCTGTTCTGGAGTGCCCGGTTGTACGCCGACGCCGTGCTGCAGGTCGTCTACCTGATGCTCGCCGCCGTCGGCTGGTGGACCTGGCTGCGCGGCGGCGAACGCCGCTCGCCGCGCCGGATGGGCCATGCCTCCGCGCGCACCATCGCCGTGCTGCTGCTTCTGGCCGTCCCCGCGACCTGGGGCCTGACCGTGGTCCTGACCCGCGCCCAGGACATCGCACCGTTCTGGGACGCCCTCACCACCGTGCTTTCACTGGCCGCCCAGTGGCTGCTCAACACCAAGTCCTGCGAGAACTGGTACTTCTGGATCGCCGCGGACGTGGTCTACATCCCGCTGTACTTCGCCAAGCTGCTCTACCTGACCGGCATCGTCTACATCCTCTTCCTGACGATGTGCCTGCTCGGACTGCGCAACTGGCGCCGGCAAGTGGCCGTCGGCCGGTCCACCACCGCAGCGGCCCCGGTGCGGGCGTGACCGCCCCCTTCGGCCACGGTCTGGTCATCGGCAAGTTCTACCCCCCGCACGCCGGTCACCACTTCCTGGTGCGCGCCGCGGCGGAGAGCTGCCGACGCGTCACGGTGGTGGTGATGGCGGCCGATGTGGAGTCGATACCACTGGCGGACCGGGTCGGCTGGCTGCGCGAGGCGCACGCGGACCGTCCCCATGTGGCCGTCGCCGGTGTCGTCGACAACATCCCGGTGGACTACGAAAGCGACAGCGTCTGGGCGGGGCACGTCGCCCTGATGCGTGAGGCGGTGGCGGCCGCCGCGCACGCGGCCGTCCCGGTGGACGCGGTGTTCACCTCTGAGCCGTACGGCGGCGAACTGGCACGCCGGTTCAGCGCGGCGGACGTCCGCCTGGACCCGCCACGGGAGACGTTCGCGGTCTCCGCCACCGCGGTCCGCGGCGACCCGGTGCGCCACTGGGACGCGTTGGAGCAGCCGGTACGGGCCTGGTTCGCCCGACGGGTGGTGGTGCTCGGCGCCGAGTCCACCGGCACGACCACGCTCTCCCGCGACCTGGCCGAGGCGCTGCGCCGGCGTGGCGGTCCGCACGCGCTGACCCGCTGGGTTCCCGAGTACGGGCGTGAACTCACCGTCGCCAAGCTCGCCGTGGCCCGCGCGCTGGCGGCCCGCCGCGGCCTGCCGGAGCCCACCGTTTTCGACCTCGGGTGGAGCGACGCCGACTTCGAGGCCGTCGCCGCCCGCCAGTCGGCCGACGAGGATCGTGCCGCCCGAAACGGCGGGCCTGTGCTGGTGTGCGACACCGACGCGCTGGCCACCACCGTCTGGCAGGAACGCTACGTCGGCCGGACCACCGAAGCGGTGCGCCTGCTCGCCGACGCCATGCCGCCCAGAGCGCTGTACCTGCTCACCGGCCACGAGGACGTGCCGTTCCAGGACGACGGTCTGCGTGACGGTGAGGAGTTGCGGCCGTGGATGACCGAACGGTTCCGCAAGGTTCTCTCCGGTCGCGGCGCGCCCTGGCTGGAGGTGCGTGGCGACCGCACGGCCCGGCTGGGTCTCGCCCTGGAGGCAGTCGACCGGCTGCTCGATGAGGGCTGGGGCCTGGCCGCCCCGCTCGGCTGAGACGGCAGGGTGATCGGCTCGACCGGACTGCCGCTGCCTCCGCCCTGCCGGGTCGGGGAATCCCGCGGGATCCGCGGGGACAGCACGGACCGGCGCGGCCACCTCTCCCGGCGGTGCGACCGGCCCGGCGTCCACTCCCCCGGGTGCGGGCGTCAGCCGCGCGCCGCCGGGCCCGCGATACCGGTCATCCGGTGCAGGGTGCGGGACAGCAGGCGGCGCTGGCTGAGGGCGTTCCCGGTGTGCAGCAGGTACGCGGCCGGACCCGCGGCGGTCATGGCCGTGCTCCGTGCCTGTCGGGAGGTGTGGCCGATGGCGAGCAGCCCGAACCCGGCGGCCACCGCACCGGCCACGAGCGGCTGGCCGGCGAGCCAGGCGCCGCCGGCCAGCGTCACACTGGAGGGAAGTTGCGTCTTGACGTTGACGGCGGCCGTCGCGACGCCGAGGTTCATCCCGGCCAGGCACTGGCGTAACTCGGCCAGCGGGACGGCAAAACGGTCGTTGACCTCGTTCCGCAGATAGGCGTCCAGGGTCCGGCCGTCCGGGATGTCCGCCAGGGACGCCAGTTCGGCGGCGGCCTGGCCCACGGCCTGGCGGAAGGCGAGGAATTCCCGGCCGTGGCGTCGGCGCAGCCGCACGATCTGCTCGGCGGACACCCGGTCGATGTCCGCGGGCACCACCAGCCCCAGGGCGAGGATGCCGACGCGCTCGGCCAGGGACGGCCCGGCCGGCGCGGTCGCCCGCACGGGTGTCCGCAGCAGATACCCGGCCAGCAGGTCGGCCGACCAGCCGTTGGCGAGGGCGAACGCATGAGGCTGGTCGGTGGTCGGTTCCAGGTGGTTCGCGGAGGCGAACTCCTGCGCGAGGCAGCTCATGTACAGGGAGACGAAGCGCTCGCGCAGGACCAGCCAGCGCGCGTCCACCTCGTGCGACAGGGTCAGCCGCCCCCGGACCGCCAACCCCGCCTCCACCAGGGCCCGCGCGAGGTCGGGGCGGATCTGGCTCTCGTGGAGCGCGGCCACGCGCGGTCGGTGGGGCGCCGCGGCCGAGGTACCCGAGACGGTGTGGTCGAACGCGGCCATGTCGCGCTGCTCCACGCGCAGTCCGGCCCGCAGGGCGCCCTCGTGGCCCGCGAGCAGTTCGAGGAAGCGCGGTGCGATGGCGTCCATCGCGGCCGTGGGGCCGGCGTTCTGGATGAAGCCGGCCTGGTCGGCCAGAACGCGCACGGTCCGCGAGTCGCGCGTCGCATAGTCCTCGGGGACGATGCGCACGATGGCGGGCCAGTACAGCGCGGACATCTTCAGCCACCGCTCGTCGCGGACGTGGAAGTACGGGTAGTAGAGGCCGAGTCCGGGTGCGGGGCCCGGCGCGGTGACGGTCAAATCGTCGTCCTCCGGTCTGCGATCCGCTGGGGCCGGTGCTACGCGGCCGCCGCGAGCCGGTCGAATTCGGCCCTGTTCCTGTCGAGCTGTGCGCGGTAGAAGTCGGCGTCCGCGTCGAATCCGCGGGTGCGGGCGTAGTCCAGGCAGAGTCCCGCGCGGTGCAGGGTGACGATCGTGCGGAAGAGGTCCCTGGCCCGGCGGTCCTCCCCCTCGTCCGAGGCGATCGTGGTGACGTGGTCGCGATTGCTGTTGAGCATGACGGCCTCGATGGTGTGCATCGGACCGCGGCCCGGACCCCCGGCGTCGTCCTCCCTCATGCCGAGGATCTGGAAGAAGGGCCCGCGCAGCAGCACCTCCTTCTCGTACGCGTACTCCGACAGCCCGTGCACGGGCACGGCGCACATCGACGTGACGGTGCTCTCCGGGAACGCGGAGCGATAGACGTTCAGGAGTTCGGGCGGCAGCCCGGCGACGTCGATGCTCCAGAGCAGTGGACGGCGATCGGGCAAGCGCCTCGCGGTCTCCCGGGCGAAGGCCGTCGCCTTCGCCCGGCTGCGGCTGGCCGACATCATGGCCAGGGGAACGGAGAGGTAGCGCTGCTCGACCGGGCCCGCGGCGGCCCGGGCGAACGCCGCCAGTTCCTCGGCGGTGACCGCCATGCCCCGGTAGACGGTGCCCTGGAAGTTGTCGGCGGTGCGGTGCGTGTGGCGGTAGTTGAACAGGTCGATGCTCAAGAGCTCCACGAGGAACGCGGCGCTGCGCAGGGCAACCGGGTCGCCGGTCAGCGACACAGTGCGGAACGCGGTGTTGATGGTGCTGAAGATGCGCTGGTACCCGGCGTCCGACGTGTAGAGGCGGACCGCGCTGTAGTCCTCCGGCTGCGGACCGCCGTCCACCCGGCGGTCGGCCCAGTCCTTGGTGCTGGCGAAGAGGTCCGCCAACTGGCCGTCCAGTCCTGGGTCGTCCGCTCCCGGGGAGTCAGGACTCACCCGCTCCATGTGGGCGCGCAGTTCCGCCATGAATTCGGGGTAGCGGTCCCAGTGGATCCGGATGTGGTTGATCGCCCGCCGCACCTCGGACATCCGGCTCTGCACGTTCGTCCCGGAAAAGAACGGGCGCCGGTCCTCCAGCACTCCGCTGGTGCACAACGGCTGGAGCTCCGACCACCCCGAGAACCTGCTGAGGCTGCGTTCCGCTGCCACGGTCCCTCCCCTCCCGGCCATGCGCTGACGGGCCGCGCGGCTTCGGCCTCCCCATCGTAGAGGCGCACCCCGGCACGGTGTCGGTGTTTGCCCACGGCGAGGGTCCGCCCGTGGTGTGCCCGGCGGCGGGCGCGACTCCCGGGGTGCCGTCCGGGAACCGCCTCGGCTCCGTGCCGCGGGCGGGACGCTCATCACGGGTCGAACATCGGTGCGCCTCACCTGTCGAGGGCGTGATTGGATCATCCCTGGGCTTCGGCACCGGAACACGGCCGCATAAAGGTGGTGGCGCCCTGCCGGCCGGCGGCGGCCGGCACCACCGGAGAGACAACGAGGAGACATATGAGACGTCACCTGTTCCCGATCACCACGCAGTTGACCGGAATCGCCCTGCTGGCGCTCACCGGTTGCGCCGGAACGACCGCCGCGTCCCATGAAACCCCTCCCTCCGCCACGGCCGCGCGCGACACCCGGCCGGCGGAGACCACACCGTCCACGGCGTCCGCCACACCGGCGAAGCCCGCGCACGGTTACGACGCGCACGCACACGCCGCGGCGGACATCGAGGCCGCCCTCGCGGCGGCGAAGAAGGACGGCCGTCCCGTGCTCATCGATTTCGGCGCCGACTGGTGCCTGGACTGCCGTGTCCTGGGCGCGCGTTTCGAGGAACCCGGGCCGTCCGCGGCGCTTGCGAAGTACCACGTGGTGAGCGTCGACGTCGGCGAGTTCGACCGCAATCTGGATGTGGCCGGGCGCTATGTGAACCTGCGGACGAGCGGCATACCGGCGCTGGCGGTCCTCGACCCCGCCTCCGGCCGCACCAAGACCGCCACGAACCGTGGTGAGTTCGCCGACGCGCGCACCATGTCGGCCGATCAGGTGGAGGAGTTCCTGCGGCGATGGGCATAGTCGCCCGGCTCCGCGTCCGCGGAGCGCACACGAGCACGGCGCTCACGCTGGCGATGGCCGTCCTTGCGCTCACGGGTTGTGCGGGGGCGGGGGAAAGCGGCCCGGCGGCCGTGGCCGCCCCGTTCTCGGCCGGTGGCGTGGCGGTGTCGGTCCGGGTGGAGTCCGGTGACAGCGGCCTGCGGGTCCTCGCCGACCTGCGGCCGGAGCGGCCCGGCTTCCACCTGTACAGCCTCGCCCTTCCCGACGGGGGCGTCGACGGAATCGGCATCCCGACCCGCATCCGTGCGGGGGGCGCCCTGCGCCCCACGGGCCCGGCGACCACCGACGCCCAGGAGCGCGTGCTGCGCCCCGCGGGCCTCGATGTCCGGCTGCCGGTCTACCGGGACGGCCGGATCACCCTCGAACTTCCGGTGCGGCGCGTCGGGGGCGCAGACGCTGACCGTGCGCGGGTCGTCCTCACCTACGGCGCGTGCAGCGAGCGCGAAGGCTGCCTGCTGCCCGTACGCGACCGTGCCGTCCCCCTGAAGCTCCAGCCGGCGGGCTGACAGGGTACTTCCCGGACGCGAACGGCGGCACCCCGGTCCGGTCCGTCGACGACGGCGCGGGGAGGGCGGAGGCGCTCTCCTTCACCCGCACCGCGTCCGGCACCGGACCCTGCTGCGTCAAGACCGAGGCCTGCCGCGTACCCGGCCCCGAGACCTACGCCTGCACCCTCACCAGGAGCGGAGGCCGCCCGGGTGCATCCGTTCGCCTGCGGCACCCCTGCGACCCGCGGCCGGCGAACCAGTCGGCCGCGGGTCACACCCCGGGCAGGGCGGAGCGCATCCCGTGGCCCGCCATGCGGCGAAGGAGGAGTGAACCCCGACCACCGGAGGCCACCATGTCCGACCGAGCCGGAGCACGACTCCACGCCTACCTCGGTTACGACGATCCCGACGCGGCCCTGGAATGGCTGACGGCCGTCGGCTTCGAGGTCACGACGCGGCAGGACGGGCCCGACGGAAGCGTCGTGCACGCCGAGGTGCGCATGGGCGAGATCGTCCTGATGATCGCGAGCGCCGACCGGGACCACACGATCGCGCCCTTGCGCGGGACCAGCAGCGGCAGCGGCCTCTACGTCTTCCTGCCCGAGGCCCCCGACGTCGACGACTGGTACCGCCGGGCGGTCGACGCCGGCGCCCGCGACGTCATAGCGCCCGAGAACACCCCCTGGGGCAGCCGCAGGGCACGGGTCCTGGACCCGGAGGGCCACGAGTGGAGCGTGGGCGACTACCGGCCCGGTCGGACCTGGTAGCCCCCTCACCGTATCGGCGTCGCGGGCGTGAGGCGGGTACGAGGCCGTACCGGTCCAGCGCATCCGGGGGCCGCCGCGGAGCCGAAGAGGAATCATCGACTCATTCCACACTCATCGGATCTTCTGTCGACAACGGGACACGCCATCGGACGGCGCCGGGAGCGACCGTGATCGTCAAGAAGCTGCACGACGCGGGCGTCACGAGTGAGCACGCCCACCTCGCCGCGACCGCGTCCATCGGGTTGTCCCTCGTGTCGTGGCCGACCTCCAGCAGGATCGAGGACCTGGAGCGCGCCGACCGCTGGGGCATCTTCGTGGGTGAGGTGAATGGACCCCCACCCTCTTCGCACTGGGGCTCGCTCCGGCCCACCACGAGAGCCGGGAGCAGCCGGACTGGACGGCGCCTTGGAACCGACAGCGCCACCCACCGGTGCGGGGTACCCCGAACCCCTATGCGCGGCCCACGGAATGAGCCGCAATCAGCGCCGGGAATTGAGGCGCCGCGCCACTACGGGATGAGGGGCACACCATTTCCGACGGCTTTTGCGGGCACCGCTCGACCGGGCGACAGTGGGCGTCCGGCCCTTTTCGGAGCGGCAGGTAGCCGGTGACCGGGCCCGGCGTTCTCCGGCCCGGGAGGGCTCGGGCCGGTCCGGTCCGGATCCACCGTGGTCGCGGCCGCTCGCCGAGGGCCGCGACCAGTGGGGCGCCGGGGCCCGGCAGCCGGCCGCCCGGCGGCGTCCGCGCCGCAGGACGCGCGGGAGGGGAACCCTCGCCGTCGGGCCACGGGCACGGCCGAGGCCTTTCGCCGAACGGCGGCCCCTACCGTCCGGCCTGTCCGGCCTGGGTACCGAGTTCCGCCAGGCGGGTCAGGGCGGGCAGCGCCGCCGCGATCGCCTGCCGCTCCGCCGGAGTCAACTGGGCGATCAGCGGGATCAGGTGACGGCCCCGGTCCTCCTGCCTGGACCGGCCGACCCTTCGGCCGCTGTCGGTCATGTGGACGAGGACGGCGCGTCCGTCCGTCGGGTCGGGGCGCCGTTCCACGAGCCCGTCGCGCTCGAGCCGGGTGACCAGTTGGGTGAGTCCGGGCTGGCTGATCTGCTCGGTCCTGGCGAGTTCGGTCAGCCGCTTCGGACCACCGACGGCCAGCGTGTCCAGCACGGACAGCGTCGTGAACGACAGCTTCTGCACGGCGGGAAGCCGGATGTAGTAGCGATTGAAGTTCTCGATCGCCGCGATGAGGTCACCGACATCCAAGTCGGTGTTGCTGTCGGCACGCTGAGTAGGAGTCACCCTGGAAATGTATCGCAGACTTATATAAGCTCCTGATCGATTGCGGGCCGGCGCCTCGTCCAGGCGCACGGTGTGCATGGCACCTCGGCGCAACGGCGCGTCAATGGACTGGTAGAGCGCTAGGTGAGGAACACACCAATGACTGTGCGAATCGGCATCAACGGCTTCGGGCGCATCGGTCGCAACGTCTTCCGCGCGGCGGCCGCGCGGACGTCGGAGCTGGAGATCGTCGCCGTCAACGACCTGGGCGACGTGCCCACGATGGCCCACCTGCTCGCCTACGACTCGATTCTGGGGCGCTTCCCCGAGGAGATCACCGCCGAGCCCGGCGCGATCCGCGTGGGCGACCGGACGATCAAGGTCCTCGCCGAGCGTGACCCCCGCGCCCTGCCCTGGGGTGACCTGGGGGTGGACATCGTTATCGAGTCCACGGGCATCTTCACCGACGCCGCCAAGGCGCGCTCCCACGTCGAAGGCGGGGCGAAGAAGGTCATCATCGCCGCTCCGGCCAGCGGCGAGGACTTCACGGTGGTGCTGGGCGTCAACGACGGGGACTACGACCCCGCGCACCACACCATCGTCTCCAACGCCTCCTGCACCACCAACTGCCTCGGCGTCCTGGCCAAGGTGCTGCACGACGCCGTCGGCATCGACACGGGCATGATGACCACGGTCCACGCCTACACGCAGGACCAGAACCTCCAGGACGCCCCGCACAAGGACCTGCGCCGGGCCCGGGCCGCGGGCCTGAACATCGTGCCCACCTCCAGCGGCGCCGCCAAGGCGATCGGCCTCGTCCTGCCGGAACTGGCCGGCCGGCTCGACGCCTTCGCCCTGCGCGTGCCCGTCCCCACCGGCTCGGTCACCGACCTCACGGTCACCACCCGCCGCGGCACCACGGTGGAGGAGGTGAAGGAGGCGTACGCGGCGGCGGCCGCGGGACCGTACAAGGGCCTGCTCTCCTACGTGGACGCGCCGTTGGTGAGCACCGACATCGTGGGGGACCCCGCCTCCTGCGTCTTCGACGCCGGACTCACCCGGGTGTCCGGGCCGCAGGTCAAGGTCGTCGGGTGGTACGACAACGAGTGGGGCTACTCGAACCGCCTCATCGACCTCTCACTGCTCATCGGGTCGTCGCTGTAGCTCCCCGCCGACCCGGCGTCTGCACCACCCGTACGTCAGCAACGGTCGCCCGCCGAAGCGGCGGACGACGTCCCGGCGCGCCCGTGAACGGCGCGCAGCGCACCCGGCGCCGCCGAGGCCACCGGCGTGCCCGAGTGCCCGGATGCCCGACGAAGCCCCTGCGCGACGCCACGAGGACAGACTCCATGAAGGAACTTCCGAGCTTACCCTTCGACAACCCGGACATAATCGGCATCGCCCCCCAGATGCTCGCACTGCAGCGGGAGGGGCCGATCACCAGGGTGCGGACCCCCGGCGACGACGCCTGGCTGGTCACACGCTACGACGAGGTGCGGTCGCTACTGGCCGACCGGCGGCTCTCCCTCAGCGATCCCAACCCGGAGCCGTCGGCCAAGAGCGCGGCCCGGGCCTTCATGGTCGCCCTGATGGCCGGGGACGACCACGAGACCGAAGCCACCCGGCACGCGCAGATGCGCGCCCTGCTCGTCCCCCGGTTCACCACGCGCCGGATGCGCCTGATGAAGACCAGGATCGAGCACCATGTGGACGAGCTGCTCGACCGGTTGGCCGCCGACACTCCGCCGGTGGACCTGCACCGCGCCCTGTCGTTCCCGTTGCCGACCATGGTGGTCTGCGACCTGCTCGGCGTGCCGCTCGCGGACCGGGAGCGGTTCGGGCTGTGGGCGAGGGGCACGTTCGACCAGAGCGACAACCAGCACTCGGCGAACACCTTCCAGCAGGTCGTCGACTACATGCTGGAGTTGGTGGCGCGCAAGCGCGTCGAGCCGGGCGACGACATCCTGTCCGAGCTGATCGCCGACACCGACGGCGCCCTGTCCGACGCGGACATCGCCCAGTTGGGCAACGCCGTGCTGCTGTTCGGCTACGAGACCACCATCGTGCGCATCGACCTGGGCACCCTGCTGCTGCTGCGCAACCCCGCCCAGCGGGCCCTGCTGACCGAGGATCCCGGACTCGCGCCGGCCGCGGTCGAGGAGATCCTGCGCCTGGGCGTCGGCGGCAGGGGATCCAACGCCCTGATACCCCGCTACGCGCACGGCGACATCACCGTCGGGGAGAAGGTGATCCGGACCGGGGACGCCGTGATGCTGGCCATCGGCGCGGCCAACTACGACCACCGGGCGTTCCCCGACGGCGACCTGTTCGACGTCACCCGCAACAAGCCCAGGTCGCACCTGGCGTTCGGGCACGGCGCCCGGCACTGCATCGGCCGCACGCTGGCCCGGATCGAGCTGACCGCGGTGTTCGAGCGGCTCTTCCGCAGGCTGCCGAGTCTCCGGCTCGCGGTGCCCGAAGAGTCGCTGCACTGGCAGGAGCACCGGATCACCGGCGGGTTCGACGAAATACCCGTCACCTTCTGAGCGGTGTCGCGCGAGCGAAGTCACACCCGGCCACCCTTCATGGTCACAGGTGGCCCGCACCGCACGGTCGAAGCCGTCGGCCCGCCCGGATCTCTGCCGCTCCTCCCCCACGCACAGACGTCACGAGGACAAGGAACCATGCCGGACACTTTCAGCGACTACGTCGACTGCACACCCCTTCTCGACGACCGTGAGGCCCTCGACCGGTTCTACGACGAGCACGGCTACGTCTATCTGCGCGGCGCCCTGGACGGCGAACTCGTCGCGACCGCCGCCGAGCAGATGCTCGAGGGCCTGGTCGCACTCGGCCACGCCGCCCCCGGCACCACCCTGGACACCCTCTCCATAGAGTCCTACGAGGCGGTCGACGAGGTGGCGATGCACGACCACGTCAGGTACGACGACCTGTGGAACCACCCCTCGACCCTCAAGGTCTGGGAGAAGGTCTTCGGCGAGCCCGTCTTCGTCTTCAAGTCGACGACGATCCGCTACTACCCCTCCGCGCCGGACACCGCGGAGCCGAGTTTCCTGACGCCGCTGCACCAGGACGGCTTCTACATCGGCCCGAACAAGGACTTCCGCACCGCCTGGATACCGCTGCTCCCGACGACCCGCGGCACGGGCGGCGTCGCCGTCGCCGACGGCAGCCACAAGAAGGGGCCGCGCGAGCACGTCGTCACCGAGAGCTTCCGCCGCTTCGGCCACCCCGTGCGGGGCATCCCGGCACAGGAGTTCGGCGCGGACGAGCGGCTGCTGTTCTCACCCATGGAACCGGGCGACGTGATCGTCTTCCATGCCTTCATGTGCCACAAGTCCCTTCCGAACGTCTCGGTGGACCCGGCCGCCATGCGGATGTCGATGGACACCCGTATCCAGCCGGCCTCCTCCCCCCGCGGGTTCAACGCCCTGACCCCCTGGCCGGAGTCCGCGAAGGACGCCTCCAAGGGGATCATGTCGAAGATCACCGGCACCCCCACCACCACCGAGTGAGTCGCCGCCTCCGCACCGGCCTCAACCGTCCCCCACAAGCGCCAGGGTAGGCAGCGCATGACGAAACGCGAGGGTGTCCCCCCTCTGACGGAGCCCGACGCGACACGGCAGCCCACGGCCGGCCCCGCGCCGTCCGCTCCCGGGCTCAGCGGTGTCGCCCTCGTGGTGGTGCTCACCGGATACGCCCTGTCCATCGTGGACGCCTCCATCGTCAACGTGGCGCTGTCCTCGGTCAGTGACGACCTCCACGGCGGCGCTGCCGCGCTGGAGTTGGTGGTGTCCGGCTACGGCCTCACCTACGCCCTCGGACTGGTGCTGGGCGGACGGCTGGGCGACGCCTTCGGCAGACGGCGCGTGTACGCCTGCGGGCTGGCGGCGTTCACCCTCACCTCGGCGCTGTGCGGGCTCGCTCCGACCATCGAGCTCCTGGTCACGGCCCGGCTGCTGCAGGGCGCCGCCGCCGCCATGCTCGTGCCGCAGGTGCTGGCGACGATCCAGGCGGTCACCGAGGGGCAGGCGCGTGCCCGGGCGATCGGCATGTACGGCGCGACCGCGGCCCTCGGCATGGTCGTCGGGCAGATCCTGGGCGGGCTGCTGGTCTCGCTGGACGTCGCCGGGATCGGCTGGCGGTCGGTCTTCGCGATCAATGTGCCGGTCGGCGCGGCCGCGCTGCTGGCCGTCCGGCGCGTCCCCGCCACCCGGGCCGGCGCGAAGCCGGGCTTCGACCCGGTCGGCACCCTGCTGTTCGGTGTGACCATGGTCTGTGTCCTGGCCGTGGTCGTGGCCGGCCCCGACCTGGGCTGGCCGCTGTGGCTGTGGGCGCTGCTCGCGGTCGCCGCGGTGGCGGCGCTGGCCCTGGTCCGGGTCGAGCGCGGGCTGGAGGCGCACGGCGGCTCGCCGCTGCTGTCCCCGTCGGTGCTGTCCCGTCCCGGGATGCGCAGAGGGCTGGCGGCGATGGTGCCGTTCTCGGCCGGCTTCGGCGCGTTCCTGTTCGTCTACGCGCTGGTCGGGCAGGGGCACTTCGGTCTGGACGGGCTCGCCTCCGGCGGGGTGCTGGTGCCGTTCGCCGCGGCGTTCTTCGTGGTGACGCTGTTCACCCCGAGGATCGCGGCGGCCCTCGGCGGCCGGATCGTCACCCTGGGCGCCGTCGTCCAGTGCGCGGGTCTGCCGCTGCTGGCGCTGGCGATCGGACTGGGCTGGCCACACCCCTCCCTGGCGCTCGTGCTCGTCGGGATCGGCCTGTTCGGGGTGGGCGCGGCGCTGACCGGTCCGGCGCTGTTCCGGATGATCCTCGCCGACGTGCCCCCCGCCCAGGCCGGCATGGGCAGCGGTGTGCTGGTGACCAGCCAGCAGATGGCGACCGCGCTGGGCGCGACCGTCGGCGGAACCCTGTACGTCTCACTGTCCGGCTGGCTGTCGACGGTGTCGGCGGCCGTGCTCGTCGTCGCCCTGCTGGTGTGCTTCACGATGACCGTACTCGTGATCAGTCTGAAGCTCCCCGACCCGAGATGACGCGGGCGCCCCTCGAACGGCGCATCCGATCCGGACCCTCTCGTCGGCGAGGGCGCGCCGTCCTTCGGCGTTCCCACGCGCAGAAGCGGAGACAGCCAAGTGCAGCTACAGACAAGGACGGCCGTGGTGACCGGCGCGGCCAGCGGTATCGGCCTCGCTCTCAGCGCCCGCTTCGCCCGCTCCGGCATGGACGTGGTCATGGCGGACGTCGAAGGCGACGCGCTGGGCCACCGGGCCGGCGAACTCGCCGCGGCGGGGGCCCGGGTCACCGCCGTGACCGCGGACCTCACCGACCCGGAAGCCGTCGAGCGCCTCGCGGACACCGCGTTCGACGTGCTCGGCGACGTCGACGTGGTGTGCAACAACGCCGGAGTCCTCGGCCCGGTCGGCCGGCCCCTGTGGGAGGTGCCGCTGGAGCGGATGCGGCAGGTCTTCGAGGTGAACCACTGGGCGCACGTCCTGGTGGCCCGCGCCTTCGTCCCCCGGCTGCTGGAGCGCGGCAGGCCGGCACATCTGCTCCACACCGCCTCGATGTCCGCCTTCGTCGTCGGTGCGGGCAGCGCCGCCTACGCCGCCTCCAAGCACGCCGACCTGGCGGTCGCCCGCAGTCTGCGCGCCGATCTGCGGGGCACCGGGGTCCGGGTCTCGGTGCTGTGTCCCGGCCGGGTCGACACTCCCATGGTCCGAGGTCTGACGGCCCCGCGCGGCGCGGGTGGTGACACCTCGATGAGCGCCGAGGACGTCGCCGCACTCGTGTGGGAGGCGCTCGGCACCGACCGCTTCTATCTCTTCACCAACTCCGACGCCCCACCGCGGCTGCGCGACCAGTTCGACGACGTGTGGCGTCATGTCTCCCTTCCGCCCCCTTCCCCCGAGGAGGAGCCGTGGCCCGCGCCGAAAGCGACGACCGCAGCGATGGAACACCGACCGTCGACCTGGAGGCGGTGAGGGAGAAATACCGGCAGGAACGCGACAAGCGCACCTCGGGCCGCACCTACCAGTTCGCGCGCGGTGACTTCCGCCGCTACGCGCGGGACCCCTACACCGGGTGGCGGGAGCGCGAGCCGCTCGCCGACGAGGTGGACGTCGCCGTCGTGGGTGCCGGCATCGGCGGCCTGCTGACCGGCGCCCGTCTGCGCGAGGAGACCGGCCTGGAGCGCATCCGCCTGATCGACGAGGCCGGCGACGTCGGCGGCACCTGGTACTGGAACCGCTTCCCCGGCGTCCGGTGCGACGTCGAGAGCTACATCTACCTGCCGCTGCTCGAAGAGATCGGCACGATACCCACCGAGAAGTACTCCACCGGGCCCGAGATCTTCGCCCACCTCCGGCGGATCGCCCAGCGGTACGACCTGTACCGCGACGCCCTCCTCCAGACCACTGTCACCGAGCTGCGCTGGGACGAGGCCGCCGGGCGGTGGCTGGTGAGCACCGACCGCGGTGATCTGTTCCGGGCCCGGTACGTGGCCATGTCGATCGGTCTGATGCACCGTCCCAAACTTCCCGGCCTGCCGGGCCTGGAGACGTTCGCCGGGCACTCCTTCCACACCAGCCGCTGGGACTTCGACTACACCGGCGGCGACAGCACCGGCGGGCTGACCGGGCTGAGGGACAAGAGGGTCGGTGTCATCGGCACCGGCTCCACGACCATCCAGCTCGCCCCGCACCTCGCCGAGTGGGCCGAGCAGCTCGTCGTATTCCAGCGCACCCCGGCCGCGGTCGACGTCCGCGGCAACCGGCCCACCCCGCCGGGCTGGGCGGACGGCCTGGAACCGGGCTGGCAGCAGCACCGGATGGAGAACTTCCACGCGCTGACCTCAGGTGTCCCGCAGGACGAGGACCTGGTCCAGGACCGGTGGACCCAGACCACGGCCAAGCTTGCCGCCGCGATCCTGCCCACCGGCGACACCGGCGGCGATCCGAAGGAACGGGCCCTCGCGGCCGAACGGGCGGACTTCGCCAAGATGGAGGAGCTGCGCGCCCGCATCGACGACGTCGTAGCCGACCCCGCGACCGCCGCCGCCCTCAAGCCGTACTACCGCGTGTACTGCAAGCGGCCCTGCTTCCACGACGGATACCTCCAGACCTTCAACCGGCCCAATGTGACCCTGGTCGACACCGAGGGGCGGGGCGTGGAGCGGCTCACCCCGGCCGGCGTGGTCGCGAACGGCCGGGAGTACCCGGTCGACTGCCTCGTCTTCGCCACCGGCTACGAGCACGAGTTCGCCGTCCCGTACACCGACCGCGCCGGCTACGACATCGTCGGCCGCGACGGCGTGAGGCTGTCGGAGAAGTGGGCGGACGGGGCACGCACCCTGCACGGACTCCAGGTGAATGGTTTCCCCAACTGCTTCATCCTGTCCAAGGCCCAGGCCGGCCGGCACGTCAACATCGCCTACATGCTGGGCGAGCAGACCCGGCACCTCGCGCACATCGTCAGGTGCGTGGAGGAGCGGGGCCACCAGATCGTGGAGGCCTCCGAGGCCGGCGAGAAGGAATGGGTCGAGGAGATCCTCCGGCTCGCCAGCAACGACCTGGACTTCCTGGAGAACTGCACACCGGGCCTCTACAACAACGAGGGCGACCCGGGCGGACTGCCCCTGCTCAACTCCAGCTACGGCGGCGGCTCCGTGGAGTTCGTGAACATCCTCAGGCGCTGGCGCGAGGCGGGCGACCTCGCCGGCCTGGAGCTGCGCTGACCACCCTCCGTCCCCTCTGCGAAAGGCGGCAACGCCCATGGACGTAACGCCGATACCCGGCTCCGCTCTCGGCGCCGTCGTGCACGGCGCCCAGGTCACCGGCGACATGGACAGCACCCAGACGGCGGAGATCTGGGCGGCGCTGGACACGCATCTCGTGCTCGCCTTCCGCGGTCACGAGACCCCCTCCCACGAGGAGTTCCTGGCCTTCGGCCGCCGCTTCGGGTACATCCCGAAGACCGGACTGACCAACGGCGCCCACCCCGACCACAACGAGATCCTGATCGTCTCCAACCTGGTGGAGGACGGCCGGAAGATCGGCGTGGGCGACGCCGGGTGGATGGGCTGGCACACCGACTACTCCTTTCGCCCCCGCGTCTCCCAAGTCGGCTTCCTGGAGGCCGTGGAGGTGCCCGCGTCCGGCGGTGGGGAGACCCTCTTCACCGACATGTACGCCCTGTACGAGTCGCTGTCGCCCGAGGAGCGCAGGCGTCTGCACTCCTACCGGGTCCGCCACGCCCTGCGCACCGGGTACGAGGAGACCATCGAGGAGGAGCTCCAGGGCGAGGTGTCCCTCGGGGAGGGCACCGAGCGGATCCAGCCCGAGGACGGCACCTCCACCGTCCACCCCCTCATCGCCCGCAATCCGCGCACCGGCCGCCAGTCGGTCTACGTCAGCACCCTGAACACCGAACGGATCGTGGACCTCGCCCCCGACGACAGCCGCAAGCTGCTCGACGAACTGCTGGCGCACGCGGGCAAGCCCCAGTACACGTACGCGCACACCTGGCGGCCGGGGGACATCGTCATGTGGGACCAGCTCGGCACCGTCCACGCCAAACAGGCCTTCGCCCCGGCCGAACGGCGCGTCATGCGCCAGGTCGTCAGCATCTTCGACGACCCGGCCGCACCCTGGTGTGCGGAGGTCGCCGCATGAGCAGCGCCCCCGCCTGCCTGAAGCACAGCCGGGTCACGATCACTCCGGCGCTGCGCGCCGCCGTCGACCGGCTCGACCACCGGTCACGTCACCAGGCGGCCTACCACCTCGGCTGGAGCACCGCCGGCGGGGCGCCCACCAGCGCCGACGCCGGCAAGGCCGTACGGCCGGCGCTCGCGCTGCTGTCGGCCGAGGCGGTCGGCGCACCGGCCCAGGTCGCTCTGCCCGGTGCCGTCGCCGTGGAACTGGTGCACAACTTCTCCCTGGTGCACGACGATCTGATGGACGGCGACGAGGAGCGCCGTCACCGGCGCACGGTGTGGAAGCTGTGGGGCCCCTCCAGCGCCATCCTGACCGGGGACGCCATGCTGGCGCTCGCCCAGGAGGTGCTGCTGGACACCGGGCTGCCGACGGCGGCACCCGCCGCCCGGCTGCTTGCGCGTACCACCCGTCATCTGATCCGCGGCCAGGTCCAGGACCTGTCCTTCGAACAGCGCTCGCACGTCACGGTCGAGGAGTGCGTCGACATGGCCGCCGGCAAGACCGGGGCGCTGCTGTCGGCGAGCGCCGCGATCGGCGCCGTCCTCGCGGGGGCGGCGGAGGCGGCGGTGGACGCGCTGGCGCTCTTCGGCGACCAGGTCGGCATCGCCTTCCAGCTCGTCGACGACGTCCTCGGCATCTGGGGCGACCCGGCCGTCACGGGCAAGCCGGTCCACTCCGACCTGCGCTCCCGCAAGAAGTCCCTGCCGGTGAGCCACGCGCTGAACCAGGGGGGCCCGCTCAGCGGGGAGCTGGCCGCCTGGCTCACCGCCTCCGGCGAACCCGGCACGGAGGAACTGCGGCGCGTGGCCGGACTGATCGAGGACGCCGGCGGCCGGGACTGGGCGCTCGCCGAGGCCGCCCGGCGGACGGCGCTGGCCGAGGCCGCGCTGCGCGGTGCCGAGCTGGACGCCGGCGCGCGGGACGAACTCCTCGCGCTGGGACGGTTCGTCGTCGACCGGGAGGTCTGATGCCGGACCGGCTCCGTATCCGTCCGCCCCGCCGCGGCCCGCTTCCCGATCAGCACGGTGTCCCCGGGCACGATCACGCCCGCCGCCTCCTTGCAACCCACTCCTAAGGATTCCCCCATGCCCCAGGACGTCGACTTCCACATACCCCTGCCGGGTCGGCAGAGCCCTGACCACGCCCGCGCCGACGCCGAGCAGCTCGTCTGGCCGCGCTCGCTCGGGCTGATCAAGTCCGAGGCGGCGGCCACGCGCCATCTGCGCGGCGGCTACGCCGACCTGGCCTCCCGCTTCTACCCGCACGCCACCGGCGCCGAACTGGACCTCGGCGTCGACCTGATGTCGTGGTTCTTCCTCTTCGACGACCTCTTCGACGGGCCGCGGGGCGAGAACCCGGAGGAGACCAAACGGCTCACCGACGCGGTCGCCGCGGCGCTGGACGGGCCCCTCCCCGACACCGCGCCGCCCATCGCCCACGGCTTCGCCGACATCTGGCGGCGCACCAGCGAGGGCATGTCACCCGCCTGGTGCGCGCGCAGCGCCCGGCACTGGCGCAGCTACCTCGACGGCTACGTCGACGAGGCGGAGAGCCGCTTCTGGGACATCCGCTACGACTCCGCCGCGCAGTACCTGGCCGTGCGCCGGCAGACCATCGGGGTGCAGCCGACGGTGGACCTCGCCGAGCGCGCGGGCCGGTTCGAGGTGCCGCACCGGGTCTTCGACAGCGCCGTGCTCTCCGCGGTGCTCCAGATCGCCGTCGACGTCAACCTGCTGCTCAACGACATCGCCTCGCTGGAGAAGGAGGAGGCCCGCGGCGAGCAGAACAACATGGTCATGATCCTGCGCCGGGAACACGGCTGGTCGAAGGACCGCAGCGTCGCCCACATCCAGAGCGAGGTGCGCGTCCGCCTGGAGCAGTACCTCCTGATGGAGTCCTGCCTGCCGCAGGTGGGTGACATCTACCGGCTCGACGGGGCCGAGCGCGAGGCCCTGGAGCGCTACCGCGACGACGCGGTGCGCACCGTGATCCGCGGTTCCTACGACTGGCACCGCTCATCGGGCCGCTACGACGCCGAGTTCGCGCTCGCCTCCGGCGCCCAGGGCTACCTGGAGGAACTCGGCAGCACCGCGCGCTGAGGGTTGTCCCGTGATCCCCGGTGGACCGGCGCACGGCCGGATGCGGTGCGTCGCGGGGCGGAAGGGGCTCCTCCTACCGGGTGTGTCCGGGCGATCCGGCAACGCCGCGAGGTGCCGCGGCTGTCGTCGGGCGCCCGCCGGGGATCGCGGGGCGGGATGGCCCTCAGGGCCCGGTGCGAAGGTCCCGCCTGCCCCGCGGGCGGACGGCGGGGCGTTCGCAGCGGACCCCGGCGGCACCGCCCACCAGCACCCCGCGCCCGCGCCCGGCCGTCGCGGGGCGCGGCCGTGGGCGGACCGGAACGGCTGTCATCAGATCGCAGAGACGGGAAGTTGAGAATCGAATGACCGAGCAGACCACGTTCTCGGCGGGTGCGGCGCCCGGGGCGCTCCCCGTCGTGGGACACGCCCTCCAGATGATGCGTCACCCCGTGAACTTCATGACCTCGCTGTCGGCCCACGGCGACCTGGTCGAGATCAGGATCGGCCCCACCACGGCCTACGTTCCGACCCACCCCGAACTGCTGCGGCACGTCCTGACCAACGACCGCCTCTTCGACAAGGGCGGCGTGTTCTACGACCGCGCCCGAGACATCGCCGGCAACGGCCTGGTCACCTGCCCCTTCGCGGACCACCGCCGCCAGCGCCGGCTGATGCAGTCGGCGTTCACCCGCGGCCGGCTCAAGCGGTACGCCGAGGCCATGCACGCCGAGATCGCGGACACGGCGTCACGCTGGCAGGACGGCACGGTCGTGGACGCCTTCCCGGAGATGTACGGCATGGCCCTGCGCACGGTCGGCCGCACCCTGTACTCCACACCCGTCAGCCCCGAGCTGGCGGACAAGGTGGAACGTTCCTTCGACGTCGTGCTCAACGGTCTGTTCCGGCAGATGTTCCTGCCGGCCCCGATCCGCCGGCTGCCGCTGCCCTCCCAGCGCCGCTACCGGAGCAACCTGGACTTCCTGCACGAGACCACCCAGCTCCTCATCGACGACTACCGCAGCTCCGACACCGAGCACGACGACCTGCTCGCCGCGCTGATCGCCTCCCGCGACGACGACGGCGGGCGGCTCGCTGACAAGGAGATCCACGACCAGGTCATCACCGTCATGGCGGCCGGCACCGAGACCGTCGCCGGCACCCTCACCTGGGTCTTCTACCTGCTCTCCCAGCACCCGGGGATCGAGGCCGCGCTGTACGACGAGATCGACACCGTCCTCGACGGCCGTGCCCCGCAGTGGGACGACCTGCCGAAACTCTCCCTGACCGACCGGATCATCTCCGAGACGCTGCGACTGCACCCGCCGGCCTGGCTGTTCACCCGCCTCACCACCTCCCCGACCGAACTCGCGGGCCGCCGGATTCCCGCCGGCTCCACCGTCGTCTTCAGCCCCGCCGCGGTCGCCCAGTACGAGGACGCCTTCGAGGACCCCACGAGGTTCGACCCCGACCGCTGGCTCCCGGACCGTGTCGCTCCGGCCTCCCGCCACGCCTACGTGCCGTTCGGCACCGGTGCCCGCAAGTGCATCGGCGACCTCTACGCACGGACCGAGGCCGCTCTGGGGCTCGCCACCATCCTCGGCCGCTGGCGGGTCTCCTGCGAGCCCGGCATGGACATCCGCCCGGTGCCGCTGGCCACCGTCTACCACCCGCGGCGGCTGCGCCTGCGGCTGGACGCGCGCACCCCGCGCCGGACGGCCTCGGCCGTGACCGCTCCGGCCGGAGACGACGCGACATGAGCGAGGGGAAGCGTCGTCCTGGCCCGGCCGCGCTGCTTCCGCGCGGGCGTACGGCGCACCATCGGCGCGGGCGGCGCCGGCGGCCCGTGCCACCGGGGCGCCGGCCCGGTGGCGCGGGCGAACCTCCGGGCAGAGGGGCGCGGCCGCGCCTCTCGGACACGGCGACGGCCCACGCGTTCCGCCGGGTGGCGGGACGGCGCCCCCTGTCCTGGCGACCGCCGGCGCGAACGCCCGGCCCGGCGCGCCGGCGGTTGGGAGACTCGGCTCCGTGCGAGTGATCGTCGAGGACATGGCCGACCGCCTGGCCGAGGTGCCGGGTGTGGTCGCGGTGATGCTCGGCGGCAGCCGGGCACGCGGGGAGCACCAGGACGACTCGGACTGGGACCTCGGCGTCTACTATCGCGGCGAACTCGACGTCGCCGCGTTGCGCCTGCTGGCCGGCCCCGATGCCGAGGTGGCCGGCCCGGGCGGGTGGGGGCCCTGGGTGAACGGTGGTGCGTGGCTCAAGGTCGACGGCGTGGCGGTGGACTGGATCCTGCGGGAACTGGACCGGGTCGAGCGGGTGTGGTCGGACTGCCGCGAGGGCCGCTACGAAGTGGGCACGCAGCCGGGGCATCCGCTCGGATTCTGGTCACCCTGCTATGTGGGCGAGGTGGCGCTCGGCCAGGTGCTGTCCGATCCCACCGGCGAGTTGACGGGCCTGCGGCGCCGGACCGCGACGTACCCCGAGCCGTTGCGCGACGCGTTGACGGCGGGAGCCTGGGAGGCGGACTTCCTGACCGGCATCGCCGCGAAGGGTGCGGCGCGGGCGGACCCGCTCCACGTCTCACTCTGCCTGTCCCGGGCCGTCGGGGTGCTGGTGCAGGCGATGTTCGCGGCGGAGCGGCGCTGGTGCCTGAACGAGAAGGGCGCGCTGGCCGTCGCCGAGGCCCTGCCGGTGGCGCCGAGCGGCTTCGGCCCACGGGTCCGCGGCCTGCTGGCGGCGCCCGGCCGTACCGCGCGGTCGCTGGCGGCAACGGTGGCCGAGGCGCGGGCGCTGGTCGAAGAGACCCTCGCCGCGCTGCGAAGGCACACCGGGTGACGACCGAACGCGGTGCCGCTGCGCGCACGCCGCGCGCAGGCCCCCCGCCTCCCGTAAGGGGCCCGGAGCGGGCCGCGCAGCCGGGCCCCGCCCCTCTCGGCCCCCACCGCCGGGCGGGTCCCGGCATCCACCCCGCCTCGGTGGCGGACTGCCCGGGCGCGGCTCGCCCTCCCGCGGCGGGCCGGTGGGGGCAGGTCAGGAGACACCGGCTCCCTGGGACCTGTCGCCGTGTCGCGGCGGACGCACCGTCTCCGGCACCCGCTCCGGCGTGCGGGCGGGGGCGGCCGCCGGGGCCGGGGCCAGCAGCCAGCCCACCGGGGGCTGGGTCAACGGCTGGGCCAGGCGGCGGACGGGCGCCGAGGCGAGGAGTCCCGTGAGCAGGACGGCGCCCAGCAGCAGGACGATCAGCTCGGGCGTGGTGTCGGCCCGCTCGATCAGGCCCTTCTCCCGCAGCGGCAGGATGACGAGCGGATGCAGCAGGTAGACGGTGAAGCCACCCGCGCCCAGGGCGGAGATCAGCGGCAGCCGCCGCTTCGGCACCAGCCGCAGCAGACACAGCACCAGCGCCGCCGCCGAGGCCAGGACCGCCAGGCGGATCAGCCAGGCGCCCTCCATACCGAGCGCGGTGTCGGCCCGGTAGGCATGGCGCATCGACAGCCAGGTGCCCTGGATGTCCCGGTGCCACCGCCAGGCCACGAGTCCGGAGGCGAGCACTCCGGCCGCCGCCGCGGGGAGGCTCCACCGGCTCTCGAACCACTTGCCGAACCCGCCTTGCCCGAGCCGCCAGCCGAAGTGGAACAGCGGCATGTACACCAGGGTCCGGCTGGCCGAGAACTGGAGGCCGAACTCCTCCACGTACCCGACGGCGAGTGCCACGGCCGTGGTCACCACCAGGGGGTGGCGCAGTTGAGCCACCAGCGGCAGCAGCAGCCTCCAGAAGAACAGCGACATCAGGAACCACAGGGTCCACGGAAGCTGGGTGATGTGCAGGGCGAAGGGCGATCCGAGGGCGTACGACTCCACCGAGAACAGCAGGCTGAACAGGAGCGCGGGGAGCACGATGCTGCGCAGCAGGGTGCGCAGATGGCGCGCGCCGAGCGGCCCGGCGCTGCTGAACACCCCGGCCAGCACCACGAACACGGGGACCCGGAAGGCCCAGGCGGCGACGTGGAAGGCGTGCAGCGGCCCGTGGCGGTCCATGATGCTGCCCATGGTGTGCAGGACCACGATCAGCGAGGCGGACACGAACCGGGTGTTGTCCCACCAGGGGTCGCGGGCCGGACTCTCCCCGGTGGCACCGGCGCGGTCGGAGGGACCTGCGGTGACGCGGGTCCCGGCGGGTCTCGGCGTGGGGCTGTCCATCGGGGGCGTGTACTCCTGACAGGGTTTCGGCAACGGGAGAGGCAACCCTTGCGATCCCCGGGGAGGGCCCGGTTACGCCGCGCGGCCCGGACGGTGAACGGCTCATGTACGACGTGGGTCGCTCGGCAACGGCCGGGCGGGGACGGAGGCCGGGCGGGGGCGGCTGCTCGTGCGCCGTCCGGGAGTCAGACCGCCAGGCGGCGGATCGCGACCACGGCCGCGTCGTCGTCGAGGTGTCCGTGGACGTGGGCCAGCAGGTCGCCGCGCAGACCGCGCAGCAGTTCGCCGGGATCGTCGTCGATCCATTCGGGCGCCCGTTCGGTGAACGGGTAGAAGTGTCCGGTGCCGTCGCGCGCTTCGATGACGCCGTCCGTGTAGAGGAGCAGCAGGTCGCCGACCTGGAACGGGAACGTCTGGACGTCGTACGAGGCGACGCCGAACGGTCCGCCGAAACCGATCGGCAGGTGGGCCACGTCGGGCATGAGCGGGGTGACGCGGGTCCCGCGCAGGAGCAGCGGCGGGGGGTGGCCGCAGCTGATGAGGTGGACGACCGGGTCGTGGTCGGGGATGTCGAGCAGGATCGCGGTCGCGAAGTCCTCGTCGGTGTCACGCTCTTCCCGTGGCCGCCACTGGCTGGTGTCCCAGCGGAACGCGGCGTCCAGGTGGATGGCGAGGCGAGACAGGGTGGCCTGCCGGTGGGCGGCGGCGCGGAACGCGCCGAGCAGCAGGGCGGCGTTGTTGATCGCGGCGAGCCCGTTGCCGCGCACGTCGCCGATGAGCAGCCGGGTGCTGTGGTGGTCGGTCCGTGCGGCGGCGTACAGGTCCCCGCCCAGGTCGGCTTCCTCCTCCGCGGGGATGTACAGGCCGGCGATCCGCAGCGGGCCGGTGCGGGCGGGCAGCGGCTGCAGCAGCACGCTCTGCGCCGCCTCGGCGACGGACCGCGCCTGGTGGAGCTGGTGCTCACGCCGGTCCCGCACCACGCAGAGGCTGACACAGACGACGGAGACGACGATCAGAGCGATGATCTGCGCCTGGATGTTCGCGGTGCCCAGCACCCCTCTCAGCACACCGATCAGCACCTGGGCCACCACCGCGAGCGCCCCCATCAGCGCCGTCACACGGGCGCCGGCGAACGCCACCGTGATCGCCGGTGCGGCCACCAGCAACGGGCCGAGGTGGATGTGCGGCGGCGCCAGCACATCCACCACGCAGACCGTGACGATCAGTCCCAGGGGGACCACCATCAGCGCGGGTACGGGACCCGGCCACCAGGAACGACGGAGGTCCCGCCACGGTCGAAAGGCCATGGGCCAAGCCTTCCACTTGCTCCCGCGTACCGGAATGCGGCACTCCGGGAAGGGGCGGGCCCGCGGGGCGCAGAAGTTCTCCTGAAGCCCGGGACGGTCAGGCCGGCGGCAGTGGCCCCCGCCGGGCTGCCCGGGTCCGGCCGGGTGGGCGCCGGACCCGGGATCGGCCATGATCAGGGCCATGACCACCGAGCCCGTCGTCCTCGATACCCTCGAACTGACCTCCGATCCCGAGCTGGAAGCCCGGCTCGCGGAGTCGGCCCACCGGATCCTGGCGGATCTGGTCGCTGCGGGTGCCGCCCTGGGATGGGTGGAGCCGCCCGCACGGGACGAGGTGGCGGGGCTCCTCCGCGACGTCGTCTCGGCGGCCCGGACCGGGGACGCGGCGCTGCGTGCCGCCTACCTCGACCGCCGGCTCGTCGGGTTGGGGCACTGGACGCGCTACGCCCGGCCGACCCACCGGCCGCACGCCGATCTGGAGAAGCTCGCGGTGGCCGCTGCGGTCCACGGTCGCGGGGTGGGCCGGGCGCTGACCACCGGCCTGATCAACGACGCCCGGGCGGCGGGCGTCGAGGTCCTCACTCTGGACGTTCGCGGCGACAACACCGAGGCCCTGCGCCTCTACCAGTCGCTGGGTTTCACCGAGTACGGCCGCCTGCCGAGATTCGTCGCCGTCGGCGAGCGCCGCTACGACAAGGTCTTCTGCATGCTGGACCTCCGCGGCCATCCCGCGGACCCGGCGGATCGGCGTACGGAGCGGGCGCCCTCGTCGTCGTGGGGGCCCTCCGCCCCGCCCGGCGCCGGAGACGGGGCAGCACCGCGATGACGTCCCGGCCCCGGCCGCCGCCGATGACCCGGTGCCGGCCCACCCGGCCGCGGGCGGCCCGCCCGCAGGTGCGCCCCTTCCCGAACTCCGCACCCGCCGGGCCGAGTTCGGCGCGCTACGATCAAGCGCGTGACCGCTCCGGAACCGACCGTCCTCGCCACGTCCGGCGGACACCGTGCCGGCACGCGCACCCGGTTGCTCTTCGACGGCCTGCTCCACCACGCCGTCGACCTCTCCGGTGCGCACGGCAGGCGTCCCCGCATCCTGTACGTCGGCACGGCAACCGGTGACGCCGAGCACGTGACGGCGCGCGTGGCGGAGGCGGCCCGGGCGGCGGGCTACGACCTCACTCCCCTGTATCTGTTCCCCATGCCGAACGTCGAGGACGTCGAGGCCACCGTCCTGGCCCACGACGTGGTGTGGGTGATGGGCGGTTCGGTGGCCAACCTGCTCGCCGTGTGGCGGGTGCACGGCCTGGACGTGATCATGCGGCGCGCGTGGCTGGCGGGTGTGGTGCTCGCCGGGGTCAGCGCGGGTTCGATCTGCTGGTTCGAGGGCGGTGCGACGGACTCCTTCGGACCCGGGCTGCGTCCGGTCACGGACGCGCTGGGCCTGCTGCCGTACGGCAACGGCGTGCACTACGACTCCGATCCGGGCCGGCGCCCGCTGATCCACCGGCTGGTCGCCGAGGGCGCCTTCCGCACGGCTCACTGCACCGATGACGGGGTGGGCCTGGTCTACCGGGGCACCGAACTGGTCGAGGCCGTGGCGGAACTGCCCGGCAAGGGCGCCTATGTGGTCGGCCGCTCCGGCGCCGGGACGGTGGAGGAACGGATCGAGCCGCGGTTGCTGCCCGCGTCCCGGCTCTGACGCGGTACGCCGGGGGGCACCGCTCGGGAGGAGGCGCGCCGCGCCGGCGGGCGCGAGGGCCGGGAAGACCGTTCCGCCGGCACCGCCCGATCCCCGGCACGCCGCCCCGGGGCCGACCACGCCGACCCGCGGTTCTCCGGGCCGTGGGGCGTGAGCGCCTCGCCCGCCCCCCAAGGGTGGGGCGGGCGCCCGAAAATATGGGGGCCACACCCCCATGCGGGGGCCGCGGGGGTCTGGCAGCTTCGTTCCCGTGACTGAGACCGCCAGCCTCCCGACTCCCCGCACCGGCCTCCCGACTCCCGGGAGCTCCGGCCTGCCGCTCGCCTGGTGGGCCCCGGCACTGACCCTCGCGGAACGGCTCGCCGCGCCCGGCCGCCCTGCGCCGTCCGCCGGTTCGGCCGCCGGGCGCGCTCCCTGGGACGCCGGGGACGGTGGCGGTTTCGCCCTGCGGCTGGCCCACCTCGCGGTGGACGGGGCGGCCGCGGCGGCCCTCGCCGCGGAGTCCGCCGAGGCCCTCGCCGCCCGCGCGGCCAAGCCCGACTGGGCCGCCTACGCCGAGGCGGCGCTGGCCGCCGCCCCCGAGGGTCTGGACGAGCTGACCGCGCACGGCACGGGTCCCGAGGTCTTCGCGACCGTCGTACGGCCGCTGGTCACCCCGGTGTCGGACCGGCTCGCGCGCCGCACGGCGGACGTGCCAGCCGCAGAACGGTCCGTGTGGCGGAACGCGTTCGAGCGCCGGCTGACCGAGCAGCTCGTCCGGCAGGCCGCCCGGACCCTGGTGCACGAGCTGTCCCTGGCCCGGCGCGCCGGACGGCTCCCCGGAGCGGACCCGCGCGAGCGGTTCGCCTCGTTCGTCGCCGCCACCGGCAGCCGGCCGGGGCTGGTCGCGCTCTTCGCGGCCTACCCGGTGCTGGCCCGGATGCTCGCGCGGACCGCGCTCGACGCGGCGGACGCGGCGGTCGAGCTGGTGAACCGGTTCCAGGCCGACCGGGAGGACCTGCCCGCCGGGCCGCTCGACGGGCGCGGACCCGGTGCGCTGGCCGGGGTGGACCTCGGTCTGGGGGACGCCCACCAGGGCAACCGGGCAGTCGCCGTCCTGCGCTTCGCCACCGGCGGCCGGCTCGTGTACAAGCCCCGGCCGCTCGGCCAGCACGCCCTGCTCGACGACCTGGTGGCCTGGCTCGGAGCCAAGGTGCCCGGCCTGGCGCTGCGCACGCCGCGCAGTGTGCTCCGGCCGGGATACGGCTGGCTCGAGTTCGTGGAGCACCGCTGGTGCCGGTCGGTCACCGAGACCGACGCCTTCTACCGCCGCCAGGGCGCGCTGCTGGCCCTGCTCTACGCGGTGGACGGCGCCGACATGCACTACGAGAACGTCATCGCCTGCGGCGACCAGCCGGTCCTGGTGGACGCCGAGACCCTGCTGCACACCGGCCTGCCGCAGGCCATGACGGCCGGCGCCGATCCGGCCGCGGAGGCCCTGCAGGCCTCCGTGCACCGCGCCTGCCTGCTGCCCCACCTGCTGATCGGCGAGCACGGCGCGCTCGACATCTCCGCGCTCGGCCGGTCCTCCGACGGCACCTTCCCGAGCGAGGGCCTGCGCTGGGAGGACAGCGGCAGGGACACGATGCGGGCCGTACGGGGGCCGGTGATCAGCCCGGCGGCGCAGAACCAGCCGCTGCCCGCGGGCGCGCCGCTGGAGGCGGCGGACCACCGGGCCGCCCTGCTGGAGGGATTCCGCGCCGGCTACACGGCGCTGGCCGCGCACGGTCGTGAACTGCTCGGCCCGGACGGGCCGCTGGCGGCGCACGCCGACAGCCCGGCGCGGCTCGTGGCGCGTTCCACCCGCCTGTACACCACGCTGCTGGAGGAGTCCGTCCACCCTTCGCTGCTCGGCAACGCCCTCGCCCGGGAGAGCGTGTTCGCGGTGCTGTGGACCGAGTCCGAGCACGACGAGGCGCGCCGGCGGCTGATCGAGCACGAGATCGCGGACCTGTGGCGCGGTGACGTCCCCCTGTTCGTGCATCGGCCGTCCGGTACAGGGGTCCGGACGGCCGATGGCACGTGGCTCCCGGGAGTGCTGCCGGTCGCGAGTGCGGCCGCGGTCGGCGAGAAGCTGGCCCGGATGGACGAGGTCGACTGCCACGACCAGGAGTGGGTCATCTCGGCCACGCTGGCGGCACGGGGGGCCGCTTCGCCCCTGGCGCGGCGCTCCGAACTCGCCCTCGCCCCGCTCCCGGCGGTCGTGCCGGACACCTCGCGGCTGCTGGCGGCCGCCTGCGGCATCGCCGACGAGATCGCCGCGCGCGCGATACGCGGCGGCGGCCGGACGAACTGGCTGGGCCTGGAGCAGGTGTCGGGACCGCACTGGGCCGTGCTGCCGATGGGCGCCGGACTGGGCCAGGGGTACTGCGGCGTGGCGCTGTTCCTGGCCCAGGCGAACGCGCTGACCGGAGCCGGGCGGTACGCCACGCTGGCCCGGGAGGCGGTCCGTCCGCTGCCCGCCCTGATGAGGGCCCTGGCCGCCGATCCCGAACTGAGCGCGGCGGCCGGACCCGGCGCCTACAACGGGCTCGCCGGGATCGTCCACGCGCTCGTGCGGCTGTCCGCGCTGCTCGATGAGGACCTGACGGGCTGCCTGCCGGACGCGCTCACCTCACTCCGGCACGCCGTCGCCGCCTGCTCCGACCCCGGGCTGGCCGGTGGCGCGGCCGGAGCGCTGGCCGCCGCCGTCGCCGCCCACGAGGCGACCGGGTCCCCCGATGCGCTGCTGCTGGCGGACGCCGTGGCGGATCTGCTGCTGGCGGCGGTGAGCGCACCGGACCGCGCCCTGCCCGGGAACGGGGCGGGCACCGGCGGCGATCACGGATTCGCGGACGGCGTGGCCGGGATCGGCTGGGCGCTGCGGCGCTACGCCGGCCGTCGGCCGGAGCGGGCCGCAGCGCACGCGGGAGCCGCTGACGCCCTGCTGCGGGCCGCGGTCCGCGAGGTCCGGACCGTGCCCGCGGACGCCTCCTGGGTCTCGGGGCTCGCCGGGGTGGCCGCCGCCGCGCCCGTGGACGCCGCCGGCACGCTGACGGCCCCACTGGCCGGCGCCGAGGTGTGTCCCGGCCTGAGCCTCGGGCGGGGTGCGCTCGGCACTCTGGAGGCCCTGGCCGTGCTCGCCGGACGGGGCGACAGGGCCGCCGGACGGGCGCTGTCCCGGCGTACGGGGCAGGTGCTGGCGCTGGTGGAGGCGCAGAGCCACCGTTGTGCCACCCCCGACCACGTTCCCTCCCCCGGGCTGCTGGCCGGGCTGTCCGGCATCGGCTACGGACTCCTCCGTCTCGCCGCCCCCGGGACCGTGCCGTCCGTGCTGCTCCTGGCACAGTCCGGCCCCTGACCGATCAGGCCCCCGCTCCCCCGCGCCACCGACGTACCACCCGCGCACCACGGCACCTCGTCCGCCTACCCCGTGCCCTCCCGCACGGGACGACAGAAGGGGATCACCCTCATGGACAAGCGCTTCACCCCGGTCGCCACCGACGCCACCACCGACGCCACCGGCGCCTGCGACGACGAGCACGCCGACGACGAGCACGACGCGGCGGGCGGGATGGTGCTCAAGGGCCGCAACCGGGCCTGCGCCCGGACCCGTGCACTGGCCGGCATGGTGCTCACCAGTGGCGTCGTGATCACGCTCAGCACCATCGACACGTCTGTCTCGGTGCCGCACTGACACCGGGCCGGCCCCGGCGGGCGGCAGGGCGAGGGTCTGCCCGCCTGCCCGCCGGCCCGCGCCCGCCGTCCGGGCACGGCCGGCTCGACGGTGACGGAACACCTCCGCGTACGCGGCACCTGCCGCAGGCCGCGCTGTCCGATTACTATCTGCGCTCATGCGTTCCCACACGCCCACCCTGGTCGGACGGAACTCCCAACTTGCCCTGCTCGAAAGCGCCCTGGCCGATGCGCGCCGGGGCAGCGGCGGTGTCGTCTTCCTGGTGGGAGAGGCGGGCGTCGGCAAGTCCCGGGTCGCGGCGGAAGCCGTCGGCGGAGCGCTGGGCGCCGGGATGCGGGTGCTGCGGGGCCGCGGCAGCACCACGGGTCCCGCCGTACCGTTCCGGCCGCTCACCGAGGCCCTGATGTCGCTGTTCCGCGGCGGCGAGCCACTGGACGACCTGGCCCTCGGCCCCTACCGGCCGGTTCTGGGCCGGCTGATCCCGGACTGGGACACCGGGGAACGGGACAGCAGTTCCATGGTGATCCTGGGCGAGGCGGTGCTGCGCCTGCTCATCGCCGCCGGGCGCGAGCGGGGCCAGTTGCTGCTGCTGGAGGACCTGCACGACGCCGACCCGGAGACGCTCGGCGTCCTCGAATACCTGGTGGACAACCTGGAGTGCTCACCCGTCCTCCTGCTCGCCACGGTCCGCACGGACTTCAGCGACGCCCTCGACCTCGCGCAGTCGGCCCGCCGGCGCGGCGCCGCCGCCCTGGTGGAACTGCCGCCGCTGACCCGGCCTCAGGCCCACGAGATGATCGCCGCCCAACTCGGCTCCGACGCCCCGGAGCGGGTGCCCGCCGAGGTGCTGGAGCGCCTGTGGGAGGACAGTTCGGGAAGCCCGTACCTGGTCGAGGAGCTGCTCCAGTCGATGATCGGGGCCGGTGCCCTGGTGCGGGGGCCGGAGGGCTGGCGGGCCGTCGGCGACCTCCGCAGTGACGTTTCCTCTTCGCTGGCCCGTGGCATCGTGCGGCGCATCGACCGCCTCGGCGCGCAGGGTCTGACCCTGCTGTCGGCCGCCGCCGTGCTCGGCCGGCGCTTCCCGCTGACGGTTCTGCAGCGCATGACCGGTGTCGACGACCGGGCCCTGCTGAGCCATCTGCACGCCGGCGTGGCCGCGCGCCTGGTGGTTCCCGACGAACCGGCACCCGACTGGTACTCCTTCCGGCACTCGCTCACCGTGGAGGCCCTGTTCACGCAGATGACGCCGGGCCGGCGCGCGGACCTGGCCCGGCGGGGCGCGGAGGCGGTCGAGGAGCTGCACCCCGGCATGCCCGGTGACTGGTGCCCGCTGGCGGCCGGGCTGCGCGGCGCGGCCGGCGACGAGGTGGAGGCCGGTCTGCTGTTCGCGGAGGCCGGTGGACGGGCTCTCGCGGCCGGGGCGCTCGGCTCCGCCGTCACCCTGCTCTGCCGGTCCGAGAGTCTGCTGGCCGGCGCGGGCGACCCGCAGGCGCGGGCCACGGTGCTGGAGAACCTGCTGCCGGCTCTCGCCGAGGCCGGTGACTTCGCCCGCGCCCTCGACCTGGCCGAGGACCTGCACGTGCTGGACGGCTCCGGGCTGAGCCCCGTCCGCCTGGCGACGCTCCACACCCGGCTGGCCAAGGTCGCCCACACGGCGGGCCGTTGGCTCGACGGCAACCGGCAGATCGACCGCGCCCGGGAGGTGCTGGCGGCCGCGCCGGACGAGTCGGCCGCCGCGGCCGTCGACGTCACGGCCGCCTACCTGGCCCTCGACACTCCGGGCCCCGACCGCACCCAGCACGCGGAGAAGCTGGCCCGGTCCGCCGCCGACGCCGCCGAACGGCACGGGCTGCCCGTCGTCGCCTGCCAGGCCCGGGAACTCCTCGCGACGGTGGCCCGCGAGCGGGACCCCGAGGAGTCGGCGGCGATGCTCGGGCAGGCCCTGGCCACGGCGGAGCGCCACCGCCTGCCCCTGCAGCGCATGTACGCGGCCACCCGGCTCGGCGGCAACGACTGGCTGGCCGACGGCGACACCTCGGGTCTGCTCGCGGCCCGCGAGGAGGCGCTGCGGCTCGGCTCCGTGAACATCGTGCACACCGTGGACGGCATCCTCGTGCTGGACGCGGTGCTGAGCGGCCGCTACGACGCCGCCCGATCGGCCGCCGACGAGTGCCTGGCCGTCGTACGACGGCTGCGCCTCGCGCCCGCCGTGCGGTACGTCCTGATGTCCCAGGCCGTCCTGGCGGCCCATCACGCCGACCGGACGGCGATGGAGCGGGCGCTGGCGGACTTCGCCGCGTGGGACGGCGCCGGTTCGCAGGAAGAACCCCTGGGCCGCGGACTCGCCCGGGCCTTCTGCGCCCTGCTGGAGGAGGACCGCGCCCTGGCCCGCGAGGAGCTGCGGCAGGTGCTGGCGCTGGAGGCGGGCAACCCCTCCACCTACCACCTCAGCGGCACCCACGGCCTGGTCCTGCTGCTGGACGTGCTCGCCGGGGACGCGGACCGGGCCCGGCACGAGGAGGTCACCGCCACCGCCGTCGCCCGGATGCGCTGGAACCGTCAGTTCGTGCTCCTGGCCGACGCCGTCCTGCTGGGCCGTGAGGGAGACGGCGGGCGGGCGGCGGCCGCGGTGGATTCCGCGCTCGCGGTGGCCGAGGCGTACCCGCTGGCCCGGCACCTCGGACTGCGGCTGATCGCGGACGCGGCCCACCAGGACGGCTGGGGCGATCCGGTGGCCTGGCTGCGGCAGGCGGAGCACCACTTCCACGAACGGGACGTGCAGGCCGTCTCGGGCGCCTGCCGGGCCGGGCTGCGCCGGCTCGGCGCCTCGGTGCACCAGCACCGCACCGGCACCAGCGGCATCCCCGACCGGCTGCGCGCCCGGGGTGTGACGGTGCGGGAGTTCGAGGTGTTCCGCCTGCTGGCGGAGCGTCCGGGCAACAAGGACATCGCCGACCGGCTGTTCATCTCTCCGCGCACGGCGGAGAAGCACATCGCGAGTCTGATCAGTAAGACGGGAGCCGCCAACCGCGCCGACCTGTGCGCACGGTCGGCGGCCCTGCGGGACGCGTAGGCCCCCGACAGGACCCGGCCCTGCGCATGTGCGGGGCGGAGTCCTTCGCGTCGGGGTGACGCCGGGCGCGGCACGGGCGGACGTCCTCGGGGCCGTACCCGCTAGCACCTGTTCGTGTTGCAGCCATGACATGGTGGCAGCCGTGACGCGCTGCCGAACGGCTGGATGTTGACGCGTGAAGTCAGCACCTCGGGAAGGACATGATGAAGCTTCTCCTCACCGACTCCGGTATCAAGAACGCGATCATCCGGGATGCGCTGGTCGATCTCCTGGGTAAGCCGATCGCCGAGTCCAGCGCCCTGTGCATCCCCACCGCGGGGTATGGGGGCCCCGGTGCCGATCCGGGCGGGCCATGGCGATTCGTCAGCGGACGATCTCCCAGCCCCATGACCGAGCTGGGGTGGAAGTCGGTGGGTTTGCTGGAACTCACCGCGCTGCCCAGCATCGACGAAGCCCGCTGGGTCTCCTGGGTCCGGGAGGCCGACGCCCTGCTGGTCAATGGAGGCGACGCGCTCTACCTGGCCTACTGGATGCGGGAATCCGGGCTGGTGGAACTCCTGCCGTCGCTGCGCGACACGGTCTACGTGGGACTCAGCGCCGGGAGCATGGTGATGACCCCCCATATAGGGGAGGACTTCGTGGGCTGGAGGCCGCCCACCGGCGACGACAGCACGCTGGGCGTGGTTGACTTTTCGATCTTCCCGCACCTGGATCATCCAGATTGTCCGGAGAACACCCTGGCCGCGGCAGAGCAATGGGCGGCCGGGATCGCGGGTCGGGCGTACGCGATTGACGAGCAGACTGCCATCAAGGTGGCCGATGGCGCCGTCGAAGTGGTCTCCGAGGGCCACTGGAAGTTGCTTTAGAGTCATCTCAATTGGTGGCTCATGACATAGATTGTCGCTGGCAGGCGCGCTGTGGGGACAGTTGAATGTTGTGGTGAGCGACTACTGGACACCCGCGCATCAAGCAGTCGAGCATGAGGACGCAGAGGCCTGGGCCCGATCGCTGGCCGCTGGTTCCGATCCCGACGAGGTCTCCAGCAACATGACGCTGCCGACGCAGGCGATCGACGCCGAGGGTGATTGCTCCATGCAGAGCGGGCAGCCGTTGACTGTGCACACCACGGACGTGTTGCTGGCCTTTGGGGCTGATCCGGAGCTCGCAGACCCAGACGGTCGCACCCCTCTGGACATGGCCGATCACTATGGCCACGACCTGGCCGTGAAACTGCTGCAGGCCCACATCAGCAGACAAGCCGCCGATAGCAGATGAAGGTGCAGGAGATGCTCGTGAAGGCGAGGAAGTGCTCGGCCTTGCGCGCGTAGCGGCGGTGGAGGCGGCGGCAGCCGGCGAGCCAGGACATGGTTCGCTCGATGGTCCAGCGGTGGCGGCCGAGTCGTTGCGAGGTCTCGATCCCCTTGCGGGCGATGCGGTGCTCGATGCCACGCCCTCGTAGCCATCGGTGCAGGTGGCAGTTAGCCCTTGTCTGCGGGGAGCTTGTCCGGCCTGCGTCGCCGCCCGCGGCGGGAACGGACCGGAGGTATGCCCTTCACCAGCGGGATCAGTGCCTGGCTGTCGTGCGGGTTCGCCCCTGAGGTTCCGACGGGCAGGGGCAGACCCGTCCGCTCGGTGATCGATGGATCTTCGATCCGTACTTACCGATCGTTTCAGAATGCCGTCCTGCGGAGACGCTGGCGGCCCATGGAACAATCCCTTCAGCCACGGGCTCAGGGGGGTGACGCCGTATGGAACGTGTTGGTGCTGCGCGAGACCTCGTGCTCGGTTACGTCCACCCTCTGAGCGCGATTGACGACCGAGATCGGAGAACCGTCAGGGGCGCCACGACGGGCCAGGGTGCTCCGGGGGGCGGCACAGCGCGAGGCGCGGTGCACCGGTCGAGCGGGCGCACCTGAGAGGGAATCGCTGGCCCGGAGGGTGAGAGTGGTGGCATCGCTGCCGTCGCTGCTCGACGTTCGGGCGCTCCTGGCTGAACGGTCGGCTGATTCTCGCCTGTGGAGAGCCGACTCGCACGCGGACCGTGGCCGGGCCCAGCCGGCGTCGCATGGGTGCGGCGGGAGAAGGCCCGTCGCGCGCTCTGAGCCGCACTTCGTACCCGCTCGGCGTCGAACGATGACTTGGGCGTGAACGCCCTCATACGCGAGTGAAAGGCGGATAGAGTCCCCCTGCATTTGCTCGACTTCAAGGGGGGGATCCCTTTTGCGTGCTCGTCTTGCCGCCTCAGCCATGGCCATCGCCGTCGCGGGCGTCTTGTTCAGCGCACCGGCCGCGTCCGCGGCGACGCTGCCGTCGACCAACACCGCTCACCACTGTGTCCACCACACCACCGGGGTGTGCGGCTGGACGCACAACAAGAAGCCCGCGAACAAGTACGAGACGGCCAAGTGCAAGGACGCCTCGCTGTCGTACTCGCGGCACTCCCAGGGCACCTGCTCCCGCCACCACGGCGTCCGCTACTGGTTCAAGTAACCCGCCACAGCAGCCAGGGGCCACCCAGGGGAGCCTGCTCCAGATGCCGGAGCAGGCTCCCCTGGGTGCGTGACCCGGTCGCAGGAGGGCCGGGCAGGGTTGCGCAGGGCCGCTCGGACGAAAGGGGGCTCCCATCCCGGCTCGGGGGTAACACGGAACGGGAGTCCTACGTCCATCTTGCTCGCCGTGCGGCCGACCAGACGGCCAGCACGCGGGCCGGCAGGTTGCAGCGGTCCCTCTCAGCCATCGCGGTGCGCTGCTTTGTCGGCGGGGGCGCGTACCGTTGCCCGGCACCGAA